>NZ_JBVJMF010000013.1:0-233888 GCF_055584345.1 Streptomyces sp. NPDC104106
CCGTGGCCGTGTACGGCGTGAACCGGAACCTCGTCGCCCAACGCAACAGCGGCGGCCACGTCAAGGTGTACGCCCAGTTCCGCGCCCCACTGGACTGGCACGCACACCTGGACCCGGCCGACGCCGACGCCGTGCGAGCGAGCCTGCTCGCCCTGTTCGACGGCTGGGCCGCTTCCGTCCTCGACCTCCTCCGCCACGGCACCTCTTTCGTCCACCGCCCCCTCCACGGCCTGCCCGTGTCCCACACCTGGACCCACGTCCCCGGGGTGACGCTCCTGGGTGACGCCGCCCACCTGATGCCCCCACTGGGGGCGGGCGCGAACCTCGCGATGCTGGAAGGCGCCGAACTCGCCGAGGCCATCGCCGCCGCCCCGGGCCCTGGAGACCTGGACGAGGCCGTCCGCGCCTTCGAGGAACGGATGTGGGCACGGGCCGGTACGTGGGCGAAGATCACGACGGCCGGTCTGGAACGCCTCGTGAGCCCCGACCCCGCCGAAGCCCTCGCCCTCTTCGACCAGGTCCAGCCGTCCTGACCGCCGAGTCGAACCCGGGGGCGCCCGCACCGAACCGCCCCTCGGCCCGCTACCGGGGAAACGGCGGGCAACCGCAGGCGACACACTTTTGCAAGCGGGGTGCTTGCAATTGTTAGCGAAGGTGGGGCAAGGTGGAGGCATGGCATCGCTGAACGTCGGCAATCTCGGTGAGTACTTGCGCGAACAGCGGCGGAACGCCCAGCTGTCGCTGCGGCAACTCGCCGACGCCGCCGGGGTGTCCAATCCGTACCTGAGTCAGATCGAGCGCGGGCTGCGCAAGCCGAGCGCGGAGGTGCTCCAGCAGGTCGCCAAGGCCCTGCGCATCTCCGCCGAGACGCTGTACGTCCGCGCCGGCATCCTCGACGCCGAGCGGGACCTGGACGAGGTGGAGACCCGGGCGGTCATCCTCGCCGATCCCTCGCTCAACGAGCGGCAGAAGCAGGTGCTGCTCCAGATCTACGAGTCCTTCCGCAAGGAGAACGGATTCGGGGTCGGCGAGCCCCTCGCGGGCGAGGACGGCGCGGGCGGTGCGGACCACGACACCGGCGGCGCCGGCGGCCCGGGTGCGGCCGGCGGCGGCGATGCCGACACGGGTCCGCGGCGGACGGCCGGGTAACCGGACCAGGGCACCGGCCGCCGCACCGCGGACCACACCAACCTCAGCCGAACGCGAATCCGGGAGGACCAGATCACCATGGCCATCAGCGACGACCTGCGCAAGACCCTCAGCGACCCGACTCCGCTCTACTTCGCCGCCGGCACCGCCGACCTCGCCCTCCAGCAGGCCCGGAAGGTGCCCGCCCTGGTCGAGCAGCTGCGCTCCGAGGCCCCGGCCCGCATCGAGGCCGTGCGCAACACCGACCCGAAGGCCGTGCAGGAGAGGGCCGCCGCCCGCGCCAAGGAGGCGCAGGAGACGATCCAGACCAAGGTCAACGATTTCCTCGGCACGCTCGACGTCGACCTCAAGAAGCTCGGCGAGCAGGCGCAGGACCTCGCCCTGCGCGGCGTCGGCGTCGCCGCCGAGTACGCCGTCAAGGCCCGGGAGACCTACGAGAAGGTCGCCGAGCACGGCGAGCAGGCCGTGAAGACCTGGCGCGGCGAGGCCGCCGAGGACATCGAGGAACTCGCGATCGCCGTCGAGGGCAAGCCCGAGCCGGCCGGGGCCGAGGAGGAGGAGCCGAAGCCCGCTGACGCCGACGCCGACGCCGAGAAGAAGCCGGCCGCCAAGAAGGCTCCGGCCCCGCGCAGGACCACCCCCGCGAAGAAGACCACCCCGCCCGCGAAGTGAGCACGGGCGACGAGTCGGCAACGGGCCGGGCACCTTCGGGGTGTCCGGCCCGTTGTATGGGTACGGTGGCTGTACGGACGACGTGACTTGGGTGGTGGGTACTGTGCTGACGACGGCAATCGGCGGAGTGATGTGGCTGATCTTCACCGCCATGCTGGCCCTCGCCATCGTGGCGTTCGTGATGGCCGCGATCTACCGCGAGGACGCCTACCGCGCCGCGAACAAGAACAACAAGGGCTTCTGGCTGATCATCCTCGGCCTCGCGGTCGCGGTGAACCTGTTCGTTCCGTGGCTGTTCCTCCAGCTCGCGGGCCTGGTCGCCACGATCGTCTTCTTCGTGGACGTACGGCCCGCGCTCCAGCAGGTCGGAGGCGGACGAGGCTTCCGCCGCCGCGGCCGCGGAAGCAGCAGCGACGGTCCGTACGGGCCCTGGAACGGCGGCCGTTGACCGCCGTCGGCACCGCGGGCACCGTCCCGCCGCCGACCGGCGCGCCCCGGGGCGGCCCACACCGCCTGTGACGCCCCGCCTGTGACGCTCCGGCTATGACGCCCGGTCCAGCAGCACGACGGCCACGTCGTCGGTCAGCTCGCCGCCGTTCAGCTCGCGGACCTCGGTGACCGCGGCCCGCAGCAGCGCCTCGCCCCGCAGCCCTGCCGAGAGCTGCCGGCGGATCATCTCCACCATCCCGTCCTGGCCCAGCCGCTCCCCGCCGTCGCCGATGCGCCCCTCGATCAGCCCGTCGGTGTAGAGCATCAGGCTCCACTCGGCCCCCAACTGCACCTGCATCCGCGGCCACCGAGCCCCCGGCAGCAGCCCGAGCGCGGGGCCGTTGTTGTCGTACGGCAGCAGTCGCGCCTCCCGCCCGGGACGGGCGAGCAGCGGCGCCGGGTGTCCGGCCAGGCACAGGCCCGCGCTGCGGCCGTCGGGCGCTATGTCGACCGTGCACAGCGTCGCGAAGATCTCCTCGTCGGCGCGTTCGTGCTCCAGCACCTGCTGCAGCGTGCCCAGCAGCTCGTCCCCGCACAGCCCGGCCAGCGTCAGCGCCCGCCAGGCGATGCGCAGCTCCACGCCGAGCGCGGCCTCGTCCGGGCCGTGGCCGCAGACGTCACCGATCATGGCGTGCACGGTGCCGTCGGGCGTGCGGACGGCGTCGTAGAAGTCACCGCCGAGCAGCGCCCGGGAGCGGCCGGGGCGGTAGCGGGCGGCGAAGCGCAGCTCGGAGCCGTCCAGCAGGGGCGTGGGCAGCAGGCCGCGCTCCAGCCGGCGGTTCTCCTGCGCGCGCAGCCGGCCCTCCGCGAGGCGCCGCTCGGCGGTGTCGGAGCGCTTGCGCTCGACCGCGTACCGGATGGCGCGGCTCAGCAGCCGGCCGTCCAGCTCGTCCCGGAAGAGATAGTCCTGGGCGCCCACGCGCACGGCCTCGGCGCCGCGCTCGGCGTCCGCGGAGGCGGTCAGCGCGAGCACGGCGTGCCGGGGCGCGAGCCGGAGCACGTGCTTGAGCACGGCCAGCTCGTCGTCCGCGCTGCCGCCCGGCGCGGGCAGCGCGAGGTCCAGCAGGATGCAGTGGACGTCGTCGGTGAGCAGCCGCTCGGCCTCCGTGAGGTTACGGGCGGTGCGCACGCGGATCGGCTTGCCGGCCGGGTCCAGCAACTCGGGCACGATCGGCGAGCCTGCCGGATCGTCCTCGATCAGCAGCAGTGTGAGAGTGGCGCCGGTGCCGCTCGTGGGCGTGGCGTCGCGGTGGGCCTCTTCCTTGAGGGGGCCGCCGACTGCGGAGACGGCGGCCTCAGCCTGACCACTCTCCACGGCCGGGATCGCTCTCTGCCGCGGTACGGGTACGGGCATCGTCTTGGGTTCCTTCCCTCCCCCCGAGGGCACGGCGGCATCGAGGGTCTTCAAGGCCACCGACGGGTGACCATAGCGGCATTGCCCACCTGGACGGAATGGTGTGAGCCGCGTCGCTCCCGCGCAGGCCGCTGTCATATGCCGCGTTCCGTACGACAGTTGGACACCGTGACGCGGCTTCCGGGATGACGAAGCTCACGTCCCCGCGGGTTCGGGCGGGGAGGGGGTGCCGTGCGTCACATGCGGGGCGTCACATGACGTGGGTCACGCGGACTCCCTGACGGGGCGCGGGAACTGCGCGAGCGACCACGCCGGACCGGCACCCGACGCACGAGCGCCGAGCCCGGCGACGCCACACCGCCCGCGCGGCCGCCGGAGGCCTACGCGTCGGGCCGTACGACGCCCAGGATCGGCATCGAGCCGGCGCCCGCGACGGTCACGTTCCGGCCCGGGCGCGGGGCCTGGATGATCGCGCCGTCGCCGATGTAGAGGGCGACGTGGCTGGCGTCGTCGAAGTAGATGATGAGGTCGCCGGGCCGCATGTCCTTGATGTCGACGTGCTTGAGCTGCTGCCACTGCTCCTGCGAGGTGCGCGGGATGGGGCGGCCGGCCGCCGCCCAGGCCTGGGAGGTCAGGCCCGAGCAGTCGAAGGAGTCGGGGCCCTCGGCGCCCCACACGTACGGCTTGCCGAGCTGGGCGGTGGCGAACGCGACGGCCTTCTTGCCCTGCTCGGTGGCCTTGCCGTTGATCTCCTTGAGGATGCCGGTGTCCAGCCAGGAGGTCTGTGCCTTCAGCGCGGCCTGGTCCTCCAGTTGCCTGAGCCGCTCCTGGTCCCTCTTCGCCAGCTCGGACTCCAGCTTCTTGGCGGCGGAGATCTGCTGCTCGATCTTCTTCTTGGCCGCCGCCTTGGCCGTGCGCTCGGCGTCCAGCTTCTTCCACTGGGCGGCGGCGTCGTCGGCGTAGTCCCGCAAGTCCCGCTGGATGCCGGTCAGTTCGCCGATGAGGCTCTTCGTCGCGCGCTGGCCCTGGAGCACCAGCCCGGCGCCGTCCAGCACCTGGCCCGGGTCGTCGCTGAGCAGGAACTGGGCGGTGGGCGGGATGCCCCCGGTGCGGTACTGCTCGCGGGCCGCCGCGCCCGCCTGGTCCTTGAGCCGGTCGAGCCTGCGCTGTCCCTCGTCGATCTTCTTGGCCAGCGCGACGATCTCGGCGGACTGCTGCTTGGTCTTCTCCTCGGCCGCGTTGTAGGCGTCGGTGGCGACGGCCGCGTCGTGGTAGAGCTGGTCGAGCTTCTCGCGGACCTTCTCAAGGTCCTTGCCGGGCGCGGGAGTCGGCGAGGGGGTGGGGGAGGGCGTCGGGGACGCGCTCGGCGTGGGCGCCGGAGCGGCGAAGGCCGTGCCGGATGCCGACAGCGCGGTCACCGCGCAGACCACGGTCACGGCGGCCGCCAGGATGCCGTGCTTGCCCCAGCCCATCACACGCTCCCCCAAACTGATTTACCGTCAGTAACTTACGGTGCCTGGGGGATCGTGCCACGTGATGGCGCGAAACGACAGAGGCAGTGACAGGCGCATGGAAACGCCACAGGAAGCAATCCCCCGCACCCGTCCCCGCACTCGCCCCCTACGACGATCTCCCGCCGATGTGACGAACGACGCGGGGAGATCGTTCCCCTGCGGCTCCCGCGGTCCGGCTCCGGCTCCCCCTTCCCGTCCGGCGGCCCTGGCCCGTACGTCAGCGGCGCGGCGCCAACGCCCCCCACGCGACCGTCACTTCGCCCTGCCGCCAGCGCGCCGGGGTGTCCGTCACCGGCCAGTCGGCCGTCAGGTCCCGTACCGCGCGCAGCCAGCGCTGTCGGGCGCCGTAGGAGGCGTAGGGCGCGGCGGCGGCCCAGGCGCGGTCGAAGTCGCGCAGGAACGCGTGCACCGGCTCGCCGGGGACGTTGCGGTGGATGAGCGCCTTCGGCAGCCGCTCGGCGAGGTCGGACGGCCGCTCCAGTGAGCCCAGCCGGGTGGCGAACGTCACCGTCCTCGGCCCCTCGGGCCCGAGCGCCACCCACACGTGCCGCCGCCCGATCTCGTCACACGTCCCCTCGACCAGCAGCCCGCCGCTCGAACAGGCCCCCGCCGGGGCGAGCCGCGCGCACAGCCGCTCCCAGACGGCGGCCACCCGGTCCTCGTCGTACTGGCGCAGCACATTGGCGGCCCGGACGAGGACCGGGCGCCCCGGGACGGGGATCTCGAACCCGCCGTGCCGGAAGACGAGGCCGTCGCGCTCGTACGGCTTGGCGGCCGCGACCCGCTCCGGTTCGATCTCGACGCCGACCACACGCGTGCGTGGCGCCGCCGTCCGCAGCCGGCCGAGCAGTTCGACGGCGGTCCAGGGCGCGGCGCCGTAACCCAGGTCGACCGCCAGCGGCTCCACGGCCCGGCGCAGCTCGCCGCCGTGCGTGGCGGCGATCCACCGGTCCATACGGCGCAGCCGATTCGGATTGGTCGTCCCGCGCGTCACCGTTCCCACGATGCGGGTCCCGCCGCCGGAGGGAAGCCGAGAGTGCGGGAGGGTCGCTGCGCGGGCTGTCATGCCTACGAGGGTAAGCGGGCCCCCGACGGCGCCGGCCCGCCCGGAGCGGTCGCGGGCGGGTGGGGGCGGGTCGTGGGAGGGGCTCGGGGCGGCGCCCACCCCAGCGGCCCCAACCGGCCCCCTGACGGCGGGGCGGCGCGCCGGATCGGCCGGAGGGGAGTCCCGGGGGTCAGCCGGAGCGTCCTGCCGGCCTACGGCGCGCCGCGAGGACGCCGGTGCTCGCGGCGAGTAGGGCCGCCGCCGCGCCGGCGATCAGCGTTGTCGCCCGCCTTGGCATGGATCACGAACGTCTCCCCGGCGCCCTGCGCGCTCGCGTGCTCGACCGTCCCCCGGTCGATGTTCCGCTCCCCGCCGGGCATGCTCGGCTCCAGCTTCAGGGGGAGCGTGGCCGGAGTCCCGGACGCGTCCTTGTCGGTGACCCGGACGACGGGCTCGCCGGCGCTGTCGCAGGCGGGCGCGGCGGAGGAGGCGCTGATGTCGCAGGCGAACGCGGGCTGGGCGGCGGCTACGCGGAACGCGGCCGCGGCAGTGGACGCACGGATGGCACGAGGCGCTGTCAAAGGTTGTATTGCCGCAGGTCGAACCCCGTTTTACGGGGTGCCGGCGAGGAGTGGGGGCGCGCTGTCCGGGGACTCGGAGCGGACCCGGACGGTTGACCGCTCCAAGGTCATGATTGGGTAAAGCGGTCTGTTCGGGAAATGGCGGCCCCCCGGCCGCTGTTGCACCCCCGTGGAGGGCTCGGCGGTCCTCCGCCTGGCATGCCCGCAGCCGAGGAGGAACTCCACGTGAGCCAGTACGTCAGCAGGCTCGGGCGCCGCTCCCCCGCGGCCGCCCCCCGGCTCCGACTGCACCGCAGGCCGCGCCGGGTCGCCATGCTCTCCGTGCACACGTCCCCGCTCCACCAGCCCGGCACCGGCGACGCCGGCGGCATGAACGTCTACATCGTGGAACTGGCCCAGCGGCTCGCCGCACAGGGCATCGAGGTCGAGATCTTCACCCGCGCCACCTCCGGCGGCCTCGACCCCGCCGTCCAGCTCGCCCCCGGCGTCCTCGTCCGGCACGTCGACGCGGGCCCGTACGAAGGCCTCAACAAGGAGGACCTGCCCGCCCAGCTGTGCGCCTTCACGCACGGCGTGATGCAGGCCTGGGCCGGGCACCGCCCCGGCTACTACGACCTCGTCCACTCCCACTACTGGCTCTCCGGCCACGTCGGCTGGCTCGCCGCCCAGCGCTGGGGCGTGCCCCTCGTGCACGCCATGCACACCATGGCCAAGGTCAAGAACGCCAACCTGGCCGACGGCGACACCCCAGAGCCCCCCGCCCGCGTCATCGGCGAGACGCAGATCGTGGCCGCCGCCGACCGCCTCATCGCCAACACGGCGGAGGAGGCCGACGAGCTGGTGCGGCACTACGACGCCGACCACGCCAAGGTCGCCGTCGTCCACCCCGGCGTGAACCTGGACCGCTTCCGCCCCGCCGACGGCCGTGCCGCCGCCCGATTGCGCCTGGGCCTGCCGCAGGACGCCCTGATCCCGCTCTTCGCGGGCCGCATACAGCCCCTGAAGGCCCCGGACGTGCTGCTGCGCGCCGTCGCAGTCCTGCTCGAGGAGCGCCCGGAGCTGCGCTCGCGCATCCTCGTGCCGGTCGTCGGCGGCCCGAGCGGCAGCGGGCTCGCCAAGCCGGAGGGGCTGCAGAAGCTCGCGGCACGGCTCGGCATCGCGGACGTCGTACGGTTCCGCCCGCCGGTCGGCCAGGAACAGCTCGCGGACTGGTTCCGGGCCGCGTCCCTGCTGGTCATGCCGTCGTACAGCGAGTCCTTCGGCCTGGTGGCCATCGAGGCACAGGCCGCCGGCACCCCCGTGCTGGCCGCCGCGGTCGGCGGGCTGCCGGTGGCGGTGCGCGACGGCGAGACCGGCTTCCTGGTCCAGGGCCACGACCCCGCCGACTACGCGCGCGTGCTGGGCCGGTTCGCCGACGAGCCCGCCCTCGCCGGCACCATGGGCCGCGCCGCCGCCCGGCACGCGCAGTCCTTCGGCTGGGACACGGCGGCCGCCGCCACCGCCGACGTCTACACGGCCGCGACCCAGTCCCACCGCCGTCGCGTACGCTCGCCCCATGGGTGAAGTCGCGGGTGGCGCGCAGAAGGCGGAAAAGGCGGCCGGGCAGGTCCTGGAGGACGTCCTCAAGGACGCCGAACTGGAGTGGGAGAGCCCCGAGCCCGGGAACTACGTGGTCAAACTCCCCGGCACCCGCAAGCTCTCCACCACCGTCTCCTTCCTCGTCGGCCGCCACTCCCTCTCCCTGAACGCCTTCGTCGTCCGCCACCCCGACGAGAACGAGGCGGGCGTCCACCGCTGGCTGCTGGAGCGCAACCTCAAGCTGTACGGCGTGAGTTACGCCGTCGACCGCCTCGGCGACGTCTACGTCACCGCCCGCCTGCCGCTCGCCTCCGTCACCCCGGACGAGATCGACCGCCTCCTCGGCCAGGTCCTGGAAGCGGCCGACGGCGCCTTCAACACCCTCCTGGAGCTGGGCTTCGCCTCCTCGATCCGCAAGGAGTACGCCTGGCGGGTCTCGCGCGGCGAGTCCACACGCAACCTGGACGCCTTCCGACACCTCATCGACCGCCCCGAGGACACCTCGCCGCACCCGGCGGACTGACCAACCCTGGCGCGGGCCCATTTTTTCCCCTCGCCAAGCAACCTGCCACGCCCGGCGGGCCGCCCCCCTCACCTCGCGGCGTGACGCCCGGACGCTGCCCCACCGCCCCGCGAAGCGACCGCCCTGCCCCGCAGGCCCAGCGCCCCCTCGGCAGTCCCGCCCACCGGCGCCCGGGCGCTGCCCCGCCGCCCCGCGAAGCGACCCCCGGCCCCGCAGGCCCAGCACGCCCTCGGCAGCCCCGCGCGCCCGCGCCCGGGCGCTGCCCTGCGAAGCGACCCCCTGCCCCACCGGCCCAGCGCCCCCTCGGCAGTCCCGCCCACCGGCGCCCGGGCGCTGCCGCGCCGCCCCGCGCGACCCCCGGCCCCGCAGGCCCAGCACGCCCTCGGCAGCCCCGCGCGCCCGCGCCCGGGCGCTGCCCTGCGAAGCGACCCCCTGCCCCGCAGGCCCAGCGCGCCCCCGGCAGCCCCGCGCGCCCGCGCCCGGGCGCTGCCCCGCGAAAGCAACCCCCCGCCCCGCAGGCCCAGCACACCGCCACAGACCCCGCGCACTACCACAGGCCCAGCGCACCCCGGCAGACCAGCGCCCCGAAGACTCGCGCGCCCTGCTCACTGAACCTCGCGTCGGCCCTACGACGCTTCGCGCGTGCTGAGGCGGTAGCGGCCGGGGGTGGTTCCGACCAGCTTCTTGAAGTGCCGGGTGAGATGGGCCTGGTCACAGAATCCGGTGGCCGCCGCGACCTCGCCCGGTGCGAGCCCGTCCAGCAGCAACCGCCGGGCCCGCCCGACCCGCCGTGACATGAGGTACTGGTGCGGGGCGATGCCGTACGCCCCGCTGAACGCCCGTACCAGATGGGCGGGATGGGCGTGCAGCAGCCGCGCGGCCTCTTCCAGCGGCACTCCGTCGACGACCCGCGCGTCGAGGAGTTCGCGCAGCCGCCGGGCGAGCAGCGGATCGGCCCGGTGCGCCGCCGTCGCCTCCCGGCCCCGCAGATGGTCCCGCAACCGCTCCCCGACGAGGGTCAGCCGGCTCTCCGCCTCCAGTTCGTCACCGGGCCGGGCGAGGGCGGAGTGCAACTGCCCGACGCGCCGCCGCAACAGCGGATCGGCGAGATCGGGGCCGTCGACGGCCGGCCCGATGAGGTCGGCGCCGAGCCGGCTGGTGTCGAGGTACAGGACCCGCTTGCGGAAGCCGTGCGGGGTGGCGGGGGAGCCGTTGTGCGGGACGTGCGGCGGCAGCAGCGTCACGGTGCCGAGCGGCGTGCCGTGCTCGTGCCGGTCCAGGTCGTACCGTACGGCCCCGTCGTCCACGATGAGCAGCGTCCACACGTCGTGGACGTGCATCGGGTAGGCGTACTCCGTGAAGCGGGCGTGGAAGACCTCCACGACGCCCGGGACGCGCGGGCGCCAGGCGGAGACTTCCGGCTGAGCTGCGGCCACGCAAAGAACGTACAAGACCCGGTGTCCGCTCGCCCGGCAGTCTCACTGCATGAACAACGTGGACACCCTGGCCGCCGAACCGATCCGCTTCGACACGAAGATCGCCGTACTGCTCCGCGAGGACCTGGAACCCTGGCAGCGCCTGAACGTGACGGCGTTCCTGGTCAGCGGCCTGGGCAGCCGGCTCCCCGAGGTGATCGGCGAGGACTACGAGGACGCGGACGGGGTCGGCTACCTGCCCATGTTCCGCCAGCCGGTGCTGGTCTTCGAAGGCACGAAGGAGACTTTGACGGCGGCCCACACGAAGGCGCTGAGCCGGGCCCTGCCGCACGCGGTCTTCACCGCGGACCTGTTCACGACGGGCAACGACCGTGACAACCGCGCGGCCGTGCGCGCCGTACCCACGGCGGAGCTGGACCTGGTGGGGCTGGCGGTGTACGGCCCGCGGAGCGGGGTGGACAAGGTGCTGAGGGGGGCGCGGATGCACCCGTGAGGCGTCGGCGCCCCCGCACCTCGGAAACCATGGCCGGCTACTGCTGGAACTGGTCCGGCTGGTAGTCCCCGGCGGGCATCCGGACGATGACGTTGAGACGGTTGTAGGCGTTGATGAGGGCGATCAGCGTCATCAGGCCGAACAGCTGGTTCTCGTCGTAGTGCTTGGCGGCGTTCGCCCACACCTCGTCCGGGACGCCGCCGGCCGCGTCGGCGATCCGGGTGCCCTCCTCCACCAGCTCCAGCGCGGCCCGCTCGGCCTCCGAGAAGACCTTGGCCTCGCGCCAGGCCGCGACCAGGTTCAGCCGCTGCGCGGTCTCACCGGCGGCGGCCGCGTCCTTGGTGTGCATGTCGGTGCAGAAGCCACAGCCGTTGATCTGGCTGGCCCGGATCTTCACCAGCTCCTGCGTGGCGGCGGGCAGGCCGGACTCCGCGACCACCAGGCCGATGGCGTTCAGGTGCTTGACCGCCTTGCCGGCGAGCGGGTTGGCGAAGAGGTTCAGACGCGCTTCCATGATCGGCTCCTGTGTGGTCGTCGATGACTGCACACCTCTGACGAGGGGGACCGCCGAGATGTGACACGGGCCGAGTGTGACGGCCGCCACCTCTTGCGGCCATGTCGACTCGACGCGCTCCACGGTGTTCGTCGAGCGGAACGAAGGCGGCCGCCGGGCCGGGGCGTCCGTGAACCGAATCTGCACAGGCCGTGCGCAACTGGGGGGCGGGTGGGTTCGGTTGGTCCTGAGTTGTCCCGGTCGGGGCGGCGATGGCAAGAGCTGTGGGGTGTCTGTGTGGCGGAGTCTGTGGAGGAAACCCCGTCAACCCGTGACCGGTTACGCACGGATGAGTCACCTGGTGGCGCCAATGGACCGGGTGTGAGCGTCGGTTGACTGGCTGCCGGGAGCGCTCCGTGGTTTGATCGCTGGCGCCGCCGGGTTCGCGCCAAGGTGTCCTGAAAAGGCTGACGCCTGCCCGCGGCCGCGGCCCGTCGTCTGTCCCCAGCGGGGGCCGCTCCCCCCTTGTGGACCATCCATGCGAAGGGCAGTTTCCCCATGAACTCCGCTCCCCAGGTGCAGACCGCCGAGATCTCCGACGCCGAGCTCGACACCGTCTCCGGCGGCCTGAGCCCCGAGGCGAACATCAGCCTCGGCGCCACCAGCGTCAACAGCACCGAGCTGCTGTCCCAGGCCAACGGCGTCACGGGCGAGGCGCTGAGCGTCCTCGGCCAGTACCGCCAGGTCGGGATCAACGTCTCCTTCTGAGCGACCTGAGCGCCCCGAGCGACTTGAGCGAGCCGAGGACCTGAGTGCCTGAGTGCCTTGGGCGCTCCGATCGCCTTGATCGCCGCTCCGAGCCCCTTGCCCTGCCGAAGGGCAGGGGGCTCGGTCGCGTGTGCGGGGGAGGCCACCGCCGGGGCCCGGCCGTCGCGGGCGTGGCGCCCGCTCAGGCGGTGCGGACCTCGGCCTCGGCTTCCACCGGCGTGGCGGCCACCGCCGCGCTCTCCTTCGGCAGCCCCCGCATGAGCACCCCGTATCCCAGTCCCGCGACCGTCCCCACCGCCGCGCACATCGCCCACAGCCACCGCGCGCCCCACCGGTCGATGACCGCGCCGGACATCAGCGGGGCGACCAGCGCGGCGACGGACCAGGACAGCGTGTACACGCCCTGGTAGCGCCCGCGCCCGTGCACCGGGGAGAGCCGTACGACGAGTCCGGTCTGGGTGGGCGCGTTGACGATCTCGGCCAGGGTCCACACGCAGACGGTGACCATGAAGACGCCGACCGACCCGGCGAACGCGGTCAGCCCGAAGCCGTAGCCGGCGAGGAGCGAGGAAGCCACCAGCAGGCTGCGCGGGTCGCGGTGTTCGATGAACCGGGTGACCGGGATCTGGAGGGCGACGATCAGGACGCCGTTGACGGCGATGGCCAGGCCGTAGTCGGCGGGCGAGAACCCCGCCCGCCCCATGGCCACCGGCAGTCCCACGGACCCCTGCTGGAAGACCAGGGCCACCAGGAAGGACAGCCCGACGACGGCCATGTACCGCCCGTCGCGCAGCACGGTCCCGAGGCTGACGGCGTCCTCCGCGCGCCCGTCGCCCGTGGCCGCGGGCCGGGACTCGGGCACCCTCAGGAACACGACGAGCGCGCAGGCCAGGGTCATCCCGGCCTCGATCAGGAACCCGGCGAGGTAACTGAACTCGGCGATGAAGCCCGCGGCCGTGGAGGAGACGGCGAAGCCGAGGTTGATGGCCCAGTAGTTCAGCGAGAACGCCCGCACCCGGTCCTCGGGCCGCACGATGTCCGCCATCATCGCCTGCACCGCCGGCCGCGAGGCGTTGGAGGCCATGCCGACGAGGAAGGCGACGGCGGCGATGGCGACCGGATCGGTCATGAAGCCGAGCAGGGCGACGGAGGCGGCCGTGGCGGTCTGGGCGATGAGCAGGGTCGGCCGCCTGCCCAGCCGGTCGGCCATCACCCCGCCGCCCAGCGAGGAGACGACCCCGCCGAGGCCGTGCAGCGAGGCGACGAGACCGGCGTACGAGGCCGAATAACCTCGGTCGAGGGTGAGGTAGAGGGCCATGAAGGTGGCCACGAAGGCGCCGAGCCGGTTGACCAGGGTGCTGGTCCACAGCCACCAGAACTCGCGGGGTAGCCCGGAGACGGTCTCCCGGGCGGCATGTCGGAGACTGGTGACGGACATGACAGGAGACCCCCCGGTAAGTAGCGCAAGCGGTAAGCGCACCTTACTGGCCGGGCTTCCCGGTGGCCACTCGTTTAACAGACGCCGTCAACCGTCCACCCATCGGCCGGGCCGGGCGGTGCCCCGATCGTGTGGATTACGCTCTTTCCCATGGCCGACGCACCGTACAAGCTGATCCTCCTCCGCCACGGCGAGAGCGAGTGGAACGCGAAGAACCTGTTCACCGGCTGGGTGGACGTCAACCTCAACGAGAAGGGCGAGAAGGAGGCAGTCCGCGGTGGCGAGCTTCTGAAGGACGCCGGTCTCCTGCCCGACGTGGTCCACACGTCCCTCCAGAAGCGCGCGATCCGCACGGCCCAGCTGGCCCTCGAGGCCGCGGACCGCCACTGGATCCCGGTCCACCGCAGCTGGCGCCTGAACGAGCGGCACTACGGCGCCCTGCAGGGCAAGGACAAGGCGGCCACGCTGGCCGAGTTCGGCGAGGAGCAGTTCATGCTCTGGCGCCGCTCCTACGACACCCCGCCGCCCCCGCTCGCGGACGACTCCGAGTTCTCCCAGGCGCACGACGCGCGCTACGCGACCATCCCCCCGGAGCTGCGCCCGAACACGGAGTGCCTGAAGGACGTCGTCGTCCGGATGCTCCCCTACTGGTACGACGGGATCGTCCCCGACCTCCTGGCCGGCCGCACGGTCCTGGTCGCCGCCCACGGCAACTCGCTGCGCGCCCTGGTCAAGCACCTGGACGGCATCTCCGACGCCGACATCGCGGGCCTCAACATCCCGACGGGCATCCCGCTCTCCTACGAACTGGACGAGGACTTCCGCCCGATCACCCCCGGCGGCACCTACCTCGACCCGGAAGCCGCCGCTGCCGCGATCGAGGCGGTCAAGAACCAGGGCAAGAAGAAGTAGGTTACGTGATCATGCCTCCCACCTGCGCAGACGGCGCGGGCGGGAGGCATTTTCGTGCGCCGGAACCTCCCTGGAACCTCAGCCCGAGTGATCTTGGGGCCGGAGTGCCCTGCCGAGAGCCTTCCGGGCCCGGTCCCGACTGCTCGGCATGAGGTGCGCGTACACCTTGAGTGTCAGCCCCGGATCGGAATGCCCGAGGTACTCCGCGAGAGCCTTGATGCTCTCTCCGGCGTCCAGGAGCACGGACGCGTAGAAGTGCCTCAGGGCGTGCATGCCGTGCTCGCGGGCGGCAGCGTGCTCACGGCTCTTGGCCTTGGGAATGACGCCCGCCTTGGTGAGCGCGGGCTTCCAGTGGTCTTCGTTCAGGGACGTACGCCAGACGTGCCCGCCGTTGGGGCCCGTGATGATGAGCCGCCGGGTCACCGGCTGGCCGTTCGCTCGCATCCACGGAAGCTTGATCTCCACGGGCGGGAACCGCTTGATGTGCTCCTGTAGCGCCTCCGCCACGGGATCAGGCAGCGGCACGTCACGCAGCTTGCCGCCCCTGCGGGGGCGCGAAGACGGCCTTGCTCAGGCTCAGCCTGAGTTGCTGCACCACGTGCAGGGTGCCGCTGTCGAAGTCGATGTCATCGACGGAGAGGCCCAGGATCTCGCCTCGCCGCAGGCCGCATCCGGCGCCCACGTCGACCATGGGCCGGAAAGCGCTCGACCATGGCGGCGCGTACGGCGAAGACACGCTCAGGCTCCCAGGGGACGACGCGGCGCGTGCCCATGGCCGGCGGGGTGACCGTGCGCGAGTTGCAGGGGTTCCGGCGTAGGCATCCGTCCTCCACGGCGGCGGAGAGCACTGCGCGGACGTTGGAGAAGATGACGCGGGCGTACGAGAACGCCCGCCCGAAGGGCGGTCCTTCTTGCTCTTCCCGAGAGGGGGGCGCGCTCGGGAGCTCTCCCAACTCCGCCCGGTGGCGAGGTGTACTTGCCGCATTGCTTGTCGCCTCCCTTGTCGTGCGGCTTGTCGCTTGTCGCTTGTCGCGTCCCAGGGCAGAGCCGGTTTCGGGCGGCGGCAAGCCGACGAGTGGCCCTTGTCTTACCAGGACGACAAGGTCGGCCAGCCGCATGGAGGGAGTGTCGCGGTGCGCTGACGCGCGAGCGATAGCGGGCCCGGCCGGCGCCCCGCCGAAGGTGCCCACCGACTCCCCCAGGCCTACGGTCGAAGGGGAGGGAGACAATCGGAGGCGCGTCATTATGGCTGCAACCACAAACAAGATCCTGGTCATCGTCACCAATGTCGACGAATATCAGAAGGCCGGCATGCGGACGGGGCTCTGGCTCGGGGAGCTGACCCACTTCTGGGACGTCGCCGAGCAGCGTGGATTCACGATGGACATCGCAAGCCCATCGGGCGGCAAGGTTCCCATTGATCCGGAGAGCCTGTCGCACGAGGTCCTGGCGGAGCTGGGCACTGAAAAGCGCTACGCGGACAGGAAGTTCATGGACCTCCTTGAGGACACCAAGAAGATCTCAGAGGTGAGCAGCGAGGACTACGACGCCATCTACCTCACCGGTGGCCATGGGGTCATGTTCGACTTCCCGCAAAGCCAGGAGTTGGAAGACCTGATGGCCAGGTTCTACGAGACCGGCCGAGTCGTGTCGACCGTCTGCCACGGCGCCACCGGCCTGCTCAACGTGACTCTGAGCAACGGGGAACCCCTGGTCAAGAACAAGAGGGTCACCGGGTTCTCCTGGCCAGAAGAGGAACTGGCGCACAGGGCACAAGCGGTCCCCTACAACCTGCAAGAGGAGCTGAAGAAGCTTGGCGCCAACTACAGCACGGCCGACGAGCCGTTCGCCCCGCATGTCGTCGAGGACGGGCTCCTGATTACGGGCCAGAATCCGGGCAGCGCCAGGGCGGTGGCCGAGGCAGTCGTCAAGCAGCTGATCCCCGCGTGAGCAACCAAAACCCCGCCTCACGGCCATCACACCAACTCAGCCGCCCGTAGCAAAACGGGGAGGCCAGGGAGGGCAGCCGTGTCTTGTCGCTTGTCGCACACCCCGTGTCAGAGCCGGTTTTCAGATGGCGGCAAGCCGATGAGTGGTGCTTGTCCTCGTCAGGGGGACGAGCATCGGCCAGCCGCGAGGTAGGGAGTACCGCGGTGCGCTGACGCGCGAGCGATAGCGGGCCCCGCCGGCGCCCGCCGACGGTGCCCAACGGGCCGAATCCGGTCGACGGCACCGACAGCGTGGCTACGGCCAGTGGGGTGCAACGAGGTCCATCGGCAGCCCTGATCTGCTCCAGGCGAACCGGCTGCCCGAGTGCACCGCCACCGACCGGGAGGACGGGAGCGCACGTGCCCCGGCGTGCATAGTCGCGCAGGAGATCCGTTCACGAGTCGGCGGGAGCCGCCGCTCCGGCCTCCGGTGTGGCGTCCGAATGATGACCCGTGCTCCGGAATATGCAGGCTTCGCCCGTAGTGCTCGGGTAGGAGATAGAGACCGTATCTGGGGGTAACTCCACCGGAGCCGTGCGGCCTTGGAGCGACACTGGAATTGACATGATGCACCATCAGGGGGGTTGGCCATGGTTCAGGCCATCGGACAAGACAGCGCGCACCAGGAACAACCCGGTGACGAGCCACCCGCGCACGCCACCGATCAGGCGGTGCTCATGGGCACCGCACTCGCGGCGGTCTTCTCGGTGAACAACGAATCGAGCAGCTGGGACTTCTCCGACTTCATGATCGGATCAGCGCTGGTACTCATTCTGGCTGCCTACTACCGGCCTCAACGGCCGAGACAGCGCTGGGAGCGGCAACTGAAGGCCGGCGCATTCGCATCCGTGGCAGCCATGTGCCTGTGCGTGATGCTCGGTTATTTCGAAAGGCTGACGTTCGGCGACCACACCACCGACACCTGGCTCTTCCCGTGCGGCTGGGGCGCCTTCGCAGTGGCCCTGTATCTACTGCACTTCGTCCAGCATGGCAGCGGCGGTGTGACCAGGCGCCTCACTGAGTTCCATGGGATAGACCGCCTCTCCCGGATCGTCGTCCGGCGCAGGTGACCACGGCACCCGGCCACCGGACACCTCCACACGTATCGACCGCTACGGCCGAGGCGGCCAGATCATCACCACTGCACAGATCCACCACGCCAAGTAGCCCCCCGGCGCGGCAGGAAGCCGGGGCCGTCAACCTGGCTATCTCGAACGGTCCTCGCCAGTGAAGGCCCTTGAGGGGTGCCTGGCTAGCCCATCCCGCCGGGCGAGGATCCTGCCGTACAGCAGCCGCATACAGCAACCACAGCAACCGGCCCCACCCCGCCGCATCCCCTTGAGTCCGAAGCGCGACCTGTATGACCGTCTCCGACCGATCTCTGTAGACCTACGGCTCAGAAGGTGATGCCCTCGGTGCCGTACACGCCCAGGGCATCACCACTGGTCTTCACGCGAGTCGCGACCACGGTCCCGTGGTGTCGGACTTCGGGATCCAGAGCAGCGGTTGACTCGTACGGCAGTAGTCGTCCGCTTCGTCCTCCCAGGGGAAGCGTCCGGCCTGGCCTCCGCAGGCCCGCGGACCGGTGTTGATCGGGGCGGCGGCCATGGTGAAGGGATGCGGCAGGACAAGTGCCAGCTGCGGGTAGCGGCGCGCCAGCTCCTCCTGGCTGCCGATCCACACCAGGCCTCGCTTGCCGCACCGCGTCGCTCACCGGGGTCGCGGCCGGCAGCGGGACTCGCGCCCAGGGAGCAGCGATCCGTCCGGAGATCCCGCTCAGTACCGCGAGCCGCAGTACCCGCCCGTCCGGGGACAGTACGTAGAGGGCGCTGGCGTAGGCACCGGTCTCCCGCGCGCACCGGTCGAGGACAGCGTCCAGTGCGTCAGGGCCGAAACCCGGGGGAGTGAGCGTCAGTGGCTGTGGTGCACACGCTTCACCTCCCTGTGAAGCGCCAACCGGCGGTCCCGGTGTCTCCACTGTAGTCAGGGCCCGGTGCGTCGTTTACGACAGCGCTGGGGCGCGCTTTAGCGCAGGCAAAGGGCCGGTGTGAAGGGGCTTCACACCGGCCGGGTGTTTCGTCAGGTGTTCGTCAACCGCACTGGCAGGGGTTGCCCTGCTGGCACCCGCAGCCGCAGCCCGAGCCGCAGCCGCACGCGCCGAACAGCGGAAGGCTCCTGATCTCGGCGGGCTGGTCGGTCTCGCGCTCCTGCGTGGGGTCGGGCGTGGTGCTGGGGGATTCGGCCATCGGTCCCTCCTAGACGCTGGGGCAGGAATGCCCTCGCCTATTTCATGCCCGCTCCCCAGGGCGCATCAACGGCGCACAGAGGCGCCCGGGCGCCCACGGCGCCGCCCGCGGTCACCGCCGGAGACGGGCACGGGAGGCGCGGTCACCAGAGTCCGGGGGCCCAGGGCCCCGCAGGCCCAGGGCCCCGCAGGCCCAGAAGCCCGGGGGCCCTGAGCGAGGATTCCCGCGCCATCCCGGATGTGCTCAGTCACAGCCGGATGCCCGCCGGCCCGGATCCGCCCAGCCACAGCCGGGCACTCGCGCACGGTCCGGGGAGTGGCCCAGCCGCACCGGGAGCTTCCGCCTGGTGCTGGAGTGGCGCAGGCGCAGGTGTAGGTGCAGTCGGGGATTCCCGCGGCCGCCCGCCTGATTCGCCAGCCGCAGCCGGGGACTTCCCGCCCCAGCCTGGTGCGCGAGCCGCAGCCTCGCAGTCACCCAGGCACAGCCGTGGACTCCCGTCCCTCCCTCGTTCGCTCGCCGCAGGCGACAGCGGGGGCAGGAAGACGCCGGCCCCCGCTTCCGTCTCGTCCTCCTGTGCCGCCCCCGGAGGGTCAGGCGCCCTCGATGCCCGTCACCGACTGGATGTCGTCCGCGTGCTCGCCCGTGACCAGGTAGACCACGCGCTTGGCGACGGCCACGGCGTGGTCGGCGTAGCGCTCGTAGTAGCGGCCGAGCAGGGTGACGTCCACGGCGGTCTCGATGCCGTGCTTCCAGCGCTCGTCGATCAGGTGCTGGAAGAGCGTGCGGTGCAGCAGGTCCATCTCGTCGTCGTCCTGCTCCAGCTGCAGCGCGAGGTCGACGTCCTTCGTGATGATCACCTCGGCCGCCTTCGCCATCAGGCGCTGCGCGAGCTGGCCCATCTCCAGGATCGTGGCGTGCAGGTCGTTCGGGACCGCCCGCTCGGGGAAGCGCAGCCGGGCCAGCTTCGCCACGTGCTGCGCGAGGTCGCCGGAGCGTTCCAGGTCGGCGGACATCCGCAGCGAGGTGACGACGATCCGCAGGTCGGTCGCCACCGGCTGCTGGCGCGCGAGCAGGGCTATCGCGCGCGCCTCCAGGTCGTGCTGGAGTTCGTCGACCTTCTGGTCCGCCTCGATCACGCTCTCCGCGAGCTTCAGGTCGGCGTCCAGGATGGCCGTCGTGGCGCGCCCGATCGCCGACCCGACCAGCCGGGCCATCTCCACCAGACCGTCGCCGATCGAGTCAAGTTCCTCGTGGTACGCGTCCCGCATCAGGGTTCCCTCTCATAGGTGTGCTTGGTCCCCACGCTCCCACGTTCTGCCCCGGACGCGTCCGTTTCCGCCACCCCAAATGAACCAGTACTGGCTCCCAGGTGAACTCTGGGCGACGAGTGTTCGAGGTCGCACCTCGACGGCTGTGGGCATGTCGTACCGCCTGCTTAACCTGGATGCATGGACGTGAACGCGGCGGTCGCCGCAGCGGCAGCGATCGCCGGGGTGCTCACCGGTGTCATCGCCATGCTGGCGTTCCGCTGGAGCGAACGCGACCAGAAGCGACCGACCAGGACTTCCTTGCACACCGATCCCGTACTTCCGCCCGGCGTGGACACCGTGCTGTCCGTGCTCCGCTCCTCGGCCGTCGTCCTCGACGAGGCCGACGCCGTCGTCAAGGCCAGCTCCGCCGCCTACGCCCTCGGGCTGGTGCGCGGCGGCAAGCTCGCCGTCGAGCCGATGCTCCAGATGGCCAGGGACACCAGACGCGACGGCGAGATACGCCAGGTCGAGCTGGACCTTCCCCGGCGGGGCACCGGGCGCGGCGAGGCGCTCGCCGTCTCCGCGCGCGTGGCCCCGCTCGGCTCCCGCCTGGTCCTGCTGCTGGTCGAGGACCTGACCGAGGCCCGCCGGATCGAGGCCGTGCGGCGCGACTTCGTGGCGAACGTCAGCCATGAGCTGAAGACGCCCGTCGGCGCGCTGTCCCTCCTGTCCGAGGCCGTCATGGATGCCTCCGACGACCCCGAGGCCGTCCAGCGCTTCGCGGGCCGTATGCAGATCGAGGCGACCCGGCTGACCAATCTGGTCCAGGAGCTGATCGACCTCTCGCGCGTGCAGAACGACGATCCGCTGGAGGACGCCGAGCCGGTCCGCGTGGACGAACTCGTCGCCGAGGCCATGGACCGCTGCCGCCACCAGGCCGGTACGAAGCAGATCACCATGGCCTCGAATGTCTGGGCGCCCGAAGGGCCCGATCAGGGTGGTGGCGGGCGACGGGCGGGCGGCACCGCGGACCTGCACGTCTGGGGCAACCGGGGCCAGCTGGCCGCCGCTCTCGGCAACCTCGTCGAGAACGCCGTGAACTACTCCCCGGCCCGCACCCGCGTGGGCATAGCCGCCCGCAGGGTCTCCGCACCCGGCGGCGACATGATCGAACTCGCGGTCACGGACCAGGGCATCGGCATCTCCGACAAGGACAAGGAGCGCATCTTCGAGCGCTTCTACCGCGTGGACCCGGCCCGCTCCCGCGCCACCGGCGGGACCGGCCTGGGTCTCGCGATCGTCAAGCACGTGGTCGCCTCGCACGGCGGGGAGGTCACGGTCTGGAGCGCCGAAGGCCAGGGCTCCACGTTCACCCTCAGGCTGCCGGAGGCGGGCGCGGCACGCGACCGCGCCGGGCAGCACCCAGACCCCGACCTCGACGACGAGGCCGGCGGCTCCACCGAGTCATCCCCGTACGAACCGCTTCCCGCCCCGGAGGTCCTTCCGTGACCCGAGTGCTCGTCGTCGAGGACGAGGAGTCCTTCTCCGACGCCCTGTCGTACATGCTCCGCAAGGAGGGCTTCGAGGTCGCCGTCGCGGCCACCGGCCCCGACGGACTCGACGAGTTCGAGCGCAACGGCGCCGACCTCGTCCTCCTCGACCTGATGCTGCCGGGTCTGCCCGGCACGGAGGTGTGCCGCCAGCTGCGCGGCCGCTCCAACGTCCCGGTGATCATGGTGACCGCCAAGGACAGCGAGATCGACAAGGTCGTGGGCCTCGAAATAGGAGCCGACGACTACGTCACCAAGCCCTTCTCGTCCCGTGAGCTGGTGGCCCGCATCCGCGCCGTCCTGCGCCGCCGCGGCGAGCCGGAGGAGGTCACCCCGGCCGCGCTGGAGGCGGGCCCGGTCCGGATGGACGTCGACCGCCACGTGGTGACGGTGGCCGGCTCCAAGGTCGACCTCCCCCTGAAGGAGTTCGACCTCCTGGAGATGCTGCTGCGCAACGCCGGCCGCGTGCTGACCCGCATGCAGCTGATCGACCGCGTCTGGGGCGCCGACTACGTGGGCGACACCAAGACCCTCGACGTCCACGTCAAGCGCCTGCGCGCCAAGATCGAACCGGACCCGGGCGCCCCGCGGTACCTGGTGACGGTCCGGGGTCTGGGCTACAAGTTCGAGCCGTAAGCCGAACGCATCGGCGCGTGTGGCGCGCCGTCTGTGCGACGAAGGGCGGCACCCTCGCCGGGTGCCGCCCTCGTGCGTACGCCTGGTCAGTGGCCGGCGGCCGACTGGGAGGCGGAGCCGCTCGGGGTGGCGCCGGTGGGGGTGCCGGCCGACGTGCCGGTGCTCGCGCCGGCCGACGGGGTCGCCTTGCCGCCCTTGCCCTTGCCCTTCTCCGGCTTGCCGCCGGGGGAGGCGGAGGCACCCGGGGCGCCGGACGGGCTCGCCGGGGCGGACGGGATCGTGCTCGGGCCCCACTTGTCGAAGTAGCTGGTGGCCGGGATCACGAAGGCCTTCAGGCTCACCGGGCCGGTCTTGCTGAAGGTGAAGGTGAGCTGCTGGACGTTGCCGTCCTTGACCGCCGAGCGGCCGTTGGGCAGCTCCGCGGAGGCGTTGTCCTTGCCGCCCAGCAGCAGGGAGCCGTGTGCCGGGACGGTCAGGCTGCCGCCCTTGGCCGGGGTCAGCTTGACCGTCTCGCTGGAGCCCGGGATGGAGACGGACTGCAGCGTCTGGTCCGTGCTCCCGTCGTTGTACAGGAAGGCGGAGATCACGGCCGGGCCGGTCGACTGCAGGTCGGGCTGGGTGATGACCACGGCGTTCTGGACCTTGATGTCGCCGACGGCGGTCGCCGCGTTGTCCGGCTTGACCTGCAGCGTCTGCGAGTCACTGCCGGCGCCGCAGGCGGCGAGTGAGGCGATCGAGAAGACGATGGCGGAGGCGGCGAGGGCGCCGCGTCGAAGGCTGCTGCTCACGGCGGCGGCAACTCCTTGAACGCGCGGGCGGCTCCTCTTGTAAAGCCACCCTAAGTGTCTGTCAGCGGCCTTAGGTTACCGAGCCGTTCCCACGCCACCGCACCCGACCCTCCCCAAGGGTCCGGCTTGCCTCCGCCTGGGGGTACCGCGAGGCCGCCTCGTCACTCCAGGCACAAGCGCCTCTTCAGTCACTTTGCCGAGCGCTCGTCCGCCATTCACATAACCGCGCGCAAAATTTCCGTGAAGGAATGAAAGACGGTCCGGAGGCCGCCCTCGATATTGATCACCGGCCGCCCCCGCGGCAGCGGTTGATCAATTCCGGATTCGCGGCACATCCGTCTCCCGATCCGCCTCGGCGCACCGAACGGAGTAGCGGAAGTCGTACGCTTGGAACAGGACAAATCGGGACGTTAAGCCACTTGGAGAGGGCGCTCGGCGCGTGTGACGTACGCGTTTCACCCCGCCCGGAGAGCCCCTCCGACCTGCGAATACCCGCTTCCGCGGGCCCCTCGCAGCACGTTCCTGTCGCTGTTGTCAAGCCCCGAGATATGCCCTGACCTGCGAAAACGCCATTCAGAACCGCCGGTTTCCGTGTTACCCTGGATAGCCACGGAAGGGGTACCTGTCACATGACGTTCAAGGTTGGCGACACCGTGGTCTATCCCCATCACGGGGCCGCGCTGATCGAGGCCATCGAAACTCGCCAGATCAAAGGCGTGGACAAGACCTACTTGGTGCTGAAGGTCGCCCAGGGTGACCTGACGGTGCGTGTGCCAGCGGACAATGCTGAGTTCGTGGGCGTGCGTGATGTGGTCGGTCAGGACGGGCTGGACCGGGTCTTCGAGGTGCTGCGCGCGCCGTACGCGGAGGAGCCCACGAACTGGTCGCGTCGTTACAAGGCAAACCTGGAGAAGCTCGCCTCCGGCGATGTCATCAAGGTCGCGGAAGTCGTGCGTGACCTGTGGCGTCGTGAGCGCGAGCGCGGACTGTCCGCCGGTGAGAAGCGCATGCTCGCCAAGGCCCGCCAGATCCTGGTGAGCGAGCTGGCCCTCGCGGAGAACACGAACGAGGACAAGGCCGAGGCCCTGCTCGACGAGGTGCTCGCCTCCTGACGCGTCATGGCGGCGGTCCCCCGCTGCCGACTCGCTCAGCACACCCAGCAGCACAGTGCATGCCGCGGTGCCCGACGACACGGATCCGACACTGACCCTGTCAGGATCCTGTCGCCGGGCGCCGCGGCATGCTCATGCCTGGCGGTATGTTCACATCTGGCGCCCGCTCGCCCCGGCCCCGACGCGGTGTCCGTTCCCACCGCACGGCCACTTCGTGCGCGCGCAGCCGTGGGCCGGGAAACCTTGAGAAGAAAGCCCCCGGATACTTTGATGTGCCGGGCCCGGGCAGTCGGTCTCGACCAGGGTCACGGAAGGGTCCGGTCAAGGCGTCGCGCCCGGCACACTCCTCCAGGCCATACCCACCTAGGTCGAGCACACAAACCTGACAGGAACCGATGTCTGACGAATCGCGCCCCTCACCTGCGCAGACCCCCGTCGCAGCCGTGATTCCCGCCGCCGGCCGGGGCGTACGCCTCGGTCCGGGCGCCCCCAAGGCGCTGCGCGCGCTGAACGGCACGCCCATGCTCATCCACGCGGTCCGCGCGCTCGCCGCGTCCCGCCATGTCTCCCTCGTGGTCGTCGTCGCGCCGTCCGACGGCGCCGCCGAGGCCAAGTCCCTGCTCGACGCGCACGCGCTGCCCGACCGCACGGACTTCCTGGTCGTGCCCGGCGGAGACACCCGGCAGGAGTCGGTGCGGCTCGGCCTCGACGCCCTTCCGCCCGAGTACGGCGTCGTCCTCGTCCACGACGCGGCCCGTCCGCTCGTCCCGGTCGACACCGTCGACGCGGTCGTCGAGGCCGTGCGCGCCGGCGCACCCGCCGTCGTCCCCGCGCTGCCGCTGGCCGACACCGTCAAGGAGGTCGAGCCGGCCACCGAGGCAGGCGCCCCCGAACCGGTCGTCGCCACGCCCGAGCGTGCCCGCCTGCGCGCCGTACAGACGCCGCAGGGTTTCGACCGGGCGACGCTGGTGCGCGCGCACGAGACCGTCACCGGCGACGTGACGGACGACGCGAGCATGGTCGAGCAGCTCGGACTGCGGGTCGTGACCGTCCCCGGGCACGAGGAGGCCTTCAAGGTCACCCGCCCCCTCGACCTGGTCCTCGCCGAGGCGGTCCTGGCCCGCAGGAGGCTGAACGATGGCTTCTGAGCAGCCTTCCCCGCAGCCCGCGCAGCCGCCGCAGCCCCCCGTGGTCCTGCCCCGGGTCGGCATCGGCACCGACATCCACGCCTTCGAGGAGGGCCGCGAGCTGTGGTGCGCGGGCCTGAAGTGGGAGGGCGAGGGGCCGGGGCTGGCCGGGCACTCCGACGCGGACGTCGTCGCGCACGCGGCGTGCAACGCGCTCTTCTCCGCCGCCGGCCTCGGTGACCTGGGCCGGCACTTCGGCACGGGGCGCCCCGAGTGGTCGGGAGCCCCCGGGACGACCCTGCTGGCGGAGGCCGCCCGGATCGTCCGCGAGGCGGGCTTCGACATCGGCAACATCGCCGTCCAGGTCGTCGGCCCCCGCCCGAAGATCGGCAAGCGCCGTGACGAGGCCCAGCAGGTCCTGTCCGAGGCGGCCGGCGCTCCGGTCTCCGTCTCCGGCGCGACGACGGACGGCCTCGGTTTCCCCGGCCGCGACGAGGGGCTGATGGCGATCGCGACGGCCCTGGTGGTGCGTACGGGCTGAGGGCCGGGCCGGCCGAGCGCCGTACCGGGGCGCCGACGGCGGCCGGTGCGGGTCGCTCCTGGTGCGGGCGTGCGCAGAGCGTGCGAGGGTACCCGGAGAGTCACCGTCGCCACGGCCTTTTTTCGGAGGTACCCATGTCCGCCGCACTGTCCGACCGGCTCAAGTCCCTGCTCGACGGCAAGGTGTTCATCGTCGTCGGCACCGTCCAGCCCGACGGCAGCCCGCAGATGTCCCCGGTGTGGGTGAAGCGGGACGGCGACGATGTCCTCTTCTCCACCACCGTCGACCGCCGCAAGTACAAGAACCTGGAGCGCGACCCCCGGGCGACGGTCGTCGTCATGAACCCCGACCAGCCCTACGAGTACGCCGAGATCCGCGGCACCGCCCGGGTGACCACCGACGGCGGCCAGGACCTCATCGACGCGCTCAGCGAGAAGTACACCGGCCGGAAGTACGCCGACTTCAACCCGGACGCCGGCCGGGACGCCCAGCGGGTGGTCGTGCGGATCACGCCGAGCAAGGTGGTCGGGAGGGTGTGAGGCGCGAGCCGGGGCGGGACCGGGGGCAGGGCCGGGCGTGGGATTCGTCACCGGAAGGGACCAGGCACGGGCCCGCGCCCACTACCCTGGAGTGGTGACTATTCGCCTGTACGACACCAGCGCCCGGCAGATCCGTGACTTCACCCCGCTCAAGCCGGGTTGTGTCTCGATCTACCTGTGTGGCGCCACGGTGCAGGCGGCACCGCACATCGGGCACATCCGCTCGGGTCTCAACTTCGACATCATGCGCCGCTGGTTCACGTACCGCGGCTATGACGTGACGTTCGTCCGGAACGTCACGGACATCGACGACAAGATCATCGCCAAGGCCCGTGAGCAGGGCCGGCCGTGGTGGTCGATCGGGTACGAGAACGAGCGCGCGTTCAACGAGGGCTACACGGCGCTGGGTTGCCTGCCCCCGACCTACGAGCCGCGTGCCACCGGCCACGTCACCGAGATGGTCGAGATGATGCGGCGCCTGATCGAGCGCGGGCACGCCTACGCGGCCGACGGCAACGTCTACTTCGACGTGCGGTCCTTCCCGCGGTACCTGGAGCTGTCCCGGCAGGAGCTGGACAATCTGCTGCAGCCGTCCGGGGAGGGCGAGACGGGCAAGCGGGATCCGCGGGACTTCGCCATGTGGAAGGCGGCCAAGCCCGGCGAGCCGACGTGGCCGACGCCGTGGGGGGAGGGCCGGCCGGGCTGGCACCTGGAGTGCTCGGCGATGGCGCACAAGTACCTGGGCTCCGCCTTCGACGTGCACGGCGGCGGGCTGGACCTGATCTTCCCGCATCACGAGAACGAGATCGCCCAGGCCAAGGCCTACGGTGACGAGTTCGCCCGGTACTGGGTGCACAACGCCTGGGTGACCATGGCCGGTGACAAGATGTCCAAGTCGCTCGGCAACAGTGTGCTGGTGTCGGAGATGGTCAGGCGCTGGCGGCCGATCGTGCTGCGCTACTACCTCGGTACGCCGCACTACCGGTCGATGATCGAGTACAGCGAGGAGTCGCTGCGCGAGGCCGAGTCGGCGTTCGCCCGGATCGAGGGTTTCGTGCAGCGGGTCACCGAGCTGACCGGCGAGAGCGTCGAGCCGGCCGCCGAGGTCCCGCCCGCCTTCGCCGAGGCGATGGACGACGACCTGGGTGTGCCGCAGGCCCTGGCGGTGGTGCACACCACGGTCCGGCAGGGAAACAGCGCGCTGGCCGCCGACGACAAGGAGGCCGCCGTGGCCCGGCTCGCCGAGGTGCGGGCCATGCTCGGCGTCCTCGGCCTCGACCCGCTGGACGAGTTCTGGGCGGGGGAGTCGGAGCAGAGCGGGGACCTGAACGGCGTGGTCGACAGCCTCGTCCGCCTGGTCCTCGACCAGCGCGAGTCCGCCCGTGCCCGCAAGGACTGGGCCACCGCCGACGCCATCCGCGACCAGCTCAACCAGTCGGGTCTCGTCATCGAGGACAGCCCGCAGGGCCCGCGCTGGACCATCGGGTCCAGGTAGCCCCGGCCCTTGATCGATTGTGCCGCCCGGCCCCCCGGGCGGCACACTGCATAGACGTACGCACACTTTTCCGCACAGCACGCAGAGAACAGGTAGGTCATGGCCGCGAACAACCGCCGCATGTCCGGCAAGAAGGGCGCGCAGGTCGGCAGCGGCGGCCAGCGGCGCCGGGGCCTGGAGGGCAAGGGTCCGACCCCGCCCGCCGAGATGCGCAAGGGGCACGCCAAGCAGCGCGCCGCCGCCGCGAAGGCCCGCCGCGCGCAGGGACGCACGCAAGCGCGCCGGGGCGGCGGCAGGTCGACGTCCGAGATGGTCGTGGGCCGCAACCCGGTGGTCGAGGCGCTCCGCGAGGGCGTCCCGGCCACGACCCTCTACGTCCAGCAGTTCATCGACAACGACGAGCGCGTCCGCGAGGCCCTGCAGCTCACCGCCGAGCGCGGTGGCATCAACCTGATGGAGGCCCCGCGCCCCGAGCTGGACCGGATGACGAACGGCCTCAACCACCAGGGTCTCGTCCTGCAGGTCCCCCCGTACGAGTACGCGCACCCCGAGGACCTGCTCGACGCGGCGGCCGACGAGGGCGAGGACCCGCTGGTCGTCGCGCTCGACGGGGTCACCGACCCGCGCAACCTCGGCGCGGTCGTCCGCTCCGTCTCCGCCTTCGGCGGCCACGGCGTCGTCGTGCCCGAGCGCCGCTCGGCCGGTATGACCGCCGGCGCCTGGAAGACCTCCGCCGGTACGGCCGCCCGCACCCCGGTCGCCCGCGCCACCAACCTCACGCGCACCCTGGAGCAGTACAAGAAGGCCGGCGTCGCGGTCGTGGGCCTCGCGGCGGACGGCGAGGTCGAACTGGGCGAGCTGGAGGCACTGGACGGCCCGGTCGTCATCGTGGTCGGCAGCGAGGGCAAGGGCCTGTCCCGCCTGGTCGGCGAGACCTGCGACTTCCGTGTCCGCATCCCCATGCCGGGTGGCGCCGAGTCCCTCAACGCCGGTGTGGCGGCGGGAATCGTGCTGTACGAGGCGGCGCGCAGGCGGTCCTGAGGCGCGTCGCCCGGGCGGGCGGGGGGAGCCGTGCGGGCGGCCCTGGGGCGGCGCGCGGGCGATCGCGGGATCGGTCGCCTGAACACCCGTCCGGCATCTCACCTGTTCGGGTTAATTCCGGTGTTCATGCGGTGCTCCGGACCACTTTGACGGGGTCCGGACATATCCGGGCGGTCAAGGCAGTGTCCTAACTCCACGCCACTCGGTTAGATGAGCGTGGACACCAGAACACCCCGCACACCCACGGGGGACCGCTCGTCGGGATTCGCCTCCGGATTCACCTCCGGCCCCGATGACGCTCCCGCGCTGAGCATGGTGAAGGTGCCGAGCGATCCGGCGCAGGTCATCGTCAATCACGCCAGCTTCCGCGTGCAGCTCGGCGCGTCGGCGAGGCGGACCCAATCCCCGCGGATCGCCCGGCATCTGAGTGCCGCCCAGAACGCCGCCGGGATGCCCGCGCCGGGCCCGGCGCGGGCGGGTGCCGCCGGCCGCCGCCGTCCCGTCGTGTGGAGCGGCAAGTCCGCCCCCGACGACACCGGCGCCCACCGGCTCCTCCAGGCCGTGCGGGGCAGCGTCCGCCGGGCCGAGGAGTCCGAGGCCGGCGCCACCCGGGTCATCCCGCGCGTCGAGACGGGCTACGGCGACAGCTACGGCGACACCTACGACGCGCTGGAGCAGACGGTCGAGACCCCGGTCGTCGGCCACCAGCGCAGCGCCCCCGGCACCCCCGACGCCGCCGACGGCACCCGCCTGCTGCCGCACATGCGCAGCGTCACCGGCGCCTACGACGAACCGCCGTACGCGCGGGACGACTTCGCGCACCACGGCGGATACGGCGACTACGACGGCTACGACGACGACCACGACGAGCACGCGCGCTACGCGGACTACGCGGACCACCGCGACCCGTCCGACGCCGACGCCGCCCGCCCGCTGCGGCGCCAGGGCGACGACCCGGCCCGGCACGCCTACTACCCCGGCCGCCGGATGAACCTCGGGGTGGTCCTCCTCCCCCTGCGCATCTTCCTCGGCTTCATCTCCATCTACGCCGGCATGGGCAAGCTGTGCGACCCCGTCTACTTCGACGGCGGCAAGCGCGGCTCGATGGTCAAGTGGCTCAACACCCTGCACCCGTGGGACGTGGCCGAGCCGATGCGCCAGCTCGCCCTGCACCACCCGGTCGGCTCCGGTCTGGTCATCGCCTTCCTCCAGGTGGTCGTCGGCGTCCTGACGATCCTCGGCTGCTGGCAGCGTGTGGCCGCCGTCGTCGGCGCCCTGCTCTCGGCCGCCCTGATCGTCACGGTCAGCTGGAAGTCGGTCCCGGCCTACGACGCGCCCGACATCATCTACCTCGCCGCCTGGTCGCCGCTGATCATCGCCGGCGCACCTGTCTACTCCGTGGACGGCCGGCTCGCGGCGGGCGCCTGGCGCCGGCTCGGCCCCCGCTCCGACATCTGGGAGCTGCGCCGGTACGTCCTGCGCCGCGGCGCCCTGATCACCGCGATCACGGTCGGGCTCACCCTGCTCGTCGGCTCCCTGCTGGGCGGTGCCGTACGCGACTCCAGCCGCGTCGTCGTCCCCGGCCCCGGCGAGGCCCCCCGCAACAACCTCCCCGGCTCCCCGCTCCCGCAGGAGCCGGGCCAGCGGCACCGCACCACCCCGTCGGCCTCCACGCCCCCGAAGGGCGGTGCGACGGGCGGTGCCACGGCCGGTGCGAGCCCGTCCGGCGCGGCGACGACGCCGGGCGCCACCCGGGGCGCGGGCGGTACGGCCATCACCCCCAGCCAGACCCAAGGGACCACGGGCCAGCTCCCGCCCCGGCACTCGGCCCCGGTCGGCGGTTCCCCGAGCACCTCGGCGGGCCCGACGAGCACCGGCGGCACGGGGGGCACCGGCGGCCCGACGTCCTCGGGCGGCACGGGCGGCACGTCGTCCTCCGGCCAGCCGGGGCTGGTGGGCGGCCTGCTGGGCGGCTGACCGACCGACGGATCACGGCAGGGCCCCGTACCCGAGGGAGGTACGGGGCCCTTCCGCTGCGCGAAGTGCTGCTGCGCGCTGCCCGCTGCCGTACTGCCGCCGCGAACTACCGCCCCAGGGCCGCCAGTTCCTTGGCCGCCTCGGTCAGGTCCTTGGCGGTGTCGATGGCCCGCCAGTACGCCCCCTGCGGGATCGGGAACCCGAAGAGCCGCTGCTCCCGGGCCAGTTTGGGGAACGTGGTCCGCTCGTGATCCCCGCGCTCGGGCAGCAGGGAGGCGAACTCCGGCGAGAACACGTAGACGCCGGCGTTGATCTCGGACGTGGACGGCGGGGCCTCGATGAAGTCGGTGATGTGCCCGAACCCGTCGGTCTTCACAGCGCCCCAGGGGATGCGCGGCCGCGCCAGGGCCAGGGTCGCGACGGCGTCCCGCTCGTTGTGGAAGTCGGCCATGTCCCGCAGGGAGAAGCGGGTCCAGATGTCGCCGTTGGTGGCGTACCAGGGCCGGTCGGGGTGGGGCAGGTGCGCGGCGGCGTACCTGAGGCCGCCGCCGCGGCCGAGGGGCTCGGTCTCCACGACGGTGGTGACGGAGACCGGCAGGTCGGCGGAGTCCAGCCACTTCTGGAGGACCTCGGCGAGGTGCCCGCAGGAGACCACCACGTCGGTCACGCCTTCCTCGGCGAGCCAGGACAGCTGATGGCCGATGATCGGGGTGCCCGTGCCGGGGATCTCGACCATCGGCTTGGGCCGGTCGTCGGTGTACGGGCGCAGCCGGGAGCCCTGGCCACCGGCGAGGACCACGGCTTGGGTGGGGCGCGACGCGGCGTTGGGATGGGTCATGCCCGCACTGTACGCGGCTCCGCGGCCGCCAACGAGGCACTTCCCCGGTGTCCCGGCCGACTCGGCGTCCGGCGGGTTCCGGTGGCGCGGCAGCCCAGAGCCCCCAGACCCCGCCCCCCCCCGGAGCCGGTCGGGCGGCCCTGCCCAACCGGCTCCCGCCGGGCCGCACGCCTCAACCGGCCGGCGCCAGCCCCTCCGGCCTCAACGAGGCCCCCGGACCCGACCGGACCCACCCGGTCTCCGCCGGACCCGTCCGGACCCACCCGGTCTCCGCCGGACCCGTCCGGACCCACCAGGGCTGCGCAAACGCGCGCGGTCGATCCGGCTCAACCGGCTTACGCCGGTCCGTCCGGCTCGGTCGGCTCGGGCCGGAACGTCCAGTCCACCCGGCTCACGTCGACCTGTCCGGCCAACCGGCCTGCGCGGACGCGCCCGGACCCACCTGGCCTGCGTGGACGCGCGCGGTCGATCCGGCTCAACTGGCTTACGTCGGATCTGCCCGGACCCACCTGGCTCACGTCGGATCTGGGCCGGACTCACCCGGCTCACGTCGACCCGCCCCGACCGGCCTTGCCCGCCTGGCCCGCGCCGACCCGCGCGGTCGATCCGGCTCAATCGGCTTACGCCGGTCCGTCCGGCTCGGTCGGCTCGGGTCGGACCCGTCCAGCCGACCGCCGCTCGTCGGGGCGCATGGTGTCGCCGGGGCGGTGGTGTCAGCCGTGTGCCGCGAGGATGCCGGAGGCGAATGACGTGTCGCACACCGGGCGGGCGTAGGACTGGGCGTGGGCGGCGCCGTAGATGCGGGCGGCCGCCTGGCCCAGGGCGCGGGCGATGGAGGAGCAGTGCTCGGCCAGCGACGGGTGGTCGTTGACGGCCTGCTGGAGGTGGGTCAGGACCACCCCGGGGTTCTCGTCCTGCAGCTCGCCCATCAGCCGGTCGCGGAGCTGGTCCTGGGGCGCTTGGGAGACCGTCTTGGAGGAAACCTCCGCCGAGGACACGTCCGAGGCGGCCAGCACCGAGCTGCGGGGGCTCCCGGTCCAGTTGACCCGGGTGACCGCGAGAGTCCCCGAGAGCACCAGGACGACGGGCAGGACAAGGGCGAGGGAGCGGCCGATCCGGCGGGCAGGGCCGCCCCGGTGGCCGCGTCGCGTCTGAGTGATGGTGGAGTGCTTCACGCGTGTGAGGGTAGCGCCCGGTAGTGATTTGGCGACATTCAGTCACTCTTATGGGGGATGAGGTCACACCGTTTTCTGGGTAAGGGGTTGACGCTGTTCGCCCGAAATGATCGCTGTGCCGGGGTATATCCGTCCGTACATACGACGCGAAAGGGGCCCCGCGGCACTCCGCGGGGCCCCTTTCGTCAACTCGGCGGCAAACGCCCAGCTCAGTCGGAGAGGCGCTCGCCCGTCGACGTGGAGAACACGTGGGTCTCGCCCGGCCGCGGCACGACGTGCAGCGTGGAGCCCTTCTCCGGCACGGCACGGCTGCTGACGCGGACCACGAGGTCCCTGCGCTCGCCGCCGACCTCGACGGTGCCGTAGACGTAGCCGTCGGCGCCGGTCTCCTCGACCACGTTCACCGAGACGGCGAGACCGGCCGGGGCGTCGGCGCTGTCCTTGCTCAGGGAGGCCGCCGTGCCGCCGTCGTGCTCGACGACGTCGAAGTGCTCGGGGCGCACGCCCACGGTCACCGTCTTGTCGCCCTTGTCGGTGGCGGCCTTCAGCGCCTCGCGGTTGATGGGGACGACGCTGTTGCCGAACTTCACGCCGCCGTCGGTGATCGGGACCTCGACCAGGTTCATGGCGGGGGAGCCGATGAAGCCGGCGACGAAGAGGTTCGCGGGCTTGTCGTACATGTTGCGCGGTGAGTCGACCTGCTGGAGCAGACCGTCCTTGAGCACCGCCACGCGGTCGCCCATCGTCATGGCCTCGACCTGGTCGTGGGTGACGTAGACGGTGGTGATGCCGAGGCGGCGCTGGAGGGACGCGATCTGCGTGCGGGTGGAGACACGGAGCTTGGCGTCCAGGTTGGACAGCGGCTCGTCCATGAGGAAGACCTGCGGCTCACGGACGATCGCGCGGCCCATGGCGACACGCTGGCGCTGACCGCCGGAGAGCGCCTTCGGCTTGCGGTCGAGGTACTCGGTGAGGTCGAGGATCTTCGCGGCCTCCTCGACCTTCTGCCGGATCTCCGCCTTGTTGACGCCGGCGATCTTCAGGGCGAAGCCCATGTTGTCGGCGACCGTCATGTGCGGGTAGAGGGCGTAGTTCTGGAACACCATGGCGATGTCCCGGTCCTTGGGCGGCAGGTGGGTGACGTCGCGGTCACCGATGCGGATGGCACCGGCGTTGACGTCCTCCAGGCCCGCGAGCATCCGCAGGGAGGTGGACTTTCCGCAACCGGACGGGCCGACCAGGACGAGGAACTCGCCGTCCTCGATCGCGATGTCGAGACCGTCGACGGCGGGCTTGGTGGAACCCGGGTAGATCCGGGTCGCCTTGTCGAACGTGACAGTGGCCATGGTGATGGGCCCCCTTCTACCGGCAGGAACGTGCCGGACGATCCGTTGTAGGAAGGTGGTTGGTGGCGTCCACGCGCTGTAACCCACGCGGGTGAACTGGATCAGGACGGTACCTGGCGTTCACTCGGTCTGTCAGTACCCCGGAGACAGTGAACTTCGCGGAAATTTTCGACAGGGTCGGGCCCGGACCTGGGTACACTGCACGGGCGTGCAGACGCAGGCCTCCTTAGCTCAGCTGGTCAGAGCGCCGCTCTTGTAAAGCGAAGGTCGTCGGTTCGAATCCGACAGGGGGCTCTAGCTCTACCTGCATCAACGCCCTCACGGTCCATGATCGTGAGGGCGTTGACGGCAGTTCTTGACGGCAGTCCCGCCTAACGGCGTCGCCTGAGCAGGCGATCCATGTGCCCCATGGCCTCTCGCCGGTCACCGTCGCTCACGTGGGTGTACACGTTCATCGTCACCGCGATCTGAGAGTGACCCAAGATCTCCATCACGGTCCGGGGCGCGATCCCCGCCGCGAACAACAGCGACGCGCAGCCGTGGCGGGTGTCGTGCAACCGGATCTGCGGCAGGCTGGCGGAGGACGCGATCCGGAGGAATGACCGGTACAGATTCCGCGGCTCGATCGGCCGACCACTGCGTGTCGTGAACACGTGATCACTCTCATGCCACTCCGCGCCGGCAGCGGCTCGCCGGTCCGCCTGCCGCAGCCGCTGCCACCGGAGCGGCGCCACGCACATCAGCGGAATCGGGATCACCCGCGCTCGCCGGTTCTTGGTCGTGTCGAGGTACAGCTCCTTGCCGCCACGGTGCAGCGTGGTCCGGACCGTGAGAGTGCGCCGGTCGAGGTCCACGTCCTTCCACTGCAATCCCAGGATCTCGCCGCGTCGCAAGCCGAGTGCGACCGCGAGGACGAACGCCGTGTAGAGCGGGTCGGTCCGCGCGGCCTCCAGGAACGTCAGGGTCTCATCCAGCGACCAGGGGTGCAGCTCGCGCGGCTCGACTCTGGGGGCAGGGACCAACTGCACGACGTTGCGGCTGATCAGCTCCTCACGACATGCGGCTGTCAGAGCTGTGCGGAGCACACGGTGAGACTCCTTCGCGGTTGCCGCCGATGACTGCTTGGTGACTTCCGAGAGCATCCGGCGGACGTTCGCCGTGGTGAGCGACTCCAGGCGCCTGGTACCGAGCAAGGGCACGAGATAGAGCCGTACATGCATCTCGTACTTGATGTACGTGGTGCGCTTCCGGTTGGGCTTGATGTGCTCCTCCAGCCAGTACGGCAGCCACTCGGAGAGCTTCGCGGACCGGGAGGGCGTCGGGATTCCCTGGCGGTCTCGGCGAACGAGTTCCTGACGCTTCTCGTCACACTCGTCCCAAGTTGCGCCGTAGACCGTCTTGCGCTTTCGGGTGCCGTCGGGCTGAGGGACGTAAACGCGTGCTTCGAAGCGTCCGTCCTTCCGCTGCCAGATGCTGCCGGCACCGTTTGGGTTCCTCTTTCGGCTTGCCATCAGGCCGCGTTCTCCTTGATTCGTTCCTGCATAAATGCGCGCAAACTGTCCGGGGCCACGCGGCGTGCGCGCCCGATGGTGAAGCTCGCCAACTGGCGCGAGCGGATGAGGTCATAGACCTTGCTTCGACTCAGGCGCAGGGCAGTCATGACTTCCGGGACGGTGAAGGCTTCGGGCGTTTCGGGCACGGCGGTGCGCACGTCGAACCTCCAGGAATTGAGCGGGGCCTTTCTGGGCCCCCTTCTGAGGACCGCTACTTCCGCTACCGCCGCTACCGCGCAGGTCAGGGGCCTGTGCGGGGTAGCGGGAAGGGGTAGCGGTAGCGGATGGGTAGCGGCGGGGTAGCGGCTCGCAGTGCTGCGAGCCGCTACCGGATTGCTGCTGGTCAGGCCGCGTTTTCCGTACCGGGTAGCGGAGGTAGCGGACTTTCCGGGGGAGGGGGGCAGTAGCGGGCCCACGCGTCCCGGAGATCGGCGGCGTAGTAGCCCTTGAGGACGCTTCCGGCGGTCTTGATGTTGCGGGAGGTGATCGGCTCGACGTCGGCCGTCATGTACTCGGCGAGCATCTTGGACAGGCGCCGGTTGTCGAGGGGCTTGCCCCCCAGGTCGGCCCATGGGGCGTCGTCCATGGCGTTGAGCCGGTCCAGGATGGCCACAGTGGGAAGGCGATCGATGCCGACCATGACGTGGTCGCGCAGGTCGGTCAGCAGCCGCACACCGAGGCTGCCTTTGTCGTTGACCTTGGACGCGGTCACCAGGGCAACGCAGGCTTCTCGGGCCCGGTCTGGCCAGCCCCCACCGGCAGCGTCCGCGACGGCGAGCAGCGGTTCCCAGACGTCGGCGGGCCGGTCGGTGATGCCGTCGGGCATCTCGGGCCAGGCACCCATGACGCGCTCGGTGACCTGTTCGGCCCATACGGCGAGCCGGTCACGCAGGGCGAACCCTTCCTTTTCGTGGATGCGGGTGCGGTAAGGCTCGATCTTCTCGTTGCGGGCCCTGCGGCGCATGCGGATGTTGACGGAGCGGTCCCGGATGGTGTCGGGCAGGGAGCCGAGTCCGGCCACGGCTACGGCGGTGTAGGAGTGGAAGGCCTGCACGGTCTGGTTGGCACCGTCGCCCACGCAGCGGAACATCGGCCGATTGCGGCGGTGTCCTGCGTTGATGAATCCCCGTAGCTGCTCGTTCTCCCCGGCCTTGGGGCCGAAGATGGTGTCGATCTCGTCGAAGAGGATCGTTGGCCGCTTGCCGTCGACCCCGGACACCGCGCGGAAGAGTGCGGCGGCGGACGCGTCGACGGCGGCCATCGGGTTGGGCACGAGCGTTTCCACGATCTCCAACGCCCGAGACTTCCCCGAGCCCGGCTCAGGGGACAGGAAGGCCAGTCGCGGAGTCGACTCGAAGCAGTCGAGCAGGTGAGCGTGTGCGTCCCACAGCACGACGGCGACGTAGGCGGCCTCGGTGGGGAAGACGTTGAAGCGCCGGTGGAAGGCTTCCACCTCGTCCAGCAGCGCGGCCCCGTCGATGGTGGGGGTCATGCGGCGGCCCTTCCTTCCTGGGAGTTGCGAAGCGGGCAGGTGTCGCGGTGGGCGGTGTGAGCTTCGATCAGGGCGAGCACCCTGGGTTTGCCGACGGCGCTTCGGTCCCAGCCGCACCGGCATTTCGAGGTGGCCGTGGGCACGGTGCCGCGCGGGGCCCGGATGTGCAGCCACGCGACGGGGTAGCGGCCGTCGCCGGCCTGCGGGGCAGGGCGAAGAGCAGAGGGGACGCCCTTGCGGGCGGCGCCTTTCGGCTCGCCTACGGCCGCGGTGTCCACAGGTTGTGGGGCGGCGTGTGGCCTGGTGGCGGCGGGGGGTAAGCAATCCAGGCGGGGGGAGTTGGGGCCGCTCACGCTGCCTCCCGTGGTGTGGCGTTCGCGATGACCCACTCCATGGCGCTGCGGATCGTCGTGCGGCACTCGGCCGGCGGCAGTCCGGTAGCCTCCCCCGCCGCCTGGATTGCCTGTTCTGCCGCGTTCCGGGGGAGGTGGCCCCACGCGACGAAGCGCGCGACCTTGCAGGCGCTGCGGTGAAGGGTGTTGTTGCGGCCGTTCGGTCCGCCCTCGGTGGCGGCCATGATGACCGCGCATTCGCGTTCGAGGGCGACTCGTGCGGCGCGGGTGCCGTCCCGGACGGGCGCGAGGGCGACGGTCGCGGGCTTGGGCTGCTCGGTGAGCAGCGCGGTCAGCCACGCGGGCAGCGGGGCCACGGGGGCGTCGTCGGTCACCTCGTAGGCGCCGTCGGGGGTGGTGCTGCCGGGGGCGACGACGTATCCGCCCCATGCGCGAGTGTCGATGTGCGGGCCGAGCCGGTTCGCGCTGCACTTGAGCCGCATTCCGGCGGGGGCGGTGAAGTACAGGTGCTCTCCGCCGCGTGCGGTCCGCACCCGGTAGGTGGCGGGGACGGTCTGCCCGGTGCGCTCGCAGAGCGCCGCAAGGGAAGTTGCGCCGTCAGGCGCTCCTTTCGGCTCTTCGGGCTTGCACACGTCCAGGTCGACCACGAGCAGCCCGGCCGGGCCGGTGGCGATCCCGACGTTGTACGGGCGCATCGCCCACGTGGCGTGGATGAGTGCGGGGTCGGTGGTGGCGCGCTGCTCGGGCTTGCGGTGCCCGTCCGCACAGCGTCCGGTGCCGGGGCAGTCCCGTTCGGGGTGCCCGGCCGGCCACTTGGCGCGCGGGTGCAGGGGGATGACGGGCCATCCGCGCTCTGCTGCGGTGAGGGCGGAGGCGAGCAGCGGGAGGCAGGACAGATCAGCGGTCAGCACGCTGCTCATACAGCCACCCCCAGCGCGGGGGCGTTGGCCTGTACTCGTCGGATGTCGGTGGGTTGGGTCATCCTGGGTGTCTCCAGTTCGTCATCAGCGTGCTGGAAGGTCAGGGCGGCCCCGGCTCTTGGCGGAATGGGGGGCCGCCCTTGGCGTAGCTAGCGGCTGTGGGTGCGGCGTCGGTAGGCGCGTTGGCGGCATGCTGGTGAGCAGTACCGCGGGGGCCGCCCTGTGGCAGCTGCCGTGATCGGCTTCCTGCACTCTGGGCAGCGGTTTCGACGTCCGCGAGCGCGGGTTTCGTCACGTGTTTCGTCACTCGGTTCGGGCAGGGATGACGCGTCGTGGGTGGTGATCTCCCACAGGGCACGAGCCACGTTTTCGGTGCCGAGCGTGCGCCGGGGACGGCTGGGAGCGTCCCAGCCGGGGCGGGCAGGCAGGTCAGCGACCTTGACCCAGCCCGCGGCGCGCAGGCTCGCGCCGCTTTCGCCGTCTTGGGTGTAGGTGATGGCGCGGCGGTAGCCAGCGCTGCGCGCGGTACGCCATGCAGCTGCGTACAGGGCAGAGCAGGCGTTCGTGGTGCCGTCGGTGGCGACGCGGGTGACCTCGATGGTCAATCCATTGTCGAAGTTGCGGTTGACGGGTCGACCCACGATGGCCACGCCGACCAGGGCACCGTTATCGGTGTGGACCCCGAGCGAGAACTGATGGCCTTGCGGGGGGTCGTGGTGGCGGTGGTGTTGGTCGACGTAGGCGCAGGCGGCTTTCCACTTCATCGGACGGATGTGCAGCCGCTTCGCATTCGGCGGCGCGGTCACGGAACGTCCGCCCTAGCGCTGCTGGTTGTTGGTCTTGGCCCACACGCCGCGCGTGGTGGTGGTGACGTTGCGCTGGTCCTGGTAGACGGGGCCGGTGTAGTGCTGGTGGATCTCGGGCGGCAGGACGTCCTTGGCGCGGCGCAGCATGCGGGCGATGGCGAGGATCGGTGCGGCCACGGCGGCGGGGGCGGCGCAGATCATGCCGACCACGGTGGGGTCGGCCTGCCCGGACGCGAGCAGGACCCCGATGGCGACGGCCCCGACGGGCAGGGAGGCGGCGCCGGCGGACAGCATCAGCGTGCTGGCGTCCACGGCCCGCTGCGACATCGGCGGCCGGCCGGGCTGGGCCACGGGCGGCGCGGCGCCGATGACGGCCTTAGGGCTGGCGTCGTGCAGACGTGCTTGCTGAATGGCGTTGTCGACGGCCGCTTGCATGACGGCGTCCGCGAGCGGGTTGACGGCCTGCCCGACGGTGTCGGCGGTGGTCTCGGTGTGCATGCGGAAGTCCCTTCCGAAGAGCTGTCCGGGGACGGGGAAGACCCCTTGAAACGGGGTGTGGAGGGGGTGCGGGCAGGGGGCGCCGGGCCCCCTTTACCGGCCTTACCTTGCAGGTCAGGGGCCTCTACCGCCCCCTCTACCGGGGTAAAGAGCCCCCGCTACCCGGCCGCGGTCACGGAAGGACCGCCAGCCGGGGCACGGAGGGGTGCCGGGTGAGGGGTTGGTAGAGGGGGAGGGCTTTACCTGCCGGTGCTGAGGAGGATCTCGGCGGGGACGGCGGCTTCGATGTCGCGCCGCTGGTATCCGGCGCCGTTCGCACCGCTGATCTTCACCTGCTTGCTGGTCCGCTTCACGCCCGCGGCTTCCAGTTCGGCGGCAAGGCGTTCGGCGTTGAAGTCGCCGTAGACGTCCTCGTCCAGGTTGACCAGGCCGTTGAGGAGGTCGGTGGTGAACATGCGCGGGGAGTGCCGCATGACCTCCAGCACGTCGGAGACGATCGCGGGCACGCTCAGCCCGGCGGCGTCCGCGGCGGCGGTGACGTCGCCGGCCGCGTCGCCGGTGAGTTGTCCGGCGGCCTCCCGCAGCGCGCGGCCCTTGCGGCACAGCGCCGCAAAGCCGGGCCCGTCGAGGTAGTCGGCGCGTACGGTCACGAACGAGGCCGGGCCGGTGACCAGGACACCGACGCCCTGGTGTTCCTCGGACAGCACGGAGGCGTCCGCGCCCTGGGCGGCCTTGCCCTTGCCGAGAACCATGTCGGAGCTGGTGCGGTCCACGACCTGGGTCGAGTAGCGGATGGTGATGATCTCCCGCAGCTTCGGCGGCACCGACTCCGCATCCGGGCGCTGGGAGGCGAAGTTGCAGATGAACCCGGCGGCGGGTCCCCGGCGGGCGATGCGGCACAGGTCGTTGATGACCTGCTCGCGGTCCTCGCGCTCCATCGCGGTGAAGTACTCCTGCAGCTCGTCGATGGTGACGAAGATGACCGGCAGGTTGTACTTGACCATGATGTCGGGGGTGAGCTTGCCCTCCGGGCACACCGAGGTGGGCAGGTCCCGCAGGAGTGCGAAGCGGCGTTCCATCTCTGCGAGGAGTTCTTGCAGCATGGCCTTGAGTGCTTCGATCGCGTCGTCCTCGGCGCCCATGACCAGGCGGTGGGCGACGGCCTTCATGGCCTTCCAGTCGGCGCCGCCCTTGCCGTCGGCGACGTAGTGGCGCACGTAGGCGTCCAGCAGGCCGGCCGCGGTCAGCAGCCGCTGCGAGAACGTCTTGCCCCGGCGGGGCAGGCCGCCGAAGAACATCGACTGCCACATGACGGGGACGTTGACGCGGTTGCCGCGGGCGTCCTGCCCGAAGGGGATCGCGTCCCAGATGGAGAACTTCTCTGCCTTCTCCAGCGGGGAGGGGTTCGGGGTGCCCAGGTAGGGGTCGTCGTCGGCGACCCACATCGAGACCCGGCCGGCGTTGCCGCCCTTGGCCGCGCGGACGCGGGACATGATGACCTGGATCTCATCGACCCCGAGTTCCTGGGCGATGACCTCACGCTTGGCCAGCACGTCGGACGCGGTCTTGCCGCCCCCGCGGGGCATGTCGAAGATCACGGACCAGCCGCGGCCGTCACGGACCGGGCCCATCGTGCAGTGCACCTTCGGAAGGTCCTTGTCGTCCTTGCCGCTGCCGCTTTTGAGGAGGCCCGCGGCGCGCAACGCGTCGTTGAGCTGCTGCGCGGACATGTCGACCTTCAGCGGCGGCGCCGCCTGGTCCAGGAGGTGGGTCTCCTTGCCGCGGCCCAGGTGGGCGAGCGGGGTGATGACGGCGACGGCCGCGGCGGCCTGGAGCATCGGCGGTGCCAGCGCCAGTCCCAGCGCGGCGGCGGCCACGGCCACGGCGGCGGCTCCGAACCGCCAACGGCGGGTCTGGGTACGGGCGTAGTGGGCGGCCTGCAACCGGGTGGCAAGCTCGACGTCTTCCGGGCGGGCCTTGACCTGCGCCCTGAGTGCCTTCACGGCCGCGGAGTGGTCCTGCGCCGACAGGGTGGGCCACAGGCCGGCCGCGGCCCGGTAGAAGCCGCGCGCGGCCAACAGCACGGTCTTGAACAGGTACTTGGGGGTGCGGATGCCGTGATAGCGGGTGTGCCACCACGTCAGCCGGCCGAACGCGCGGACGTTGGCCAGCACCGACGCACGCGAGCGCGCCCACACGGGCAGAAGCGGCGCGTCGGGCACGGTGAGCCAGTCGGCAAGCGGGTTGTCGGCCCGGTCGACGGCCTCACCCGCGATGTCGGCGGTGTCCGCGGCGGTGGGCAGGACCACCAGAGCAGGTGCCTTGGCCAGATCGACCGGCGCCGTTTCGGCGGACGGCTCGGAGTCCGGGTCGGGGTCGGGCTTGTGGAGAGGGATGACGTTGCCGCTCATGCGGGATCTCCTGAACTGCCCCGGAACCGGGGCGGGAAGTCGAGGGAGCCCCGCCCGGCGTCACGGCGCGGGCGGGGCGGTGCGCGGGATCAGCGCCCGTGGTGGGGGCAACGGTGGTGGTCCATGCTCACCACCACCCGGTGGACTTCTTGGCGGCCTTGGCCTGCGCTTCCTCGGTCACGATGCGCTGCCGCTCGGTCTCCAGGGCGGAGATCTCCGCAACGAGCCGGGTCTCCGCCGAAGCGAAAATGGTGTCGATCCGGTTGTCCGCGCGGGCGGTGCCGTTGCCCCGGTGCAGGCTGTAGGCGCCGCCGGCCGCGGCCCGCAGCACGGCGCGGCGCTCGCGGCCCTCCAGCGGCCACATGTCCTGATTGCGCACGGCCGTCAGCTTGTTCTTGGCGTTCTGGATCGCCCTGTCCAGGGCGCGGGTGTCGGGCTTGCCCATGTCAGGCACTCCTCGGCTCGTCAGAAGGTTCGGGGAAGGCGCAGGGCGTGCACATGCCGAGCGAGGGCGGGATGACGTATCCGGCATCCCGCCTGCAGGCGGGGCAGACGCGGCGCGCCGTGTTGGCCTTGGCCAGGGCCGCCCACCTGGCCGGGGTCATCGGCCGTACGGGCTGGGCCAGGTCGACGCGGTAGAGGTAGGCGACCAGGGGGCCGCGTCGGCGGCGGGGGCGTTCGAGCTGGGCGGCCACCGGCTGGCCGCCGGGGCGCAGCCCTTGCGCCCGGAGTTGGCGGTAGGTGGCGTATCCGTCCGGGGCGAGGCGCCACCGGAACACCGGCAGCGCCGCCATCACACGACGCGCTTCCAGGCGGCCCTAAGGCGGACCTCGGAAGCGGAGTGCCCGGCGGCCCGGAAACGGGAGGACATCTCCCGGTATGACAGGGCCGGGTCCTCGCTGTGACGGATCTCGTCAACGAGAGCATCCAGCGCGTCATCCGAGAGAGCGGGCCCCTCGATCGCGGGCGCCGCCACGGGCTCCACCGGGCCCCACACGGGCAGTTCCCATCGGGGCGTGACACCGGGTGTGACGCGGGCCGTCACGCTGGTCAGCGCCCTGCCGGTCTCCTCGGCGGCGCGGGCCGTCTCCAGGGTTGCCCACGCCCCCGCCAGGGTCTTGGCGGTCTTGGCTGTGACGCGTGCGACGCGGGCCCCCGCCCCTGTCACGGCCGCAAGCCGGGTCTCCTCGGTGGCCGCTTCAGCACGGAGCCGGGCGCGGGCCACGGCTGCTTCGTCGCGGGCTTCCTGTTGGATGCCCCGGATCGCGTCCAGCGCGGCCGGCGTGAGCGCGGTGCGCTCCCACAGTCCGTGGACCAGCCACAGCGCCTTCGCTGCGAGCGGAAACCAGGCCACGGCCAGCCACGCGGCGGCATAGCCGTCGGCGGTGAGGGCGTGGGCGACCAGGACGCCGGCCGCGATGAGGCCGAAGGACCAGCCGACACCGGTGACGGCGTTGCTGTGGTCGCCCTGGGCGGCGAGGCGGCGCTCATAGGCGAGGGTGGCCAGCCATCCGCCGTCGATCCCGAGACCGACGATGAGCGCGATGGGCCCCGGCACCGCAGTGCCCAGCCACATCACCACCACGGCCAACGTCAGGACCATCGACACCGCCGTCATCGCGACGGCGGGCAGCGCGGTCTTGGCCTTCACGCCGCACCCCCTTCATTGGGCCAGGGGGTGTAGGTGAGCGGGTGCTGTGCCGTCCAGGTGCGCAGCGACTCGGCGGCGCCGGTCAGGCCGTGGTTTTCGTCCAGGACACCGGCGAGGATGACCCGCACGTCGGACACCCTGCGCTCAATCAAGGTGGTGTACGCGCGTTCGTCGGCGTCGGTCAGGCCCGGAAGGGGGATGTTCAGCGCGTCGCGGACCGCGCGCAGCAGCGCCACGGCCCCGTCGGGCAGGCCGTCCGGACGGGCGGGGGACTCGCTCATGCCGCACCCCCGAACGCCAGCAGGACAGCGAGGACCAGCAGGGCGCCGCCGGTCAGGGTGAGATCGACCGCGCGGCGCAGGCAGGTGAACTTTGCGACCGCCAGCCGGGACAGCCCGACGACGTCGGCGGCCAGGTCCGCCGAGAGAGTGTCGGTGATCTGCTCGGGGGTCAGGGTGGCCCACAGGGGGAAGCCGTGCCCGCCGCCCAGGTTCGGGCGGACCGAGCGCAGCAGCATCCCGGCCGCCGCCACCAGCAGCACCATCCCGGCGCCGCCGACGACGAGTGCGGGGCGGGTGAGCGTCATGCCGTGGCCGACGCTCCACGCGCCGGCGAGAACGGCGCCGACGAACGCCAGCAGCAGACTCGTCTTGCCGTCCGTTCGGGCAATCTCCGCCTTCACCTCCGCGTGCGCGGCCGTCAGGGCCTGTCCGGTGGTGGGGTTCATGCCGCACCGCCCGGCAGGCTCGCCGTGGCCGTGCGGTTGGCCAGCGCCGCCCGCTCGGCCAGGACCCGGCGGCGGGCCCGGCGCAGGCGGCGGGCGTCCAGTTCGCTCGGGACGCGGTCGAGTGTGATGATCTGCGCGTCCAACAGGTCGCGCTCCGCCAGGATCAGCGGAAGTTCCTGCTCGATCGCGTCCAGTTCCGCGTCCGTCGGCTCCATGAAGTCGCCGAACGCGGTAACAGCGTCCTGAACAGTGACGATGGGTTCCATGGGTCGTGCTCTCCCTTGCCGGTGGAACGGCCCGAACAGCACCCCCGGAGCGGCTACTCCGGGGGTGCGCGCCGTTGTGGTGTGGATCAGGCCCCGGTGGGGCCTGGGAGGAAGTCGTCTAGCGGCCGTTGGCCTTGAGCGCCTTGTGCCGGTCGCCCATCTGCTTGGCGCGGAAGGAGCTGCCGGTCACCACGCCCGTGGCGCCGCAAGTGCAGGAGTACTGGTAGCCCCGGCCGCGAGGGCCGGGGACGACGCTGACGTCGTGCTTGCCGAACATGCGGTGTCCTCCAAGGTGATGCGCCGTTGGAGTCGGCGGATCGCGGCTCCCCGCACTCCCGCCCGTACGGACCCGTTGACGGCGGGCCCGGACGGGCGGGAGAGGCAGCCGGCCGCAGCGTCAGACGCTGCGAAACCAGAGAGCGGACCGGGAGAGCTGAACGGGCGCCGCCGACCGGTCCGCGTGGCCGGTGGCGCTGGGTATGTCGTCGGTTCACACCGACCTCCCGCGAGATCGCAGGGACACGGCTTCACCGGCGCACCGTTGCCACGGCAACACCGGCCCCGAGCCGGGAAAGTCGGGCGCGTCATCGTCACTGCTCTGACGCCAGCAGGGCGGCGCGTACCAGGTGGCGCGCAAGGGGTCGGTTCCCACCGATCCCTTGGCGTTTCTCCAGAGCCGATACGCAGGACAGGACACGTTCGCCTGCCACGAAGTGGCCGCCGGCGGCCGTCACCCGGGCCGTTGCGGGGACAGGGACTGAGCCCTGCCGAACTTGGCACACTGTTGAATTCTCAAGTAACTGACGCTTCCTTCGCACTCACCCCTGACGGGGCTTTCCTCCGGGCGCAGTGGGCGCAAGTGGGCACCGCTTAGGGGTGTTGCACCACCTGCTCAGCTTGTTGGTACGAGCTGATGCAGTGATGCTGCACCCACGGACAGTGAGCCGTCAAGCGATCGGGGCCAACATGTACCAACGAGTTGCGCGAGTGCGTCATCATGGGGGCATGACCAAGCAGCCGAAGTACCGGCAAGTCGCCGATGTCCTGCGCCGAGAGATCGCCAACGGGGCCTTCCCGCCGGGATCGCGGCTGCCCTCCGAGAACGACCTTCAACAGCGGTTCGACGCGTCACGCAACACGGTGCGCAACGGGCTGAGTCTGCTGGTCAGTGAGGGGTTGATTACGTCGAGCCAGGGGCTCGGCTACGACGTCAGGTCTCATGAGGTGTTCCGGCTGAACGCTTCGAAGTTCGAGAACCTGAACTTCCCGCAGAACGGTGACGCGTACAACACGGACGTGACCAACGCGGGCCGCCGACCTCATCAAACCTTCCGCGTCGAGGTGCTGCCGGCGCCGGAAGATATCGCCAAGCGTCTGGGCGTTGCCGCAGGTGCTAAGGCGGTATTGCGGTTTTGTCATCGCTACGTGGACGACGTCCCTTGGTCAACCCAGGCGACCTACTATCCGTCGTGGCTGGTGGACGAGTCGCCGCGTCTGGCCGAGCCGGGAGACATCGAGGAGGGGACGACCCGGTACCTCGCTTCCAGGGGAATCGAGCAGGTGGGGTATTTCGATGAGATCGCAGCACGCATGCCCACCCCCGAGGAGTCACACCTACTGGAGGTCGGGGCGGGGGTCCCTGTGCTGCTTTGGACGCGTACCGGCTACTCGGCGGACCGTCCCATTCGCTGCACCATCACGACGTTTCGGGGTGACCTGAACCAGATGAACTACGAGATCGGCGACCTTTCCGCCCGAAGCGAGAACGAGCCCCAGTGATAATCACTCCAGCTCAGCGGCACGACGTCTCCAAGCTGTTGGCCTTCCGAGAGGAAGCCGCAGCTTGGCTCACCCGACTCGGCACCGATCAGTGGCAGCGTCCATATCCGGCAGACAAGCTGCTGGAGACGATCGAGGCGGGCACGGTTTTCATGGTGAAGGACGGTGACGCCACGGCGGCCACCATCACAGTCACCCCTGAGGCGGAGGCCGGTCTTTGGACAGACGAGGAGCTGACCGAGCCTTCGCTGTTCATCAATAAGCTGACGGTCGCGCGTACCCATGCGGGCCAGAACGTGGGTGGTCGCCTCCTTGATTGGGCCGGTAACAGGGCCTTTCAAGCAGGGGCCAAGTGGCTCCGCCTGGACGCCTGGACGACGAACGTGGGCTTGCAGCAGTACTACCTTCGCCAAGGGTTCGAGCACGTTCGCACGGTTGTCGAGGGGAACGCAGTGAACGGTGGGCCGCGCGTATCCGGATGGCTTGCCCAGCGTGCCGCACGGCCGACGGAACACGGATTCGTAGACGAAACCGCAGCTCCCAGGCCGCTGATCTGACGGCAGACGTTGACGGCAACACCGGCGCACGTTGCCGTACCGCAGTGCCTATCAGCGGACCCCGCGCGGCGGGCTGACGAGTCGCCTCGCAGCCCGCAAAGGCGGGGGGTGGAACTTGTAAAGCGAAGGTCGTCGGTTCGAATCCGACAGGGGGCTCTGGAAAACCAGCTCTGACCTGGGGTTTATCCCAGGCGAGCCGCTCTATTCGGCCTCGGACTCCGCGTCCGGGGCCGTTTGCGTGAGCGGTTGCGCCGCCACGGCCCGGCTGGGCGGCGGATTCCTCGGCATCCGCCGGCATCTCGTCGGTGCCGGATTTCCCGGCGTCAGCCCCCTCTCGCTCGGCTTCGGGCTTCTCGGCATCACTCGCCCGGCGGGCGCGCGGTACGAGCCGCGCTGCGGTCTCGGCGATCGCCAGGTCCGCCTCGGGCAGCAGGCTCGTGTACGTGTCGGCCGTGATGGCGATCGAGGAGTGGCCGAGCATCTCCTGGATGTCTGGCACGCGACATCGTCCACACCGCCGCCGGCCCCGACGGCAGCACACTCGCCGCCTCGCAGCCCTCCTCTGGGCAACCATCGTCGCCAGGCGCTGGCATGAAGCGAAGAATCACGCTCACCAGGCTGGTGCTGCCCGGCAGGCTGCGCAGCACCTGCAGACAGCTGCGGACCGTGCCCTCGCCGCCACGCTTGCCGAACTCACAGTCCGGCCGTCCAGGGAAGAAGCCCGTCGTGTTTCGGGAACGACGTACGGGCAGCTGTCCCCGACCACGCCGAGCGGATCCTCGCCGACCCGGCTTGGCCCGCGCTCGCCACCGTCCTCGCCGACGCCGAAGCCCGTGGTCACTCACCCCACCAGCTCCTCCGGGAAGCCGCCGACCAGCGCGAGCTGACCACCGCCCGCCGGCCCGCCCGGGTCCCGATCACCCGTATCCAGCACACCGGCCGAAACCCGGCTCCCAACCGGCGCGCCGAAGCCGCCCGCCGGCGCTCGACCATCGCAGGGGCGCGCACCCCCCGAAGCCGTGAGGTCCAGACACCAATTGCTGCGCCGAAACCAGAACAGCAGCACCGACAGCGTCGGTAGCCGCCCAAGTTCCATGGCCGCTCGGAAAGGCCGAACGGGTTTCTTGCAGACGAGGGCGCTCCTTTTGAGGAGGCGCACCTCCCGGCCTGGCGGGGCGGGAGGTGTCCGTGCCACTTCCGGAGGTCAGGCCCGGGTGCGGCGGCGGCGCAGGGCCACGACGCCCAGTGCCCCGGCTCCGGCCAGCAGGAAGGCGCCGGCCGCCGCGGCGAGCGTGGCCGTCCCGCTGCTTCCGGTCCTGGCCAGCTGCGAGCCGGTCCCGGACGTGCCGGAGGTCGTGCCCGAGGTCGCGGACGGGGCCTCGGCCGAGGTGGACGGCGAGGCGGAGGGGGCCGAAGTCGCGGAGGCGCTCGGAGCCGGCGTGGGCGTGCCGCCGGTGGATCCGGTGGAGCCCGCCGCGCGCACCGTCAAGGTCGCGTGGTCTCCGCAGGAGGTGGTGCCGCTGAACGGCATCGACCCCTCGTTGACGAAGACGCAGGGTTGCACGGTGGCCTTCCCGGCGGGCGTGTCCTTGCGGTAGGTCACCCGGACCCTGGCGACCGTGCTGCTGTGCGCGGCGAGGGAGGCGTCCTTGCCGATCACGTCGAACCCGTACACGTCGGCCTCGGCGTTCGAGGTGAGGGGCGTGAGGGTCTTCCAGGTCCCGGAGCGCAGCACCTGCACGGAGGCGTACCTGTTGGTGATCAGCGTGTCGGTGACGTTCTCGTACCTCGACGCGGTGGGGTTGGTCACCGTGGCCTCGAAGCCGACGGCGGGGCCGCCGGCGGTCACGGTGGCGGGGAGGCCGGACAGTCCGGTGCCGAGACCGTCGACCTTGATGGTGTCGTGGTCGGTGCCGGTGGCTGCTCCGGCGGCGCCGTAGGAGACGAGAGTGGTCAGCTTCAGCTGCTGGGTGCCGCCGTTGCTGTCGCCGTTGTGCGGGGTGCCCATGGGTACCCCGATGCGCAGCTGCACGGTGCGGGAGTGGCCCGCGGCGAGCGGGAAGGTCTCGGGAACCTCGCCGGAGAACTTCTCGTCGGCGTACGTCAGCGGCACCGTCTTCCACGCCGTGCCGCTGAGCCGGTACTGCAGGGTGACGGCGTTCGGCGGCAGGCCGGCTCCGCCGTCGATCCGGTAGATCAGCCGCGCCGACGAGGTGTCGTACGCGCCGGTGTTGGAGGCCTTGGTGGTGAAGGCGACCGGCTGGCCGGCCAGGCCCACCTCCGCGGGCGCGGCGGTGGCGACCGCCAGCGTCGGCGGCTGCGATCCGTCCGCGGAAGCGGCCGGCGCGAGGCCGAAGCCCGCGACGGCCAGCAGCAGGGCGGTCCCCGAGACCGCCACCGACGAACGGACCTTGTGCGCAAGCGTGTTCAACGTATCCCCCGGGTGCGTGTGTCGCGCGGTGCCGCCGCGCTCGGTGACGGCGGGCGGTGTGCCGTCGTCACACCCAGTCGGACCCACCGGCCCGGCGGCCAGTTGTGCTGTGCCGTGTGACAGTTCTGTCACCGAGAGGCTGACGGGCATGGAGCGCCGAGGACCCCGGGAGCGATCACCGCGGGTGCTGTGCGGCAGGGCCTCGCGGTGGAAGCAGACCTGGCCTGGACAGGACCGGGCGGCCGGGGTTCTCCTGGAGGCAAGGGCCCCGGGTGGAGGGGATACCGGTGAACGGTGCGATCACGGTGGCACTCCAGACCACCGGCCCCGGCAGTTGCCGGGTGCGCGTGGCCGGGGAACTCGACGTCCTCACCGCGCCCGAGGTCCGTACGGCCTTGCGTACCGCCCTGACCGGCCACCGGCACGTGGTGATCGACCTGAGCGAGCTGCGGTTCTGCGACTGCTCGGGGCTGACCGTGCTGCTGTCGGCCGCGCGCACCGCCGGCCGTCACGGCGTGGACCTGCGCCTGTCCGCCGTCCCCCGCTTCCTCGCGCGCATCATGCGCCTGACCGGCACGCGCGGCACGTTCGCCATCGACCCCGCCTCGCAGTCCGGGCAGTGATCCGCACGCTCATGCGGTCCGACCGTGGCACCGGTTACCTGAACAGATCCTGACTGCCGCCGTGGATCACCGGCGCCGCCCGTCGTTGCGCGCACCATGGCTCCATGCGCCCGCACGCACATGGTCTTCGTAGCGGTCTTCCGTCCCGCACCTGCCCCCGCGACGGAAGAAGACCGCCATGCACGCATCCGCCATGCACGCATCCGCCATGCACGCGCCCGCTCCGACGGCCGTGCCGGCGCCCCCTGACCGCGCCACCGCCTGGCTGCGGCGCCGTCTGGGCCGGGCCGTCGTCCTGTCCTACGTCGCGGCCCTGCTCGTGCCGGGCCCCGGCCTGTGGCTGCGCCACACCCACGCGCTGCCGCTCGGACCGCTGATCCGTCGCTCGGCCGCGCCCGCTGCTGCTGGGCGCGCGCTGGTCGTGGCCGCAGTGGTCTGCCAGCTGTCGTTCGTGCTGGGCCGGTGCGCGGCGCGGCTGCTGCGCCTGGACCCGCCCGCCGCCTCCTCGCTCACCCTCGCCTGCGGCATGAACAACAGCAGCGCCGGCGCCGTGCTGATCACCGCCGCGCTCCCGGACACGCCCCACCTGCTGCTCCCGGTCCTCGCCTACGGCCTGCTCCAGAAGACAGCCGCCGACCGAGTCGTACGGATCCGGCCCCCACGGCGTTGCGTTCCCTCGCTTCGCACAGCTGACGCGGCCTGTTCCCAAGGTGCGACGCCGCGCCCGCCGCCCGCTCGCGTGGCGATCAGCAGCACATGGTGGGACACCGGAGAGGGGGCCCTCGGAGAGGAACGGGAGAGCGCCTGTGACCACGCCGCCGATCGACTACCACGCGCTGTTCACCGCCACTCCCAGCCCCTACCTGGTACTGGGCCCCGATCTCGTGATCACCGATGTGAACGCGGCCTACTGCCGGGCCACCGGCTGCACGCCGAAGGACCTCGTCGGGCAGTACCTCTTCGACGCGTTCCCCGACAACCCGGCGGACCCCACCGCCGACGGGGTACGGAACCTCGGCGCCTCCCTGCACCGGGTCCTGCGCTCGAAGGAGCCGGACACGATGGCCGTGCAGAAGTACGACATCCCCGTACCCGGCCACCCGGGATCGTTCGAGGAGCGGTGGTGGTCTCCGATCAACACCCCCGTGCTCGGGCACGACGGGCAGGTCGCCTGGATCATCCACCGGGTGGAGGACGTCACCGGCTTCGTGCTGTCCCACGCCACCCGTGCACAGCCGGGCCAGACGCTCAGTGCACGCGAGGCGATGGAGGCCGAACTGTACGCGCGGGCCCGGGAGCTCCAGCTGGTCAACGAGCAGTTGCGGCAGGCCCACGCCCGGGAACGGAAGGTCGCCGTCACCCTCCAGGAGGCGATGATGCAGTCGCCGGACCTGGCCCTGCACCCGGACATCGCGGTGCGTTACCTGCCCGCGGCCAAGGGGCTCAACGTATGCGGCGACTGGTACGACGTCGTGAACCTGCCCGACGACGCCTTCTCCGTCGCGGTGGGCGACGTGGTCGGCCACGGCCTGGAGGCGGCCGCCGCCATGGGCATGCTGCGCAGCGCCCTGTCCGCCGCCGTCCGCGCTCTGCACGAGCCGGCCAAGGCGATGGAGGTCCTGGGCCTGTACGCCCGCTCGGTGGAAGGAGCCCTCGCCACCACCGCGGTCGAGGCGGTCGTCGACACCCGCGGCCGGCACATCACCTACAGCAGCGCCGGCCACCCCCCACCCGTCCTGGTCCGCCCCGACGGCACCTTCATCCTGCTCGACCAGGCCACCGACCCACCCCTGGGAGCCCGCCCCCGGCACGTCCCGCGCCCCCAGGCCGCCGTTCCCTACACACCCGGCGACACCCTCGTCCTGTACACCGACGGGCTCATCGAACGCCGCGACGAGGACATCGACCTCGGGTTGCACCGGCTCACCCAGACCCTCACCGACAACCCCCGGCTCGGTCCTGAGCACCTGGCCGACGTCCTGCTCTCCCGCATGGGCGTCAGCAGCGGCGGACACGACGACATCGCCTTGATCGTCGCCCGCCTGTAGTGGTCGCCGGCTGTTCGGCGGAGGCGTCGCGCGGGCGGCAGAGCCGGGCGCCCCAGGGTGCCGTGAGGCTGTGCAGCACGATGCTCAGGATCACCGTCAGGACCGCGGCCTGCCTCATCAGCGTCGTCTGCTGGGCCTTGCCCTCCTCCAGGACGAGCTGACCCAGGACGAGCGTGGCGATGCCCCGGGGGCCGAACCACCCCAGGAACAGCGTGCTCCGGCCCGGCGACCCGCTGCCGGTCATGGCCACCACGACGGCCCCGACGCGTACGGCGGTCAGGGCCAGGACGGCGAACAGCCAGACGCGCCAGTCGGCGTGCCGTACCGCCGGTACGACGGCGACCGCGCCGAACAGCGCGAACACGAGGAGTCCCAGCAGCTCACCGGCCGCGTCGGTCATGTGCGCCGCCCCGACCCCCTGCCCGTGCCCGGGTGCCACGCTCGCGTACGCCAGGCCGCCGGCGAAGGCGGCGACGAAGCCGCTGCCGTGGAACGCCTCGGCCACGCCGAAGCAGAGCACCGCGAGGGCCAGGGGCGCCAACTGCACCCACGCCCCGGTCATCCACCGGCGGGACCGGGCGGCGGCCATCGCCCTGCCGCCGGCCAGGCCCAGCGCGAGCCCGGCGGCCAGCGAGGCGAGCACGGTCCGCAGCGCGAAGAGGACCCAGTGCGCCGCCAGGGGCCGGACCTGGGAGGAGGCGACGGCCAGGGCGGCCAGCAGGGCGGCCAGCGCGATCCCGTCGTACAGGCCGCTCTCGACGTAGAGGCTCTCGCGCAGGCGCAGCGGCACGCGCCGGTCCGTCAGCAGGGACTCGACCAGCGATGCCTCGGGCGGCGCCACGACGATCGCCAGGCACACGGCCTCCCAGAACGGCAGGGCGGGCAGGAGGGCCAGCGCGGTGACCGTGCCGAGTACCACGGCCACCGGCATCCCGACGCTCAGCAGGCGACGCGCCGGCGCCCCGCGCCGCAGCACCGTGCGCAGATCCAGCCGTACCGCCTGGCCGAACAGGAGGAACAGGAGCGCCAGCTGCGCGAGGATCCGGAAGCCCTGGTGCCGCAGGCCGACGTCGACCCAGCCCAGCGCGTACGGACCGAGCGCCAGGCCGAGGCCGAGAAAGGCCAGTGCCGGTGACAGCCCGACCCGGGTGATGCGCGCGGAGAAGAGCGCGTAGCCGAGGACCACCGCCGTGAGGACGAAGACGGTCCCGGGCATCGGGACGGGCGGCCGGGGCTGCCGGTGTCAGTGCTGGGGGTGGGGGTGCGCGTGGAACAGGGACCGGCGCGGCCGGGCCGTGGTGCCCCGGGTGAGGCGGCCCGCGTCGACGCGCAGCCGGACGGCGTGGAACACCTCGCCGACGCCCAGGACGATGGCCATGATGCCCGCCACCAGGGTGAGCGCGCCGATCGAGCCGAACGGCATGACGATCACCACGGCGCCCGCGAAAAGGGTGATGAGCCCCAGGGCCAGCAGTCGGCCGCGTCCCGGGACGTCGCGGGACGAGGCCGCGGCCGCCGTCATCATGACGCCCCGCAGCAGCCACCCGAAGCCGATCCAGAGGGCGAGCAGCAGGATCGACTCCAGAGCGCCCCGGAAGCAGACGAGCCCGAGGAGCACGCACAGCGCGCCGGTGATGAAGTGGAGTGCGCGCAGATGCGCGGGCACATGCGTGCCGAACGTCGCGGCCAGCTGGAAGACGCCGGTGGCCAGCAGGTAGACGCCGAAGGCGATACCGACGACGCGCAGCGTGCCGCCCGGCCATGCCAGGACGACCACGCCCAGGGCCACCGATGCCAGACCGATGGTGAGCAGGGCCTGCCAGCCGAGGTTCGCCATGGCTGCCACGCCGTTGTTCGGAGATGCGGAGGGGGATGTCATGGGGGCCACCTGATTCTCAGGGGGGTGAGACGACTTCGTCACCGCGACGCCGAGGGCGCCACGCCGGCTCCGGCACGCGGCCAGGCCAAGTCCGTGCGCCCGTCGGCCCGTTGCACAACGGTGCGCTCCGGCGGCGAAGCCACCCTCCGAGTCTAGTGGGGGTCGTGCGCCGTCGCAGCCTCTGGGGAGACGCCTGGCAGTGCAGGGCGTGAGAGACGCCGGTGACCCGGGAGGTTCCCGGGTCACCGGCGCGTCTCAGGAGCGGGTACGGCTCAGGGCACGTACGAGCGGGTGTTGCTCGCCCACAGGGCGCCGCCCGTGCCGGGGCCGCCGGTGCTCGTGTAGACGACGAAGTTGGCGTCGCTCTGCAGCAGGGCGTACGCGCCGGAGTGGCCGTTGGTGCGGGTGGACCACAGGGCGGTGCCGGTGCTGGAGTAGACGACGAGGTTGCCGTCGGCCTGCATGTACGCGTAGGCGCCGGAGTGGCCGGAGGTGCCGGTGGACCAGATGGCCTTGCCGTCGCGCTGGCGGTACATCACGAAGTTGCCGTCCGGCTGCATCACCAGGCGGACGTACTGGGTCTGCGTCCACGAGCCGCCCGTGAGCTTCTGGCCCGAGGCGAGCTTCGACGACCGCATGTAGGTGCCGTCCGACCACAGCGCGCCGCCCGTGCCGGGGCCGCCGCCGGAGCCGTAGACCACGAGGTTGCCGTCGTCCTGCACCAGGAAGTAGGCGCCGGAGTGGCCGTTGGTGTGGGTGGACCACAGGGCGGTGCCGGTGCTGGAGTAGACGACGAGGTTGCCGTCGGCCTGCATGTACGCGTAGGCGCCGGAGTGGCCGGAGGTGCCGGTGGACCAGATCGCCGGGCCGCTGCCGCTGGTGCCGTTCGTCTTCAGGTACGCGACCAGGTTGCCGTCGCTGCCCATCGTCAGCGTGATGTCCGCGCTGCTCAGCTTGTGCCCGGCGGTGAGCTTCCGGCCGGGCTGGAGCGCGTTGACGGCGTTCGCGCCGGCCGCGAAGGCGGCGGTTCCGTTGGGCGTGCCGAGGCCGGTCGGGCCGTCGTAGCCGGTGCCCGCGGCGCACAGGTAGCCGGGGGAGCAGGTGCCGTCGCTGCCCGTGGTGACGTCGTTCAGGGCGGAGCTGTTCCCGTAGGGGTACGTCGACGGGTAGCTGTTCGCGGCAGGGGTGCCGGCGAGGGCGTAGGTGGCCGCGATGATCGGCGAGGAGGCGCTGGTGCCGCCGTAGACGTTCCAGCCGGAGGAGCCGCCGTAGGTGTCGTAGACGGCGACGCCGGTGGCCGGGTCGGCGACGGCGGAGACGTCGGCGACCGTGCGGCGGGAGCAGCCGGTGTCCGTCTGCCAGGTGGGCTTGGCCTCGTCCGCGGAGCAGCCGGAGCCGGTGCCCTCGGTGCTGCTGGTGGACCACACCGACTCGCTCCAGCCGCGGGCGCTGCCCGAGCGGGTGAGCGAGGTGCCGCCGACCGCGGTGACGTAGGGCGAGGAGGCCGGGTACTGGACGCCGTAGCCGTTGTCGCCCGAGCTGACCGTGATGGCGACGCCGGGGTGGTTGAAGAACTGGTCGTCGGCGTAGGCCTCGGTCGGGTCCTCGGGGCCGCCGAAGGAGTTGGAGACGTACTTGGCGCCGAGGCGGACGGCCTCGTTCTCGGCGATGCCGATGTCGGTCGTGCTCGTGGAGGAGGCCTCGACCAGCGTGATGTGGCACTGCGGGCAGACGGCGCTGACCATGTCGAGGTCGAGGGAGATCTCGCCGGCCCAGCTCGCGTTCGGGGTGGGGTAGTTCGTCCCGCCCGTCTGGTCGACCTTGTGGAAGCAGCCGTTGGCGGCGGTGCAGGCGGGCAGCCCGTACTGGGCCCGGTAGGCGGCGAGGTCGGACTCCGCGTTGGGGTCGTCCAGGGCGTCCACGATGGCGACGGTCCGGCCCGAACCGGCGCTGGCCGACGGCAGGTTGTAGGCGCTCTGCAGGTCCGCGGGGCCGTAGCCGGACGGGGTGGTGTCCGGGCTGACGGTCAGGTGCTGGACGAGGTCGGTGCGGGCCTCGGCGAGGCACGCGACATGGCCCGGCGTCGTGGCGTGGGAGCACAGGTGCTTGACGTGGGCCGCGCCCTTGGCCGCCGGTGCGGCGGAGGCGGTCGCCGTGAGCCATCCGGTGGACAGCGCGGTGGATATGAGTGCCGTGGTGGAAAGGACGGCGGCGGCGGATGCCGCCCGGCGTCTTCCTGAGAGCAAGGAAGTGCCCTTCTGGTGGATGGCGTTGCGGACCGGGTGGGTCTGCGGACAGTCGAATGCTGCCGACGCGCTCCGACCCCGGACAATGAGCCGGGAGTAAATCCTTGATCAGTTTTCCTTGATCACGTTTGCGGCGGTCAGGTCTCACGCGCGCAGCCGGCGGGCGATCTCCAGCGGGCGGTCCCCGATCGGCCGTCCGTCCGCCACGTGCCACAGGGCGTTCTGCAGCAGCCGGCCCAGCGTCCAGGCGCGGGCCCGCTCCCGGTCCAGGCCGAGGACGTCGGTCATCGCGTCGAAGCGCCAGGCGACCTCGGCCGCCTCGAACCGGTTGACCAGCGCGGGCCACAGCTCGAAGCCGGGGTCGCCGACCAGCGGTTTGGGGTCGATGGCGAGCCAGTCGGCGCGGTCGGCGGCGAGCACGTTGTCGAAGTGCAGGTCCCAGTGCAGCAGCCGGTCGCCGGGCTCGGCGGCGACCTCGCGCACGGCGGCCGCGCAGTCGGCGACGGCCTGGCGGGTGCGGGGGTCGGGTATCCGCTCCAGCGCCCACGGGGTCCGCTCCAGCATGGCGGCGGCGATGTCGCCGAGCCGGCGCAGGCCCGGCGGCGCCGGGAGGGCGGTCAGACGGGCGAGCAGCCCGGCGACGACCTCGACGGCGGCGCGCGGGCCGGCCGCCGAGGAGAGCGTCCGGGACGCGTCCAGGCGCTCCAGGAGCAGGGTGCCCGTCTCGGGGTCGTGGTCGAGCAGCCGTACGGCGCCGTCGCCGTTCCAGGCGCGCAGCGCGACCGGTTCTCCCTCGTTCTCCTCGTCCGGCAGCTGGAGTTTGAGCACGGCCGGGGTGCCGTCCTCGCGGGCGACGGGCAGGACCAGGGCGCCGACGCCGTGCATCGAAGGGCCGTCCGGCCGCAGCCGCCAGCGCGTCAGGAAGTCCGCCGCCAGCCGGGGCAGCGAGGCGATGAAGGCCCGGCCCGCCGCGCCGTTGTACCTCGCTTGCGCCTCGGCCAGGCCGGCGGGAATGTCGATCACGGACGGGACGATACCGGCGTGCGTGAATCGGCTCATGCGAATCAAGCCGGGCCTGAACAGAGTCCTGGGGAGAGCGTGGGACTGGATCCGCAGCGCTCCCGGCACGTATCTGTGGCTGGTGGTCCTGTTCGTCACGACCGTCGCGCTGCACCGCATGTCGCCGGAGTTCGAGCAGCACTTCCTGCGCCAGCGCTCGACCAACATCCACGAGCTGTCGCACAACCCGGTGCGGGTGCTGGTGGCGAGCGCGTTCTGGATCGACAGCGGGCACTGGATCCCGTACGCCTTCCTGTACACGGTGTTCCACGCGCCGGCCGAGCGCTGGCTGGGTACGGCCCGCTGGCTCGCGGTGTGCGCGGCGGCGCACGTGCTGGCGACCCTGATCAGCGAGGGCGCCCTGCTGATGGCGATCCGGGGCGGCATCGCACCGCACTCCGCCGTCAACACGCTGGACGTCGGCGTGAGTTACGCGCTGGCCGGGGTCGTCGCGGTGCTCACGTACCGGATCGCGCGTCCCTGGCGTTACGCGTATCTGCTGGTGGTGCTGGTCGTCTTCGGACTGCCGCTGGCCGAGGGGCGGACCTTCACCGATCTGGGCCACTTCGCCTCCGTGCTGATCGGACTGGCCTGCTTTCCGCTGGTCCGGGGGCGCGGAAAAGCATGGAATCCGAAGGAGACACCGGCGGGGAGGAGGGGTTAACGTCCGCGCATGAGCAGCTCGGCAAGCAGTGCCGTCCCCGGGTGCGCGGGCGGTGTCGTCAACGGCGGGATCTCCTTCTGGTACGCGGACGACGGTCTGCCGGCGGTGCGCGAGCCGCTGGCGGGGGACGCCACGGCCGACGTCGTGATCGTGGGCGGCGGGTACACGGGCCTGTGGACGGCGTACTACCTGAAGAAGGCCGCGCCCTTCCTGCGGGTCACGGTCCTGGAGCAGAAGTTCTGCGGCTACGGCGCCTCCGGACGCAACGGCGGCTGGCTCTACAACGGCGTCGCGGGCCGCGACCGGTACGCGCGACTGCACGGGCGCGAGGCCGCCGTACGCCTGCAGAAGGCGATGAACGACACCGTCGCCGAGGTGATCGCGGTGGCGCAGGCGGAGGGCGTCGACGCGGACATCCACCGCGGCGGGGTCCTCGAAGTGGCCACCACACCGGCCCAGTTGGCGCGGCTGAAGGCCTTCCACGAGCACGAGCTGTCGTACGGCGAGAAGGACCGGGAGCTGTACGGCGCCCGCGAGACGGCCGAGCGGATCAGGGTCGCGGACGCGGTCGGCTCGACCTGGACCCCGCACGGGGCCCGGCTGCACCCGGTGAAGCTGGCCAAGGGCCTGGCGGCGGCGGTGGAGGCGCTCGGGGTCACGATCCACGAGTCGACCCCGGTGACGGAGATCCGCCCGAAGCACGCCGTCACCCCCTACGGCACGGTCCGCGCCCCCTACGTGCTGCGCTGCACGGAGGGCTTCACGGCATCCCTGAAGGGCCAGCGGCGCACCTGGCTCCCCATGAACTCCTCGATGATCGCGACGGAGCCGCTGAGCGAGGAGCAGTGGGCGTCGATCGGCTGGGCGGGCCGCGAGACCCTGGGCGACATGGCGCACGCGTACATGTACGCGCAGGCCACCGCCGACGGCCGGATCGCGCTGGGCGGACGCGGAGTGCCCTACCGCTTCGGCTCGCGCACGGACAACGACGGCCGCACACAGCGGGCCACGATCGAGGCCCTGCGCGAGATCCTGACCCGCTTCTTCCCCTCCCTCGCCGGGGTCCGGGTGGCCCACGCCTGGTCGGGGGTGCTCGGCGTCCCCCGGGACTGGTGCGCCACGGTCACCCTGGACCGCTCGACGGGCCTCGGCTGGGCGGGCGGTTACGTCGGCTCCGGCGTCGCCACCGCCAACCTGGCCGCGCGCACCCTGCGCGACCTGGTCCAGCGGGACTCCGGCCAGGCCGGCCGCACCGAGCTGACGGACCTGCCGTGGGTGAACCACCGGGTCCGCAAGTGGGAACCGGAACCCTTCCGCTGGCTGGGCGTCCACGGCATGTACGCCACCTACCGCACCGCCGACCAGCGTGAACGCCTCCGCCCCGGCACGGAGTCCTCCCGCCTGGCGAAGGCCGCGGACCGGGTGGCGGGCCGGCACTGAGGGCGCCTCGGGGCAGCCCTGGGTCAGCCTCGCGCCATGATTCGTACCGCGACCCCCGCCGACGTTTCCGTCATCCACACGCTGATACGCGAACTGGCCGAGTACGAGAAGGCGTTGGAGGAGGCTCGGGCGAGCGAGGAGCAGCTGCGGGAGGCCCTGTTCGGCGAGCGCCCGGCCGTGTACGCGCACCTGGCGGTGGACGACGACAGCGGCGAGCCGGTCGGATTGGCCCTGTGGTTCCTCAGCTTCTCCACCTGGCGCGGGGTGCACGGCATCTACCTGGAGGACCTCTACGTCCGCCCGGCCGCCCGCGGCGCGGGCCACGGCCGGGCACTGCTGACCGAGCTGGCGCGGATCTGCGGGGAGCGCGCTTACGGCCGGCTGGAGTGGTCGGTCCTGGACTGGAACCGGCCCGCGATCGGCTTCTACGAGTCCCTGGGCGCCCGCCCTCAGGACGAGTGGACGATGTACCGGCTGTCGGGCGGGGCGCTGGCGGAGCTGGCCCAGGCGGCCCGCTGACGTCCCGGGGCAGGGCGATTGTCAGTGGCGGGGTGCAGCATGGGGGCATGGCGAGGAGAGCGACAGGTACGGGCGGGAACCGGCTGAGGCCCGCTCGGCGGCCGGAGCTGCGGCTGCCGCCGCTGGAGCCGTGGAGCGGCGGCGGGCTGGCCCCGGACGGGGACTACGACGGGCTGGAGTTCCGGGACGCGGACCTGGCCCGGCAGGACGGGGCCGGGGCCCGGTTCATGGACTGCGCGCTGCGGGAGTGCGCGGTGGGCGAGACCCGGCTGCGGCACGCCCGCGTCCTCGACACCGTGCTGCACGGGCTGCGCGGGGTCGGCACGGACCTGGCCGAGGCGACCCTGCGCGACGTCGAGCTGACCGATCCCCGCCTGGGCGGCACCCAGCTGCACGGCGCCACGCTGGAGCGGGTCGTCGTCCGCGGCGGCAAGGCCGACTACCTCAACTTCCGTGCGGCCCGCCTCACCGACGTCGTCTTCGACTCCTGCGTCCTCGTCGAGCCGGACTTCGGCGGCGCCACCCTGAACCGGGTCGAGTTCGTGAACTGCTCCCTGAAGGGCGCCGACTTCAAGGGGGCGACGCTGACGGACGTCGACCTGCGCGGGGCCGCCCCGCTGGAGATCACCCGGGGGCTGGACCGGATGTCCGGCGCGGTGATCAGCACGGGCCAGCTGCTCGACCTGGCACCGGCGCTGGCGGCGGCGCTCGGACTGCGGGTGGAGTAGCGGGCCGTACGGCCACCGGGCCGGCCTCGGCCGTAGGGCTACGGCACCCGGGGGAAGCGGGCCTGGAGGGTCCAGATCGCCGGGTTCTCGGCCAGGTCCTCATGGAGGTCGGTGAGGTCCGCGATCAGGTCGTGCAGGAAGTCGCGGGCCTCGCGGCGCAGCTCGGCGTGGCCGAAGCTGAGCGGCGCCTCCTCGGCCGGCATCCAGTCGGCCTCGATGTCCACCCAGCCGAAGCGGCGCTCGAACAGCATCCGGTCGGTGGACTCGGTGAAGTCCAGCTCCGCGTGCTGCGGCCGCGCGGCGCGCGAGCCCATCGGATCCCGGTCCAGCTGCTCCACGATGTCGCACAGCGCCCACGCGAAGTCCAGCACCGGCACCCATCCCCAGGCTGTGGACAGCTCACGGTCTGTCTCGGTGTCCGCGAGGTAGACGTCGCCGCAGAACAGGTCGTGCCGCAGCGCGTGGACGTCCGCGCGGCGGTAGTCGGTCTGCGGGGGGTCCGGGAACCGGGTGGAGAGGGCGTAGCCGATGTCGAGCACGCACCGATGGTGTCACGGGGCGTCCGCGGTCCCCGCGCGCCCCTTGACTTCCGACCGGATAAGTAAGACAGGCGCCCCATAGGATCGCTGGCGTGCCCCGATCCGTACGCCTCGCCGTGGCCGCCCCGGCCGCTGCGGCCCTGCTCACGTTCAGCCTGGCCCTGACCGGGACGGCGGCCGACGGTGTCCCGCACGGCACCCCGGGCGGCTCCGGTGTGCACGACCCGTACTTCCCGCTGGCCGGCGACGGCGGCTACCACGTCGAGCACTACGCGCTCACCCTCGACTACACCCCGGCCGCCCGCCGGCTCACCGGGACGGCGGTCATCACCGCCCGCGCCACGCAGGACCTGTCCGCCTTCGACCTCGACCTCGCCGGGCTGCACGTCGACTCGGTCGCCGTCGAGGGCAGGGCGGCCCCCTTCGGCCGGTCCGGGCAGGAGCTGACCGTCCGCCCGCACACGGACCTGAACGCGGGCGAGACGTTCCGCACGACCGTCCGCTACTCGGGCGTCCCGCAGACCCTCACCGACCCCGACGGCTCCAAGGAGGGCTGGCTGCCCACCGCCGACGGCGCGCTCGGCCTCGGCGAGCCGGTCGGCTCCATGGCGTGGTTCCCGGGCAACCACCACCCCTCCGACAAGGCGTCCTACGACATCACGGTCACCGTGCCGAAGGGCCTGCAGGCCGTCTCCAACGGCGAGTTGGCGTATCGGCGCACCCGGGGCGGCCGTACGACGTACCACTGGCACACCCCCGAGCCGATGGCGAGCTATCTGGTCACGGTCGCGATCGGCCACTACACCATCAAGCGCAGCTCCGGGCCGCACGGGCTGCCGGTCCTCACCGCCGTCCACCCGTCCCAGGCGGACGGCAGCGCGGACGTCCTGGCCAGGCTCCCCGACATCCTGAAGTGGGAGGAGGACACCTTCGGCCCGTTCCCCTTCTCCTCCGCCGGCGCGATCGTCGCCCCCGAGGGCGCCTCCGGATACGCCCTGGAGACGCAGGACCGGCCCACCTACCCCGGCGCCCCGGACGTCGGCACGGTCGTGCACGAACTCTCCCACCAGTGGTACGGCGACTGCGTCACCCCCAAGTCCTGGCGTGACATGTGGCTCAACGAGGGCTTCGCCACCTACGCGCAGTGGCTGTGGATGGAGGACCACGGCGGGCCCAGCGCCCAGCAGACCTTCATGGACACGTACAACGGGGACGACGACTCGGTCTGGGCCTATCCGCCGGCGAAGCCGTCGAGTGCCGAGCACATCTCCGACAGCCCGGTCTACCAACGCGGCGCGATGGTCCTGCACAAGATCCGGCAGAAGGTCGGCGACAAGGCCTTCTTCGCCCTCCTGCGCAGCTGGCCCGCCTCGCACCGCTACGGCAACGCCGACACGGCCGACTTCACGGCGTACGTGGAGAAACAATTCCCCGGCACGGACTTCTCCGGGATCTGGAAGGACTGGCTGTACGGCGACGGCAAGCCGGCCCAGCCCTGACGCCCCGGGCGCGGCCGCTCGGGACGGCGGGAGCCCCGCCCCGTGGGCCGGGGCTCCCGTCCGGTGCGCGGGTGTCAGACGTTCACGCCGAAGTCCTGGGCGATGCCGACCAGGCCCGAGGCGTAACCCTGGCCCACCGCGCGGAACTTCCACTCCGCGCCGTTGCGGTACAGCTCGCCGAAGACCATGGCCGTCTCCGTGGCCGCGTCCTCCGAGAGGTCGTAGCGGGCGATCTCGGCGCCGCCGGCCTGGTTCACGATGCGGATGTAGGCGTTGCGGACCTGGCCGAAGTTCTGGCCGCGGTTCTCGGCGTCGTAGATGGAGACCGGGAAGACGACCTTGTCGATGTCGGCCGGGAGGGCGGCCAGGTTGACGTTGATGGTCTCGTCGTCGCCCTCGCCCTGGCCGGTGCGGTTGTCGCCCGTGTGGACGATCGAGTTGTCCGGCGTCTGCTTGTTGTTGAAGAAGACGAAGTGGGCGTCCGAGTGGACCTTCCCCTGGGCGTTGACCGCGATGGCGGAGGCGTCCAGGTCGAAGTCCGTGCCGGTGGTGGTGCGGACGTCCCAGCCGAGCCCCACGGTGACGGCGGTCAGGCCCGGAGCCTCCTTGGTGAGCGAGACGTTGCCGCCCTTGGACAGGCTTACAGCCATTCTGGGAGTCCCTTCCCTTGGTTCGGTACGGCGGAAAAGCCACAGCTACCCCTATGAACGCCGGGCGGGGCCGGGAAGGTTCCGACTTCCTTTACTTTCTTTACCCGGCATATTTCGCGTGACGTGGACCTGCTCGCCGCGCGACCATGGGGGACATGTCCGGTCCCTACGTCATCCGTGGCTCCGTCTCGCTTCCCGAGGCCGAGCTGATGTGGCGTTTCTCCAGGTCGTCGGGGCCCGGCGGACAGCACGTCAACACCAGTGACTCGCAGGTGGAGCTGCGCTTCGACCTCGCGCGCACCGAGGCCCTGCCTCCGGTGTGGAAGGAGCGGGCGTTGCGGCGGCTGGCCGGCCGGCTCGTCGACGGAGTCGTCACCGTCCGCTCCTCCGAGCACCGCTCCCAGTGGCGCAACCGCGAGGCCGCCGCCGTACGCCTCGCCGCGCTCCTGGCGGAGGCCAGCGCGCCCCCGCCCAAGCCCCGCAGGCCCACCCGCATCCCGCGCGGCATCAACGAACGCCGGCTGCGCGAGAAGAAGCAGCGCTCGGACACCAAGCGCGGCCGCTCGGGCCGGGACTGGGGTTGAGCGGGTCCGTCACACTTTCCGGCCGCCGTACGTCAGGGTCGCAGACCCTGTACGGCGACGGAGAGGCTGGACGGAACGATGAGCGAGCACGAGCGGCGGCACGACCCCGACGCCCTCGCCGAGCGGTTCGAGGAGTACCGGGGCCATCTGCGGGCCGTCGCCCACCGGATGCTGGGCTCGGCCGCGGAGGCCGAGGACGCCGTGCAGGAGACCTGGTTCCGGCTGAGCCGGTCCGACGTGCGCGAGGTGGACAACCTCGGGGGCTGGCTGACGACCGTCGTCGGCCGGGTCTGCCTCGACATGCTCCGCTCCCGCCGCACCCGGGGCGAGCGGCCCCTGGACGCCTGGCAGCCGGCGGCCGCGGCCGGGCCGGACCCCGCGCAGGACGCCCTGCTGGCCGACTCGGTCGGCACGGCGCTGCTCGTCGTCCTCGACACGCTGGGCCCGGCCGAGCGGCTGGCGTTCGTGCTGCACGACCTGTTCGGGGTGCCGTTCGAGGAGGTCGGCGGCATCCTCGGGCGCACCCCGGCCGCGGCCCGGCAGCTGGCCAGCCGGGGCCGGCGCAGAGTGCGGGGCGCGGCCGTGCCAAAGACCGATCTGGCCCGGCAGCGCGAGGTGGTCGACGCCTTCCTGGCGGCGGCGCGCGACGGCGACTTCGAGGGACTGCTGGCCGTCCTCGACCCGGACGTGCTGGCCCGCGGCGCCGCCGGTACGACCATCGGCGCGAGCGGCGTCGCCTCCGGCGCGAAGAACTTCGCCCACCTGGCCGCCGTGGCCCGCCCGGCCCTGGTGGACGGCGCGACAGGCCTGGTCGTACGCGTCGGGGACCGGCTGGAGCGTGTGGTGACATTCACTTTCGTCGGTCGCCGGATCGCCACGATCGATGTCGTCACGGATCCGGCGCGGCTGGCGGAGCTGTCGGTGGAGGCGGTGTAGGCGGTGACGGTCTTCCCACGTCACCCGCGAGCGCTCCCCCGGCGGGCCACGCCGGCGCCTAGCCCACGTGCCGGTACCGCCCGCGGAAGTACAGCAGTGGACCGCCCTCGGCGCTCGGTACGTGGGCGGTGAGGACGCGGCCGATGACCAGCGTGTGGTCGCCGGCGGTCACTCGCTGCTCGGTGCGGCACTCCAGGGTGGCCAGGGCGCCGCCCACCAGGGGCGCGCCCGTGACCTCGCCGCGGACGTAGGGGATGTCCTCGAAGAGCAGCCGGTCGCTGATGCGGCCCTTCATCGCGAAGCGTCCGGCGATGTGCCGCTGGCTCTCGGCGAGGACCGAGACCGCCCACAGGGGCTGTTCGGCCAGCAGGTCGTCCATGCGGGAGCCCTCGCGCAGGCTGACCAGGACCAGGGGCGGGTCGAGCGAGACCGACAGGAAGGCGGTGGCGGTCATGCCGACGTCCTCCACGCCCGGCGCCTGCGGGTCGTCCGGGTCGAGCGGCGGTTCCTGCGCGGTCACCAGGACCACGCCCGCGGCCAGCCGGGACATCGCGGCCCGGAACTCGTCGTTGCTCACCCCCTCAGCATGCCCGGAAGCGGGGAGGGTGGCGGTGGAGGCGGTGTTCAGCACGTCCGAAACGCTAACCGCCGCCCCGCGCCGGCCGCATCGGGCCCGCGCCCGAGCCGGGTCCTAGGACCAGCGGACGACACACGGCAACTTCGTGCATCATGTGCGCACGCTCGCAAAGCTTGCGTTCAGTAAACGCACGGGGTAATCGCAGAAACTCCACTCAATTGTTCACGTTTCCTTGTGACTTGAGTCACAAGGGGCAGTAATTGTTGACCCTGTGTACCGAGTGGGCAGCGCGCTGTGATTCAGTGGCAAGGAAGCTGAGAGATCCCTGATTCGCTGCGAGGTCGCGGGGGGAGAGCGAGCATGGAGACCGAGTCGGAGCCGTATGTCCGTCTTGCGTCCCTGCGGCAGCTCCACCAGGTCATGGCCGACATGAACACGGCGCGCAGCCTGGCGGACACACTGCAGACCGTCGCCGACGGCGTCGTACAGGCCCTCGGCTACGAGATGGCGTGCGTGAACCTCGTCCGCCAGGACGGTGACCTCGTCGTCGCCGCGTTCTCCGGCAACCCCGCCGCCGAGGCCCTGATCACCGGCCGGGTCGGCTCCCGCGAGTCCTGGGACCGGCGGCTGCACATGGGCGAGCGCTGGGGCGACCTGATCTTCATCCCGCACACCGAGGGCTGGGTGCTGGACGACGACGACGTCCCCCAGTGGTACACGGACGGCCCGGCGCCCCGCTTCGAGGACGAGTGGCACCCCTCGGACCGCCTCTTCGCCCCCATGTACACGCCCGGCGTGCAGGGCGGCTCGTGCGGTGAACTGCTCGGCGTCCTGTCCGTCGACCGGCCGCGCAACGGCCGCCGGCCGGGCGCCTGGGGCCGCGAGGCCCTGCAGATGTACGCGTTCCAGGCCGCCATCGCCATCAGCAACGCCCGGCTGCGGGCCAACATGCAGCGCGCCCTGGTCCGCCTGGAGCGCGAGCAGCAGGCCCTGCGCGCCAGCGAGGAATCCTTCCGGCAGGCCTTCGAGTACGCCCCCTCCGGCATGGCCATCGCCGAGATGGGCGGTGACCAGCACGGCCGCATCCTGCGCACCAACGACGCTCTGTGCCGCCTGCTGGGCCGCCCGGCCTCCGCGATGCGCCGCTACTCCTTCTCCGACCTCGTCCACCCCGAGGACATCGGTACGCTGCTGCGGACCTCCGCCGAGGGCGGCCGCGCGGAGCTGCGCCTCGGCCGCCGCGACGGCACGTACGTCTGGGTCTCCCTGCGCAACAGCGTCGTGGCCGACGCCGCCGACGGCCCCCGCTTCCTGCTCACCCACGTCGAGGACATAGAGGAGCGCAAGCGCCGCGAACTGCAGCTCGCCCACCGCGCCTCCCACGACTCGCTGACCGGCCTGCCGAACTCCGCCGAGCTGCGCTCACGCCTGTCGGCCCGCCTGTGCCAACGCCCCGCGCAGCCCGGCGACATGGAGTCCCTGGACGCGGCCTACGGCCACCCGGTCTTCGACGCCCCGGGCAGCCACGGCAGCCACGGCGGCTTCGACTTCCGGCCGGGCACGGAGGGTTACGACGCCTTCGACCACCACGTGCACACCGTCGCCCCCGAGGACGGCCGCGACGACGGCACCAAGGGCCTCGCGGTGCTCTTCTGCGACCTCGACGGCTTCAAGTCCATCAACGACCGCTTCGGCCACAACGCGGGTGACGCGGTGCTCATCGAGGTGGCCCACCGGCTGTCCCGGGGCGTGCGCGACGGCGACACGGTCGCCCGGCTCGGCGGCGACGAGTTCGTGATCCTCGCCGACGGACTCGGCCGCGCCGACGCCCAGGACCTCGCCGCACGGCTGCGCAACGAGATCATCCAGCCCATCCGGGCCGAGGGACGGGCCGTCCGGGTGGGCGCGAGTTTCGGCATCGGGTGGGCACACTGCGGGATGACGGCGGACGAGGTGTTGAAGTCAGCCGACGAGCGGATGTACGTAGAGAAACGATCTCGTCCCAAACAGCACCGGCGTGCTGGATGAGCCGCAGGTCAGCGAGTTGATGCGGTCCTGGTCACCTGTTTGGCTCAGCCAGAGCGGGTAGGCTCGCTAGTCCATACCCCCTATCGCATCCGCCCGCACCTGCTGAGGAGTACCAGGGATGACGCCCGGCGACAACGGCGCGAGCACGCCCGAGGACGACGACCCGTTCGGCTACCTGTACGCCGACGGCCAGGCCAGAGGAGCCCAGCCGCCGTCCGGCGGTTACGGCTACCCGAATTCGGTCAGCAGGGTGCGTACGGTCGGCGAGCGCCAGTACGGCCAGCAGCAGCCCGCGTACGGCCAGGGCGTGCCCCAGGGCGCCTACACCCAGCCGAACGCGCACTACCAGGCCCCCGAGACGCTCCCCGGCGGTCCCCAGGCCGGCGGCCGCGCGCCCCAGCCCGCCCCGCCCCGCCGCGGCCCGAACACCAAGGGCCTGCTGATCGGCGCGATCGCGGTGGTCGCGGCGGTCGTCATCGGCATCGGCGTGGCGATGCTGAACGACAGCTCGGGCGGCAAGAAGACCGACAACCAGGCCGACACCACCCCGACGCAGTCCCAGAGCAGCGGACCGAGCCCCTCGGGGAGCGCCTCGGCGGCGAGCGGGCCGTTGCAGACCGACGCGGGTGCCCTCCAGCTGGCGGGCGGCGCGGCGAAGACCTCGGCCGTCCAGGGCGCCAAGTCCTCCGACGGCAGTTACGTGGGCAACCTCAACCAGCCCGGTACCTCGATCACCTGGTCGGTCGACAACATCCCGGCGGACGGCCCGTACACCCTGTTCACGTACTACAGCGCGACCGGCGCCGATCAGGCGATGTCGGTGACCGTGAACGGAACCAAGTTCGGCAGCCCGCTGGGGCTGAGGAACTGGACGGGCGCCAAGGACGGTGACTTCGCCCACGGTTGGACCCGCTCCTACGTGTGGCCGACTCTCAAGAAGGGCCACAACACGATCTCCGTCTCCTGCGAGCCGGGCGACAAGTGCAACGTCCTGATCAGCAGCTTCAAGCTCAAGCAGGGCCAGGTCACGAGCGACAGCTAGTGCCCGGGCAGGCGACGTTCGCCCCGTCGCGACGCCCGGCACGCTCCGCCGCTGCGCGGGAGGTGCCCCCACTCGCCGCACCGGCCGAAAGCCCAAGTACGCCAGTACGAGGACTTCCGGCCGGCACGCCGACAGCACGCACCGGACGCCGCTCCTTGACGGGCAAACGTTGCCTGCCGGGGCACTAGGCCGCGCTGGTCCAGCCGTTCACCGTCACCTGGTCCAGCAGCTCCTCGTAGGCCGCGCGGTCGAACTCGCCCGCTGCCGTGGCCCGTACGGTCGCCGCCGACAAGGCGACCGCGCGGGCCAGGCGCTGCGGCCAGGGGAGGTGTTCCACCAGGCCCGACAGCAGGCCGGCGACGGCGGAGTCGCCCGCGCCGGTCGGGTTGCCGTGGAGCGGTGCGGGCGGGGTGGCGCGCCAGCGGCCCTCCGGGGTGGCGGCCAGCAGGCCGTCCGGGCCGAGGGAGGCGACGACCGCGTGGGCGCCGCGCCGGCGGGCGTCCTGGGTGGCGCGCAGCGGCTCGTGGGAGCCGGTCAGCTCGGCCAGTTCGTCGGCGTTCGGCTTGACGATGTCCGGGCGCGCGGCGACCCCGCGGCGCAGGGCTTCGCCGCTGGTGTCCAGGAGCACGGGGACGCCCGCGGAGCGCGCGGCCCGCACGAGGCCCGCGTACGCGCCCACCGGCACGCCCGGCGGCAGGCTGCCGCACAGGGCCACCGCCGAGGCGGTGGGGAGCAACTCCTCGTAGCGGTCCAGGAAGGCGCCCCACTCGGCCGGTGTGATCTGCGGACCCGGCTCGTTCAACTGCGTGGTGTCGCCCGACAGCTGGTCCACCACGGCGATCGTGCGCCGGGTCGCCCCGGCCACCGTCAGCAGCGCGTCCGTCAGCAGCGGGACACCGGTGAGGTGGTCGCGTACCTCCCGGCCGGTCGCCCCGCCCGCGAAGCCCGTGACCGTCACCTCGTGGCCCAGCGCGGCCAGCACCCGGGCGACGTTCACGCCCTTGCCGCCCGGTCGCTCGATGACCTCCGAGACCCGGTGCGAGGCGTGCGGCCGCAGCGACCGTACGCGATAGGTCAGGTCGAGAGCCGTGTTCAGCGTGACCGTGAGGAGCACCCGGGCCGACCTCCCTCGAAGTCCGTGTGACCGGCGATGTGCCCGTCGTCGATTTCCGGGGCCTGATCATGCCAAACAGACGGCGGCCGGCCCAGTCGCCGGTCGGCCGCCCTCCAGGGAAAAGACGGTCACATCAGGCCAGTTGGGGCGGTACCACCACCCATTCGCCGTGTCGCATCACGCCCTTCAGGGCGAAGTCCGCGTCGAGCACGACCAGGTCGGCGTCCTTGCCGGGTTCCAGGGAGCCGATGCGGTCGGACAGCCCGAGCAGGCGGGCCGGGTTCACGGACAGGGCCGTCACGGCGTCCTCGACCGAGAGCCGGTCGACGGTGACCGCCCGCTGGAAGGCGCGGTCCAGGGTCAGCGTGGAGCCCGCGATCGAACCGCCGTCCACCAGCCGGGCCACGCCCTCGCTGACCTCGACCTCCAGCGGGCCGAGCATGTAGCGGCCGTCGCCGATGCCGGCCGCGTCCATCGCGTCCGTGATGAACGCGACCCGGTCCGCGCCCGCGTGATGGAACGCCAGTTCCAGCGCGGCCGGGTGCAGGTGCGTGCCGTCGTTGATCAGCTCCACCGTGACCCGCTCGTCCTCCAGCAGGGCGGTGATCGGGCCGGGGGCGCGGTGGCCGAGCGGGGGCATCGCGTTGAAGAGGTGGGTGGCGACCGTGGCGCCCGCGTCGATGGCCTCGACCGTCTGCTCGTACGTGGCGTCCGTGTGCCCGATCGCCGCGATCACGCCGTGCTCGGCGAGCAGCCGTACGGAGTCGATGCCGCCCGGCAGCTCGGTGGCGAGGGTGACCATCCTCGCCCTGCCGCGCGCCGCGTCGATCAGCTTGCGGACCTCGGCCGGGTCCGGGTGGCGCAGCAGCTTCTCGGAGTGGGCGCCCTTGCGGCACGGCGAGATGAACGGCCCCTCGAAGTGGATGCCGGCGATCTCGCCCTGCTCGGCCAGCTCGCTCAGCAGCCCGGCCTGGGTCGCCAGGAGGTCCATCTCGTCGGTGACGGTGGAGGCCACCAGGGTGGTGGTGCCATGGGTGCGGTGGGTGTGGACGGCCTTGAGGACGTCCTCGGCCGTGCCGGAGAAGGAGGCGCCGCCGCCGCCGTGGTTGTGGATGTCGACGAAGCCGGGGACCAGCCAGCAGCCGGTGAGGTCGACGGCCCGGGCGCTTTCGGGGGCCGCGGCGGAGATCTTCGTACCCTCGACGGACACGCGCCCGCCGTCGACCACTCCGCCGGGCAGCACCACCCGAGCACCTGTGAGAACCAAGCTGCGAGCCATCAGGCGCTTACCTCCGGAGTCGTAGAAGCGGTCGTCGTCAGCAGATCCCGGGCGAGCAGACCCGCGCCCAGGCAGCCCGCGGTGTCGCCGAGGGCGGCGGGGACGATGGCCGGCAGTTTCTGGAACGTGACGCGGCGCCGGACGGCGTCGCGCAGCGGCGAGAACAACACTTCCCCGGCCTCGGCCAGTCCGCCACCGATGATCAGCGTGCGTGGGTCCAGCAGGGTGAGCGCCGTGACCAGGCCGTCGGCGAGCGCGTCCACCGCGTCCTGCCAGACCCGGACGGCGTTCGGGTCACCGGACGCGACGGCATCGGCGCAGCCGGCGGCGTCCGCGTCCGGGTCCGCGCTGGCCGCCGCCCAGGCCTCGCTGACGGCGGAGGCGGAGCCGTACCGCTCCAGGCAGCCGTGCTGTCCGCAGGGGCACGGGGTGCCGCCCGGCCGTACGACGATGTGGCCGATCTCGCCCGCGAAGCCGTGTGCGCCCGCCTCCACCCGGCCGTCGATGCCGATGGCGCCGGCGATCCCCGTGCCGAGCGGGACGAACAGGAAGCGGTCGGCGCCCCGGCCGGCGCCGATCCGGCCCTCGGCGAGCCCGCCGGTGCGCACGTCGTGCCCGAGGGCGACGGGGACACCGAGGCGTTCGGCGAGCAGGGCGCGCAGCGGTACGTCCCGCCAGCCGAGGTTGGCCGCGTAGGCGGCGACGCCCCGCTGCTCGTCGACGATGCCGGGGACCGCGATGCCGGCGGCGCGAGCGGGGCTGCCGTAGCGCTCGACGCCGTACGCGCGCAGCTCGGCGGCGAAGTCGAGGATCGTCGCGACCACCGCGTCCGGTCCGCGCTCGCGGCCGGTGGCGCGGCGGGCGCGGTGGAGCAGGGCGCCGTCGTCGCCGATGAGGGCGGCCTTCATCCCGGTACCGCCCACGTCGAGGGCGATGACATGTCTCACCACGGCCCTAGTGTGGCCCGCCCACCCGCGAGAGGTCTAGTCCACTCGCGTGGTGTAGACCTTGTGAGTCCACATATTGAACGGTCAGACGGCAGGGTTGGGGCGTTGAGCGTGCGTCGGCGTACGGTAGGAATGATCGCGGCAGTGTCTGCCATGGGCATGACAGCGATCCTGTGTGGCTGCGGGAGCACGGGGGCGTCCGGCGTGACCCTGAGACTCGTCGCCGCCGACTACGGCGACTCGCCCGCCAACAGCTCCAAGAAGTACTGGGACTCCCTGGCCAGGGCGTACGAGGCCCAGCACTCCGGGGTGAAGGTCGACGTCAGCGTCTACTCCTGGAACGACGTCGACGCCAAGGTCAAGGAGATGGTCGCCGCCGGCCACGCCCCCGACCTGGCGCAGATCGGCGCGTACGCCGACTACGCGGCCGCCGGCAAGCTGTACCCGGCCTCGGACCTGCTCTCCATCCGCACCCAGGCCGACTTCCTGTCCCAGCTGTCCGACGCGGGCCAGTGGAACCACACGCAGTACGGCATCCCCTTCGCCGCGTCCACGCGCGTCCTCTTCTACAACAAGGACCTCTTCGCCAAGGCCGGCATCAACCCGCCCACCACCTGGGACGAGCTGGCCTCCGACGCCAAGGCGCTCAAGGACAGGACCGGCGTGAAGTACCCCTTCGCGCTGCCGCTCGGCCCCGAGGAGGCCCAGGCGGAGACGATGCAGTGGCTGCTCAGCGGCGCCACCCCCGGCAGCGGCGGCAACGGCTACACCGACGACGTCGGCACCTACACCATCGACTCGGCGCAGAACGTCGACACCTTCACCTGGCTCAGGGACGACCTGGTCGGCAAGGGGCTGACCGGTCCGGTCGCCCCGGGCAAGCTCAACCGCGCGGACGCCTTCGCCGCCTTCGCCGACGGCCAGGTCGGCATGCTCAACGGACACCCCACGCTGATCCAGCAGGCCGAGAAGAAGGGCGTGAAGTTCGGCATGGTGCCGATGCCGGGCCGTAACGGTGCCGCCCGGGCCTCGATGGGTGTGGCCGACTGGATGATGGCGTTCAAGCAGAACGGCCACCGCGACCGGATCGGCGACTTCCTGAACTTCGTCTACAGCGAGCAGAACGTCCTCGATTTCTCCCGCGACTACGGCCTGCTGCCGGTCACGGGCTCGGCGTCGACGGCGATGAGTGCGTCGAACGCCGCCCCCGACAAGGCCCTGCACCCCTTCCTGGACCAGCTGCCCACCTCCGAGCTGTACCCGGTCGGCAAGACCTCCTGGGCGGCGGTCGCCGCGGCCGTGAAGCAGAACATCGGCCAGGCCGTCGCCCCCGGCGGCGACCCCTCCGCCGTCCTCACCCGCCTGCAGGCGACGGCCACGGCGGCGGACAGCGGCGCGAAGGACTGAACGGCCGGTTGTCGGTGCCGGGCGTTACGGTGACTGCCATGGCACACATGGCGGAGCTGGGCACCCGGGAGAAGTCCGTCCTCGCCCTGGAGCGCCGGAGCTTTCCCGGCCCCGGCGCGAAGGAGCGGGCGATACGCGAGGAGCTGGGCCTGGCCCCCGTGCGCTACTACCAGCTCCTGAACGCCCTCCTGGACGACGAGCGCGCCCTGGCCCACGACCCGGTCACGGTGAACCGGCTGCGCCGGGTGCGGGAGCGGCGCCGCTCGGAGCGCTGAAACGGGGTCGGGGTTCCGGCACCAGGAGTGGCGGCGGGCCGCGCTGGATAGTGTCGGTTCATGGACCCTTTGCCGACCCCGGCCACCCCTGCCGGCCGGGAGGGGCTCGCCGCCCTTCTCGCCAAGCCGAGCGCAGCGGTGGTCGGCCTCGACTTCGACGGCACACTCGCCCCCATCGTCGCCGACCCCGAGCAGGCCCGCGCCCACCCCGACGCCGTACCGGCCCTCGCCGCGCTCGCGCCCAAGGTCGCCTCGATCGCCGTGATCACCGGCCGGCCGGCCGGGGTCGCGGTCCGCTACGGCGGCTTCGCCGGCGTCCCCGGCCTGGACCACCTCACCGTCCTCGGCCACTACGGCGCCGAACGCTGGGACGCCGCCACCGGCGCGGTCACCGCCCCCGCCCCGCACCCCGGCGTCGCCGCGGTCCGCGCGGAGCTGCCGGGCGTCCTGGAGCGGGCCGGTGCCTGGCCCGGCACCTGGATCGAGGAGAAGGGCCGGGCGGTGGCGGTGCACACCCGCCGCGCCGCCGACCCCGAGGCCGCGTTCGAGGCCCTGCGCGGCCCCCTCACCGGTCTCGCCGCCCGCCACGGCCTGATCGTCGAGCCCGGCCGCATGGTCCTGGAGCTGCGCCCGCCCGGCATGGACAAGGGCGTCGCCCTAGGCGAGTACGTCCGCAGGACAGGCGCCGGCGCGGTCCTCTACGCGGGCGACGACCTCGGCGACCTGCCCGCCTACGACGCCGTGCAGCGGCTGCGCGCCGACGGCGTCCCCGGCGTGCTGGTGTGCAGCGGCAGCACGGAGGTCACGGAACTGGCCGACCGCGCGGACCTCGTGGTCGACGGTCCCGCGGGGGTCGTTCGTCTGCTGCGCGGCCTGGCCGGTCAGCTGGGCTGAGGCTCGCCGGACCGCTGGGGCGGGGCGGGGTGGTGGTTGTCGCGGCGAGCCTTGTGGGGCTGGCGCAGGGCGCGGGTGTCGTGGTCGACGGTCCCGCGGGGGTCGTTCGTCTGCTGCGCGGCCTGGCCGGTCAGCTGGGCTGAGGCTCGCCGGACCGCTGGGGCGGGGATGGGCGGTGGCTGCCGGGGCAGAACGTTGTCCGCAGGGGGTCGTCCCCTGTTGCGCGGCTCGGCCGGTCAGCTGGGCTGAAGCTCGCGAAGTGCCCGCAGCTGGTCCACGAACCACTGGGCCGGGGGCAGGACGGTGGCCGCCGCGGCGAGCCGCGCGGAGCGTGCCGCCCGGTCCCGCGGGTCCAGGGACAGCGCCTCGTGCAGGGCCCGCGCGGTCTGCAGCACGTCGTAGGGGTTCACCGCGAACGCGTCGGCCCCCAGCTCCTCGTACGCCCCCGCCTCCCGCGACAGCACCAGCGCGCACCCCGCGTCGGAGACGACCGGCACCTCCTTGGCGACCAGGTTCATGCCGTCCCGGATGGGGTTGACCAGGGCCACGTCGGCCAGCCGGTACGCGGCCAGCGAGCGCGCGAAGTCGTCCTTGACGTGCAGCACCACCGGTGTCCAGCCGGGCGTCCCGTAGCGGGAGTTGATCTCCTCCGCCACCCTCCGCACCTCGGCCGTGTAGTCCCGGTACACCGCGAGGTCCTGCCGGGAGGGGTACGCGAACGCCACGTGCACGACCCGCTCGCGCCACTCGGGACGCTCGTCCAGCAGCTGCCGGTACGCCAGCAGCCCGCGCACGATGTTCTTGGACAGCTCGGTGCGGTCCACCCGGACGATCGTCCGGCGGCCGGCGCCGATCTCCTCGCGCAGCGCCGCCATCCGCTCGGCCACGTCCGGCTCGTGCGCCCGCTTGCGCAGGAAGTCCGCGTCCGCGCCGAGCCCGTGCACCCCGATCGCCGTGTCCGAGAGGCTGCCGGGGCCCAGCACCGCCGTACAGCACGCCGTGAACGCGTCCGCCCAGCGCCGGGTCAGGAAGGCCGTCCGGTCCGCACCCAGCATGCCGGTCAGCAGCGCGGCGGCGATGTCGTCGGGCAGCAGCCGGAAGTAGTCCGGCGGGGCCCACGGGGTGTGCGAGAAGTGGCCGATGCGCAGGTCGGGGCGGAGCGCGCGGAGCATGCCGGGCACCAGGCACAGGTGGTAGTCCTGCACCAGGACCGCCGCCCCCTCGGCCGCCTCCTCGGCCAGCGCCTCGGCGAACGCCCGGTTGTAGGCCTCGTACGACGCCCACTGCCGCCGGAACTCCGCGTCGAAGACCGGCTCCAGCGGGGTCTGGTACAGCATGTGGTGGACGAACCACAGCACCGAGTTGGCGATCCCGTTGTACGCGTCGGCGTGCACCCGCGCGTCGATGTCCAGCATCCGCACCCGCTGCCCGCCGGTGTCCTCGGCCGGCAGCAGCCCGCCGCCCGCGCGCCGCACGGCCTCGCGGTCGCCGTCGCCGAGCGCGGCGCACACCCACACCGAGCCCGCGTCCGGGCCGATGGCCGACAGTCCCGAGACCAGCCCGCCACCGCCCCTCCTGGCGTGCAGCGAGCCGTCCTCGTCCGCCGTGTACGAAACCGGGCCGCGATTCGACGCGACCAACACCTCGGCACCGTGCGGGGAAACCGTGGAAACCATGGTCCTCAACCTAGCCCGCCCCGGAAACGCTCAAACGTACGGCCACGCCCGAGGGCACGGCCGTATACGAAGACCCGCCGGACTCAGGCCACCCGGCGCTCGGCGTACTCGGCGATCTCCACCATGGGCGGTCGTTCCTCGGTGTCGACCGAGTAGGTGCGCGGCTCGAAGCCGTCCTCGCCGCGTTCGAACTGGGTGAGGGAGGGCCGGATCAGGTGGCCGCGGGCCAGCCGCAGCTGTGCGGTGCGGTAGATCGCCGCGGCCATCCGGCCGAGCGCCTGCCCGTCCTGGTGGCGGTGCTTGCGCACCCCGACGTCCACCTGTGCCAGCGCGTCCAGCCCCACCAGGTGCAGGGCGTCCACCAGCATGCCCAGCTCCACGCCGTACCCGACCGGGAAGGGGAGCTGTTCCAGCAGGCTGCGCCGGGCCGCGTACTCGCCGCCCAGCGGCTGCACGAATCCGGCGAGCTGCGGCCAGTGCATGTTCAGCAGCGGGCGGGCCATCAGCTCGGTGACCCGGCCGCCCTGGCCGGCGGACCCGGCGAGCGGGCGGTCGTACATCGCCTTGACCAGGTCCACGCCCGGCTCGGTGAGCAGCGGGCCGACGATCCCGGAGACGAAGTCGGAGGAGAAGTCGCGCAGGTCGGCGTCGATGAAACAGACGATGTCCCCGGTGGTGACCAGGAGCGAGCGCCACAGCACCTCACCCTTTCCGGGAACGGCGGGGACGCGGGGCAGGATCTCGTCCCGGTGGACGACCCGCGCGCCCGCGGCGGCGGCGACCGCGGAGGTACGGTCGGTGGAGCCGGAGTCGACCACCACGATCTCGTCGACGAGCGGTACCTGCTCCACGAGGTCGTGGCGGATGACCGCGACGATGTCGCCGACCGTCTCCTCCTCGTTGAGCGCGGGCAGCACGACGGAGACCGACTGGCCGGCGCGCTGCTTGGCCGCCAGGATCTTGTGCAGCGGGCGGTCGGTCACGGACCAGGAGCGGGTGGCCAGCCAGCGCTCGACTTCTTCCAGCACAGTCAGCGGCTCCTCACGTGTCTCGCGGTTCGGACGACTATCTCAACTGTCCTGGCCTTCGGTTACAGTCTTGAACAACGCCGATGACCATCGCATGTCGGGGGTCGCGCGCGGACACAACCGCTCATACAACCGCATACCGCTCATCCAGAGGGGCAGAGGGACACGGCCCGATGAAGCCCCGGCAACCCTCCAGTCGGTTCTTGTCACGTTGACGTGGTGAGGCTCCCGGCTAGGGAAGGTGCCAAATCCGTCTCACGGCGAGATGCGCCGTGAGGAAGATGAGGAGAAAGGGCCTCGCCTCCATGGCTGTGCAGACCGTCGCAAGCACCTCCGCCTCCCCCGTCGACCTCGGCCCCGCCGCGGCCCTGAGCTGTCGCGAGTGCGGTCACCGCGTCCCGCTCGGCCCGGTCTTCGCGTGCGAGGAGTGTTTCGGCCCGCTGGAGATCGCCTACGACTTCTCCGGCTACGACGCCGAAGAGCTGCGGGCCCGCATCGAGTCCGGCCCCGCGAACATCTGGCGGTACGCGCCCCTGCTGCCCGTCCCGGCCGACGTCGCCGACAAGCCGAACCTGAACCCCGGCTGGACCAAGCTCGTCAAGGCCGACCACCTCGCCGCCGAACTCGGCGTCACCGGGGGCCTGTTCGTCAAGGACGACTCCGGCAACCCGACGCACTCCTTCAAGGACCGGGTCGTCGCCCAGGCCCTGGAGGCCGCGCGCGCCTTCGGCTTCACCACCCTGTCCTGCTCCTCCACGGGCAACCTGGCCGGTGCCGTCGGCGCCGCCGCCGCCCGCGCCGGCCTGCGCTCCTGCGTGTTCATCCCGCACGACCTGGAGCAGGGCAAGGTCGTCATGGCCGCGATCTACGGCGGCGAACTGGTCGGCATCGAGGGTAACTACGACGACGTCAACCGCTTCTGCTCCGAACTGATCGGCGACCCGGCCGGCGAGGGCTGGGGCTTCGTCAACGTCAACCTGCGGCCGTACTACGCCGAGGGCTCCAAGACGCTGGCGTACGAGATCTGCGAGCAGCTCGGCTGGCGGCTGCCGGACCAGATCGTGGTCCCCATCGCCTCCGGCTCCCAGCTGACGAAGATCGACAAGGGTCTGCAGGAGCTGATCAGGCTCGGCCTGGTCGAGGACAAGCCGTACAAGATCTTCGGCGCGCAGGCCGAGGGCTGCTCGCCGGTGTCGACGGCCTTCAAGGCCGGGCACGACGTGGTCCGCCCGCAGAAGCCGAACACGATCGCCAAGTCCCTCGCCATCGGCAACCCGGCCGACGGCCCGTACGTCCTGGACATCGCCCGGCGCACCGGCGGCGCCGTGGAGGACGTGACGGACGAGGAGGTCGTGGACGCCATCAAGCTGCTGGCCCGCACCGAGGGCATCTTCGCCGAGACGGCGGGTGGCGTGACGGTCGGCGTGACGCGCAAGCTGCTCAAGGCCGGCGTCCTGGACCCGGCGAAGACCACGGTCGTCCTCAACACCGGCGACGGCCTGAAGACCCTCGACGCGGTGGCCGGCACGGGGCTCACCGCCACCATCCGTCCGAACCTGGACTCCTTCCGAGAGGCTGGCCTCGCATGAGCGTGACCGTTCGCATCCCCACCATCCTGCGCACCTACACCGGCGGTCGGGCCGAGGTCGCCGCCGAGGGCGCGACCCTCGCCGAGGTCATCGAGGACCTGGAGAAGAACCACACCGGGATCGCCGCGCGCGTCCTGGACGACCAGGGCAAGCTGCGCCGGTTCGTGAACGTGTACGTCAACGACGACGACGTGCGCTTCGAGCAGGGTCTTCAGACCGCGACCCCCGACGGTGCCGGTGTCTCCATCATTCCGGCGGTCGCCGGCGGCTGAACCCGCGGCGATCCGCGGCGATCATTACCGTCGGTAACCGCGGTTACCGACTGTTCATCGAATGGCCCTCTCCGGGATAGAACCGGAGGGGGCCATTCAGTGTGATTGAGCGCGGTACAGTTGGGGAACGCGTGCCGCACCAGCGGGTCGCGTCTCCCGGATTTCACGCCGCGCACCCGATGAGAAGTGGCCAAAGTGCCCGGCCCATCCGCGGCTTTCGTTCCATTTTGCACGGCCCGACTTGCCCTGAATTCGGCGTAATTCTAGGGAGATTCCGGACCGGGGTCGTCCAGAATTCTCGTCCGATTGACCTGTTGCAGACGGCAGTTGGACAGATACATTCAGCCGCGGTCGACGCGTTCCGGCGCACGCCCCCGACCGATGGGGGGTGAGGTCTGACCCGGGTCCGCGAAGTGTGGATCTGTGCAAGGGCCAGTAATAGGGGAGTTAGGCATGGCTCAGGGCACCGTCAAGTGGTTCAACGCGGAGAAGGGGTACGGCTTCATCGCGGTCGACGGTGGTGCGGACGTCTTCGTCCACTACAGCGCGATTCAGATGGACGGCTACCGCACCCTGGAAGAGGGCCAGCGGGTCGAGTTCGAGATCTCGCAGGGTCAGAAGGGCCCGCAGGCCGACATGGTTCGCGTCACCGCCTGAACGTTTCTTGTCCGAAGGGCCCGCACCTCACCAGGGGTGCGGGCCCTTCGCCGTGCCCGGGGAGCCCCCGGCTCCGCTTGTTCGCGCGCGGCTGACGACGGTCCCCAGGACCCGAGAGGCGCTTGCGCCCGCCCGTCGCCCGACCATCACCCCTCCACGAGCCGGCTTCGCGGGCGCTGTCTTGCACTCGGGCATGCCGAGTGCTAATCATTGCGTTAGCACTCTGAAGGTGAGAGTGACAAAGAGGGACCGGGTCGGTGAGGCCCGGCGGCCAGGTGGGGCAAGGAACCACAGGCCGTCGAGCCGTCCGTCGCGGGCGCGGGCGCGGTCCGAAGGAATCACCCCCAGTCCTGGAGGGACCACTTCACATGGCCAAGATCATCGCGTTCGACGAGGAGGCGCGGCGCGGCCTCGAGCGCGGCATGAACCAGCTCGCGGACGCCGTGAAGGTGACGCTCGGCCCCAAGGGCCGCAACGTCGTCCTCGAGAAGAAGTGGGGCGCCCCCACGATCACCAACGATGGTGTCTCCATCGCCAAGGAGATCGAGCTCGAGGACCCGTACGAGAAGATCGGCGCCGAGCTGGTCAAGGAAGTCGCCAAGAAGACGGACGACGTCGCCGGTGACGGTACGACCACCGCGACCGTGCTCGCCCAGGCCCTGGTCAAGGAAGGCCTGCGCAACGTGGCCGCCGGCGCCAACCCGATGGCCCTCAAGCGCGGTATCGAGAAGGCCGTCGAGGCCGTCTCCGCCGCCCTGCTGGAGCAGGCGAAGGACGTCGAGACCAAGGAGCAGATCGCCTCCACGGCCTCCATCTCCGCCGCCGACACCCAGATCGGCGAGCTGATCGCCGAGGCCATGGACAAGGTCGGCAAGGAAGGCGTCATCACCGTCGAGGAGAGCAACACCTTCGGTCTGGAGCTCGAGCTCACCGAGGGCATGCGCTTCGACAAGGGCTACATCTCCGCCTACTTCGCGACCGACATGGAGCGCATGGAGGCGGTGCTGGAGGACCCGTACATCCTCATCGCCAACTCCAAGATCTCCTCGGTCAAGGACCTGCTCCCGCTGCTGGAGAAGGTCATGCAGTCCGGCAAGCCGCTGGTGATCATCGCGGAGGACGTCGAGGCCGAGGCCCTGTCCACGCTGATCGTCAACAAGATCAAGGGCACCTTCAAGTCCGTCGCCGTCAAGGCCCCGGGCTTCGGTGACCGCCGCAAGGCCATGCTCGGCGACATCGCCATCCTCACGGGCGGCGAGGTCATCTCCGAGGAGGTCGGCCTCAAGCTGGAGAACGCGACCCTGGACCTCCTGGGCCGCGCCCGCAAGGTCGTCATCACCAAGGACGAGACCACCATCGTCGACGGCGCCGGCTCCTCGGAGCAGGTCAACGGCCGCGTGAACCAGATCCGCGTCGAGATCGAGAACAGCGACTCGGACTACGACCGCGAGAAGCTCCAGGAGCGCCTGGCCAAGCTCGCGGGCGGCGTCGCGGTCATCAAGGCCGGTGCCGCCACCGAGGTGGAGCTGAAGGAGCGCAAGCACCGCATCGAGGACGCCGTGCGCAACGCCAAGGCGGCCGTCGAGGAGGGCATCGTCGCCGGTGGTGGCGTGGCCCTGCTGCAGGCCTCGGCCGTCTTCGAGAAGCTGGAGCTGGAAGGCGACGAGGCGACCGGCGCGCAGGCCGTGAAGCTCGCGCTGGAGGCCCCGCTGAAGCAGATCGCCGTCAACGCCGGCCTCGAGGGCGGTGTCGTGGTGGAGAAGGTGCGCAACCTGACCCCGGGCCACGGCCTGAACGCCGCGACCGGCGAGTACGTCGACCTGGTCGCCGAGGGCATCATCGACCCGGCGAAGGTGACCCGTTCCGCGCTGCAGAACGCCGCCTCCATCGCCGCGCTGTTCCTCACCACCGAGGCCGTCATCGCCGACAAGCCGGAGAAGGCCGCCGCGCCGGCCGGCGGCGGCATGCCGGGCGGTGACATGGACTTCTGATCGGCCTCACGGTTGATCGCCTGTCCCGGTACCGAGGGCGGCACTCCCAGCTTCCGGCTGGGGGTGCCGCCCTCGGGCGTGTCCGGGGTCACAGACGGGCGGTGTCCCCGCTGGGGAATGTGGGCCACCCCATAGGGTGTTACTTCAGGTGCTGCAATAATGCGCAATCACATACCGATCGGTTAACCGAGCCGTACCGCACCGAGCCGTATCCCCCACCGAGCCCTTCCCCAGGAGCCCTCACGTGACCGCCACCCCGCCCCCCGCCTCCCGCGCGGCCCAGATCCTCTCCCGTCCGATCACCCTCAACGGCCTGACCGTGCCCAACCGGATCGTGATGGCGCCGATGACCCGGATGTTCTCGCCGGGCGGGGTGCCCGGTGAGGACGTGCGCGGCTACTACGCGCGCCGTGCCGCCGCCGGTGTCGGCCTGATCGTCACCGAGGGCACCTACGTGGGCCACGAGTCTGCGGGCCAGAGCGACCGCGTCCCGCGCTTCCACGGCGAGGAGCAGCTGGCCGGCTGGGCGAAGGTCGCCGAGGACGTGCACGCGGCGGGCGGCACCATCGTCCCGCAGCTGTGGCACATCGGCATGGTCCGCAACGACGGCGACGCGCCGTACCCGGACGCCCCCGCGATGGGCCCCTCCGGCCTGGTGACGGCGGGTGCCGAGCAGACCGGCAAGGCGATGACGCAGGCGGACCTGGACGACGTGATCGCCGCGTTCGCCCGCGCCGCGGCCGACGCCGAGCGCATCGGCTTCGACGGCGTGGAGATCCACGGCGCCCACGGCTACCTCCTCGACCAGTTCCTGTGGGAGGGCACCAACCGCCGCACCGACGCCTACGGCGGCGACCCGGTCGCCCGCGCCAGGTTCTCCGCCGAGATCGTCGCGGCCGTCCGCGAGGCCGTCTCGCCCGAGTTCCCGATCCTCTTCCGCTACTCGCAGTGGAAGCAGCAGGACTACTCCGCCCGCCTCGCCGAGACCCCCGAGGAGCTGGAGGCGATCCTGACCCCGCTCGCGGCGGCCGGTGTCGACGTCTTCCACGCCTCCACGCGCCGCTACTGGCTGCCGGAGTTCGACGGCTCGGACCTCAACCTGGCCGGCTGGACGAAGAAGCTCACCGGCAAGCAGGTCGTCAGCGTGGGCTCGGTCGGTCTCGACGGCGAGTTCATCAAGGCGTTCCAGGGCGAGGGTTCGCAGGTCAAGGGCATCGACGACCTCCTGGACCGGTTGGAGTCCGAGGAGTTCGACATGGTCGCCGTCGGCCGTGCGCTGCTCCAGGACCCGCAGTGGGCGGCCAAGGTGCTCGCCGGCCGCTTCGACGAGCTGAAGCCGTACGACGCGGCGTCGCTGAAGTCCCTCAGCTGACGGCCCGCTTCCGGGCACTTGTGATCGCCGCCGCGCGTTCCCCTGATGAGTGGTCATGCCGAAGTCAGGGGAGCGAGCGATGACGAAGAGCGGGTCCGGCCCTGTGGTGCGCACCGCGTCCGGCGCGGTGCGCGGGCGGTGCGAGCAGGGGCTGTCGGTGTTCCGGGGCATCCCCTTCGCCGCGCCCCCGGTCGGCGAGGACCGCTTCCAGGCCCCGCGCCCGCCCCGCTCCTGGGACGGCACACGCGAGGCGTACGCCTTCGGCCCGCCGCCCCCGCAGGACGCGGGCTTCCTCGGCGGCGCGGCCCAGCCCCCGCAGCCGGAGGGCGACGACTGGCTGACGGTGAACGTCTGGTCCCCCGACACCGACCCCGCAGCCGCCCGCCCGGTGCTGGTGTGGATCTACGGCGGCGCGTACAAACTGGGCCACGGCGGCCAGCCGGGCTACGACGCGCAGCGCATAGCCCGCGAGGGCGACGCCGTCGTGGTCACCTTCAACTACCGCGTGGGCATGGAGGGTTTCGCCCTGTGGGACGGCGCCCCCGCCAACCGGGGCCTGTTGGACCAGGTGGCGGCCCTCCAGTGGGTCCAGGAGAACATCACGGCGTTCGGCGGCGACCCCGCGCAGGTCACCGTCTTCGGGGAGTCGGCGGGCGCGGGCTCCGTCGCCTCCCTCCTGGCCATGCCGAGAGCGCGTGGCCTCTTCCGCCGCGCGATCGCCCAGAGCGTGCCCGGTACGTTCTTCGCGCCGGACCTGGCCCGCGACATCGCCGAGGCCCTGGCGGCGGAGGCGGGCCGTACGCCGACCGCGGCCGACCTCGCGCAGACGGACCCCCGGCAGCTGACGCGGGCGGGGGCGACGCTGGGCACCAGGATGCAGGCGTACGCCCGCTGGGGCCAGGCGGCCCCCACCTCGGTCCCCTTCTCGCCGGTGGTGGACGGCGAGGTGCTGCCGCAGACGCCCTGGGCGGCCCTGGCCTCCGGCGCCGCCCGGGACGTGGACCTCCTGGTGGGCCACAACCGCGACGAGTTCCGCCTCTTCCTGGTCATGGCGGGCCTGCCCGGCATGATCACGGACGACATGGCGGCTGACACCCTGCGCCTGTACGCACCGGGCGGTGAGACGGGCGAGAAGGCCTACCGCTGCGCCTTCCCCGAGGCGAGCGCGGAGCGGCTCTTCGAACGCGTCCAGACGGACTGGCTGTTCGCGCTGCCGACCCTGCGCCTGGCGGAGGCCCAGCGGACGGGCGGCGGCCGCGCCCACTTCTACGAACTGACCTGGCCCGCCCCCGACCCCGCCGGAGTGCTGGGCGCCTGCCACGCCCTGGACATCCCGCTCCTCTTCGGCACGTTCGCCGCCGACCTGGGACCGCTGCTGTTCCCCGGCGGCGAGCCCACCCCGGAGGCGGAGGAGCTGTCGGCGTTCGTGCGGGGCGCCTGGACGGCGTTCGCGCGGACCGGCGACCCGGGCTGGCCGCAGTACGACACGGACGCCCGCCTGGTGCAGATCCTGGACGCGGGGGAGGCGCGAACGGTGGCGCCGTACCCGGAGGAGGCGAGCCGGCGCATCTGGGAGGGGTACCAGTTCGGCGCCCTGCCCCTCCTGTAGGCGCTCGGGGCTACAGATTGCCCATCGGCTCGATGTCGACGCGTACGGGGGTGCCCCAGACGCGGAGCACCTCGTAGTCGGTGAACTCGTGCACGAGCCGGTAGGCCATGGCGGGCCGGGACGAGCGCCGCTGCGCGGCGAGATACGCCTCGGCCTCGCGCCGGTCCCGGCGGGGCGTGCCGCACAGCTGCCACTCCTGCCCGTTCCAGGCCTCGGGCAGCCAGCGCTGCTGCGGCTGGGGGCGGTCGGCGCGGACGCCGTAGCGGGAGGGGGCGGTGGCGACGGGTTCGGGCTCCGCCCGCCCGCTCTGGTACTCCGACCGGCGGGCCGCCCGGCGCCGGGTCTCGCAGAGCAGACACAGGTCGGGGGCGCTCTCGTCCACGGGCCCCTGCGGGTGCTCGGGGCAGCGGGTGGTGGGCGCGCCGGCGGTGACACTCTCGTCCAGCAGATCGAGCGCCCGGCGCAGATCCGCCTTGATCTCGTGCAGTCGGGAGTCCGGGGTGTCGCCGCTCAGCGCCTCCCCGTGCTCCCCGATCAGCCGCAGCGCGCGGCCGAGGGAGGTGAGCTGGGCGTGGTTCATGTCAGTCCGCGTAGTCCTTCAGCTTCTCGGTGTCCAGGGTGATGCCGACTGGGGGCGGCAGTTCGACGGTAGCGTCCCAGGGGTAGCGGGGGGACAGGAGGTAGCGGCCTTCCTTGGGCTCGCTGAAGACGGTGAGGGTCTGGTTGTCGCGGTCGATGAGGAGGTAGACCGGGATACCGGCTTCGGCGTAGCCGACGGGCTTGTCGATGCGGTCGCGCTGGTTGGTGTCGCGGTCGCGTGACGTGATTTCCACGGCCACCTCTGGGACCACAACGCCCACTACCACCGCTGGCTGCTGCGGCGGTTGCCGCGCCGGTTCGGCAGCGCGCTGGACGTGGGGTGCGGGAGCGGGGAGCTGGTGAGGCGGCTGGGCGGGCGGGCCGCGCGGGTGCTCGGGGTCGACGCCGACTCCGGGATCCTGGAGCGGGCGCGCGAGGCGACACCGGCGGACGCGCCCATCGCCTACGCCCTCGCCGTCGCCCCGCAGGACCTGCCGCCCGGCCCCTACGACGTCATCACCTGCGTCGCGGTACTCCACCACCTGCCCTTCGCCGAGACCCTCGCCCGGTTCCGGCGGGAGCTGGCGCCCGGCGGCACGTTGGTGGTCGTGGGGTGCGCGCGGCCGCAGGGGGCCCTCGATCACGCGATCGGGCTGACGGCCGTACCGCTCAACCTGCTCATGGGGTGGGTGAAGAACCGGGGGCGGGCCACGGCGCACCGGCCGGTTTCCATGACCGCCCGCGTGCGGGATCCGGAGATGACCTTCGCGGAGGTTCGTCGTGAGGCCCGCCGGATACTGCCCGGTGCCCGGCTCCGCCGCCGGCTCTTGTGGCGGTACACCCTGCTCTGGCGGGCGCTGTAGGGGGCGGCCCTCCGAGGCCGCCGAAGAGGTACGTCGCCGCGAAGCCCACGGCGTAGCCGGTCAGCAGGCCGCCCGCGTAGACGGCGACGGCCGTGCCCGCGCCCCTGTTGCCGGTCAGCAGCGGGAACAGGGCCCAGCCCGAGGGGCCGATCGCGGTCGCGCCGACCTTGGTGCCGAGCATCGCGAAGAAGCCGACGAACGCCCCGCCCGCCGCGCCGCCCGCGCAGGCCGTCAGGAAGGGGCGGCCGAGCGGGAGGCAGACGCCGTAGATCAGGGGCTCGCCCACGCCGAGCAGGCCCGCCGGGAGGGCCGAGCGGATCGTCGTCCGCAGGGTGGTGTCGTGGCGCAGCCGGACGTACACGGCGAGCGCCGCGCCCACCTGGCCCGCGCCCGCCATGGCCAGGAGGGGAAGGAGGACGGTGTAGCCCTGCTGGGTGATCAGGGTGGTGTGGACGGGGATGAGGGCCTGGTGCAGGCCGAGCATGACCAGGGGGAGGAACAGGCCGCCCAGCAGGAGTCCGGCCGCGGCGCCCGCCGTGCCCAGGAGCCAGTTCGCCGCCGTGCCGATCGCGCCCGCCACCGCTCCGGCCGCGTACATCAGGCCGTACAGCGTCACGAGGCCCGGGACGAGCACGGTGAGCGTCGGGGTGAGCAGGACGTCCAGCGCGCCCGGCACCCGGCCCCGGACCCACTTCTCCACGCGGGTCGCCAGGAACGCGGCCGCCAGCGCGCCCAGGACACCGCCCTGGCCCGGTGCCAGGTGGGCGCCGAACGCCGTCACCTTCGCCACGCCCGGGTGGACGACGACGGCCGCCACGGCCCCGCCGAGCACCGGGGTGCCGCCGAACTCGCGCGCCGTACTGACCCCGACGAACACCGCGATCAGCGCCAGGAAGGCGGAGGCGACGGCGGACAGGGCGGGGGTCAGGCCGGGCAGCCAACCGGCGTTCAGCAGCAGCCCGTGGAGACCGGAGAGGATGCCGCAGCCGATCAGGGCGGGGATCAGGGGGACGAAGACGTTCGCGATGCGGCGCAGGGCTGTTCTCAGCCGGTTGCCGTCCTGGGTGCCGGTGCCGGTCGGCTGTGGCGGCGGCGCGGCGGTGACCCGCTCCGCCACCTCCTCCGCCACCTTCTCCGTGACCTCCTCGACCACCCCGGGTCCGAGGACGATCTGCCAGCTGGGCCCGGCGACCACCAGGCCGAGCACCTCGGGCACCGCCCGCAAGGCCTCCTCGTCCGCCGCCGCCGGGTCGGCGAGGGTCAGCCGCAGGCGGGTCATGCAGTGGGTGACGGCGGTGACGTTGGCCGGGCCGCCGACCAGGTCGAGGACGGCGGTTGCGGTGGAGGCGGGGTCGATGCGCACGCCCCGAGCGTGCGGGTCAGCGGGGCGCGTGCGCCAGCGCGGCGCGCAGATGGCCGCCGGACTCCTCCAGAAGGCGGGCGGCCGTCGGGCCGTCGACGCCGGCGAGGAGGGCGAGGATCGCGTTCTTCACCTCGCCGCCCGACTCGGCGAGAGCCCGCCCGACCTCGTCGTCGGCGGCGCCCGTGGCGAGCGAGACGATCCGGCGGGAGCGGGCCCGGAGCTTGTCGTTGGAGGCCCGCACGTCGACCATCAGGTTCCCGTACGTCTTGCCCAGCCGGATCATCGTGATCGTCGAGAGCATGTTGAGGACCAGCTTCTGGGCGGTGCCCGCCTTCAGGCGCGTGGAGCCGGTGAGCAGCTCGGGGCCCACCACGACCTCGATGCCGTGCTCGGCGGCGGCGGCGAGCGCGCTGTGCTCGTTGCAGGCCAGGCCGATGGTCAGGGCACCCTGGGCGCGGGCGTGTTCGACGGCGCCGATCGCGTAGGGGGTGCGGCCGGAGGCGGAGATCCCGACGACGCTGTCGTCCGCCGTGAGCCCCAGCGCGTCCAGGTCCTGGTGGGCCAGCTCCCTGGAGTCCTCGGCGCCCTCGACCGAGGTGACCATGGCCGGCGGGCCGCCCGCGATCAGGCCGACGACCTGGGCGGGGTCGGTGTTGAAGGTGGGCGGGCATTCGGAGGCGTCCAGCACGCCGAGCCGTCCCGCCGTACCGGCGCCGGCGTAGATCAGCCGTCCGCCGCGCGCCATCCGCTCGGCGACGGCGTCGATGGCGGCGGAGATCTGCGGCAGCCGGGTGGCGACGGCCGTGGGCACGGTGGTGTCCTCGCCGTTCATCAGGCGGGCGATGTCCAGGGTGGGCAGGCGGTCGATGTCGGCGAGTTCGGGACGGAAGGCCTCGGTGGTCAGGGAGGCCAACTGGCTGCGCAGGTCGGGGGAGGTCATGAGGGTCAGGCGGCTCTCTCGGGTCTGTCAGGTTCGGGTTCGCGTGCTGGCGCTCACCTGGCGCCCGTGCGGTGCCGGTGAGCCAGCGCCTCGTACGAAGCGGCCAGCGCGGGCGCCGCCGTCTCGTAGGTCCGCTGGGCCACTCCCACGAACAGGCAGTCCACCACGAGCAGTTGGCTCGTCCGCGAGGACATCGCGGCCGGTCGCAGCTCGCTCTCCCGTGAGGTGGACGTGGTCAGTACGTGGTCGGCGTACTGGGTGACCGGCGAGTCGGGCCGGCCGGTGATGGCGACGGTCGTGGCCCCGCGCTCGAACGCGGCCCGCAGCGGCTCGATGACGTCCCCCGTCGAGCCGGAGTGGGTGATCGCGATCGCCACGTCCCCCGAGCGCAGCTGCACCGCGTTGGTGACGGCGAGGTGCGGGTCGCTGTGGGCGTGGGCTATGAGGCCTATGCGGAGCAGCTTCTGCGTGAGGTCCTGGGCGACCAGCCCCGACGCCCCTATGCCGTACACGTCCGTCCGCCGGGCGGCGGCCAGCGCGGTGACGGCGGCGCCGAGCTGGCCGGTGTCGAGTCCGGCGGCGGTGTCGGCGAGGGTCTGCTGCTCCTCGTAGGCGAGCTTGGCGACGACGTCGGAGAGGGGGTCGTCCACCGCGATGTCCGTCGTGATCGCGGGCGCCCGCCCGGACTGCTGCTGCGCGGCGAGGCCCGCGAGGGCGAGGCGCAGGTCCCGGTAACCCGGATAGCCCAGCAGGCGGGCGGTGCGTACGACCGTGGCCTCGCTGGTGCCGGTCAGTTCGGCGAGGCCGGTGACCGTGAGGGCGGCGCAGCCGGCCGGGTCGTTCGCGACGGCCTCGGCGACGCGCTGCATGGACCTGGTCATGGAAGGGGCGAGCGTGCGCACCTTCGCGGCGAGGGAGCCGCCCGGAGTGCCGAAACTTTCCTTCACGTCCTGGGTCACGGGTGAAAGCTATTTTCGGTTCGATGGGGCGGTCAAGAGTGCGCACAATGGGTTCCATGGAACCCGCCGATCCCGTCCCCGGTCCCGCCCCCGAACCCGCCCCGCTCGTCAGCCCCCTCGAACAGACCCTGCACGCGGCCCGCGCGCTCGTGCTGGCCGACCTGGTCGCGGGCGAGGTCGCCCACGCGGACGTGGTCTCGCTGGTCGAGGACTCCGTCGCGGAGCGGCGCTGGTGGGCCGAGCAGTGGCCGGACGGGATGGCCTACGTCGCCGGGCTGGTCGCCCAGGACGTGCAGGACGCGCTGCTGGAGCGGTACGGCCGCTGGCCGCTGTGCCCGGTGTGCGGCTCGGGCGACCCGCACGCCCTCGACGTGGAGCCGGAGCTGGGCCCCGACCCGCACTGGGTCTGCCACAAGGCGGGCGTGAAGGTCGCGGCGGTGGGCTCCCTGGGCTCCGCCACCGGCAAAGGGGCCTCGTCGTGAGGCGCGCGTGACCCTGTACATCGACCCACCCGCCTGGCCGGGCCACGGACGCATGTGGTCCCACCTGGTCAGCGATGTGTCGTACGACGAACTCCACGCGTTCGCCGAGAAACTGGCCGTCCCGAGACGCGCCTTCGACGGCGACCACTACGACGTGCCCTCGCACCGGTACGCGGAGGTGGTCGCGGCGGGGGCGGTGGAGGTCAGCAGCCGCACGGTGGTGCGGCTGCTGCACGGCGCGGGGCTGCGGCGCAGGAAGACGAGGGGGCTTCGGGACGCTGACGGTCCTCAGGAGCGCCGGACGTAGAGCCGGAACCCCGCGTCCATGCCGTGCTCCTTCTGCGCCGTCCGTTCCTCCTCCACGGTCGCCCGGGTGAAGCCCGCGCGGGTGACGACGGCCTGTGAGGCGGTGTTGGTCTCCTCGATGGTCGCGACGACCATGCCGACGTCGTCGCGGGCCAGCGCCCACTGCGCCAGGGTGTTCAGGGCCTCCGTGGCGTAGCCCTGTCCCCGGGCGGCCTCGACCAGGTCGTAGCCGACCTCGACCCAGCCCTCCTCGTTCGGGGCGCCGTGGAAGCCCATGCCGCCGATCGCGCGGCCGTCCTCGTGCCGGACGAGGGCGAAGACCCCGAACTCCGGCCGGTGCACGCCCGCTTCGTACGCCTTCATCATGAATCCGGCGGCCTGCCGGGTGCCCTCGTACGGGCCGCCGTCGAGCCAGTCGAGGCCGCCGTCGCCGCCGAGGCGCAGATCGTGGGCGACCGCCGGGCGGATGCCGGTGAGGGTGAGGCGGTCGGTGGGGATGACGAGGTTGTTGTACCAGTTCCAGTCGGTGACCGGGGCGCGGCCGGGCAGCTCGCCGCGCCCGGTGGCCCACAGCAGGGTCGGCCAGGGCTCGGAGCCGGGCTGGACGTGCGGGAAGAGCCAGGTCAGGACGGACTCGGCGAGTTCGGCCGGCGGCTCGTAGGGAATGCCGAGGCCCCGGGCGATGTCGTGGGTGTGCAGGAGGGTCTCGGTGACGGCCATCGCCGCGAAGCCCTCGCGGTCGGCGCTGCCGAAGGGGTGCGAGTGGAAGGCGCGGGCGCCGGGCGGCGCGGTGCGGACGGCGGCGGCCAGCAGGGCGCCGGTCGCCTCGATCACCTGGAGCACGCCGGCGTTGTCGGTGTCGTCGGGGACGGTGAGGCTGAGCGGGAGGCGGTGCGGGGCGCGGGTGGCCAGCCGGGTGGAGTAGCCGACGAAGGCACCGGCGACGTGGAGCGCGGTGGTGCGGCAACTCCACTCCATGCCCGGCGGGCTGGCCGCCGCCCAGTCCCTGTCCACCGCGTGCCGCAGTGCCGCCGTGCAGCCGGCCACGGCCGCTTCCACCTGATCCCCGCCCATGATGCGCATGCGCGCACCCTAGGTCAGCGGGTCCGCTCGGGTCGACAGCAATTCCAGCTCGGCGGCCAGGTTGTAGCGGGCCGTGGCCTCCCAGTGCTCCTGGCCGTAAGGGGTGCTGAACAGCCTGGGCAGGTCGAGGAGTTGGCGCAGGACCGCCGAACGCCCTTCGCGGAAGGCCTCGTTCGGCACGAAGTGGTACTCCTCGCGCACCTCGGCGGCGTAGGCGGCGTACGCCGACGGGGGCGCGGCGAGGATCGCGAGGTCCGCGTCGCACAGCACCTGGCCGTCGCGGTCGTCGTCGGCCGGGTCGTGGGTGACGGTGAGCCGCACCAGCCGGGCCACCTCGGCCGTCCTCGCCCGCGGCACCCCCGCCTCGGGCAGGGCGCGCTCGGCGAGCCGCGCCGACCGCTCCTCGTTCTCGGACCGCTCGGGCAGGTAGACGGCGTCGTGGAACCAGGCGGCCAGCCGTACGACGTCCGGGTCGGCGGCGTGCCCGGCCAGGGTGTCGACGTGGTCGAGCACCGCCATCAGGTGGGCCACCGTGTGGTACCGGCGCTGCGGCTCCTGCCAGCGGGCGAGCAGGTCGTCGGCGTAGGGGGCGGGGTCGGGACCGCCGCCGGGGGCGCGGGCGGCTTCCAGGGCGCGGGCGAAGCGCAGGCGCAGGGCGCCGGGGTCGAGGTCGGCCATGGGCTCATTCTCGCCGGTGTGGGCCGGGGTGCGCGGTGCGGCGTGTGGTCCGGGGGCGGTGGGGCGTACTCTAGGAATTGGACTAGACCTGTTGACGGCCGATGGCGGATGCCGACGCCTACCGATGAATGGGGTGCCATGAGCAAGCGTGCGGTCCTGGAGGTGATCGCGCTCGACGTCGCGGACGCGGTCGCCGCCCAGGCGGGAGGCGCGGATCGCCTGGAGCTGGTCACCGAGATGGCGGCCGACGGGCTCACCCCCGCGCCCGCCACCGTCGCCGGCGTCCGGGCCGCCGTCGACATCGACCTGCGCGTGATGCTGCGGCTGGCGGACGGGTTCGCGGCCGGGGACGTCGAGCGGCTGGTGCGGGTGGCGGGCGAGCTGCGCGACGCCGGGGCCGACCAGTTCGTGCTCGGGTTCCTCGGCCCGGACGGCGAGGTCGACCTCGCGGCGGTGGAGCGGGTCGTCGCCGCCCTGGACGGCTGCCCCTGGACCTTCCACCGGGCCATCGACCGCGCCGCCGACCGCGACGCCCTGCGCAAGCAGCTCGCCGACCTGCCCGGCCTGGACACCTACCTCACGGCGGGCTCGGCCGGCGGGGTCGACGAGGGGCTGGCGACGCTGGCCGCGGAGGCGGGCCGCAGCGGCGAGCCGGGGTACGCCCAGACCGTCCTCGTGGGCGGAGGGCTGCGCCTGGAACACGTACGCCCGCTGCGGGACGCCGGCCTCGACGCCTTCCACATCGGCGGCGCGGCGCGCCGCGGGGGGTGGGCCGGGTCCGTCTCCGAGGAGGCGGTGCGTCAGTGGCGGACGGTGCTGGACGGGGAGTAGGACGGCCCCGTCCACCGTCGTCACGCCGTCGCGAGCACGACCAGCACGAACAGGAACGACACCGCGAAGCCGGTGAGCGGCACCAGGCCGATCATTCCGGCCGGGCGGCTCAGCACCGGGCGGCCGGGGTCCAGACCGGGTCCCAGGGGCGCCGACGGGGCCGGCATCTTGCGGATCCTGGACAGGGTGAAGAGGTTGATCAGCAGCGTGATGGGCGTGATGAGCATCGACATCGGACCCCACCAGCCCTGCGCCATGGTGTCCGACTGCATCTTGCGGAAGACGGCGAGCGCACACGTCCGGCAGAAGGTGCCCTTGCGCCACAGGTTCCGCATCACGATGAGCATGCCCTGGTGGCCGCGGACCGTCACCCGCGCGGCGGGCGCGGCCCCGCACACGTCGCAGCCGGGTCCGGCGGGCGCCTGCTGGTACGCGGCCGGCCGGCCGTAGTCGACGGGCGCCTGCCCGTACGCCCCGGGCGCGGCCTGCTGGGCCTGCTGGGGCGGGTACGGCGCCGCGGGCGCGGCCTGCTGGTACGGACCCGGCGCGGGCTGCTGGTAGGGGCCGGGCGCGGGCTGCTGGTACGCGCCGGGCGGCGGTGCGTACGGCCCCGGAGCCTGCTGGTACGGACCCGGCTGCTGCGGATACGGCCCCGGAGCCTGCTGGTACGGCCCGGGCGCCTGCGGGTGGCCGGGGTGCGGGGACGGCGGTGTGCTCAACGGAGGCCTCTCCATGGGGACGGGGTGGAACGGAGCAGCACCCTACTCACCGTCTTCCCCGGCGAGTTGCGCGGGCACCGGTGCCGTGTGCGTCACGATCAGCCCGGACACCGCTCGCGTGAGCGCCACGTACAGCCGCCGCAGGCCCGTGCGTTCGTCCGGTTCGCCGTCCACCACCGCCTGCGGCTCGTCCAGGGCGACGTAGTCGTACTCCAGGCCCTTGGCCAGCGAGGCCGGGACCAGGGTGAGGCGGGTCTCGCGGGTGGTCTCCTCACCGGGGGCGAGGTAGCCGATGCCCGCCGCCGTCAGGGCCTCGGCCAGGGCCGGGACGCGCGCGTCGGCGGCGATGAGGCCGGTCGAGCCCTCGTTGCGGAGCAACTCCTCGCAGGCGGCGACCACTTCGGCGGTGTCCGCGACCGTGCGGACCTCGAAGAAGCCGGGGTTCTCGCGGACCGAGGCGACCGGGGTGAGACCGGGCGCGATGTGCGGCAGGAGCCGGGAGGCGTAGCGGATGACGTCCGTCGGCACCCGGAAACCGGCCGTCAGCTCCTCGATCACGCCGTCGCGCTTGCCGAGGTGGGCCAGCGCCTCGTCCCAGCCGCGGGTCGCCCACGGGGTGGTGCCCTGGGCCAGGTCGCCGAGGACGGTCGCGCTGCCGGTGGTGCAGCGGCGGCCCACCGCGCGGTACTGCATCGGGGACAGGTCCTGCGCCTCGTCCAGGACGACGTGGCCGAGCGAGTGCGTGCGCTGGATCAGGTCCGTCGCCTCGTCGACGAGCACCGCGTCCGCCGCCGACCACTTCGCCGACTTCACGCTGCGCACCGGCCTGTCCCACAGGATCGTCTTCTGCTCGTCCTCGTCGAGGATCCCCTCGGCGTGCTCGGCGAGGAAGCCGGCGTCGGTCAGCAGGCGCAGCACCAGCTTCGCGGGGTCCACGGCCGGCCAGACCGCCTTCACCGCCGCCTTGACCGCGCTGCTGCGGGCCACCGCGTCCTGCACCCGGTCGTCCGGCGCCTCCCCGGCCCGCTCCATCTGCACCAGCACCGCGTGCGCGATCCGCTGCGGCAGCGCCTCGCGGGCGGCGCCGTAGCGGATGTCGCGCTGCAGCAACTCCCGTACGACCTCTTGCAGTTCGTACGCCGGCACCCGCCAGCGGCGCGAGCCGCGCACGACCACGACCGGCTCGGCCGGCAGGGTCACGTGGGAGTACAGGGCCCGGCGCAGCACCTCGGCCATCCGGGCGTCGCCCTTGACCACGGCCGCCGCCGCGTCGTCCGTGCCGCGCACCTCCACGTGTGCCACCAGGTCGTCCACGGTGGCCTGCTGCACCGCCAACTCGCCCAGCGCGGGCAGGACCTGCTCGATGTAGTGCAGGAAGGACCGGTTCGGCCCGATGACCAGCGTGCCGGTGCGCGCCAGCCGCTCCCGGTGGGCGTAGAGCAGATAGGCGACCCGGTGCAGACCGACGGCCGTCTTCCCGGTGCCCGGCCCTCCCTGCACGCAGACGGTCCCGCCCAGCCCGCTGCGGACGATCTCGTCCTGCTCGGGCTGGATGGTCGCGACGATGTCCCGCATGGGACCGACGCGCGGCCGCTCGATCTCCTGCTGGAGCAGCTTGCTTGCCTTCGCGGTCTCCTCGGGGTCGGACAGGTGCTCGTCCTCGTACGCCGTGAGGTCGCCGCCGGTGTAGCCGAAGCGGCGGCGCAGTGCGACGTCCATCGGGTCCTTCTTCGAGGCCCGGTAGAACGGCTGCGAGACCGGGGCGCGCCAGTCGATGACCATGGGGTCGCCGCCGGCGTCGTGCACATGCCGGCGCCCGATGTAGAACTGCTCGCCTTCCGCGCCCTCGGCCCGGTCCGCGCCCGGGGCGTGCAGGTAGTCGAGCCGGCCGAAGAACAGCGGGGTGTCGCTGAGGTCGGCCAGCGCCTTGATCCGGTCGTCGATCTGGCGGGCCAGCACCTCGGCGTTGACCCAGTTCGCGGTGACGTCCCTGATGTCCAGCGCCTCGACGTCCTCGCGCATGGCGCGCAGGGCGGCGCGGGAGGCGGCCAGATGGGCGCGTTCCCGGGCGAGGGGGTCGTCGAGCGGGGCGGCGGACGGGGCGGCGGGCGGCTCTGGGGCGGACGTGGACAAGGGGGTGCCTCCGGTAGACCTGCTGGGTGACCACGGGACGTGCTGGGTGGCCGCGACGATGCCGCACGGTTTCCGACCGGGCGGCGGCACTCCGCTGGCGGGAGGCGGGCAAGAGCGGGGATTTTAGTCGGGGGGCTGAGGCGGGCGCCAACGAATTACCGTGCCCCGGCTGCCTCCGGCCGTCCCCTAGGGGACGCGTGAGCCCTGAAGCAGGGGCCGGGGTCCACCCGTGGGCCTAGTCGGAGCCGTCCGGAATTGGCTCCGCAGACCGATGCGGCTCTTATGCCCCGCGATCCACCATGGAGACATGAGCGCAGCAACCATCTCCCCGTCGCCGGGCCCCGCCCGGCCCCCGTCCGGCGCCACCGCCGTAGACGGCCCCCACCACCACCCGCTCGGCAACGCCCTGCGCGCCGTCAAGGTGTTCGCGGAGGCCGCGTTCAACGTGATCATCCTCGGTGAGTACGGCGAGGAAGCGGGCATACGCCACAAGTAACCGGCTCAGTCGGTGCTGTCCTCCGCGAGGATCTCGTCCGCGTCCACGATCCGGTAGGCATAGCCCTGTTCGGCCAGGAAGCGCTGGCGGTGCGCCGCGAAGTCCTGGTCGATCGTGTCGCGGGCCACGACCGAGTAGAAGTGCGCCTGGTGCCCGTCGGCCTTCGGCCGCAGCACCCGCCCCAGCCGCTGGGCCTCCTCCTGACGCGAGCCGAAGGTGCCGGACACCTGGATGGCGACCGTCGCCTCGGGCAGGTCGATGGAGAAGTTCGCGACCTTCGAGACGACCAGCACGCTGATCTCGCCCTCCCTGAAGGCGTCGAAGAGCTTCTCGCGCTGCGCGTTGGAGGTCTCGCCCTTGATGACGGGTGCGTTCAAGTGCTCGCCCAGCTCGTCGAGTTGGTCGATGTACTGGCCGATGACGAGGATCTGCTGGCCGGCGAAGCGGCGGACGATCGCCTCCGTGACCTTCCGCTTGGTGTCCGTCGTCGCACAGAAGCGGTACTTCTCCTCCGTCTCGGCGGTGGCGTACGCCAGCCGCTCGGAGTCGGTCAGGTTCACCCGTACCTCGACACAGTCGGCCGGTGCGATGTACCCCTGCGCCTCGATCTCCTTCCAGGGCGCGTCGAACCGCTTCGGCCCGATGAGGGAGAACACATCCGACTCACGGCCGTCCTCGCGCACCAGCGTGGCCGTCAGCCCCAGCCGCCGCCGCGCCTGCAGATCGGCGGTGAACTTGAAGACAGGAGCGGGCAGCAGATGCACCTCGTCGTAGACGATCAGACCCCAGTCCCGGGAGTCGAACAGCTCCAGGTGCGGATAGACACCCTTCCGCTTCGTCGTCAGCACCTGGTAGGTGGCGATCGTGACCGGCCGGATCTCCTTCCGCGTGCCGCTGTACTCGCCGATCTCCTCCTCCGTCAGCGACGTGCGCTTCACCAGCTCGTGCTTCCACTGCCGCGCCGAGACGGTGTTGGTGACGAGGATCAGGGTCGTCGACTTCGCCTGCGCCATGGACCCGGCGCCGACCAGCGTCTTCCCGGCGCCGCAGGGCAGCACCACGACCCCGCTGCCGCCGTGCCAGAAGTTCTCCACGGCCTGCTTCTGGTACGGCCGCAGCGCCCAGCCGTCCTCCAGCAGCTCGATCGGGTGCGCCTCACCGTCGACATATCCGGCGAGGTCCTCGGCCGGCCAGCCCAGCTTCAGCAGCACCTGCTTGATCTGCCCGCGCTCCGACGGGTGCACGACCACGGTGTCCGGATCGATCCGGGCGCCCACCAGCGGGGCGATCCGCTTGGACCGCAGCACCTCCTCCAGCACCGGCCGGTCCGTGCTGGTGAGCACCAGCCCGTGCGCCGGATGCTTGGACAGGGTCAGCCGGCCGTAGCGGTCCATCGTCTCGGCGATGTCGACCAGCAGCGCGTGCGGCACCGGGTACCGGCTGTACTGCACCAGCGCGTCCACGACCTGCTCGGCGTCGTGCCCCGCCGCGCGCGCGTTCCACAGCCCCAGCGGGGTGACCCGGTAGGTGTGGATGTGCTCCGGCGCCCGCTCCAGTTCGGCGAACGGCGCGATGGCGCGCCGGCAGTCGTCGGCCCGCTCGTGGTCGACTTCCAGGAGCAGGGTCTTGTCGGACTGGACGATGAGGGGACCGTTCACGTACAGCACACACCCTTTCCACAGCGGCCAAACGTCCAGTGTGCCCTAAACGCCGACGATCACCCTCAGTCTTCCGCCAGCTCCGCCACCCCCGTGATCCGGTGCAGCGGGTAGGTGCGGACCTCGTCCGCCGTGTGGTCGTAGGCCGTGACGAAGCCGCCCTCCACCTTGACCGGGGCGATGACGCGCTGGCTGGCGGAGCCCTCGGCGTTGACGTAGCCGATCCAGAGGGAGTCGCCGGTCAGGACGGCGGCCTGCATCGTCGCCAGGGTCTCGGCGGAGGAGGTGCGCGGCAGCCCACCGCCCGCGAGCGGCGCGCCCTCGCTCTCGCCGACCGGCTTGCGCGGGGCGGTGGCGGCCAGGTCGCCCGCGCGGATCGCGCGGATCGCCGCCGTGAGCAGCGTGGCGTCGGGCGGCGGCGGCCCGTCCGGGACCGGTTCGGGAGCGGTGCGCGGCGGGGTGCGGTGGGCGTGCGCGCGGGCGATCAGGACGTCGCCCTCGGCGGACTCGGCCGCCGGTGCGAAGCCCAGCGCGCGCAGACCCTCCAGCAGCGTCGCCGGGTCGCACTGCGCGGCCAGCACGGTCGGCGCCAGACGGCGCAGGCGCAGACCGGCGGCGCGCTTGTCGGCCAGGATCTCGTTCAGCAGGGCGTCGTCGTCGCAGCGCACGTACGCCGAGGCCGCGCCGACCCGCAGGTGGCCGTGTTTGCGGGCCACGTCGTCGATCAGGTACGCCAGTGGTTGCGGGACGGGGGTGCGGGAGTGCTGGGTGAGGAAGGCGTGCAGGTCGGCGGCGGTGCGCCCGGCGTCCAGGGCGCGGCGGACCGAGGCGGGCGTGAAGCGGTAGACCGTCGCCCCGCCCTTGGACTCCACGTCCGCGAGCACGTCCAGGGTGTCGGCGAGCGGCCGCTGGAGCGGGCCCGGCGCCACCGCCGTCAGGTCGGCCTGGAGCAGGACGTGGTCCAGGGGCTCGGGCAGCAGCGGGGCCAGGACGCGGGCGGCGGCCGCCGTCGCCGTCGCCCGCTCGGCGGGGGAGAGGAGGGCCGGGGCGGGGGCGGGCGCGTGGTGGTGGACCGGGAGCTTGGCGCCCGGCCCGGCCGGCTCGTCGGCGGCCGGGGCCGCGGCCGGCGCCGGCACGCCCAGCAGCGCCCGCCCGTGCGCCGACAGCGCGCCCCTGCCCGTGATGCCCAGCAGCTCCGCCTCCGACAGCGTCCAGCGGGCGAGCCGGGAACGCAGATCCTCCTCGCCGCCGCGCTGCTGGGGCCCGCGCAGGGGCCGCTCCCAGCGCAGCCGGGCCAGCACCGCCTCGGTGTCCGGGGCCGTGCCCGTCGGCAGCCCGGCCAGCAGGGTCAGCACCCGGTGCCGTACCTCGGAGGCGGCCGAGCGGTCCAGGCCGGGGCCGAGCGCGGAGAGCGCACGGTCCTTCGCGTCCCGCCCGCCGACCAGCCCCGGCGTCCGGGTGGCCGCGAGCCAGGCCTCCGCGAGCCGGGTCCAGCGCTCGGCGGCGGGGCGCTCCAGCCACTCGTCGTAGGCGGGCGTGGCCGCGTACCGCTCGTCGGCCTCGCCGTCGGAGGCGACCAGTCCGGCGGCGTACGCCAGTTCCACCCAGAACGCGGCGACCGGTTCGGGCACGTCCAGCGCGACGGCCGTCCGCTTCAGGTCGCGCACGCTCAGCCCGCCGGCCCGCAGCACGGCCGGGCCGCCCTCGTCCCAGTCCTTCAGCAGCTCCTCGACGGTGGCGAGCGCGGTGTACGCCTGCCCCGCCGCCGTCGCGTCCACCACCTGCGGGCTGTGCGTGGCGGCCGGCTCCACCGCCGGCGGCAGCGGCTCGGGCACCCGGTGCGCGCGGCCCGCGCGCAGATGCAGGGCCACCTCGCGCGGCAGGACGACCGTGCCGGGGGTGGTGGGCAGCAGCAGGCCCCGGTCCAGCAGCCAGCGCAGATGGGCGGCCGGCTCCGGGGTGACCTGCCCGTACGGCGGACCCCACACCAGCCGGTTCAGCACCTCGCGCGCCGCCTCCGGGGCACCGGCGAGCAGCTTGGCCATCTTCCGGCGGTGACCGAACAGCGCGGTGAGCGCGGCCACGGCGGACACCGAGTCGTGCGTCGAGGGCAGCCCGGCCGTCGCGACGATCTCCTGTATCCGGCCGGGCGACATGCCCGAGGTGGCCTCCTGCACGGTCGGGCCGAGCCCGGTAGGGGAGGGGTGCTGCGGGGCCGGGGCGAGCAGTTCACGGGCGGTGCGCACGAGCCGCAGCCGCTCGTCGTCGCCCCACACCAGCGCCTGCTCGCGCAGGGTGGCGACGGCCTGCGGCAGCGCGGCGGCCACCGTCTCCTCGCCCGCGTCGCCCGCCATCAGCCCGAGCAGCGTGCCGTACGACGCCGGGTCCGGGGCCACGGCCAGCGCCTCCGCGGTCTGCAGGGCGAACCGGTCCAGCCGCTCCAGCGCGCGCAGCACCGAGGCGCGGGTGCCGGCCCGGGTGGCGAGCTGGGTGAGGTCGGTCGGCACGGGCGTGATGAGGTCGGGCCGGCTGCGCAGGAGCGCGGACAGGGAGGCGTCGTCCCTGGCGCGCAGCGCTTCCGCGAGGGAACGGGGAGCTGGTCGGGCCGCTTGGCTCATCTGACCCACGGTAGCGGGTGCGCCCGTTCCCGCCGAGTGCGTCGGGCGGCGGCGGGCAGGCGGTACCGTCCTCAGCGGGGTTCCAACACCGTCGCCCCGGAGGGGTTTGCGTTGGGGATCGAGAGTGACAAGGTCGTCTACGAGTACCTGAGCCGTGTCGGAGACATCGCTCAGCAACGGCAACTGCCGTCGGCCACGCGGATGCGGCTCGTCTCGGAGCTGCGCAACGAGATCGACCGGCACCGGGCCAAGGCGACGGTGGACTCTCCGGCCGCCGTCCGCCGCATCCTGGACCGGCTCGGCACCCCCGACGAGGTGGTCGGGGCCGCAGGCGGCACCACGAGCACCGGGCCCGGCACCGGCCCGCAACCGCCCGCCCCGGCCGTGCCGGTCCAGCCCGCGCCGCCCGAGCGCGCGCGCCGGCCGAAGCCCGCCGGTGCCGGCACCGACGGCGCCGCCGGGAGCGCCGCCGACGGCAAGGCGCGCCTGAAGGGCCTGCGCCGGATGGTCCCCCGTCCCCGCCCCGCCGCCCCCGGTCCCGAGCCCGCGGCGCCGTCCGTCCCGCGCGACGCGCCGTCCCCGACGCGGACCGGCCCCGCCTACGACTTCGGGGACGACCTCCCCCAGCCCGACTGGTGGCGCGTGAGCGGCGGCCCCTGGCGCAGCGCCGAGACCGACTCCGTGCCGGGGTTCGTGGGCGGCGTGGAGATCCCGGAGATGCTCCGGCGGCCGGCCGGGGAGACGGCGCCGGAGGCGAGGAAGGGGCAGGACGACGAGGCGGCACAGGACGCGGCGACGGAGGCCGCCGCGGACACCGGGGCGCAGGACGCGTCCGCCGCGCGCCGCCGTGCGCTGCCCCTCGGCCCCGCCGCCGGCTGGACCAACCCCCTCCTGCTGCTCGCCGCCGCCGCGCTGCTCGCGGGCGCGGTGCTCGGCAACTGGTTCGCGCTGCTGCTCGGCTGGGCCATCGCCTACGGCTCCCGGCGCCTGACCGCCGGGGAGACGAAGACGGCGGTGATGATCCTGCCCGGCACGGCGGTGGCGGCGGGAGTGGTGTGGCTGTGGGGGCGCCAGAACGGCCGCTGGGGGCAGCCGATCGCCCAGGGCCACATGGGGGACGCCATAGCGGGGACGTGGCCGTGGGTGGTCAGGGGAGCGGCGGTGGCGTCGGCGTTGTTCCTGCTGTGGCGGTCGCAGCGGCGCGGGTGAGGCCCCGGCGCCCTCCCGGGCATCCGGCGGGCAGCCGCCACCCGGCACAATGAGCGACATGACTCTCACCGTCGGCTTCGACCTCGACATGACCCTGATCGACTCGCGCCCCGGCATCCGGGCCTGCTACGTGGCGCTGGCGGAGCGGACAGGGACGTACATCGACGCCGATCTGGTGGTGACGCGGCTGGGCCCGCCGCTCGCCGACGAGCTGATCAACTGGTTCCCCGAGGAGCGGATCGCCGAGATGGCGGAGCTGTACCGGGAGATGTACCCGGAGTTCGCCATCGAGCCGACCCTCGCCATGGCCGGCGCCCGGGAGGCCATGGCCGCGGTGCGGGCGGCCGGCGGGCGGACCATGGTCGTCACGGCGAAGTACGAGCCGAACGCCAAGCTGCACCTCGCGCACCTCGGCATCGAGCCCGACGTCGTCGTGGGCGACCTGTGGGCCGAGCGGAAGGCGGAGGCGCTGCGCGAGTACGGCGCGAGCGTCTACGTCGGCGACCACACCGGGGATGTGCGCGGGGCGCGTACGGCGGGCGCGCTGTCCGTCGCCGTCGCCACCGGCCCGTGCCCCGCGGACGAACTGCGGGCGGCCGGCGCGGACGTCGTCCTGGCCGACCTCGCCGCGTTCCCGGGCTGGCTCGACGGCTACCGCTCGGCGGCCGCCGCCCGCGCCTGACGCCGGCCGGCCGTCACCGAGCGCACGACACCGGCGCCGGCGAGCAGGAATCCGACGCCCATGAGCATGCTCAGCAGGTACATGTACGTCGGAAAGGGCTTCGCGCCGAGGAAGAGCGGGGCCACCGTGACCAGAGTGGCCAGCGCTCCGACGAAGAACACGACGGCACCGGCACGGATCAGTCGGTCACCGGGCGCGGCGGAATTCGTTTGGGTTTTGTCACGCACCCGACCAGGGTAGTTCCCAGCCACAGCGAACAACCGGGGAACGTCTTGTCACCCGCTCCAAGACCATTAGCCTTGGTAGCGCTAGGTAGCGGCGGGTCACGGTCGACCCGCTCCAGTGCTATCAAGAGCCGTTTCCGAAGTAGTTTTCCCGACGAGACACGAGGACGAGGACAGACGTGCCTACCGGCAAGGTCAAGTGGTTCAACAGCGAGAAGGGCTTCGGCTTTCTCTCCCGCGACGACGGCGGTGACGTCTTCGTCCATTCCTCGGTTCTCCCCGCCGGAGTCGACGTACTCAAGCCGGGACAGCGCGTGGAGTTCGGCGTCGTCGCCGGTCAGCGCGGTGACCAGGCCCTTTCGGTGACCGTGCTCGACCCGACGCCGTCGGTCGCGGCCGCCCAGCGCAAGAAGCCGGACGAGCTGGCCTCTATCGTGCAGGACCTGACGACCCTCCTGGAGAACATCACCCCGATGCTGGAGAAGGGCCGCTACCCGGACAAGGCCTCCGGCAAGAAGATCGCCGGCCTGCTCCGCGCGGTCGCCGACCAGCTGGACGTCTAGCAACCCGTCGGAGAAGAGCACACACATCCCGGCCGAGGGGCACCCAGCCCCTCGGCCGCCGCGTGCGCGTCAGGGGAATGCCAGTGCCTGCGGGGGCAGCGCGGGCAGGAGGCCTTCGGCCGCGGCGCGGGTGAGCAGGCCGCGGATGGCGGCGTAGCCGTCTTCGCCGAGGTCGGCGGTGAACTCGTTGACGTACAGCCCGATGTGCTGGTCGGCGACCGCCGGGTCCATCTCCTGGGCGTGCGCCATGACGTACGGCCGGGAGGCCTCGGGGTCGTCCCAGGCGGCCCGCACGGAGGCGCGCAGGGAGTCGGCGAGCCGCGTCAGCGTGTCCGCGCCCAGCGAGCGCTTGGCGATGATCGCGCCCAGCGGGATCGGCAGCCCGGTGCTGTGCTCCCAGTGCTCGCCCATGTCGGCGAGCTTGTGCAGGCCGTAGTTCTGGTAGGTGAAGCGGGCCTCGTGGATGACCAGTCCGGCGTCCACCTTGCCGTCCCGCACGGCCGGCATGATCTCGTGGAACGGCATGACCACGATCTCGCCGACCCCGCCGGGGAGCACGTCGGCCGCCCAGAGGCGGAAGAGCAGGTACGCCGTCGACTTCTCGCTCGGGACGGCCACCGTACGGCCCGTGAGGTCCGCGCCCGGCTCGCGCGTGAGCACCAGGGGCCCGCAGCCCCGGCCCAGCGCGCCGCCGCACGGCAGCAGGGCGTACTCGCCGAGCACGTACGGCAGGACGGCGTACGACACCTTCAGCACGTCGAACTCGCCGCGCTCGGCCATGCCGTTGGTGATGTCGATGTCGGCGAACGTCACGTCCAGCGCGGGAGCGCCGGGGACGCGGCCGTGGGCGACGGCGTCGAAGACGAAGGTGTCGTTCGGGCAGGGGGAGTACGCGATCTTCAGCGCGTTGCGCGCCTGCTGCTGCTCACTGGTCGTCATGTGGGTACCAACTCTCCAATGCGGGGGCGAGCTTCCCGAACGCCTCGGTGAGCGCGGCCAGGGCGTCGCCGATGCGCCATGCGGCGCGGTCGCGGGGGCCGACCGGGTTGGAGACCGCGCGGATCTCCAGTACGGCCGTCCGGTGCGCGTCGGCCGCCTCGGCCACCCCGAAGCCCTCCATGCCCTCGGCGAGGGCACGCGGGTGCCGGGCGCGCAGCTCGGCGGCGCGGGCGGCGGTGCCGGTGACCGTGGAGACGGTCAGGATCGTGCCGGCCGGGGCGCCGGTGGCCTCGCGGGCAGCCCGTACGAGTGATCTCGGGGGGTGGTGGTGGACGGTCCCGAAGCCCAGCTCGGTGACCGGGAGGAAGCCCTCGGCGGTCTCGGCGCCCAGGTCGGCGACGGTGATCCGGTCGGCGACGACGAGCGAGCCGACGGGCGCGTCCGGCTGGAAACCGCCGCCGATCCCGGCCGAGACGACCAGGTCGTAGGGGGTACCGGCGAGCCGGGCCGCGGTGAGCGCGGCGGAGACGGAGGCGGCGGCGAGGGCCGGGCCGACCCCGGCGGCGAGCAGATCCCAGCGGCCGGCCGCAGGCGCCGTGCTCGTCGTACCCGCCGGGTTCGTCGTACGGGTCAGCTCCGCGCCGGGCAGGTGGACGCGCTCGGCGGGGGAGTCCGGGAACGCCCGTGCCACCGCGTCCCGTTCGGCGGGGACCGCGGTGGCGACGAGGATGCGTGCGGAAGGCGTGGTCAGGAGGCCTTCTTCAGCTTGAAGGACCACAGGCCCTTGCCCGGGCTGCTGGTGCCCATCTGGATGGAGACCGTGTTGGTGTCGCCCTGGGTGCCGTACTGGGCGTTGAAGAAGGCGCTGCCCGGGATGGTGCGGTACGTCTTCTTGCTGGAGTCGGTGAACTGGCGGCCGTTGACGAGGATGACCCAGCCCGCGTCCGCGATCTTCGGGTCGACGCCGAAGCGGACGCTCTCGTCCGTGTCAACGGTGATCGACTTGACGTCGTTGATCTTCTTGGCGCACTTCGCCAGCGACGTGGCGTCCAGCGCGTTGCCGTTGTTGTAGCAGAGAGCCTCGGAGTTGACCGAGCTCCGCCCGACGGTGATCGTCGCGACGGGCGACGGCTTGTCGCAGGCCGACAGCAGAAGCAGTCCGGCGGAAACGGCGCCGGCGGCGGCGACGGCGCGGCGGCGTCGCACAGCGGATTGCAGCGTGGTCATGGCCGAAGGCTATCGGGCGCCCCGAGCCGCCCGGCCACGCGGGGTACGGCGTGCCCGGTTCGTTACGCCACGCGGGCCCGGGGACGGCCGCCGTGCCGCGCGGAGGCGAGCAGTCCCTTCAGGGTGCCGAGCCAGCCGACGGCGACGAACGCGGCGCCGATCAGCAGGCCGAGGGTGCCGTCGAGGGGCAGCACGATGCCCACCGCGCCGCCGAACACCCAGGCCATCTGCAGCAGCGTCTCGGAGCGGGCGAACGCCGAGGTGCGCACCTGCTCCGGCACGTCCCGCTGGATCAGCGCGTCCAGGGCCAGCTTGGCCAGCGCCTGCGCGAACCCGGCGACGGCCGCGAGACAGGCCACCAGGAACGCGCCGAAGAAGACGGCGGCCACGACCGCCGTGCCGAGCACCACGGCGACGACGGTCACGATGATGATCTCCGGGGGGCGTGATCTCAGCCAGTTCCCCGCGGCCGTACCGAGGGCGTTGCCCGCGCCGGCGGCGACGCCGACTATGCCCAGCGAGACCGCCGCGCTCTCCCCGGTCAGCGGGTGCTCGCGCAGCAGGAAGGCGAGGAAGAAGATCAGGAAGCCGGACAGGCAGCGCACGGCGGCGTTGGCGCCGAGGGCGTGGGTGACGGCGGGCCCGACGGTCCGCAGCCCCGGCCGCCGCGCCTTCTCCGCCCGGCGCGGGCCGCGCACATGCTCCTCGTCGGCCGCCAGCAGGGCCACGCCCTCGCCCTTGGCCGAGTCCACCTTGGGCGGCAGGGTGAAGGAGAGGAACGTTCCCGCGACGAAGATCACGAAGGCGCCGTAGAGCGGCCAGGGGTCCCCGATCCGGTGCAGCCCCGCCGCGACCGGCGCGGCGGCGCCGGTGGCCAGCAGACCGGCGAGGGTGACCCGGGAGTTGGCCTTCACGAGCGAGAACCGGGGCGGCAGCAGCCGCGGTACGACCGCGCTGCGCACCACGCCGTAGGCCTTGGACGCGACCAGTACGCCCAGCGCGGCGGGGTACAGCTCCAGGCTGCCGCTCGCCACGGCGCCCGAGATGATCAGCGCGAGCAGGGCGCGGGCCAGCATGGCGGCGGCCATCGCGGCGCGCCGCCCGTGCGGCAGCCGGTCGAGGAGCGGACCGATGACCGGGGCGAGGACGGTGAAGGGCGCCATGGTGATGGCGAGATAGAGCGCGACGCGCCCGCGCGCCTCGTCGGTGGGCACGGAGAAGAACACGGTGGAGGCGAGCGCGACGGTGACCATCACGTCACCGGCCCCGTTCACCGCGTGCAGCTCGATCAGCTGGCCCAGCCCCGACTCGCCCGCTCCCTGGGCGTGCGTGGCCCGGCGGATGCCCCGGGCGGCGCCGGTGACCGGAAAGTGCAGGGCACGCCCGACGGAGCGGACGGCCCCGCCGACGCGCGCCGTACCGCCGCTGCGATCACTCGCCCCACTCGCCTTGTCCGCGGCTGCCACGACGTTCATAGTGCCCCGAGAAGAGGGCCGATAGTGCGAGGCCGGGCGAGTCGGGTGCGTGGTGGGGTCCGGGGGTGGTGCGCGACGGGGTGCGGGGGTGGGTGGGAAAAAACCACGAATCTCGTTCGGTGTAGCGTGCCTATCTCAGCCATAACGCAGAATGGATGGCAGAGGTGCGCCCAGCGCGCGGATGCAGACGTCGATGCGGCCCCACGGTCCGCTCCGTCGGCAGGCCCGCCGGTGGCAGGCCCACTCGTGAGACGGCGTAGGAGAGAAGCGATACCTGTGAGCGCAGCGACAACGCGAAGCCGCACCCCCGACCGTCTGTGCGCCGAGGCGGTCGATCTCGCCCGCGCCGCCGCCGAGGAGGCCGCCGCTCCCGGCGTGGTCGGCGAGCACGCCGGCCTGGTGTCGGAGGGCGACCGCGTTGTCACGCACTTCTTCGAGTGCAAGGAGCTGGGCTACCGCGGCTGGCGCTGGGCGGTGACGGTGGCCCGCGCCTCCCGCGCCAAGATCGTCACCCTCGACGAGGTCGTCCTGCTCCCCGGCCCCGACGCGCTCCTCGCCCCCGAGTGGGTCCCGTGGAGCGAGCGGCTGCGCCCCGGCGACCTCGGCCCCGGCGACCTCCTGCCCACCGACCAGGAGGACCTGCGTCTGGAGCCCGGCTACACGGCCGAGGAGGAGCCGCCGCCGAACTCGATGGTCTCCCACGAGATGGAGGAGCTGGCGGAGGCGGAGGACGCCGACGTCACTCCCGGCGCCCCCGCCGTCCAGCCGACGGCTCCCTCCCGTGGCTCGATCGCGGCCGTCGCCGAGGAACTGGGCATGCGCCGTGCCCGCGTCCTGTCCCGCTACGGCCTGCACACCGCGGCCGACCGCTGGGAGGAGGCCTTCGGTCCGAAGACCCCGATGGCCCAGGCGGCCCCGGCCACCTGCCTGACCTGCGGCTTCCTCGCCCCGATCGGCGGCTCGCTGGGCCAGGCGTTCGGCGTGTGCGCCAACGAGTTCGCCCCGGCCGACGGCCGCGTGGTCTCCCTCGCCTACGGCTGCGGCGCCCACTCGGAGGCGGCGGTCATGCCGAAGCCCCCTCAGGTGGCTCCGCCCGTCATCGACGAGACGAGGGTCGACGCCTTCCCCCTGCGCCCCGCCCGCGACTCGGGCTCGGTCCCGGAACCGGCCGACGAGGAGACGGCCGAACTGGGCCACTCCTGAACGGCCTTCCGGACGCCGTCCGCCGCTGCGACACTGAGCGGACGATCATCCGACTCGCGCGGCGGCGGGACCTCCCCGGGTTCCTCCGGCTGGCGGCCCAGGTGGAGCACTGGTTCGGCCCGATGGTGGACGATCCCGGCTTCACCGCCGCCGTCGACGAGCACGTCAGCCGTGGCACCGCACTGGTCGCCGAGGCCGAGGCCGAGACCGGGGGCGGCCCCGGCACGGCCCCGCTCGGCGGCCTGCTCTTCGGGGGAACGGCCCCGGTCCACAAGGTCCACTGGCTGGTGGTCGCGGAACAGGCCCGGGGCACGGGCGTCGGCCGCGCCCTGATGTCCGACGCGATCCGCAGGCGGGTCCACGGCCCCGGCTCCCTCGATGCCCGCCCTCTCCCCGCCCACCCCGGCATCCGCCAGGCGCCGCGAGCGGTACCTTCGTCCTCACGTAGGTGAGGAGAGTGAACGTGAGCAGCAAGTTCGTGCGGCCGGCGGCCGAGGGCGCCGATCCCTTCGGTACCGCTCGGCTGCGGCGCGGGGTGCTCGACGCCTGGGCCACCAGTGCCGCCCGGTTCCGGGAGGACGCCAACGCCGAGGAAGACCTGGTCCTGGGCGGATACCGGGACCGGCTCGTGGTGGAGCTGGCGCAGAACGCCGCCGACGCCGCCGCCCGCGCCAAGGCGCCGGGCCGGCTGCGGCTCACCCTCCGGGACGGGGTCCTCGTCGCCGCCAACACCGGCGCCCCGCTGGACGCGGCCGGTGTCGAGTCGCTGTCCACGCTGCGGGCCTCCGCCAAGCGGGACGCCGAGGGCTCCCGAAGTGCCGTGGGGCGGTTCGGCGTCGGGTTCGCCGCCGTACTCGCGGTGACCGACGAGCCCGCGATCGTCGGGCGGCACGGCGGGGTCCGCTGGTCGCTCGCCGAGGCGCGCGAGCTGGCCGCCGAGACCGCGCGGCACAGCCCGGCACTGGGCGACGAGGTCCGGCGGCGGGACGGCCATGTGCCGCTGCTCCGGCTGCCGTTCGCCGCCGAGGGCTCCGCCCCGGACCCGTACGACACCGCCGTCATCCTGCCCCTGCGCGACGCGGCCGCGGCCGACCTCGCCGAGCGGCTCCTGGACGCCCTGGACGACGCGCTGCTCCTCGCCCTGCCCGGGCTGGAGGAGGTCGTCGTCGAGATCGACGGCCGGAGCCCGCGCACCCTCCGCCGCCGCGGCGACGGCGCCGTCACCGTCGTCGAGGACTCGCGGGAGGGCACCACACGGTGGCGCACGGCCGTCGCGCACGGCGCGCTCACGCCCGACCTGCTCGCCGACCGGCCCGTCGAGGAACGGCTGCGGCCCCACTGGTCCGTCACCTGGGCCGTGCCCGAGGACGCGGCCGGGCGCCCGGTGCGCCCGCGCACCGCGCCCGTCGTGCACGCGCCCACCCCCAGCGACGAACCCCTCGGCGTGCCCGCGCTGCTCATCGCCTCCTTCCCCCTCGACACCACCCGCCGGCACGCCGCCCCCGGCCCCCTGACCGACTTCCTGGTGCAGCGGGCGGCCGACGCCTATGCCGAACTCCTCGCCGCCTGGCGGCCGGTGACGGAAGGGATCATCGACCTCGTGCCCGGACCGCTGGGCAAGGGCGAGCTGGACGGCGCCCTGCGGCAGGCCGTACTGGAGCGGCTGCCGCGCACCGCGTTCCTGCCCCCGGCCCTCGCCCCCACGGGCGAGGACGAGCTGCCCGAGGTGCTGCGGCCCCGCGACGCGGAGATCGTGGAGGGCGCCGGGGCCGACACCGTACGGGTGCTCGCCGAGGTGCTGCCCACCCTGCTGCCCGCCGGCCTGGAGCGCCGGGCCGAGCTGCGCGGCCTCGGTGTCGACCGGGTGCCGCTCGCCGACGCCATCGACCGGCTCGCCGGACTGGAGAAGGAGCCGGGCTGGTGGTGGCGGCTCTACGACAGCCTCGCCGGGGTCGATCCCGACCGGCTGTCCGGGCTGCCCGTGCCGCTCGCCGACGGGCGGACGACCATCGGGCCCCGGCAGGTCCTGCTGCCCACCCCCGACGGCACGCGGATCGACCCGGACGTCCTCGGCCGGCTCGGGCTGAAGGTCGCCCACGAGGACGCCGCGCACCCGCTGCTGGAGAAGCTGGGCGCGCTGCCCGCCGGCCCGCGCGCGGTGCTGACGACCCCGCAGGTGCGGGCCGCCGTCGCCGCCTCGCTGGACGACGAGGGCGTGCTGGGCTGGGACGAGGACGCCCCGGACGCCGAGGAACTCGCCGACACCGTCCTGGCGTTGGTCCGCGACGCGGGCCTGGAGCCCGGTGACGAACCCTGGCTCGGCGCGCTCGCCCTGCCCGACGAGGACGGGGAGCCGGCACCGGCCGCCGAGCTGGTCCTCCCGGGCAGCCCCTTCGCCCGGGTGGTCCGCGAGGGCGAACTGGCCGCCGTCGACCACGACCTGGCCGAGAGGTGGGGTGAGCAGCCGCTGACCGCCTGCGGGGTGCTCGCGAACTTCGCGCTGGTGCGGGCCACCGACGTCGTCCTCGACCCCGACGAACTGGAGCCGCGCGAGGGCGACTTCGCCGAGCCCGACGACGCCGGGCTGCTCGACGCCGTCGACGTGTGGTGCGAGGACATCCTCGACCGCTTCCCCGACAGCCCCGTACCGCCGGTCGCCACCGAGCTGATCGCCGTGCGCGACCTGGACCTCGTGGACGACGACCGCTGGCCCGAGGCGCTCGCCCTGCTCGCCCAGCCGCCGCTGCGGGACGCGCTGACCCAGCCGGTCCGCGTCCTGCTGCCCGACGGCACGCACGAGGTCGTACGGCCGTACACCGCGTGGTGGCTGCGCGGGCACCCGGTGCTCGACGGCCGCCGCCCGGCCGGTCTGCTGGCGGCCGGCGGGGACCCGCTGCTGCACGGCCTGTACGACGAGGCCGACGCCGCCGGGTTCGAGGACGAACAGGTGCTGCGGGCCCTCGGGGTGCGCACCTCGGTCGCGGCCCTGCTGGACGAGCCGGGCGGCGCCGCCGAGCTGCTCGAGCGCCTGGCCGACCCGTCGCGTCCCGTCTCCCCGGCCCAACTGCACGGACTGTACGGTGCGTTGGCGGACCTGGACCCCGAGCAGGTGACGCTGCCGGACGAGCTGCGGGCCGTGACCGACGGGCGCGTGGAGGTCGTGGACGCGGCCCGGGCCGTCGTGGTCGACTCGCCCGACCTGCTGCCCTTCACCTCCGGGGTACCGCTGCTGCCGGTCCGCCCGGCCCGGGCCGCCGAACTGGCCGAGCTGTTCCAGGTACGGCGGCTGAGCGAGTCCGTCACCGGCGAGGTGCACTCCGAGGGCACCGAGCACGACGTACCGGAGCCGGTGCGGGTGCTGCTCGGCCCGCGCACCCCACGCACGTACGTCGAGCACGACGAACTGGTCGTGGACGGCGTGGAGATCGACTGGCGGCTCACCGACGACGGCGTGCTGCACGCCGCCACCCTGGAGGGCGTCGCGGCGGGCCTGGCCTGGGCGGCGGGCCAGTGGCCCCGCCGCTTCGAGGTGGCCGCCCTGCTGGAAGACCCCTCCCGCACGGAGGAACTGGCTCGCGACCGCTGGTTCGACTGACACCCACCGGCCGCCCCGCCCAGCCGGCGGGCGGGGCGGGGCGGGGCTCAGCCGGTCAGATCCCAGCGCGTCCCGTCAGGGAGATGCCATACGCAGGCGCTCCCGCCGGCCTCCCGCACGTAGCCGAACCGGTCCTGTGCCGGACGGCCGACACCGTTCCACCACGCCCAGGCTTCCTCGGCTGTCCTGCCACTCCGCCCGGATCCGCTCGTGCTCGACCGCGGGGCAGGTCGCCATCAGCCAGGGCGAACGTTGCCTGCCCGGGCACTAGTCCGGAAAGCGGCGGTCGACCCACTTCCAGAGGAACTCCAGGGCGGCCGCCGCCACCACCGCGATCCCCACGGCCGTCCACGGCATGGCCACCCCCACCAGCTTCAGCGCGAAGAAGCCCTGCAGCGCCGGCACGGCGAGGACCAGCAGGAACGCCACCCCCATCGCGGCCACCAGGGTCACCCGCCACCACGTGTACGGCCGCGCGACGATCGCCAGGATCCACATGGAGACCAGGAACAGCGTCAGCGTGGCCGCGCTGGTCTCGGCGTCCAGCTGCCCGTGCCCGCCGTAGTGGTCCCGGGCGATCAGGTACGTCACGAAGGTCGCCACCCCGGCCACCACGCCGCCCGGGATCGAGTACCGCATCACCCGCCGCACGAAATGCGGTTTCGCGCGCTCCTTGTTCGGGGCGAGGGCCAGGAAGAAGGCCGGGACGCCGATGGTGAGGGTGGACAGGAGGGTCAGGTGCCTCGGCAGGAAGGGGTACTCGACCTGCGAGCACACCACGAGGATCGCCAGCAGCACCGAGTAGACGGTCTTCACCAGGAACAGCGTCGCCACGCGCGTGATGTTGCCGATCACCCGGCGCCCCTCGGCGACCACCGACGGCAGGCTCGCGAAACTGTTGTCCAGCAGCACGATCTGCGCCACCGCGCGCGTGGCTTCCGAACCGGAGCCCATGGCGACGCCGATGTCGGCGTCCTTCAGCGCGAGCACGTCGTTCACGCCGTCGCCGGTCATCGCGACCGTGTGCCCGCGGGTCTGCAGCGCGCCCACCATGTCCCGCTTCTGCTGCGGGGTGACCCGCCCGAAGACGGTCCCGGCGTCCAGCGCCTGCGCCATCCCGGCCGCCTCGGCGGGCAGCCGCCGCGCGTCCACGGCTGTACCCGCGAGGCCCAGCTTGGCCGCGACCGCGCCGACCGAGACCGCGTTGTCGCCGGAGATCACCTTGGCGCGGACGTCCTGGTCCGCGAAGTAGCGCAGGGTGTCGGCCGCGTCCGGCCGCAGCCGCTGCTCCAGGACGACGAGCGCGGCCGGGCGGGCGCCACGGGCCGGCTCGGCGTCGTCCAGGTCGCGGGCGGCGCGGGCCAGCAGCAGCACCCGCAGCCCCTGCTCGTTGAGCCGCTCGGTGTCGGCGAGCGCGGGGTCGCCGTCGGCGAGCAGCACGTCCGGGGCGCCCAGCAGCCAGGTGCTGGTCTCGCCGTCGCCCTCGCTGAACGCGGCCCCGCTGTACTTGCGGGCCGAGGAGAACGGCAGCGACTCCACGCACCGCCAGTCCTCACTGTCGGGGTAGGCGTCGATGATCGCCTGGAGGGAGGCGTTGGGGCGCGGGTCGGACTCGCCGAGCGCGCCGAGGACGGTGCGGACGTAGGCCTCGTCGTACCCGTCGAGAATGCTGAGCCGGGTGACGTCCATGCCGCCCTCGGTGAGCGTGCCGGTCTTGTCCAGACAGACGGTGTCGACGCGGGCCAGGCCCTCGATGGCCGGGAGTTCCTGCACGAGGCACTGCTTGCGGCCGAGCCGGATGACACCGATCGCGAAGGCGACGGAGGTGAGCAGCACCAGCCCCTCCGGGACCATCGGGACGATCCCGCCGACGGTCCGCGCGACGGCGTCCTTCAGGCCGTTGCTCTTGACGACGAGCTGGGTGATGACGAGTCCGACGGCCGCCGGGACCATCATCCAGGTGACGTACTTGAGGATCGTGGAGATGCCGGTGCGCAGCTCGGAGTGGACGAGCGTGAAGCGGGAGGCCTCCTCGGCGAGCTGGGCGGCGTAGGCCTCGCGGCCGACCTTGGCGGCCTGGAAGGCGCCGCCGCCCGCGACCACGAAGCTGCCGGACATGACCGGGTCGCCGGGGCGTTTGACGACGGGGTCGGCCTCGCCCGTCAGCAGCGACTCGTCGATCTCCAGCCCGTCGGCCTCGGCGCACACACCGTCGACGACGATTCTGTCGCCGGGCCCGATCTCGACGAGGTCGTCGAGCACGATCTCGTTCGTGGCCACTTCGACGGCCGTGCCGTCCCTGCGGACCGTCGGTCGGGCCTCGCCGATCACCGCGAGCGAGTCGAGGGTCTGCTTGGCGCGCCACTCCTGGACGATGCCGATGCCGGTGTTGGCGAGGATCACGAAGCCGAAGAGGCTGTCCTGGATCGGCGCGACGAACAGCATGATCAGCCACAGGAGGCCGATGATCGCGTTGAACCGGGTGAAGACGTTGGCCCGGACGATCTCGCCCAGCGACCGGCTGCTGCGCACGGGGACGTCGTTGACCTGCCCGCGCGACCGCCGTTCCGCCACTTCCGCACCGGTCAGACCTGCCGACCTGGTCATCGGCAGGGCCACCGGATGCACGGGGTCCAGCTCGGCGCCCGCGTCTATATGGGTCATGTAATCGACGGTACGTGGCGGCCTGCCGCCCTGCGCGCTGTCCGGCCTGCCCGGGGCACCGGCCCGCTTGCCGCGCCCCGGTTCTGCTGCGCCGCCCGCCGACCCGGTCGCCGTGCCGCCTCCTGTGGAGCGCCGCGTACTGGCTGCTCGGCCGCACCGTCTGCCCCCTGTGCTGTGCCGCCTGACCTCTGTGCTGGTTCGGCTGCCCCTGTGCTGGTCCGGCTGCGCCGTCCGCTGGTCCGGCTGGTTTGCCGCACCCTTCGACCGCCGTGCCGCCCCCCGCGACGGCCCCGCGCGCTGGTCCGGCCCGCCCCGCGCACTACGCGTCAGCCCCGCGCGCTGATCCGCCCGCCTTGCGCGCCGATCGGCCCCCCTTCCCCACTCCGCGGCGGACTTCCGGCGAATTCCGCCCGGTCCGCCCGGCCCGCCCGCTCCCACGCCGTCCCGGCGCCCTCCGCACTAGCCTGCCGACGTCGCGTTCATCTCGTTCTGCTTCGCCGCGGCCGCCCGCTTGATCGCCGCGTCCCGCCTGCGCACGTACCAGATCCCGAGCAGCCCGAGCCCGCCGCCGGCCAGGCAGGTCCACAGCCACCACAGGTGGCCGTGGGAGTCGAACCAGCCGTAGAAGGGCAGCTGCACGAGGAAGAGGGCGAACCAGACGATCGTCCCGCCGGTGATGGTGGCGACCACGGGCCCCTCCAGGGGCTCCGGCGCCTCGTGCTTGGGGGTCCACTTGGCCATGACGACAGCTTACGAGGCGATCAGGTCTACGCGCGGAGATAGCGATCTAGCGCTCATACGTTCATACTGAAACCGTTTGTCTGTGTCCACTTCTGCTCGTATGAAACTCCAACGGGGCTCGGGGGAACCCCGCAGGAGATGAGGTCACGCATGTCCACCTCGGCACCCGCCAAGGCCCCCACCCCCGAGAAGCCGGGCGGCGCGCCGCACGGCGCGCTCGACCGCTACTTCAGGATCTCCGAGCGCGGCAGCTCCGTCGCCCGCGAGATCCGGGGCGGTCTCGCCACCTTCTTCGCGATGGCGTACATCATCGTGCTGAACCCGATCATCCTCGGCAGCGCGAAGGACATGTACGGGCACCACCTGAACAACGGCCAGCTGGTGACCGCGACCGCGCTGACGGCCGCCTTCACCACCCTCCTCATGGGCGTCATCGGCAACGTGCCGATCGCGATGGCCGCCGGACTCGGTGTGAACTCGGTCGTCGCGCTCCAGCTCGCGCCCCGCATGTCGTGGCCGGACGCCATGGGCATGGTCGTGCTGGCCGGCTTCGTGGTCATGCTGCTGGTCGCGACCGGCCTGCGCGAGCGCGTGATGAACGCCGTGCCGTTCGGGCTGCGCAAGGCGATCTCGATCGGTATCGGCCTGTTCATCATGCTGATCGGCCTGGTCGACTCGGGCTTCATCACGCGCATGCCGGACGCCGCCCAGACCACCGTCCCGCTCCAGCTCGGCGTCGGCGGCCATCTGCACGGCTGGCCGGTGCTGGTGTTCATCCTCGGTGTGCTGCTGACCTTCGTGCTGATCGTCCGCAAGGCGCCGGGCGCGATCCTCGTCTCGATCGTCGGCATGACCGTCCTCGCGGTGGTCCTCAACGCGGTCACCACCATCCCTTCCTGGGGCCTGACCGTCCCGAAGTGGCCGGGCAACCCGGTCTCCACCCCGGACTTCGGCCTGATCGGCCAGGTCAGCCTGTTCGGCGGCTTCTCCAAGGTCGGCGTGCTGACCGGCGTCCTGTTCGTCTTCACGGTCCTGCTGTCGTGCTTCTTCGACGCGATGGGCACGATCATGGGCGTCAGTGACGAGGCCAAGCTGACCGACGCCGAGGGCTACATGCCCGGCATCAACAAGGTCCTGTTCATCGACGGCCTCTCGGTCGCGGCGGGCGGTGCCAGCTCCTCCTCGGCCACGACCGCGTTCGTGGAGTCCACGGCCGGTGTCGGCGAGGGCGCCCGGACGGGCCTCGCGAACGTCGTCACGGGCGGCCTCTTCGCCGTCGCCCTGTTCCTCACCCCGATCGCCACGATGGTCCCGTCCCAGGCGGCCACCCCCGCGCTGGTCGCGGTCGGCTTCCTGATCCTGTCCAACTCGATCAAGGAGATCGACTGGGCGGACCACACGATCGCCATTCCGGCCTTCGTGACGATGCTGATGATGCCGTTCACCTACTCGATCACCAACGGCATCGGCATGGGCTTCATCACCTTCACGGTGCTGCGCCTGGCCGCGGGCCGGTTCCGGGAGATCCCGGCCGCGATGTACGTCGTCTCGGCGGTCTTCGCCTTCTACTACCTGATGCCGGCCCTGGGTCTCACGTGAGCCGGTGACCGCCGCGGTCTCGGCCGACCCTGGCGTCAGGTGACGCCGTAGAACCTCTCCGTCTCCTCGACGGCGGCCTGGAACCGCTCGTCGAAGTCATCCCGAATGAGCGTCCGGACGACATAGTCCTGGACGCTCATTCCTCTTTTCGCCGCACGGTGCCGGAGCCTTTCGAGCAGCTCCCCGTCTATCCGCAGGCTGAGCACACTGGTCCCCATGTGTACGAGGGTCGCCACATCCGGCCGCCCGACGCGTCACTTTCCGGAATCGACTCACTCATACGGGTGATCGAAGGGTTCCGTGGCCAGGGTCACGGGCACGGTGGCCGCATCCCGGTGGTCTTTAGGGAGAGTAATGAGTTACTCTAAAGAACATGCCGGACCTGGACCTCACCCATGGCGACGACGCAGCCGCCGTGAACTCCCTCCGCTCCGCCGTGATGCGGCTGAGCCGACGGCTCAAGCACCAGCGGGTGGACGAGTCGCTGAGCCCCACCGAGATGTCGGTGCTCGGCACCCTCTCCCGCTGCGGCTCGGCCACGCCGGGCGAGCTGGCCCGCAAGGAGCACGTCCAGCCGCCGTCGATGACCCGCATCGTCGCGCTGCTCGAAGCCAAGGGGCTGGTCCGGCTGGAGCCGCACCCCGAGGACCGGCGCCAGAAGGTCGTCACCCAGACCGAGCAGGCCGAGGCGATGCTCGAGGAGAGCCGCCGCAAGCGCAACGTGTTCCTGGCCGGCCTGGTCGAGGGCCTCGACGAGGACGAGTGGGCGACCCTGCGCGCCGCCGCCCCCGTGCTGGAGAAGCTCGCACATCTGTAAGCCACTGTATGGAGGAGGCGAACTCTTTTGAGTACGGGATCCGGAACACCTTCCGCCCCCGCACCGGCCGCCACTACCCCCGTTTCCCGTAAGACCTCGGCGTCCTCGATGTTCAGCTCGCTGAGGATCAGGAACTACCGCCTCTTCTTCGTCGGCCAGGTCGTCTCCAACACGGGCACCTGGATGCAGCGCATCGCCCAGGACTGGCTCGTCCTCAGCCTCACCGGCTCCTCCGCGGCCGTGGGCATCACGACGGCCCTGCAGTTCCTGCCGATGCTGCTCTTCGGTCTCTACGGCGGTGTCCTGGTCGACCGCCTCCCCAAGCGCCCCACGCTGCTGGTCACCCAGTCCGCCATGGCCCTGTCCGGCCTGGCGCTCGCGGCGCTCACCCTCTCCGGCCACGTCCAGGTCTGGCACGTCTACCTGGCCGCCTTCGCCGTCGGCCTCGCGACCGTCGTCGACAACCCGGCCCGCCAGTCCTTCGTCTCCGAGATGGTCGGCCCCGAGCAGCTGCAGAACGCGGTCAGCCTGAACTCGGCGAACTTCCAGTCCGCCCGGCTGATCGGCCCCGCCGTCGCCGGTGTCATGATCACCGGCGTGGGCACGGGCTGGGCGTTCCTCGCCAACGGCCTGTCCTTCGCGGCGCCCATCGTCGGCCTGCTGCTGATGCGCGCCCGCGAACTGCACGTCGTCACGCGCGCCCCGCGCGGCAAGGGCCAGCTGCGGGAGGGCCTGCAGTACGTGGCCGGCCGCCCGGAGCTGATCTGGCCGATCGTGCTGGTCGGCTTCATCGGCACCTTCGGCTTCAACTTCCCGGTCTGGCTCTCCGCCTACGCGGAGCACGTCTTCCACGCGGGCGCCGGCGGCTACAGCCTCTTCAACACCCTGATGGCCGTCGGCTCGCTGTGCGGCGCCCTGCTCGCCGCCCGGCGCGGCACGGCCCGCCTGCGCGTGCTGATCGCCGCCGCGTTCGCCTTCGGCGCGCTGGAGATCGTGGCCGCGCTGGCACCGTCGTACTGGCTGTTCGCGCTGCTCATGGTCCCGATCGGGATCTTCGGCCTCACCGTGAACGTCACGGCGAACACCTCGGTCCAGATGGCCACCGACCCGGCCATGCGTGGCCGGGTGATGGCCCTGTTCATGATGGTCTTCATGGGCGGCACCCCGCTCGGCGCCCCGGTCGTCGGCTGGATCACCGACACCTACGGCCCGCGCGTCGGCTTCGCCCTCGGCGGCGTCATCTCGGCCGCGGCCGCCGCGACCATCGGCCTGGTCCTGACCCGCATCGGGGGGCTGCGCCTGACCGTGGCCTGGCACGGCGGCCACCCGCGGGTCCGCTTCGTCCCGCGCGAGCGGGAGGAACTGGCGACGGCGGCGTAGGCCTGCCAGGCCGGGGACGGGTGCGGGGCGCCGCCGCTGGACGCGCGTCCGCCCGGTGCCCCCGCAGGCGACGTTCGCCCCTCGAGGAGGGGCGTCCGGTGCGCGCTGTCGGCGTGCCCGCCGGAAGCCGTCGCACCGGGCGAACGTCGCCTGCCGGGGCGCTAGAGCACCCTGCGGGCCAGCACCTGCCCCGGCCAGTCGCCGTTCGGGCCGGAGGTGTACGTCTGCGTGGGGACGAACCCGTTGGCCTCGTAGAAGGCGACGAGCCCCCGGTCGTCCCCCGCGTAGCAGTCCACGCGCAGCAGACCGACACCCGCCCGCCGGGTCTCCTCGGCCGCGTGCGCGAGCAGGGCCGCACCCGCGCCCCGCCCCTTGAAGCGGCGGTCGGAGGCGAGCCAGTGGATGTACCGCTCGGGCTCGCCGGGCGGCGGCAGATGCGCCAGATAGGCGCCGGGCGCGTCGGTGACGGTGAGCATGGCGGCCGGTACGCCGTCGATCTCGGCGATGTACGCCGTGCCCTGCGCCATGTCCCCGGTCACCGATTCCACCACCCTCGGGTTCCGCGACAGCGGTGCGCTTCCCCACTGGCCGGTGCGTCCCTGTGAGACCAGCCACTCCACGCAGCTGTCGAGCATGGCGAGCATGACGGGGATGTCGTCGGGTCCGCCCTCGCGTACGGTGATCGTCATGCGGCCATGATGCCGACCGGCTCTGCCATGGTGAAGGCATGAGACTCTTCGCCGCGGTGCTCCCGCCGGAGCACGTCGTCCACGAACTCGCCGCCAAGATCGCCGAGTTGAAGGGACTGCCGGGCGCGCAGCAGCTGCGCTGGACGAACCGGCCGGGCTGGCACTTCACCCTGGCCTTCTACGGCGAGGTCGCCGACGACGTCGTACCGGACCTCTCCGACCGCCTGGCCCGTGCGGCCCACCGCACGGCACCCTTCCCGCTCGCCCTCCGCGGCGGCGGCCAGTTCGGCCACGGCAAGGCCCTGTGGACCGGCGCCCACGGCGACGTACCGGCGCTGCGGCTGCTGGCCGACCGGGCGGAGTCGGCCGCCCGGAAGGCGGGCGTGCCGATGACGGAGCACCGGCAGTACAAGGCCCACCTGACGGTGGCCCGGAGCCGGGACGGCCTCGACACCCGGCCGTACGTGGACCTGCTGCGCGGTTTCACCAGCGCGACCTGGACGGTGAGCGAGCTGGTGCTGGTGCGCAGCAACCTCCCGAGGTCGGGAGTGCCGGGGGAACAACCGCGGTACGAGGCGGTCGGCCGCTGGGCACTCGGCGGCGCCGGTTAGGCTCGATGGCGTGGACCCGAAAACCCGGAACCGGATCATGGCCGGTGTGCTTGTGCTGATGTTCGTGGTGGTGGCTGTGTCGGCTGCCCTCAGGTAGCCGCCGGTCAGCCACCGCCACGGCGGCGGAGCCGCATGCCGAACGCAGCCCCGCCGCCCCTCACGGTGTCACCAGGCGAAGGCCTCCGGCGACGGGCCCGGACCCGGGAAGACCTCGTCCAGCCCCCGCACCAGCTCCTCGCCCAGCTCCAGCTCGACGGCCCGGAGCGCGGAGCCCAGCTGCTCCGCCGTACGCGGGCCGACGATGGGACCGGTCACCCCGGGACGGGTGAGCAGCCAGGCCAGGGCCACCTCGCCGGGCTCCAGACCGTGCTTGTCGACCAGGTCCTCGTACGCCTGGATCCGGGCGCGGGCGGCCGGGTCGGCCAGCGTCTCGGCGGCGCGCCCGGAGGTACGGCGACCGCCCTGGGCCTCCTTCTTGATGACGCCGCCCAGCAGACCGCCGTGCAGCGGCGACCAGGGGATGACCCCGAGGCCGTAGTCCTGCGCGGCCGGGATGACCTCCATCTCGGCGCGCCGCTCGAAGAGGTTGTACAGGCACTGCTCGCTGACCAGCCCGATGGTGCCACCGCGCCGGGCGGCGATCTCGTTGGCCTGGGCGATCTTGTAGCCCGGGAAGTTGGAGGAGCCGACGTAGAGGATCTTGCCCTGCTGGACCAGGGTGTCGATCGCCTGCCAGATCTCCTCGAAGGGGGTGTCCCGGTCGATGTGGTGGAACTGGTACAGGTCGATGTAGTCGGTCCGCAGCCGCTTCAGGCTGGCGTCCACGGCCCGCCGGATGTTCAGCGCGGAGAGCTTGTCGTGGTTGGGCCAGGCCGGCTGCCCGTCGGGGGCCATGTTGGCGTAGACCTTGGTGGCGAGGACGACCTTGTCGCGCCGCGCGCCGCCCTTGGCGAACCAGTTGCCGATGATGCTCTCGGTGCGGCCCTTGTTCTCGCCCCAGCCGTACACGTTGGCGGTGTCGAAGAAGTTGATGCCCGCGTCCAGTGCCGCGTCCATGATCGCGTGGCTGTCGCCCTCGTCGGTCTGCGGACCGAAGTTCATCGTCCCGAGGACGAGCCTGCTGACCTTGAGTCCCGTGCGTCCTAGCTGCGTGTACTTCATGGTTCCCTAGCCAACGGCTTGAAGTGCGCTCTAGGCAAGCGGGATTGGGAGCGGGATCGGGTCAGTCGCGGGGGAAGTCGTCGGTTTCGAGGACGAGGTCGACGACCGTGCCGGTGAGGTCGATGTCCGTGCCGAAGTCGAATGTATCCCGCTTTTCGTAGTCGCCGTCCTGGGGATCGGTGTAGACGCAGCACCGCCCCACGTAGGGGTCGGCGACGACGTAGACGGGGACATCGGCCTCCGCGTAGGCGAGCTTCTTCGGGCCGTAGTCGTTGTGGGCGGTTCCCTTGGAGATGACCTCGGCGACGAACTCGACGTCCTGGTAGCGCCAGTGGCCCGTCTCGTCCTTCTTCGCCGAGTCGTTGAGGAGAGCGACGTCCGGGCAGAAGCCGTTCTCATGGCCAGGGAAGTCGATGCGGACGTCGGAGAACACCTTGATGTCCATCCCGAACCTGTCCTCCAGCGCCCGTACAATCCGGCGGATGATCAGCCAGTGCGTGTCCCGCTGCGGCGTCATGAAAACGTTGCCCCCGACGATCTCGACCCTGAAACCTTCGGGGACGGGCATACGCTCAAGCCGCTCGAACCACTCGTCCAGATGCTCGGTGTTGGCGTCGGCCTCGGCCATCTCGATCCTGTCTTCGAGGACGGTCATCGTGGCGCTCCTCCCCGGCTGTCCCTCGCACGAGTGCAGCCGCGCGGTTCAACGATACGCACGGTCACCAGGAGAGCCGGAATTCGGTCAACTTGTTCCAGCCGTGTACATCCGTCCGACCCCCCACGCCTCCCACATCGCCCCGGCGAACGCCTCCGCGATCCGGTGCTCACCGCTCGCGTTGGGATGCGTGCCGTCGTAGGTGTCGACGTGGATGTCGTACGCCCGCGGGGTCGAGGCCAGCAGCAGCGGTGAGCGGGGTTCGTCCAGGTCGGCGACCGTCTTCGCGAGCAGGGCGTTGAACTCGGCCACCTGGTCGGCGAAGAGGGAGTCCGCCTCGGCCCGTATGTTCGGGATCACCGGCAGGAGGACCATGCGGATGCGCGGGTCGGCCTCCCGTGCCGCGGCGACGAACGCCCGTGCGTTGCCCGCCGTCTGCTCCGCGTTCGTGTAGAAGCCCAGGTCGATCAGGCCGAGGGAGACCAGCAGCACGTCCGGACGGTGGGCGCGGACCGCCTCCCCGATCAGCGGGGTCATGTGCAGCCAGCCCTCGCCCCAGCCCGCGAGGTGGTGGCGGGGGAACGCGGGCTCGGCGTACGCGTACGACACCGGCGCGTCGGCCGTCTTGTCGTACAGCGTCTCCCTCGGTCCGACGAACGTGAACGGGCCGCCGTACGTCTCGCACAGGTGGCGCCACAGCCGGTAGCGCCACGTGTGCTCGCCCGCGCTCCCGATCGTCATGGAGTCACCTACGGGCATGAATCTGAGCATCCGCTCATGATGGTCGATCCCGCTCACCCGTGGGGTGTGAGGCCGACCACGTCCACCCCGGCCCCAAGCACCGCCGCCCAACTCCCGGCGCCGGTGGCAGGCTTGGGACACGCGCCGATCGCCCGTCCTCCGCGCCGGTCCCACCGGCCTGACCGGTCGCGCCGCAGTGCTGCTCGCCGGTGCCTGCGCGCTGCCCGCCTCCGCGGACGGCGCCGGGGCCGGCGACCGGGGATTCACCCTCAAGGGCCCGCGGATCGCGGAGTCCAGCGGCCTGGCCGCCTCCCGGCAGCACCCCGGCGTCTACGGACGCACAACGACAGCGGCGACGGCCCGTACCTCTACGCCGCCGACGGCCGGACCGGACGGACGGTCGCCCTCGTCGGCCCGCCCCTGCGCCGGCTGCGGCGCAGGGGCTGAGTGGGCGGAGAGCTGCCGCAGGTCTTGACGCGAGCATGTTGTCTCGCTTCTCTGGGCGGTGCGCGGTGAATGGGAGCGCTCCCATGACTGCTCCCGTAACCTTCCGGTGCCGCGCCTCCCGAGAGGAAGCAGCGACATGTTCCACAGCCTGCGAAGAGCGCTGTGCGTGGTGGCCACGGCGCTTCTGATACCGATGGCCGGACTCCGCACGGCGGAGGCGGCCGGCGGAGACGCGGCCGCGAAGGTCCCCCGTACGGCGACCGCGACGGTGGCCGGAGCCGGGTACTGGCACACCAGCGGCCGGCAGATCCTGGACGCGGCCGGGCAGCCGGTGCGGATCGCCGGGATCAACTGGTTCGGCTTCGAGACCGGCAACCGGGTCGTCCACGGCCTGTGGTCCCGGGACTACCGGAGCATGATCGACCAGATGAGGTCGCTGGGCTACAACACCATCCGGCTGCCGTACAGCGACGACATCCTCAAACCGGGCGCCATGCCCGACAGCATCGACTTCTCCGGCGGCAAGAACGCGGACCTCCAGGGCCTGACGTCCCTCCAGGTGCTGGACAGGATCGTCGCGTACGCCGGTCAGGACGGCCTGAAGGTCATCCTGGACCGGCACCGCCCCGACTCCGGCGGCCAGTCGGCCCTCTGGTACACCTCCGCCGTCCCCGAGTCGACATGGATCGCCGACCTCAAGGCGCTGGCCGCCCGCTATCTGGGCCAGGACACGGTCATCGGCATCGACCTGCACAACGAGCCGCACGACCCGGCCTGCTGGGGCTGCGGGGACCCGTCGACCGACTGGCGCCTGGCCGCCGAGCGCGCCGGGAACGCGGTCCTCTCCGTCAACCCGTCCCTGCTGGTCTTCGTCGAGGGCGTGCAGTCGTACAACGGCGTGTCCGGCTGGTGGGGCGGCAACCTGATGGGGGCCGGCCAGTACCCCGTACGGCTCGACGTGGCGGACCGTCTCGTCTACTCCGCCCACGACTACGCGACGAGCGTCGCCCAGCAGAGCTGGTTCAGCGACCCGAGCTTCCCCGCCAACATGCCGGGGATCTGGGACAAGTACTGGGGCTACCTCTTCAAGCAGGACATCGCCCCGGTGTGGCTGGGCGAGTTCGGTACGACGCTCCAGCCGGCGGTGGACCAGAAGTGGCTGTCCGCGCTGGTGGGCTACCTCCGCCCGACCTCGACGTACGGCGCGGACAGCTTCCAGTGGACGTTCTGGTCGTGGAACCCCGACTCCGGTGACACGGGCGGGATCCTGAAGGACGACTGGTCGACCGTGGACACGGTGAAGGACGGGTATCTGGCGAGCATCAAGGCGCCGTTGTTCCCGCCATCCGGGAGTGCCGGTGGCGGCGGTGGCGGTGGCACGGCGGCCTCCTGCTCGGCGTCGTACACGGTCACCAGCGACTGGGGGAGCGGCTTCAACGCCGACGTCACGGTGACGAACACGGGGGCGTCGGCCCTGTCGTCCTGGAAGGTGACGTGGACGTGGACCGGCTCCCAGCGGGTCACGAACATGTGGAACGCCTCGTACACCCAGTCCGGCGGTGCGGTGGTGGCGACGAACGCCGCCCAGAACGGCAGCGTGGCGGCGGGGAGTTCGACCAGCTTCGGCTTCGGGGGAGCGCCGGGCGGGGGCGCGGTGCCGGAGGTGAGCTGTACGGCGACGTGAGGGTGACGCGCTAGTGCCGCGGCAGGCACCGTTTGCCCGTGAAGGAGGCGGCGGGTGAGGGGCCTGCCGCGGACGGGCCCGAAGCGCATGCGGTGGTCGCGGCCCCGTCCGCCTTGTCCGGGCTCCTGGCCCCGGCTCAGCCGGTCACTTCGTGCACCCCGGCGCCGGGAACGCCGTCGTGCTCGCCGGGTGGCCGCCGCCCTCCATGTTGGTGAGGAGCTCGGGTGCGGGGCCGTAGGGGTTCACTATGCGGGCCACGAAGCCGGCGCTCTTCGGCAGGGCGGGGTGCGCGCGGTTGACCACACCACCGAAGCGCGTGCCGTCATCGGCGTCCTTGAAGAACGCCTCGGGTCCCTTGGGGCCGTTGCTCAGTACGGCGACGGCTCCGGCGCCGATGAACTGCTCCCGGACGAGGGTGCAGCCCCGTGCGTCAGGGGTGCCGACCCTGGGCAGCGCGAAGGTGTGCGTGCCGCCCTTGGCGGAGGTCACCCGGAGCGCGGGAGCGGATCCGCCGACGCCCACCAGACGCAGGGAGAGGCCGCGCTCCTGGGTCGTGGCGTGGCCGCGGTCGAGCTTGGCCAGGACGCGGTACATGTAGGCGTCGCCCTGCCGCCAGTGCGCCGGTACGGAACGGATCCACGCCTCGGGGCCGCCGGCGCGGGGGTCGTTGCGCAGGACGGCGACCATGTCCTGGCCGATGGCGACGGCCTTGCCCGCGTAGCGGGCGGACGGTCCGGCGGCGGCACTGGTGACACCCGTGGCAGTGGCGGCCGAGGCGGTTGCCACCGGCAGGAGGGCGGTGGCGCCCACGGCGGCCAGAACCACCGAGGCGGTCAGCAGAGAGCGACGGCGACGTGCGAATGCGGCTGGCATGGAAGAACTCCTCGCTGTGACGACCGGGAACACCGGCAAAGAGGGAAGGGACCTGCACGCCGCTCCTCACCGGTCCGGGCGCCTCGATGTCACGACTCCGTGCCGCAGCGCTTCGGGTGACGGGTGAGTGAGATGGGAGGTGGCGACGGGACGACGATATTTGATCGGATTACTCATTCCCGTGCCAGAATTGTCACGGAAAATCAACAGGAACCGGAATCTCGATCTCCACGCGATCGGTGCCACGTGCGCTGGAGTGTCGGGAGCACGAGTCCACGCCCGCTCTCCTCGTCCGAGCCTGAGTCGTGCGGCCGGGGGATCCGGTCCCGGTCCGGGCCGCGGACCTCCAGCAGCAGGGCCGGTCCGTCGAGGGTGAGCGTCACCTTGATCCGGGCGTAGGAGGTCCGGCAGTGGGTCACGGCGTTGGTGACGAGTTCGTTCGCCGACAGGGTGGCGGCGTCGGCGAGTTTCGTCGGTGATGCCCCAGTCCGCGAGCACCTTGCGGATGCGCTGTCGAGCGGCTGGCACGTGTCGTCTGCGCTCGGGGATGCGGAAGGTCTCGGTTTCGGGCATGGCGGTGCCGTTCCTCCTGACGTGGCGTCAAGGATTCGCTCGGTAGCGGCACTTTCACGAAGCTAGGTGTGGATTCAGCACCGACACAACCTCAACCTCGAAATACATGCACGGGTGTCACTCGATCGCGTGATGCGCAGTCGAGGGGACGGTCGGTGTGGAATCGTTGCCGGAGGAGAGGGGCGGCCCCATGCCCGCGGGTGGACGGCCGACGGTGCGCAGCAGGCGGTTGGGTACGGCGCTCAGGCAGTACCGACAGGCCGCCAAACTTGACCAGCCGCAGGCCGCCGGTGTCATCGCATCAAGTCAGGCCAGGATCAGCCGCATCGAGAGCGGCCACGCCACACCACGTGTCATCGAGGTGCGGCTCCTGCTGGATGCGTACGGTGTCGAGGATCCGGAAGTGCGCCTCAAGCTGGAGGAGTTGGCCAAGCACTCCAAGAACCGGGGCTGGTGGCTCGAACACGCGGAACACCTGCGGCCGGAATACCTCGATCACATCGCGCTGGAGGACGACGCGACCTACATCCGCGAGTGGCAGCCGGTCATGGTGCCGGGGCTTCTCCAGACACCGGCATACGCCGAGGCCGTTATCGCCGGCGGCCCGTACTACATCGAGCCGGAACGGGTCGCCGAGTTGGTGAAGGTACGTGTGGGGCGGCAGGCGAAGATCGAAGAAGGCGGCACGTCGTACACGGCCATCCTCTGGGAAGCGGTCGTCGCACACCCGCTGGTGAGCATCGACATTCACAGGGAGCAACTGTCCGCAATCCTCGAAGCGGGGAAACGGAAGAACGTGACTGTGCAGGTACTGCCGTTCTCCGCGGGCTTCCTGGCCGGCTACTCCTGCGCCTTCTATTCCTTCAGCTTCGATGAGGAACCGACGGTCGAGGCCGTCGCCATGGACAATCTGCGAGGTGCGTCGGTTCTTGAGGGGGCCGAGGACCTTGCCGCTTACGCCAATGCATACGACCTACTGCGATCGTCGGCATTGGCACCGGACTCGAGTGCGAAGCTCATCCGGGGCATACTGCGGAGCTTGAAGGAAGACGCATCGTGACCGAGGTCGTAAGCCCGTTCTGGAAGTCGTCGTACTCGGGCCAGGAGAACGCCTGCGTCGAGGTGGCCGACACCGCTCCCGGCGGCCGAGCCGTCCGCGACAGCAAGCAGACCGACGGCCCCCTCCTCACCGTCTCCCGCGACAGCTGGCAGGACTTCATCCGGCAGTTCGCGTAGACAGCGCACGCGACGACGAGGGGCGCCCGGTGATCACCGGGCGCCCCTCGTCGTCGTGCCGACCGAGAGGTCAGAGCTTCTCGATGACGTAGTCGACGCACTTCGTCAGCGCCTCGACGTCCGCCGGGTCGATCGCGGGGAACATCGCGATCCGCAGCTGGTTGCGGCCGAGCTTGCGGTACGGCTCGGTGTCCACGATGCCGTTCGCGCGGAGCACCTTGGCGACGGCGGCGGCGTCGATCTCGTCGGCGAAGTCGATCGTGCCGATGACCTGCGAGCGCTTGGCCGGGTCGGAGACGAACGGGGTGGCGTACTTGGACTCCTCCGCCCAGGTGTACAGGCGGGTCGAGGAGTCCTTGGTACGGGCCGTGGACCAGGCGAGGCCGCCCTGGCCGTTGAGCCACTCCAGCTGCTCGTTGAGGAGGAACAGGGTGGCGAGGGCCGGGGTGTTGTACGTCTGGTTCTTGCGGGAGTTGTCGATCGCCGTGGGCAGCGAGAAGAACTCGGGCACGTGACGGCCGCTCGCGTGGACGCGCTCGGCGCGCTCGATGGCGGCCGGGGAGAAGACGCCGATCCACAGGCCGCCGTCGGAGGCGAAGGACTTCTGCGGGGCGAAGTAGTAGACGTCCGTCTCGGCGACGTCGACGGGGAGGCCGCCCGCGCCGCTCGTCGCGTCCACGAGGACGAGCGCACCCTCGTCAGCGCCGGCCACCCGCTTGATCGGCATGGCCACACCGGTGGAGGTCTCGTTGTGGGTGAAGGCGTAGACGTCGACGCCCGCCTCGGCCCGCGCCTCCGGGTGCGTGCCGGGGTCGGCGGAGACGACGGTGGGCTCGGCCAGCCAGGGGGCGAGCTTCGCCGCCTTGGCGAACTTGGAGGAGAACTCGCCGAAGCTGAGGTGCTGGGACTTGTTGTCGATCAGACCGTGGGTGGCGATGTCCCAGAAGGCGGTGGAGCCGCCGTTGCCGAGGATCACCTCGTAGCCCTCGGGCAGGGAGAACAGCTCGGAGATGCCCTCGCGGACCTTGCCGACCAGGTTCTTGACGGGCGCCTGGCGGTGGGAGGTACCCAGAAGGGACGTACCGGTCGCGGCGAGGGCGTCCAGCGCCTCGGTGCGCACCTTGGAGGGGCCCGCGCCGAAACGTCCGTCGGCGGGCTTGATGTCAGCGGGAATCTGGATGTCGGCCACGTGTCGGAGGGTATCCGGTGGGCGAAACCGGGCGGAACCGTGTCCGTCGGATGAGACGAGCGTGTCCGGGGGTGGGACTCGTGAATTGGTACGACGATACGGGCGGGGCTGTGGAAAACTTTCGGTGACCGTCCGTGACGGGATGCATCCTGGACGCATGACAGATCTTGCCGACGCATTGCGCAAGGCCGTCCGGGGCGAGGTCGGCTTCGACGTCACCTCCCGGGCGCTGGTCACCATGGACGCGTCCAACTACCGGCGGGTCCCGCTCGGCGTCGTGGCCCCGACAGACGCCGACGACGTCGCCGCCGTGCTGGAGGTGTGCCGGGCGCGCGGGGTGCCGGTGGTGGCGCGCGGCGGCGGCACATCGATCGCCGGGCAGGCGACGGGCACGGGCGTGGTGCTCGACTTCACCCGGCACATGAACGGCCTGCTGTCCCTCGACCCCGGGACGCGCACGGCCGTCGTGCAGCCCGGCCTCGTCCTCGACCGCCTCCAGGAGGCCGCCGCCCCGCACGGCCTGCGCTTCGGTCCCGACCCCTCCACGCACAGCAGGTGCACGCTCGGCGGAATGATCGGCAACAACTCGTGCGGCTCCCACTCGGTCGCCTGGGGCACGACCGCGGACAGCGTGCGCGAGTTGTCCGTCGTCACCGCGCGCGGGCTGCGGCTGCGGCTCGGCCGGGACTGGGCCGGTGCGCCGGAGGGGCTGCGCGAGCTGGCGGCGGGCGAGCGGGCCCGGCTGCGCACCGGCTTCCCGGACCTGCCCCGCCGCATCTCCGGGTACGCGCTGGACGCCCTGCTGCCCGAGAACGGCGCCGACGTCGCCCGCTCCTTCTGCGGCTCCGAGGGCACGCTCGGCATCCTGACGGAGGCGGTCGTACGGCTGGTCGAGGCGCCGCGCGCCCGTGCGCTCGCCGTGCTGGGGTACGGCGACGAGGGCGCCGCCGCGGAGGCCGCCGCCGGGCTCCTGCCGCTCGGCCCGCTGACCGTGGAGGGCATGGCCGCCGACCTCGTGCCCGCACCCGCCGGGCTGCCCCGGGGCGGCGCCTGGCTGTTCGTGGAGACCGGCGGTGACTCGGCGGACGAGGCGCGTGCGCGTGCGGAGCGGATCGTCCGCGCGGCCGACGTCCTCGACTCCCTGGTGGTGACCGACCCCGCCGCCCAGCGCGCGCTGTGGCGCGTCCGCGAGGACGCGAGCGGCACGGCCACGCGCATGCCCGACGGCTCCGAGGCCTGGCCCGGCTGGGAGGACTGCGCGGTGCCGCCCGCCCGGCTCGGGGCCTATCTGCGCGACTTCCGCGCGCTGCTGTCCGCGCACGGCCTGCGGGGCACGCCGTACGGCCACTTCGGCGACGGCTGCATCCACGTCCGCATCGACTTCGACCTGCTCACCGAGACCGGCGTCGGCCGCTTCCGCCGCTTCTCCGAGGAACTGGCCGACCTGGTGGTGGAGCACGGCGGATCACTGTCCGGGGAGCACGGCGACGGACAGGCCCGCGCGGAACTGCTGCCGCGCATGTACGGCGCCGAGACGGTCCGGCTCTTCGAGCGGGCCAAGGCGCTCTGGGACCCCGACGACCTGCTCAACCCTGGCATGCTGGTCCGCCCCGCGCCCCTGGACACCAACCTGCGCTTCGCCGTCCTCCCCGCGAAACCCGTCGACGTGGCTTTCGGCTACCCGGCCGACGGCGGCGACTTCCGCGCTGCCGTCCGCCGCTGCGTGGGCGTGGCGAAATGCCGTACGGCCACGGCGTCCGGCCCCGCCGTCATGTGCCCGTCCTACCGCGCGACCGGCGAGGAGGAGCACTCCACCCGCGGCCGGGCCCGGCTGCTGCACGAGATGCTGGCGGGCGAACTGGTCACCGACGGCTGGCGCTCCACCGAGGTCCGCGACGCCCTCGACCTGTGCCTGTCCTGCAAGGGCTGCCGCTCGGACTGCCCGGTCGGCGTCGACATGGCCACCTACAAGGCCGAGTTCCTGCACCACCACTACGCCGGCCGGCGCCGCCCCGCCGCCCACCACAGCATGGGGCGGCTGCCCGAGTGGCTGCGCTGGGCGGCCCGAACCCGCACGGCCCCGCTGCTCAACGCCCTCGCCGCGGTACGGCCGCTCGCCGCGCTCGGCAAACGCCTGGGCGGGATCGCGGCCGAGCGGGAGATCCCCCGGCTGGCGACGCGGACGTTCACGTCCTGGTGGCGCGCGAGGCGGGCGCCCGTCCTGCCCCCGGGCAAGCTGGTCGTGCTCTGGCCGGACACCTTCACCGAGCATCTGCACCCTGCCGTGGGCCGGGCCGCCGTCCGGGTGCTGGAGGACGCCGGGCTGCGGGTGGTCCTGCCGCCGACGTTGCTGCCGCGCGGGGCGGCGCTCGGCACCGGCCGCGGCAGGTCGGCCGCCGCCCTGCTCACCGCCCGCCGGGCCCGGGTCTGCTGCGGGCTGACGTACGTCTCCACCGGACAACTCGACCGCGCCCGAGCGGTGTTGCGCCGCACCCTGGACCTGATGGAGCCGGTGTTGCGGGCACGCCTCCCGGTCGTCGTCCTGGAACCGAGCTGCGCGGCGGCCCTGCGCACCGACCTGCCCGAGCTGCTGCCCGGCGACCCGCGCGCGGCCGAGCTGTCCGCGGCGGTCCTCACCTTCGCCGAGGCCCTGGAGCGACACGCCCCGCACTGGAAACCACCGGCCGTGGACCGCCCGGTCGCCGGCCAGACCCACTGCCATCAGCACGCCGTGCTCGGCGACACCTCCGACCGCCGGCTGCGCGAGGCCGCGGGCCTCACCGGCGAACTGACCGGCGGCTGCTGCGGACTCGCGGGCAACTTCGGCTTCGAACAAGGCCACTTCGAGGTGTCACGGGCCTGTGCGGAGGACCAGCTCCTGCCCTCGCTCAGGGCGGCCCCCGAGGGCGCGCTCGTCCTGGCCGACGGCTTCTCCTGCCGCACCCAGCTGGAACAGCTCGCCGGGGTGCGGGGACGGCATCTGGCGGAGGTTCTGGCGGAGGCGCTGGAGAAATCCCCGGCCGAGACGGGGAGGAAGGCGACGGGGAAGAAACCGACTGGGAAGAAAGGGGGAGCGTGACGCGGCGGAGGAAGAGCAGTACGACAGGCCAGCCGTGCTGTCCGGCTCTCCGGGAACGTGATCGTCACCGGCCCGAGCGGTGCCGGCAAGTCCACGGTCTCCAAGCTCCTGCTCCGGTTCTACGACCCGGACGCCGGCGAGATCCTGCTGGACGGCGTCCCGCTGCGCGACTTCCCACTGGCCCGCCTGGGCGAGTACATCACCCTGCTGCCGCAGGAGACCCTCGTCCTGCACGACACCGTCCGGGCCAACATCGCCTGCGGCCGCCCCGGTGCCAGCGACCGGGCGATCGTGGAGGCGGCCAGGGCGGCCGACGCCCACGACTTCATCCTCTGGCTCCCCGACGGCTACGACACCAAGGTCGACCCCCACTCGGCCCGGCTGTCCGGCGGCCAGCTCCAGCGGCTGGCCATCGCCCGGGCGATCCTGCGCGACGCCCCGGTGCTGGTCCTGGACGAGCCGACGACGGGTCTGGACGCGATGGCCTCCCGCCGCGTGGTCAAGCCGCTGCGCCGCCTGATGGCCGGGCGTACGACGATCATGATCACCCACGATCTCAACCTCGCCCCCGACGCGGACCGCATCCTGGTGGTGGACCGGGGCCGCATCGTCGAAACCGGCCGCCACGGCGAACTGCTGGCCAGGGGCGGCGCCTACGCCCGGCTGCACCGCTCGCAGAACAACGCGGTCATGGACACCGGGGAGCTGCGCATGCCGCTGTGGGAGGACCGGCAGTCGGCACCGGCGCCCCTCCACGGGTTCGCGCCCGCACCGCAGCCGTACGCCCCGGCGTGGCCGCAGCCCCTGTCCCCGCAGGAGGCGTACGCCCCGGCGCCCGGCCGGCCCAGCGGCCGTACGGATCACACGGGGCCTACGGACGGGGAAGCATGCCGGTCTCTCTTGCCGACGGCCGCCCCCTGTTCCGGGACGAGGAGGACCGGCGGGGAAGGTGACGGGCCCGAGCGGAATCCCAGCATCCGGGACAGTTCCTAAAAGGGTTCACGCTCCTGTCGAAGTCTATTACCCTGGACCTGGTAGTACATCTCGATGGACGTGCTCGCTCAAGCCCAGGACTGCCCGTGACCTCCGCTCCCACCGCCTCCGGCGCCTCCAGTGCCCCTGGCGCCGCCGCGCCGATGCCGACCCTGCCCGCCCCGCCCGGAGCGCCGAGCCGCTTCCGCTCCCTCGGTCCGCTCGGCCCGGTCGGCCTGGTGCTGGCGGGCGGGGTCTCGGTCCAGTTCGGCGGCGCGCTCGCGGTGACGCTGATGCCGAGGGCCGGCGCGCTCGGTGTCGTCACCCTCCGCCTCCTCGCGGCGGCCGTGGTCCTCCTCGTGGTCTGCCGTCCCCGGCTGCGCGGCCACTCCCGCGCCGACTGGGGCACGGTGATCGCGTTCGGCATCGCCATGGGCGCGATGAACGGCCTCTTCTACGAGGCCGTCGCGCGCATCCCGCTGGGTCTGGCGGTCACCCTGGAAGTCCTCGGTCCGCTGACCCTGTCCGTCCTGGCCTCCCGCCGCGCGATCAACGCGCTGTGGGCGGCCCTCGCCCTGCTCGGTGTGTTCCTGCTCGGCGGCGGAGGCTTCAGCGACCTCGACCCCATAGGTGTCGCCTTCGCCCTGTGTGCGGGCGCCATGTGGGCCGTCTACATCCTTTTCAGCGCCCGCACCGGCCGACGCTTCCCTCAGGCGGACGGACTGGCCCTGGCCATGGCAGTGGCCGCGCTCCTCTTCCTCCCCCTGGGTGTCGCCTCGGCGGGCACCCGGCTCCTGAACCCCACCACCGTGGCGCTGGGCTCGGCCGTCGCCCTGCTCTCCTCGGTCCTGCCCTACACCCTCGAACTCCTGGCCCTGCGCCGCCTGCCCGCCTCCACCTTCGCCATCCTGATGAGCCTGGAACCGGCCCTGGCGGCGACGGCCGGCTTCCTGATCCTCGGCCAGTCGTTGTCGTGGACGCAGGCTGCCGCCATCGCCCTGGTCATCTCGGCGAGCATCGGGGCCGTCCGCACCCAGGTGGGCCGGGGTGCGGCCCGGGCGGAGCCGGTACCGGAGGCCTGACGCGGGGCTCCGGCGCGCGTTCCGGCACGGGCTTTTCGTCACCGCGCAGGACCGCCGCACCGCTCCCCATCAATTCATGCAAGCACGCTTGCTTGTTTCTTGCTCCACTGCCATGCTCCCCACCATGGCCGACCCGACGCCCGTCATCGACGACCTGCGTGCCGAGAGCGAGGAACTCGACCTGCTCGTGGCCGAGTTGAGCCCGGAGCGATGGAAGCTGCCCACGCCCGCGCCCGGCTGGAGCGTCGCCCACCAGATCGCGCACCTGGCCTGGACCGACCGCTCGGCCCTGGTCGCCGCCACCGACGCGGACGCCTTCCAGGCGCTGGTCGGCAAGGCGCTCGCCGCCCCCGACGCGTTCGTGGACGAGGGCGCGCAGGAGGGCGCCCGCGTCGCGCCCGGCGCCCTGCTGCGGGCCTGGCGCGCCGGGCGCGAGGATCTGGGCCAGGCGCTGCGCACCGCGCCGCCGGGCGTCCGGTTCCCCTGGTACGGCCCCCCTATGTCCGCCGCCTCCATGGCCACCGCCCGCCTCATGGAGACCTGGGCGCACGGTCTGGACATCGCCGACGCCCTGGGTGTGGTCCGCACACCCACCGCACGGCTCAGGCATGTGGCCCGGCTCGGGGTCCGTACCCGGGACTTCGCCTACACCGTCCACGGACTCACCCCGCCCGCCGACGAGTTCCGCGTGGAGCTGGCGGCACCCTGCGGCGACTCGTGGACGTACGGACCCGAAGACGCCCCGCAGCGCGTCACCGGCCCCGCCCTCGACTTCTGTCTCCTCGTCACCCAGCGCGCCCACCGCGCCGACCTCGCCCTGGCCGCCGTCGGACCGGACGCCGACCGCTGGCTCGACATCGCCCAGGCCTTCGCGGGCCCGCCCGGCGCCGGCCGCCCGCCGGGAAAGGGGGCCGGGCGGTGAGCGTCCTGCGCGTCGGCAACTTCTCCGGCTTCTACGGCGACCGCTCCGACGCCCTGCGCGAGATGCTCACCGGCGGCGAACTCGACGTCCTCACCGGCGACTACCTCGCCGAACTCACCATGCTGATCCTCGCCCGCGACCGGCTGAAGGACCCCGGTGCCGGGTACGCCCGCACCTTCCCGCGCCAGCTGGAGGACTGCCTCGGGCTCGCCCACGAGCGGCAGGTCAGGATCGTCACCAACGCCGGAGGGCTGAACCCGGCCGGGCTCGCGGCGGCCGTGCGGGAGCTGGCCGAGCGGCTGGGGATCCCGGTCCGGGTCGCGCACGTCGAGGGGGACGACCTCACCGGCTCCCTCCCCCGGGCTCTCGGCTCCGCTGGAGCAGGGGGGAGTCCCATCGGCGCCCTCGCCGCCCACGCCTACCTCGGCGGCCTCGGCATCGCCGAGTGCCTGCGGGCCGGTGCGGACATCGTCGTCACCGGGCGGGTGACGGACGCGGCCCTGGTCACCGGGCCCGCCGCCGCGCACTTCGGCTGGGGCACGGGGGAGTACGACAAGCTCGCGGGCGCCGTCGTCGCGGGGCACGTGCTGGAGTGCGGCACGCAGGCGACCGGCGGGAACTACTCCTTCTTCCGGGAGGCGGACGTGCGCCGGCCCGGGTTCCCGCTCGCCGAGATCCACGCCGACGGCAGCAGTGTCATCACCAAGCACCCCGGCACCGGCGGCCTGGTCGACGTCGGCACGGTCACCGCGCAGCTGCTGTACGAGACCGCTGGCGGGCGGTATGCCGGGCCCGACGTGACCGCCCGGCTGGACACCGTACGGCTGAGCCAGGACGGGCCGGACCGCGTGCGGATCGAGGGGGTGCGGGGCGAAGCGCCGCCGCCGGCCCTGAAGGTCGGGATCAACCGGCTCGGCGGTTTCCGCAACGAGGTCGTCTTCGTCCTCACCGGGCTCGACATCGAGGCCAAGGCCGGACTCGTGCGGCAACAGCTCGGTGACGCGCTCGCCGCGTCGCCCCCCGCCGAGGTGCGCTGGGAACTCGTGCGGACCGATCGCGCCGACGCCGACACCGAGGAGACGGCCAGCGCCCTGCTGCGGCTCGTCGTACGGGACCCGGACGAGCGGGTCGTCGGGCGGGCGCTGGGCGCGGCCGCCGTGGAGCTGGCGCTGGCCAGCTACCCGGGGTTCCATGTGCTGTCCCCACCGGGCAAGGGCTCGCCTTATGGGGTGTTCGAGGATGTGTACGTCCCCCATGGTGCCGTCGACCATGTGGCCGTCCTCCACGACGGCCGTCGCATCCCTGTGCCCGTGCCCCAGGACACCCGGCCCCTCGACGCCGTACCGGAGCCGGAGCTTCCCGCGTCCCTCGCGCCGGGGCCGACCCGTCGCGCCCCTCTCGGTCTGGTCGCCGGGGCACGCAGCGGGGACAAGGGCGGGAACGCCAACGTCGGCGTCTGGGCCCGTACCGAGCAGGCCTGGCGGTGGCTCGCGCACGAGCTGACCGCCGAGAGGTTCCGGCAGCTGGTCCCCGAGAGCGGGGACCTGCCCGTCACCCGGCATCTGCTGCCGAACCTCCGCGCGGTCAACTTCGTCGTCGAGGGCATCCTCGGCGCGGGCGTCGCCGCGCAGGCCCGTTTCGACCCGCAGGCCAAGGCACTCGGCGAATGGCTGCGCTCCCGCCACCTGGACATCCCGGAGGCCCTGCTGTGACCGTCCTGACCTCGGCCCTGGACCCGGCCGGTCCCGACTACCGGGCGTACCGCGAGGCCATGCTCGCCAAGCTCGCCGAACTCGACGCCGAGCACGCCAAGGCGCTCGCGGGCGGCGGCGAGAAGTACGTCCGGCGGCACCGCGAGCGCGGCAAGCTGCTCGCCCGGGAGCGGATCGAGCTGCTGCTCGACCCCGACACGCCGTTCCTGGAGCTGTCCCCGCTCGCCGCCTGGGGCAGCGACTACGCGGTCGGTGCCTCGCTCGTCACCGGGATCGGGGTGGTCGAGGGCATGGAGTGCCTGATCACCGCCAACGACCCGACCGTGCGCGGCGGCGCGAGCAATCCGTGGAGCCTGCGGAAGGCCCTGCGCGCCGACGACATCGCGCTCGCCAACCGGCTGCCCTGCATCAGCCTGGTGGAGTCGGGCGGAGCCGACCTGCCGTCGCAGAAGGAGATCTTCATCCCCGGCGGCGCCATCTTCCGCGACCTCACCCGCCTGTCCGCCGCCGGCATCCCGACCATCGCGGTCGTCTTCGGCAACTCGACGGCCGGCGGCGCGTACATCCCCGGCATGTCCGACCACGTGATCATGGTCAAGGAGCGGGCGAAGGTCTTCCTGGGCGGTCCGCCGCTGGTGAAGATGGCCACCGGCGAGGAGAGCGACGACGAGTCCCTGGGCGGCGCCGAGATGCACGCGCGCGTGTCCGGTCTCGCCGACTACTTCGCGGTGGATGAACCGGACGCCCTGCGGCAGGCCCGCCGCGTGGTCGCCCGGCTCAACCACCGCAAGGCGTACCCGGACCCCGGGCCGGCGGTCCCGCCCGCGTACGACGAGGACGAGCTGCTGGGCATCGTCCCCGGCGACCTGAAGACCCCCTTCGACCCGCGCGAGGTCATCGCCCGGATCGTGGACGCCTCCGACTTCGACGAGTTCAAGCCGCTGTACGGGACGAGCCTGGTCACCGGCTGGGCATCCCTGCACGGCTACCCCGTCGGCGTCCTCGCCAACGCCCAGGGCGTCCTGTTCAGCGCCGAGTCGCAGAAGGCCGCCCAGTTCGTCCAGCTCGCCAACCAGCGCGACATCCCGCTGGTGTTCCTGCACAACACCACCGGCTACATGGTCGGCAAGGAGTACGAGCAGGGCGGGATCATCAAGCACGGCGCCATGATGATCAACGCGGTCAGCAACAGCCGGGTCCCGCATCTGTCCGTCCTCATGGGGGCGTCGTACGGCGCCGGGCACTACGGCATGTGCGGGCGCGCCTACGACCCGCGCTTCCTGTTCGCCTGGCCCAGCGCCAAGTCGGCCGTCATGGGCCCCCAGCAGCTCGCCGGTGTGCTGTCGATCGTCGCCCGCCAGTCGGCGGCGGCGAAGGGACAGCCGTACGACGAGGACGCGGACGCGGCCCTGCGCGCGATGGTGGAGCGGCAGATCGAGTCCGAGTCGCTGCCGATGTTCCTGTCCGGGCGGCTGTACGACGACGGCGTCATCGACCCGCGCGACACCCGTACCGTCCTCGGCCTGTGCCTGTCCGCCATCCACACCGCCCCGTACGAGGGCGCGCGTGGCGGCTTCGGCGTCTTCCGGATGTGAGGTCCATGATCCAGACATTGCTGGTCGCCAACCGGGGCGAGATCGCCTGCCGGATCTTCCGCACCTGTCGTGAGTTGGGGATCCGGACGGTCGCCGTGCACTCGGACGCCGACGAGAACGCGCTCCACGCGCGCGTGGCCGACGCGGCCGTACGGCTGCCGGGGGCGGCGCCCGCCGACACCTATCTGCGCGGCGACCTGGTCGTCGAGGCCGCGCTGGCCGCCGGCGCGGACGCCGTGCACCCCGGCTACGGCTTCCTCTCCGAGAACGCCGGCTTCGCGCGCGCGGTCCTCGACGCCGGGCTGACCTGGATCGGGCCGCCCCCCGAGGCGATCGAGGCGATGGCGTCCAAGACCCGGGCCAAAGAGCTGATGGGGATCGCGCCCCTCGACGCGGCCGAGGTCACCGAGGCGGAGCTGCCGGTCCTGGTGAAGGCGGCTGCGGGCGGCGGAGGGCGCGGGATGCGGATCGTGCGCCGGCTGGAGGAGCTGGGCGCGGCGCTGGAGGGCGCGCGCGCCGAGGCCGCGAGCGCCTTCGGCGACGGCGAGGTCTTCGTGGAGCCGTACCTGGAGCACGGCCGCCACGTGGAGGTGCAGGTCCTCGCCGACACCCACGGCACGGTCTGGCCGCTGGGCACCCGCGACTGCTCCCTCCAGCGCCGCCACCAGAAGGTCATCGAGGAGGCCCCGGCGCCCGGGCTCCCCGAAGCGCTCACGCAGGACCTGTACGCGCTGGCCGTGCAGGCCGCGCACGCCGTCGCGTACGCGGGTGCCGGCACCGTCGAGTTCCTCGTCGCCGACGGCCGCGCGCACTTCCTGGAGATGAACACCCGCCTCCAGGTCGAACACCCCGTCACGGAGGAGGTGTTCGGGCTCGACCTGGTCGCCGAGCAGATCCGTGTCGCCGAGGGCCACGCGCTCCCGAAAGAACCCCCACGCGCGCGTGGGCACGCCGTCGAGGCCCGCCTGTACGCCGAGGACCCCGCGCGGGGCTGGGCCCCGCAGACCGGCATCCTGCACCGGCTCGCCGTACCGGCCGGCGTCCGCCTGGACACCGGCTACACCGACGGCGACCCGATCGGCGTCCACTACGACCCGATGCTCGCCAAGGTCGTCGCCCACGCCCCCACGCGCGCGGAGGCCGTCCGCAGGCTCGCCGGCGCCCTGGAGGCCGCGGTGCTCCACGGCCCCGCCACCAACCGGGACCTGCTGGTCCGCTCCCTGCGCCACGAGGAGTTCGCGGCCGCCCGCATGGACACCGGCTTCTACGCCCGCCACCTCACCGCTCTCACGGCCCCGGCGCCCGACCCGTACGCGCCCCTGGCCGCCGCCCTGGCCGACGCCCACGGCCGCTCCCGCTTCGGCGGCTGGCGCAATCTGCCGTCGCGGCCGCAGGTCAAGCGGTACGAGATGGCGGGGCAGGAGCACGAGGTCAGATACACGCACACGCGCGGCGGGCTCACGGCCGACGGTGTCCGGGTCGTGCACGCGGGCGCGCGCGTGGTCGTCCTCGACGTGGACGGCGTCCGGCGCCGGTACGAGGTCTCCGCGTACGGCGACCAGGTCCATGTCAACGCCGTGCGCCTCACCGCCCTGCCCCGCTTCCCCGACCCCACGGCCCACCTCGCACCGGGCTCCCTGCTGGCCCCGATGCCGGGCACGGTCGTCCGCCTCGCCGACGGCCTGGCCGAAGGAGTGGCCGTCGAGGCGGGCGGGCCGCTGATCTGGCTGGAGGCGATGAAGATGCAGCACCGGATCCCGGCCCCGGTCACGGGCACGCTGACGGCCCTGCACGTCAAGCCGGGCCAGCAGGTGGAACCAGGAACGCTGCTCGCCGTCGTGCGGGAAACCCCTTCTTAGGAGCGCCATGTCCGCCGTCATCGAAACCGAAGAGCACCGAGCCCTCCGCTCGGCGGTAGCCGCCCTCGGCAAGCGCTACGGCCGCGACTACCTCGTCCGGACCGTCGCCGAGGGCAAGCCCCCCGCCGAACTCTGGTCCGAGGCGGGCAAGCTCGGCTACCTCGGCGTCAACCTGCCGCAGGAGTACGGCGGCGGGGGCGCCGGCATCACCGAACTCGCCATCGTCCTCGAAGAGCTGGGCGCGGCGGGCTCGCCCCTGCTGATGCTCGTGGTGTCCCCCGCCATCTGCGGCACCGTGATCTCCCGCTTCGGCACGGACGCCCAGAAGCAGCGGTGGCTCCCCGGGCTCGCCGACGGCACCCGGCTCATGGCCTTCGGCATCACCGAACCCGACGCCGGATCCAACTCCCACCGCATCACCACCACCGCCCGCCGCGACGGCACCGACTGGCTCCTCACCGGCCGCAAGGTCTTCATCTCCGGCGTCGACATGGCCGACGCGGTCCTCGTCGTCGGCCGCACCGAAGACGCCCGCACCGGACGCCTCAAGCCCTGCCTGTTCATCGTCCCGACCGACGCCGAGGGCTTCGGCAAGCGGCCGATCCACATGGAACTGAGCGCGGCGGAGAAGCAGTTCGAGCTGGTCCTGGACGACGTACGGCTGCCCGCCGACGCGCTCGTCGGCGACGAGGACGCGGGGCTGCTCCAGCTGTTCGCCGGGCTGAACCCCGAGCGCGTCATGACCGCCGCCTTCGCCATCGGGATGGGCCGGTACGCGCTCGGCAGGGCCGTCGAGTACGCGCGCGACCGCACCGTCTGGAAGGCCCCCATCGGCGCCCACCAGGCCATCGCGCACCCCCTCGCGCAGGCGCACATCGACCTGGAGCTGGCCCGGCTGATGACGCAGAAGGCCGCCCACCTGTACGACGCCGGTGACGACATGGGCGCGGGCGAGGCCGCCAACATGGCGAAGTACGCGGCCGGGGAGGCCTGTGTGAAGGCCGTCGACCAGGCGGTGCACACCCTCGGCGGCAACGGCCTCACGCGCGAGTTCGGCCTCGCCTCGCTGATAACGGCCGCGCGCGTGGCTCGCATCGCCCCGGTGAGCCGGGAGATGATTCTCAACTACGTCTCCCACCAGACGCTCGGCCTGCCCAAGTCGTACTGAGCACCCCGTGGTGCGAGGAGGAACCGTGTTCCGCAGCGAGTACGCAGACGTCCCGCCCGTAGAACTCCCCATCCACGAGGCCGTCCTGGGCCGGGCGGCCGAGTTCGGCGACCTGCCCGCGCTGGTCGACGGCACGGACGGCACCACGCTCACGTACGAGCAGGTGGACCGGTTCCACCGGCGCGTCGCCGCCGGGCTCGCCGAGGCCGGCGTCCGCAAGGGCGACGTCCTCGCCCTGCACAGCCCCAACACGATCGCCTTCCCGACCGCCTTCTACGCGGCCACGCGCGCGGGCGCCGCCGTCACCACGACGCACCCGCTCGCCACACCCGAGGAGTTCGCCACCCAGCTCCGCGACAGCGGTGCCCGCTGGATCGTCACGGTCTCGCCCCTGCTCGGCACCGCCCGCCGGGCCGCCGAACTCGCGGGCGGCGTACGGGAGATCTTCGTCTGCGACAGCGCGAGCGGACACCGCTCCCTGACCGACATGCTCAGCCGCACCGCCCCCGAGCCACAGCCGGGCATCGCCCCGGCCGAGGACATAGCCGCGCTGCCGTACTCCTCGGGCACGACGGGCGTCCCCAAGGGCGTCATGCTCACCCACCGGCAGATCGCCACCAACCTCGCCCAGCTGGAGCCCGCCGTCCCTGCCGGACCCGGCGACCGCATCCTCGCCGTCCTGCCCTTCTTCCACATCTACGGCCTCACCGCCCTGATGAACGCGCCGCTGCGCAAGGGCGCCACCGTCGTCGTCCTGCCCCGCTTCGAGCTGGAGACCTTCCTCGCGGCCATCCAGAACCACCGCATCACCGGCCTGTACGTCGCCCCGCCGATCGTCCTCGCCCTCGCCAAGCACCCGGCGGTCGCCGCCTACGACCTGTCCTCGCTGAAGTACGTCATCAGCGCCGCCGCCCCGCTGGACGCGCGCCTCGCGCGCGCGTGCGCGAAGCGGCTCGGCCTGCCCCCGATCGGCCAGGCCTACGGCATGACCGAACTGTCCCCCGGCACCCACGTCGTCCCCCTGGACCGCCTGCACACCGCCCCCGCGGGCACGGTCGGCCGCCTCGTCGCCGGCACCGAGATGCGGATCGTCTCCCTGGACGACCCCGGCAAGGACCTCGCCGCCGGCGAGCCCGGCGAGATCCTGATCCGCGGCCCCCAGGTCATGAAGGGCTACCTCGGCCGCCCCGACGCGACCGCCGCCATGATCGACACCGACGGCTGGCTGCACACCGGAGACGTCGGGTACGTCGACGAGGGCGGCTGGCTCTACGTCGTGGACCGCGTGAAGGAACTGATCAAGTACAAGGGCTTCCAGGTGGCCCCCGCCGAACTCGAGGCGCTGCTCCTCGGCCACCCCGGCATCGCCGACGCCGCCGTCATCGGCGGCGCCGACGAGAACGGCAGCGAGATCCCGCACGCCTTCGTCGTCCGCCGGGCGGAGGCCGCCGGGGCCCTGACGGAGAACGAGATCATGCTGTACGTCGCCGAGCGCGTCGCGCCCTACAAGCGCGTCCGCCGGATCACCTTCGTCGACACCGTCCCGCGCGCGGCCTCCGGCAAGATCCTGCGCCGCGAACTCAGGGACCGCAGGGAGCGCCCGTGACCACACCGATCGGCCGCACGCGCGCGCGGGGCGTCGAGACGCTCAGCCTCGACGCCACCGGCACCCGCAACGCCCTCTCGGCGGCCCTCGTCTGCGGCCTGGCGAGCGCCCTGGCCGACTGCGCCGCGGACGAGGACGTACGGGCCGTCGTCCTCACCCACACCGGCACCACCTTCAGCGCGGGCGCCGACCTGCGCGACCCGCCGCGCCCGGACGCGCTGGTGGGGCTGCTCCGACAGATCGTGGAGCTGCCCAAGCCGGTCGTCGCCCGGGTCACCGGCCACGTCCGCGCGGGCGGCCTCGGCCTGCTCGCCGCCTGCGACATCGCCGCCGCGTCCGACACGGCGACCTTCGCCTTCACCGAGGTCCGCATCGGGGTCGCGCCCGCGGTGATCTCGCTGCCGCTGATCCCGCGCACCGACCCCCGCGCCCTGGCCCGCCACTACCTCACCGGTGAACGCTTCGACGCGCCCGAGGCCGTACGCCTGGGCCTGCTCACGACGGCGGCGCCGGACGTGGACGACGCCCTCGCCCCGATCCTCGACGGTCTGCGCCGCTGCGAACCCCAGGCCCTGGCCGAGACGAAACGGCTGCTCACGGCTAGGGTGCTGGAGACGTTCGACCGGGACGCGGCCCAGCTGACCGCGCTCTCGGCCCGGCTGTTCGCCTCCGGCCCGGCCCGGGAGGGGATGACGGCCTTCCTGGAGAAACGGGACGCGGCATGGGTGGTGTGACCGGATGAGCATGACGGCGGAACGCGACCGGGCGCCCAAACAGGACCGCAGCCGGGCCACCCGGCAGCGGTTGCTTCAGGCCGCCGTGGCGTGCCTGGCCGAACACGGCTGGGCGGGCTCCACCGTCTCGGCCGTCGCCGAACGCGCCGGCGTCTCCCGGGGCGCCGCCCAGCACCACTTCCCGACCCGCGAGGACCTGTTCACCGCGGCCGTCGAGTACGTCGCCGAGGAGCGCTCCACCGCGCTGCGGGCGCTCTTCCCGGCCGGCCCCGGCGGCGCCGCCGCGCGCCGGGACGCCGTCGCGGCGATCGTCGGCCTCTACACCGGCCCCCTCTTCCGCGCCGCGCTGCACCTGTGGGTCGCCGCCTCGAACGAGGACCAGCTCCGCGCGCGCGTGACCGAACTGGAGGCGCGCGTCGGCCGCGAGAGCCACCGCATCGCCGTCGAACTCCTCGGCGCCGACGAGTCCCGCCCCGGCGTCCGCGAAACCGTCCAGGGCCTGCTCGACATGGCCCGCGGCCTCGGTCTCGCCAACCTCCTCACCGACGACACCGCCCGCCGCGAACGCGTCGTCGCCCAGTGGGCCGACCTGCTGGACCAGGCGCTCGGCTGAGGCGAGGCACGCCGTGAGCGAGGCGCACAGGCCGGTGAGGCGGGCCACATCCGTATCCGGCGGCGCGCAGTACCCTTGCCGCATGCCTCCGATGCTCGTCCGCCGCCGCCACGTGGACTACGTGCGCGTCACGAGCATGGGCTGTCCGCGCCACCGCGCCTGACCAGCCCCCTGCGTTCATCTCCTTCCTTCCCTTTTCCGGCACCGGGGGCCGCCTCACCCTCGGCGGCCACCCGTGCCCCGTACACCCTGCGGACGCACCATGACCTCGCACAGCCAGGCGGCGACCCCGTCGTTCGACCAGCTCCCGATCATCGACCTGTCGGCCGCCGACCGCGGCCCCCAGGCCCGTGCCCTGCTCCACGCCCAGCTGCACAGCGCCGCGCACGACGTCGGCTTCTTCCAGCTCGTCGGACACGGCGTCACCCGGGCCGAGACCGACGCGCTGCTCACCGCCATGCGCGCCTTCTTCGCCCTCCCGGAGGCCGACCGGCTCGCCCTCGACAACGTCAACTCCCCGCACTTCCGCGGCTATACGCGCACCGGCGACGAACGCACCGCCGGCGCCCGCGACTGGCGCGACCAGCTCGACATCGGCGCCGAGCGCCCCGCCCGCGTCCCGGGCCCCGGCGAGCCGCCGTACTGGTGGCTCCAGGGCCCCAACCAGTGGCCGGCCGCCCTGCCCGAGCTGCGCACCGCCGCGCTGGCCTGGATCGACAGGCTGAGCGCGGTCGCGGACCGCCTCCTGCGCGAACTGCTGACGTCGATCGGCGCACCGGCCGGCTTCTACGACCCGGTCTTCGGCGAGCACGCCCATCCGCACCTCAAGCTCGTCCGCTACCCCGGCAGCGCGGGCGACGGCACCGACCAGGGCGTCGGCGCCCACAAGGACTACGGCTTCCTGACCCTGCTCCTGCAGGACACGGTCGGCGGCCTGCAGGTCCAGCGCGAGGACGGCCTCTTCCACGACGTGCCGCCCGTCGAGGGCGCCTTCGTGGTCAACCTGGGCGAACTGCTGGAGGTGGCGACCGACGGCTATCTGCTGGCCACCAACCACCGCGTGGTCAGCCCGCCCGGAGCGACGGAACGCTTCTCGGTGCCCTTCTTCTACAACCCCCGCCTGGACGCCCGGATATCCCCGCTGCCCTTCCCGCACGCGCCGGCGGCCCCCGGCGTCACCACCGACCCCGCCAACCCGCTGTACGCCGAGTACGGCTACAACGAGTTGAAGGGCAAGCTGCGGGCGCACCCGCTGGTGGCCGAGCGGCACCACGCGGAGTTGCCGGCACCGGCGGCGTGAACGGGTTCGGGGGCGCGGGGCGCAGGCCGCCCACGCGCCCCGAGCACGCCTCTCAGCGGGCGATGTCCGCGTAACCCTCGATGTCCCGCGGACTGCGCGCCCCCGGCCCCACGTACCTCGCCGACGGCCGCACCAGCCGCCCCGTCCGCTTCTGCTCGAGGATGTGCGCCGACCAGCCTGCGGTGCGGGCGCACGTGAACATCGACGTGAACATGTGCGCCGGCACCTCGGCGAAGTCCAGCGTGATCGCCGCCCAGAACTCCACATTGGTGGCGAGCACCCGGTCCGGCCGCCGGTTGTGCAGTTCCTCCAGCGCGGCCTTCTCCAGCGCCTCCGCCACCTCGAACCGCGGCGCCCCCAACTCCCGTGCGGTGCGCCGCAGTACGCGCGCGCGGGGGTCCTCGGCCCGGTACACCCGGTGCCCGAAGCCCATGAGTCGCTCACCCCGGTCCAGGGCCCGGCGCACGTACCCCTCCGCGTCCCCGGTGCGCTCGATCTCCTCGATCATCCCGAGCACCCGGGACGGCGCGCCGCCGTGCAGCGGCCCGGACATGGCGCCCACCGCCCCCGACAGCGCGGCGGCGACGTCCGCTCCGGTCGAGGCGATCACCCGCGCGGTGAAGGTGGAGGCGTTCATGCCGTGCTCGGCGGCGGAGGTCCAGTAGGCGTCGACGGCCGCGACGTGCTTCGGGTCCGGCTCGCCCCGCCAGCGGATCATGAACCGCTCGACCACGGACCGCGCCTTGTCGATCTCCCGCTGCGGCACCATCGGCCGCGACTGCCCGCGCGCGGACTGGGCGACGTACGACAGCGCCATCACGGCGGCCCGCGCGAGATCGTCCCGCGCCTGCCGCTCGTCGATGTCGAGCAGCGGCTTCAGACCCCACACCGGCGCGAGCATGGCCAGTGCCGACTGCACGTCCACGCGGATGTCACCGGAGTGCACCGGGATCGGGAACGGCTCGGCGGGCGGCAGGCCGGGGTTGAAGGCGCCGTCGACCAGCAGCCCCCACACGTTCCCGAACGAGACGTGCCCGACCAGGTCCTCGATGTCGACGCCCCGGTAGCGCAGGGCGCCGCCCTCCTTGTCCGGCTCGGCGATCTCCGTCTCGAACGCGACGACTCCCTCGAGTCCGGGTACGAAATCGGACATCAGGCGGCTCCTCGTGATGTGTCGGGCGGTGGTCACCCCGGTGATGCCCGGATCGGCAGGTCACCCAACCGCGGGGAAGCAGCACGATATCCCTCGGTGCCAGGGAGCGGGAGTCCGAACGACACTCAGTGCCATGACTGTTCGAGATACCGCGACGGTGGATCGGGCGGGTACGGCAAGATGACCGCGTGACCGACCGCGACCCCCTCCTGGACTCCCTGGACCCCGCCCTCGATCCCGCCGCCATGCGCAAGCAGTACCGGATCGACGGCCTCGACGAGCATGACCTCGCCGCCCACCCCATGGACCAGTTCACCCGCTGGTTCGAGGACGCCGCCCGCGCGGCCCTGCACGGCACGCTCTACGAGCCCAACGCGATGGTCGTCTCCACGGCGGACGCCGCGGGCCGCCCCAGCTCCCGCACGGTCCTGATGAAGCGGTACGACACCGACGGCTTCGTCTTCTACACCAACTACGACTCCCGCAAGGCCCGCGACCTCGCCGAGAACCCGCACGTCTCGCTGCTGTTCCCCTGGCACCCGCTCGCCCGCCAGGTGATCGTCACCGGCACCGCCCGCCGCACCGGCCGCGACGAGACCGCCGCGTACTTCCGCACCCGCCCGCACGGCTCGCAGCTCGGCGCCTGGGCCAGCGCCCAGTCCGCGGTGATCGCCTCCCGCGCCGAGCTGGACGCCGCCTACGCGGACCTGCAGGCGCGCTACCCCGAGGACGAACAGGTACCGGTCCCGCCGCACTGGGGCGGCTTTCGCGTCGCCCCCGAGACGGTCGAGTTCTGGCAGGGCCGCGAGAACCGCCTCCACGACCGCCTGCGCTACGTCTTGCGGCCGGACGGCAGCTGGGCGGTGGAGCGGCTCAGCCCCTGACCGTCCACCGGGGCGAAACGCAGACGACCCGCGGGCTGGGTTCCTCCAGGGAGGAGCCGGCCGGACGTACCGGCAGCCCGCGGGTCGGGTGACTGCTTGGGATTGGCCGGCTGCGTGCTCGTATCGCACGCTGGTCCGGCACCGCACAGAGCGTGGTGACGGGCCGCTAGCCCGCAGCCACCTCACGCGTCCGGTATTCATACATCTGCCGAACCACCTCCCTTCTCGTGTGCTCCACACCTTAAGAAACCGACGGAAGCCGCTCAACCCCTTTTTTTCGTTACTGTCCCGCCCATGACAGGACTCAGCGGGGGACTGAGCATCCTCCCCGTCGCCGACGACGGGATGCTCGAACAGTGGCGGCACGTCCACAACGTGATCGTCCCGCCGGCCGCGATGTCCCTGGCCGAGGCGCGGGAGCGGCGGGAGCGGTACCGGATGCGCAACGCCTACCTCGGGGACGTGCTCGTCGGCTGCTCCACCGTGCGACCGCCGGCCGCGCGGACGGGGGCGGCGACCGTCATCGCGCGCGTGCTGCCCGGTTTCCGCCGACGGGGGTTCGGGACGGCCCTGTACGAGGACGGGCTCGCCCACGCGCGCGTGCTGGGGGCGGCCGGGATCGAGACGTGTGTGCTGGCGGCGAACGGGGACGGGCTGCGGTTCGCCGTGCGGCGGGGGTTCGTGGAGGTCGAGCGGTATGTGCTCGACGGGGAGCGCGACGAGTGGGTGGACCTGCGGTGGAGCGCGGGTTGAAACTCGGGGAGTTTGCGGGAACAGGATGTGGGGTGTGTCACGTTCCAGTTGAATGAGGGCCAGTGAGCGAACCGCGCGCCGTACGGGTGCCGACGCAGGCTGCAGGGGGTCCAGGTGAGTGCTTCCCGGCGGAGTGGGACCACCGATGAGCTGGGGCCGGACGAGCCGGACGAGCCCGGCGACTCCGGAGATCCCGGCGAGTCCGGAGGGTCCGATCTGCTCGCCGCGCTGCTCGACGGCATGGACGCGGCGCTGTGCGCCTTCGACGCCGACGGGGTCGTCACGCACTGGAACCGGGAGGCGGAGCGGATCCTCGGCTGGACGGCCGCCGAGGCGGTCGGGCGGCACGGGTTCGCCGGCTGGGCGGTGCGCAGCGCCGACGCCGAGGAGGTCCAGTCCCGGCTGATGTCGGCCATGCACGCGCAGGGCCGGCAGGTGCACGAGTTCGCGCTGGTCACGAAGGACGGCGGACGGGTGCTGGTGCGCACGCAGTCCGCTGCCGTACGCGGCCCCGACGGCAAGCCCGCCGGGCTGTACTGCGCCTTCAGCGAGGTGCACGCGCAGATCGACCTGGAGCGGTCGATCGCGCTGAGCGAAGCCCTGTTCGAGAACGCGGCGTGGGGCGTCGTCCTCATCGACGCCGACCTGCGCCCGGCCGTCGTCAACGCGCACGCGGCCCGCGCGCTCGGCATCGGGCGTACGTCCGCGCTCGGCAGGCCCCTCGGCGAACTGCTCGCGCAGGGCGCGGAGGAACTGGAGGCCGCGCTCACCCACGTCCTCGCCGAGGGCGCGCCGCCCGCGCCCGCCGAGATGTGGGTGAGCCCGCGCACCCCCGAGGGCGAGCGGCGCCGCTGCTGGCGCAGCGGTTTCGTCCGGCTGGCCTCGCCGCTCGCGGAGGAGCCCGTCCCGCTCGGCGTGGGCTGGCTGTTCCAGGACGTCACGGAGACCAAGCAGGGCGAGCAGGAGGCCTCCCTGCTGCGCTTCCGCTCCAACCAGCTGCACCGCGCGGCCCGCGCCGCCGCCGAGTGCGAGGACCCGGCCGAGGCGGCCACCGTCCACCTGGACTTCGCGCTCGCCGGCTTCGCCGACCACGCCCTGATCGACCGCCTGGCACACGCGCCGCACGCCGAGGCGGACAGCGGAGGGGACGACGGCCGGGAAGGCGCCGTACGACTGGTGCGGCTCGCCGCGACGCCCGCCGGGGCGCCGGGCCCGAGCGTGCTCACCGGCGCGGCGGGACTCCCCGTGTGCTACGCCGCAGGGCATCCGGCGGTGCAGTGCGTGGAGCGGGCCGGCTGCGTGCGCGCGGACGCCGGGTCGGTCCCGGCGGAGCTGGCGCGGCAGTGGGCCCTGGCCCGGCAGTGGCCCGACGACGCGGTGCACGCCCTGTGCGCGGTGCTGCGCAGCCGGGGCCGCACGCTCGGCGTCGTGACCTTCCTGCGCGGCTCCGGCCGCCCCCGCTTCGAGCGCGCCGACACGGTCTACGCCGAGGACGTGGCCGTCCGCATAGCGGCCGCGCTGGACCTGGCCGACACGGCCCGCGCCGGGCAGGACACACCGGGGGGCGCCACGGGGGGCGGGGCTCAGCGCCGGTAGAAGATCCGGTCGCCGTACTCCCGCATCACCCGGCCGTTCCACTCGTGGCCGCCGTCCACGTTGCCCGAGCGCAGCAGCGGGGGCTCGATGCCGCGCTCGGCGAGGGCCGCGGCCGTGGTCGCCATGACGGCCTGCATCAGGGCGGTGGTGACCACCGTGGAGGCGGGGGCGAAGGGGGCCGGGATGGTGTCCAGGGTGAGTTCCGCGTCGCCGACCGCGATCTTCGAGTCGAGGACGAGATCGCAGTGGTCCTTCAGGAAGGTGCCCGAGACGTGCCGCGACGTCGTCCCGGCCGCGTACGCGACCGACGTCACGCCGATGACCTTCACCCCGAGGGCGCGGGCGCCCAGGGCCATCTCCACGGGCAGCGCGTTGCGCCCGGACAGGGAGATGATCACCAGGGCGTCACCGGCCCGGACGGGGGAGGTGTCGAGGACGGCGCCCGCGAGGCCGTCGACGCGTTCGAGGGCGGAGCCGAGGGTGGCCGGGGTGACGTCCACGCCGACGACGCCGGGTACGGCGAGCAGGTTCATCAGGGCCAGACCGCCGGCCCGGTAGACGACGTCCTGGGCGGCCAGCGAGGAGTGCCCGGCGCCGAAGGCGAACAGGCGCCCACCGGCCGCGACGGTGTCGGCGAGCAGCGTGCCGGCGGCCCTGATCGACTCGGCCTCCTCCTCGCGGACCCGGCGCAGCAGGTCGATGGCGGCGTCGAAGAACAGGTCGGCAGGCGTGCCGTCGCTCATGCGGTGCCCCTTCGCAGCGTCTGTGTCGCGGATCACCGTGCGGTCTGGACCAGAGCCCTGTCAATACGGCCGGGGCGGAGCGCCCCGAAGGGGGTGGTCCCGCGTTTTCCCGGCGCCCCCCGCTTGTCAGCGGGATCCGGCAGAATTGATGCAGGGCCAGCGCACGCGCCGGGCTTCGGGCAGAGGTACCGGCAGAGGTAATCGAGGGGCACGTATGTCCGGTTTGATCGACACCACGGAGATGTATCTCCGCACCATCCTCGAACTCGAGGAGGAAGGCGTCGTGCCCATGCGCGCCCGCATCGCGGAGCGGCTCGACCAGAGTGGGCCGACGGTGAGCCAGACGGTGGCGCGCATGGAGCGCGACGGCCTCGTCTCGGTGGCCAGCGACCGCCACCTGGAGCTGACCGACGAGGGCAGAAGGCTGGCCACGCGCGTGATGCGCAAGCACCGGCTGGCCGAGTGTCTCCTCGTCGACGTGATCGGCCTGGAGTGGGAGCAGGTCCACGCGGAGGCCTGCCGCTGGGAGCACGTGATGAGCGAGGCGGTGGAGCGCCGCGTGCTGGAGCTGCTGCGGCACCCGACCGAGTCGCCGTACGGCAACCCGATCCCGGGCCTGGAGGAGCTGGGCGAGAAGGACGGCGCCAACCCGTTCCTGGACGAGGGCATGGTCTCGCTGGCCGACCTCGACGCGGGCGCGGACGGCAAGACGGTCGTCGTCCGCCGCATCGGCGAGCCCATCCAGACGGACGCGCAGCTCATGTACACGCTGCGGCGCGCGGGCGTGCAGCCCGGCTCCGTGGTGAGCGTGACGGAGTCGCCCGGCGGTGTGCTGGTGGGCAGCGGCGGGGAGGCGGCCGAGCTGGAGGCGGACGTCGCCTCCCATGTGTTCGTCGCCAAGCGCTGACAGACGAAGGCCCCGGCGTCCTGCGACGCCGGGGCCTGTCCTCCCCTGTGCTGACCCGGAGCCCCGAGCTCTCAGGGTCATCCCCTTCGGACCGTTTTTCCCCGAGCGGTCCGCCTCCCGCCAGAAAGATCCCCTGGGCGGCGACGATCATTCCTACGGGGATGTCACTCAAATGAGGGGTGTTGTCCGCCGAGACGGATTTTTCGAATAGGTATTCGATAATCTGCGGCGGTGCGACCAGCACCACGAGCACGACAGCGACAGCGGCGAGTACGAGCGAGTACGGCAGTACACCGGTACGAGGCAGGCGGAGCTGGGGGTGCCAGGCCCATGGCACGGCGTATCGACGTGACGGGAGCGGGCGGTGTGCGACTGGCCGCCTGGGAGTTCGCCGACCCGCCCAAGGCGGACCCGGAGGGGGCGGACGGCCGGACGGGCGCGCGAGCCGACGGCAGGGACGTGCCGCCCGGCGCCCCGGGCGTGCTGTTGCTCCACGGGCTGATGGGCCGCGCCTCCCACTGGGCCTCGACCGCCCGCTGGCTCGCCGCCCGGTACCGCGCGGTCGCGCTCGACCAGCGCGGCCACGGTCAGAGCGACAAGCCCGCGCAGGCCGCCTACACCCGCGAGGCCTACGTCGAGGACGCCGAGGCCGCCCTCGAACAGCTCGGCCTCGCCCCCGCCGTCCTCATCGGCCACGCCATGGGCGCGCTGACCGCCTGGCAGCTCGCCGCGAAACGCCCCGACCTGGTGCGGGGCCTGATCATCTGCGACATGCGGGCCTCCGCGCTCGGCGCGGCCTCGCAGCGCGAGTGGGCCGAGTGGTTCCGCTCGTGGCCCGTGCCCTTCGCCACGCTCGCCGACGTCCGCACCTGGTTCGGCGAGGACGACCCCTGGGCGGAGCGCCCGAACCCCGCGCGCGGCGCGTTCTACGCCGAGGTCATGCACGAGTCCGCCGACGGCTGGCGCCCCGTCTTCGAACCTGAGCAGATGCTCGGATCCCGCGAGACCTGGGTGTACGACGCGCACTGGGAGGAGCTGGCCCAGGTCCGCTGCCCCACACTGGTCGTCCGGGGCCTCGACGGCGAGCTGGGCCGGGCGGAGGCGCAGGAGATGGTCCGCGTGCTGCCGCGAGGGCGGTACGCGGAGGTGGCGGACGCGGGTCACCTCGCCCACTACGACCGGCCGGCGGCTTGGCGGGCGGCGGTGCTGCCGTTTCTCGATTCCCTGCCGGACGTTTGAACGCCGGTGCGTGGCGCGGGGACGCTGTTCCAGCGGCTACCGATCCCTCCCGCACGCATACGCCAGCGGCGAGATCAACTCCTCCACGTCCGGCAGCCAGCGATTCGCGGGCGTCGGCCGGCAGGCCCACTGCACGGCGCCGCGGGAGCCGAAACGGGTGGGGGGAGCGGCGACGTAGGACCCCTCGCCCAGCGCCACCAGGTCCAGGGACGACGGCGACCAGCCCAGCTTGCGCACCAGCTCCGGCACCTTCGCGCAGCCGCCCGGCAGCACGAAGAACTGCATCCGCCGGTCCGGCGTCAGCGCCACCGGTCCCAGCGTCAGCTTCATCCGCTCCATCCGGGCCAGCGCCAGGAACCCGGCCGTCTCCGGGACCGAGAGCGCGTCGAAGGTCCGTCCCGTCGGCAGCAGGACCGACGCGGTCGGCTGCTTCTGCCACATCCGGCGCGCGACGGTCGCGCTGCCGGTCGCCTGGGTCGCCCAGTCGGGGCGCGCGGGGTGCGCACCCGGCGCAGGGCAGGAGGCGTCGCCGCACGAGCAGTGCTGCATCCCGTCGGCGGCTTCCAGCCAGGTGCCCGGGACGACGTCCCAGTGCCGCTCCTCGGCGTAGCGTACGGCGGTCTCCAGCAGCGATTCCCCGCGCTGCTGCGGAATCTGGCCGGCAATCTGACTGTTCTGGGCGCCCGCGATCGTCTCTTCCACGCCCCACTCAACTCCCGCGCCCACCTGGAGTTACGGCCGTAGCGCGCGCGGGGGCGGAGCATCGATTCCGCAGTCGGGGCGCACGGATGCACGTCCGGGGGCGCGTAGGAGGAAGCAGGGCGTGAGGGGGGTAGCCAGGTGGGGGGTTGGCATCCGTCTTTACCCCGGCAAACCACACATGTCGCGCATTGACGGTATGTCAGCTGGGCAGTGATCTTCCCGAACGGACCGACTCGGCCGGATCTTTGCTCAGGGGATCGCAACGGAGCGCGTCAGGAGACCGCAACGCACCTCAGGGGGTACGTACATGGCCGCAAGGCCTCTCGTGGCGAGGCAGCCCAACGAACGGCTGCAGGCACTCATCCAGGAAGCGGGGTGCTCGAACGCCGGGCTGGCCCGGCGGGTCAACATGTGCGGCGCCGAGCACGGACTCGACCTGCGCTACGACAAGACGTCCGTGGCCCGCTGGCTGCGCGGCCAGCAGCCGCGGGGCCGGGCCCCCGCGATCATCGCGGAGGCGCTCGGGCGCAAGCTCGGCCGTACGGTCACGATCGACGAGATCGGCATGGCCAACGGCAAGAACCTCGCCTCGGGGGTCGGTCTCCAGTTCTCGCCGACGGTACTGGGGGCCATCGAGCAGGTCTGCGAGCTGTGGCGCAGCGACGTGGGGCGCCGGGACTTCCTGTCCGGCTCCTCCGTCGCCGCCTCCGCCCTCGTCGAGCCCAGCCGCGACTGGCTGATCTCGGCGCCGGACGCCCAGGTGGCCCGGCAGGCGGGCCCGCGCGTGGGCCAGGCCGACGTGGCCGCCGTGCGGTCCATGACCCAGGCGCTGACCGACCTGGACCACCAGTTCGGCAGCGGCCATGTCCGGCCGGTCGTCGTGCACTACCTCAACAGCGTCGTCTCCGGGCTGCTCGCGGGCTCCTACCGGGAGGCGGTCGGGCGGGAACTCTTCGCATCCGTCGCCCGGTTGACCGAGCTGGCCGGCTACATGGCGGTGGACACCGGCCAACCGGGCCTCGCCCAGCGGTACTACATCCAGTCGCTGCGGCTCGCCCAGGCCGCCGGGGACCGCGGCTACGGCGGCTACGTGCTCGCCGCGTCCATGAGCCACCTCGCCGCACAGCTCGGCAACCCGCGCGAGATCGCACAGTTGGCGCGGGCGGCGCAGGAGGGCGCGCGCGGGCATGCGACGCCGCGCGTGGAGGCGATGTTCCACGCCGCCGAGGCACGCGGACACGCCCTGCTCGGCGACGCGCGCGCGGCCCAGGCGGCCACCGGACGGGCGGTCGCGGCGATGGAGCAGGCCGACGACGCCTCCGGGGACGACCCGGCGTGGATCCGGCACTTCGACGAGGCCTACCTGGCCGACGAGTTGGCGCACTGCCACCGCGACCTCGGCCAGCCCGAGCAGGCGGCCCGGTACGCCGAGCAGTCGCTGGCCGGGCATCCCGAGTCCCGGGCCCGCCGGCGCGCCATCGGCTACGTGCTGCTCGCCACGGCCCAGGTGCAGCAGCGCGAGGTCGAACAGGCCTGCACCACCGGCCTGAAGGCCGTGGAACTGCTGGAGACGCTGCGCTCCAACCGGGGCGCCGAGTATCTGGAGGATCTCCAGCAGCGGCTGGAGCCCTTCCGGGAGGAGGCGGTGGTAAGGGAGTTCGGGGCGCGCCTCGACCTGCAGCAGGCCGCCTGAGCCGCACCGGCTGAACACCGCCCTCGCGATGTGGTGAACGCACGGGAAACGGGGCCTCGTGTGTGACGACTCCCCTCCGAGTCCCCTCGTACAGCGCATCGCGGGGCGGTTTTGTTACCACTCTCACAGGGACGGAGGTCGCCTACTGAGCTGCATGGCACCCGGCTCGGGGGACCCGGTAGCGTGACCCGACGATTCACAAGGTCCCCCAATAGTAGGAGTCCCTGGTGACGCAGAGTGGACAACGCGAGGAGCCCTCGGCGCGGAACGCGCGCGAAGGCATCGTGCTGCCCTCCGACGGAGGCGAGCCCGTGCTGCCGGGCATGACCGGCACGCCCGCTCCCGCCGCTCCGTCCGGCGGGCAGGCCTGGGACGGTTCCTGGGGGCCCGAGCACCAGCCGTCCCAGCCCGGCCAGGGCTGGCCCCCCGCGCCGGCCCAGCAGTGGGACACCCCGGCCGGCCGCCCGCCCGCGGCGAACCCCGGCCCCCTGCCGCCCGAGGGCGCCCCGGCCCCGTCGTACGGCGGCCAGAGCGGCGCCTACGGCGCACCCGGGCCGTACCAGCCTCCCCACCAGCAGCAACCGGCCTATCCGCAGGCAGCCGCGCCGACCGGTGCGGCGCCGCTGCCGCCCGCCGTGCCCGCCGCGCGCCCGGCCGCCGGCGCCGCGCTGCCCCCGGCGGCCGACGGCGCCACGCAGTACATACCGCCCGTGCAGGCCGCGGCGGCCGACGGGGCGACGCAGTACATCCCGCCGGTCCCGGCGGCCCCCGCCCCGGCCGACGAGGGCGCCACGCAGTACATACCGCCCGTGCAGGCCGCGTCGGCCGACGGGGCGACGCAGTACATACCGCCGGTGACCCCGGGCGCGCTGCCGCCCGAGTCGAACGGTGAGGAGACCCGCTACCTCGGCATCACGCCGCAGCAGCCGGCACCCGCGCCCGCGTCGTCCGACGCGGAGGCCACCCAGTACATCCCGCCGTACGCCGCCCAGGCCCAGGCGCCGGGGGCTGCGCAGGGCGCGGACCGGCAGCCGCCGGCCGAGTTCGACAACCTCTTCCGCAGCGGTCCGGGGGGTGCCGACGGCTCGGCCGGCTCCACCCAGCAGCTGCCCCTCGTCGAGCAGCCCGGCGCCTACCCCGGCCCGGCCCAGGCACAGGCGCCCCACGGCCGGCCGCAGGCGCACACCCCGGGGCAGACGCCCGCCCCGGCGCAGACGCATGCCCCGGCGCAGCCGTCGTACGGCGCGCAGCAACCGGCGTACCCCCCGGCGTACGACGATGACCGACCCCGGCGCAGGTCGCGGGTGCCGCTGATCGCGGGCATCGGTGTCGGCATCGTCGTCATCGGCGTGGGCGCGGGCGCGCTCCTCAGTGACGGCGGCGGCAGCAAGAGCACCGACGACAAGACGGTGGCCGCCGCTTCCCCGGTCGCGGGCCAGGGCTCCTCCGCACCCGGCGCCGACCCCGCCCGGCAGCAGGCCGTCGAGCTGGACAAGCTGCTCGCCGACAGCGGCAGCAGCCGCGCCTCGGTGATCAATGCGGTGGCCGACGTCAAGGGGTGCGCCAACCTCGACGGCGCCGCCTCCAACCTGCGGGACGCCGCCAAGCAGCGGGCCGACCTGGTCACCCGGCTCGGCAAGCTGTCCGTGGACAAGCTCCCGGACAACGCCGCGCTCACCGACGCCCTGACCAAGGCCTGGCAGGCCTCCGCCGCCGCCGACAACCACTACGCGGCCTGGGCCGACCAGGTCAAGGGCGACCACAAGGGCTGCCGCAAGGGCCACGCCAAGGTCACCGGGCAGGCCCAGGCCGGCAACCGGGCGAGCGGTACCGCCAGCGAGCAGAAGCAGAAGGCGGCGGGCCTGTGGAACGCGATCGCCCAGAAGTACGGCCTCACCCAGCGCCAGCCCACCCAGCTCTGACCGGGACGACCGCCGGCACCCGCACCGGCCGCGGTGCCGGCGGGGTCAGCGCACGTCGGCGTTCTCCAGCGTCTGCGTCATGTCGGCGGTGCCGTTGATGCCGCCGATGCCGCCGCGGGCCGCGACCAGCCGGCCGTTGTCCACGACGTCCAGGGTGACGCTCGCGTTGACCAGCCGCGGGTAGCCGACGGCGGCGAGCTTGCCCTCGTAGGGCCAGCTCAGGGTGGGGGTCAGGCCGCCGGTGGAGACGTGCAGGCCGCTGTTGAGGGTGCGGCGCACGGTGTCGGCGGTCACGTCGCCGGAGCCGATCTTCTCCAGTACGGCCTTCAGGACGGTGTAGGCGATCCAGGTGGTCTGCACTCCGGCGTCCGCGGGGTCGATGCGGTTGTCGCCGAAGGCCTCCTCGTCGATCACCTTCTTCATCAGGTCCCAGCGCGCGTCGGTCGCCGGCGGGTACCAGCTGGTGATGTACGACCCCTCGTACGGGCCGGACGCCCCGCCCGTGGCGTTGATCACCGTCTGGTCGACGCTGCCGAGGACGGTCGCGAGGCGTACGCCGGGGTAGTCGGCGCGGGTGCGGCGGAAGGAGTCCATGAAGGTGTCCGTGCGGTCCCCGAGCGCGGGCACCACGCAGCCCTTGTGCACCGTGTCCCGGGTCGCCTGGCGCAGGGCCCGGTCGGACTGGGAGCTGTACTCGGTGGCGTCCTCGGCGGCCAGCTCGTCGTCCGCGTTCGCGTGCCCGCCCGCCTTCAGACCCGAGTTCAGCAGCGGGGGCAGTTCGTCCCCGGCGATGCTGTCGGGGCGGACCAGGGCGACGTTTCCGCAGCTGCCCGCGAGGGCCCGGCCGAGCCCGGCGAGCAGGGCGGGCTGGCCGCCGTTGACCGGGTACGACATCTGGCCGGTGAACTCGTCGCTGGTGACGCCGTAGCCGCCGATGTAGGGGATGCCGGCGCTCTCCAGCGGGGAGAGGAAGGAGTCGCCGAACTGGCTGTAGGAGCCGACGACCGCGACGACGTTCTCGTCGGCGGCCTGCCGTGCGCACTGGGCGGCGGCCACGCTGTCGTTGTGGTCGTTGCAGGTCAGGATCTCCAGCTTGCGGCCGTCGATGCCGCCGTGGGAGTTGATCCACTTGCCGTAGGCCACGGCCATCGCGGGCATGCCGGGCTTGTTGGTGGCGTCGGTGTTCTCCGGCGCCCAGGTCATGACCTTGATCGGGTCATCCCCGGAGCCCCCCGTGGCACCTGGGATGACCCCGCATCCGGCGGTGAGCGACGCGCAAAGGGCCACGGCGCCCGCGGACAGGGCGGTGGCTCTGCCGGGGCGGAGGGGCGAGTGGGGGAACGTACGAAGGATGCGTCGCCTGCCGGTCATGGACACGCACGATTCCCTCACACGACTAACCGGCGAGTGACCCTGAGTCAATGCGAGGTGACTTTGAGGTGAATTACGGGGGCCGGTGGGACCCCTGTGGGGAGGAACGTACGATCGATGACCGTGCAAGGTACGGAGAACTCTTCCCGTCGCGGCCGTCGCTCCTCCACCATGGGCGGCATGCCTCTAAGCGACATGCCGTGGTGGCGCTGGCGCAGCAACGTGCGCTCGGCCCTGCACATGCTCTCCGACCCGGTGTTCCAGCGGGATGTCTGGCTGGCCGGCGTGGACGGGTACGGCGACGTCACCGACGCGGTGTACCGGCTGGTGGAGGACACCTGGCTGGACAACTGGTCCGCGGAGAAGTACGTCGGCACCATATTCCGGGACTCCCAGGAGGCGGCCCTCGTGGACACCGCCGTGCTGCGGGTGCTGCGGATCATGCACCAGGTCGGCCCGGACGCGCCGGTCGCCGCGTACCTCGAGCACCAGGGCTGGCCGGAGGCCGTGCGGGCGGCGCGGGACGCGCACGTGCGGATGTCGGTGAGCGACGACGAGGACCCGGACGCGCCGCCGAAGACGCTGGAAGTGCTGCGCATCCTGACGCGGAGCGCGTAACGGCGCCCCGGGGCGTCCCGCCCTGCGGGACGTCCGCCCACGGCGGGCGGCCGACATGAGACCCTGTGGTGCATGAATGAGCAGTCCGCGCCCGTCGCCGCCCCGTCGGCCCAGTACGTCCTCACTCTCTCCTGCCCGGACAAGCAGGGCATCGTGCACGCCGTGTCCAGCTACCTCTTCATGACCGGCTGCAACATCGAGGACAGCCAGCAGTTCGGCGACCACGACACCGGTCTGTTCTTCATGCGCGTCCACTTCTCGGCCGAGGAGCCGGTGACGGTGGAGAAGCTGCGGGCGAGCTTCGCGGCGATCGGCGACTCCTTCCACATGGACTGGCAGATCAACCGGGCCGACGCGAAGATGCGCATCCTGCTCATGGTCAGCAAGTTCGGGCACTGCCTGAACGACCTGCTCTTCCGGGCCCGGATCGGCGCGCTGCCCGTGGAGATCGTGGGTGTGGTGTCCAATCACACGGACTTCGAGGAGCTGGTGGGCTCCTACAACATCCCCTTCCACCACATCCCGGTGACGAGGGACACGAAGTCGCAGGCCGAGGGCAAGCTGCTGGACATCGTCCGCGAGGAGGGCGTCGAGCTGGTCGTCCTCGCCCGCTACATGCAGGTCCTCTCGGACGACCTGTGCAAGCAGCTCAGCGGCCGGATCATCAACATCCACCACTCCTTCCTGCCGAGTTTCAAGGGCGCGAAGCCGTACCACCAGGCGCACGCGCGCGGCGTGAAGCTGATCGGCGCCACGGCCCACTACGTGACGGCCGACCTCGACGAGGGCCCGATCATCGAGCAGGAGGTCGAGCGGGTGGGGCACGACGTCACCCCCGACCAGCTGGTCGCCATCGGACGCGACGTGGAGTGCCAGGCCCTGGCGCGCGCGGTCAAGTGGCACGCGGAGCGGCGGATCCTGCTCAACGGCCGCCGGACGGTCGTCTTCGCCTAGGGCCCGGGGGCCCGGCGGTTCGTCGCGCGGCTCACTCGGCGATGGTGAAGTACTGCGCGAACGCCGGGACGATCTCCGCCTCGCCGATCATGCCGTCGCCGTCCGAGTCGAGGGCGGCGGCGGTCGCCGTGGCCACGGCCTCCGGTACGTGCAGGGCCGCCAGCACCCGCGCCGTGTCCGTGACCGTGACGCGGCCGTCGCCGTCCTCGTCCGCCACGGCCAGTGCCGCGTGCAGGAAGGGCCGGGCGATCTCGGCGAAGCGGGCGGGGGTGTCGCGCAGGCGCTTGACCGCGCCGGTGACGAACTCCTCGCGGGTGATGCGCTGGTCGCCGTCCCGGTCCGCGATGCCGGCCATGCCCTGCCAGAACGCCTCCGCACCGGCGTAGAGCGCCTGTCCCTTCGCGGAGCGGGCGGGCACGGCGAACTCGGCGAGGAGCGCCTTGGCCGCGGCGTTGAAGTCCGCGCGGTCGATCCAGCCGTTGCCGTCCTGGTCGAAGCCGGCGAACCGGGCGGCGATCCTGCGCTCGTACTCGGTGCTGACCATGTCTGTTCGGGCCGCCTTACGTGTGCGTGGGTCGATCTCGCTCGGAGCGTACGACGCGGGTGGCCGGAAGGTGGCGGGAAAACGGCGGTTGTGCCAAGACCGGGGGAATGTCGCGACGCGGCGGTGAACGTGTCGCGAAGATCGCGGCAGGTGAGGCCGGGGCGGTGTCAGGCCGACAGCGGGTCCGGCTCGTCGGTCGTGGCGGAGTCCAGGTCGGGCCGGACGTCGAACAGCCGGCGCACCCCGAGCGCGCCGAGGACCCGGTTGACGTGGGAGCCTCCCCCACGCCCGGCTTCGCTCGCGCGGGAGGTGACCCCATCCGCGCCGTGGTCCGGCAGGATCAGCCGCAGGCGGCCCTGGCAGGAGCGGATGAGGCGCCGGGCGGCGATGAGGACGCCGACCCCGCTGGAGTCGCAGAAGAAGACGTCGGAGAGGTCGACGACGAGGCTGTGGTGCCCCTCGGCCACGGCGTCGTGCACCCGCTGGCGCAGCACCGGCGAGGTCATCAGGTCCAGTTCCCCGGACACCGTCAGAACGGCCCACTCGCCCTCTTCGACGCCGGTCACGTTGAATGCCACGGCCATGCCCCTCCGCTCGCCGGAACTCCCGGAACTGCCGGTACCGCCTGACAAACGGAAGCAGTTCCTACGCTTGCTTCCGCGCGGCTGCCCAGCGGCCGTTCCCTGAAACGTCGCGCAACAAACCGGACGTGATCGACAAGGGGCTTGTTTCGGTCACTATCGATCGCGTTCGATCAGAGATGTATGCGAGATGCACGCGCCACGAGTGAAGGTTATGTGAAGAGGGCACTATCACCTGCGACGCCCCCGGGGGCGCACATTGACACAAAGGGGCGTGCGCTGTCAGAGGTGCCGACTACATTCGAGAAGACGGCGCAGCGACGCTGTACGGGCCGGAGCACGGGCGAGGGGAGGGGACCGCATGGCCAACAGGGACGTACCGCCCCGCTGGGACCGCAAGATGCAGCAGCGGCTCGCCCGCGGTGAGGCGGCCGCCCTGGGCGAGCTGTACGACAGGTTCGCCTCCCTGGTGCACAGCCTCGCCCACCGCGTCCTCGCCGACGAGAAGGCCGCCGACACCGTCACCCGCGAGGTCTTCGCCCACGTCTGGGAGCACCCGGAGTCCTACGACCCCAAGCAGGGCCCGCTGCGTTCCTGGGTGGCCGGGGTGACCCACCGGCTCGCGGTGCAGCGGCTGCGCGACGGCGAGACCGCCGCGCTGCCCCGGGAGGCCGGCGGCACCGAGGAGTTGGAGCGCACCGTGCGCCGCGCCTCCGTCGCCGCCCGCGCAGACTTCATCGCCCACTCCATGCCCGCCCCGCTGCGCGCCGCGCTCGAACTGGCCTACTTCCAGCGCCGGGACTACCGCCAGACCGCCGCCGACCTCGGCGTCACGGAGGACGAGGCCCGCCGCCGGCTCCGCCTCGGCCTGCAACTGCTCTCCACCGCCCACGACGCCGGGGCGACTCCCGGATACGGGGGTGCGGTGTGAGGGACGCGGGCCGGTTCGAGGCGCACGACGAGCACGAGGGCCCCGAGGGGCGGCCGTACGAGGAGCGTGGTGAGAGCGGACGTCAGGAGGGCGGCGGCTTCGGCCGCACCGGTGGGCAGGCGGGTCGCCCCGGCGGGCGTGACGGGGGAGGCCCGGGCCGGCCGCCACCCGGCTCCGGCGCGCCCGGGCCGGGCCGGCCGCGCATACCGACGCCCCGCGCGTCCGTGGAGGACGACGGGCGGCCGCTGCCCGAACTCGCCGACCTGGGAGACCTTCCGCCCGTGCCGCTCGACCTGCCGCACGACGTCCTGAAGTCGCTTCTCGGCGCCTGGGCGCTGGCCGCCTGTTCGGCGGCGGAGACGGCGGCCGTCGAGGAGCACCTGGGCTCCTGCGGAGGCTGCGCCGACGAGGCCCGCCGGCTGCGCGAGGCGGTCGGCCTGCTGCACCAGCCCGAGAGCCTGGACCTGGATCCGGGGCTGCGCACCCGTGTCCTGGAGAACTGCCTGGAGCGCCGCCCGCCCCGCATCCCGCTTCCGGAGTGGGCGGCGCCGTACGACGCCGAGGCCGCGCGTCTGGACGCCCTGCTGCAGGACTTCGGGGACGCCGAGTGGCACGCGCCCGTGCGCCTGCGCTGGTTCGAGGGCGACGCCCCGACGAGCCGTCGTACGACCGTGGCGGGCGTGATCGCGCACCTGCTGTCGGTGGACGCCCTGGTCGCGCTCGCGCTCGGCCTGGAGGACCCCCACGCCGAGGTCACCGGCGCGCAGGGCGTCGACGCACAGGGCCCGGCGGGCCGCACCGAGGCCTACTGGCGGGCCTCCCACTTCCCGCCGACCCGCTCCGTGCGCGGCCCCTGGCGGGAGCAGAGCCACAGCCTGGTGCGCACCGTGTCCTTCACCGGCGGCCACGCGGGCGGACTCCCGGTGTCCTACGGCGACTTCACCCTGCCGCTGCACGACGCGATGCTGGACCGCGCCTTCGAGTGCTGGGTGCACGCGGAGGACATCGCCGACGCCGTCGACTACCCCTACGACCCGCCCGCGCCCCGCCACCTGAACAGGATGATCGGCCTCGCGGTCCGCATGCTCCCGGCCGCGCTCGCCGAGCGCCGCCGCACGGGCCGCTCCGCGCCGGGCGACACCCCGCACCTGGTCGCGGCAGGCACCCCCGGCCGCAGCCTCCGCCTGGAGATCGAGGGCGCGGCGGGCGGCGACTGGTTCATCCCGCTGGACTCCCCGGCAGCGGTGGGATCCGCCGAGTTCGAGGTGGCCCACGTCGCCCTGGACGGCGTGGAGTTCTGCCGTCTCGCCGCGGGCCACATCCCCCCGGAGGAGGCGGCCGTGGGCCGGAAGGGCGACCGCCAGGCCATCAGGGACGTGCTGTTCGCGACGGCGGCGTTGAGCCGGATGTGACGTGCGGCGGCCGCGGACGCGTCACGAGAACCGCTCCCTCAGCCTGTACTTCAGCACCTTGCGCAGCGTCTCGCCCCGCGGCAGTTCCTCCACCACCTCCAGCCGCTCCGGCAGTTTGTGGACGGAGAGTCCCGCGGAGCGCAGGTGGGCGACGAGGTCCGCCAGCGTCAACGCGGCGGCGCCCGGCGGCTGTTCCACGACCGCGCAGACCACTTCGCCCCGGTCGGCGTCCGGCAGGCCGATCACCGCCGCGTCCGCCACGGCCGGATGCGCGGCCAGCAGGTCCTCGATCTCCTTGGCGGAGATGTTCTCGCCCTTGCGGATGATGACGTCCTTGCGGCGGCCGGTGAGGACCAGGTGGCCCGAGGCTGTGACATGGCCGAGGTCACCGGTGCGCAGGAAGCCGTCCGTGTCGAAGGCGGCGGCGGTCTGGGCGGGGTCCAGGTAGCCCTGGCAGACGGCCTCCCCGCGCAGCCGTATCTCGCCGTCGACGATCCGGATCTCCATGCCCTCGGGAGGGCGGCCCTCGGTCGTGGCCAGGTGGTCCGGGGTGTCCTCCGGGTCGCCCATGGTGATCATCGGGACCTCGGTCATGCCGTACCCGTGCGTGAGCTGCACGCCCAGCTCGCGGACGACCGCGTGATAGACCTCCGGCGGTTTCGGGGCGCCACCGCCCGCGAGCAGGCGCAGGGAGGGGATCAGCCTCGTCCCCGGCGGCTGTCTGCGCTGCTCGGCGAGGAAGAGCGAGTAGAACGCCGTCGAGCCGCCCGCCACCGTCACCCCGTGCCGCCGGTACTCCGCGAGCGCGTCCGGCAGCGCGAAGTGCTCGAACATCACCGCCGGGAAACCGTACAGCAGCAGCATCACCAGGTAGTCGAGGCCGCCGATGTGGGCGTAGGGGAAGGCGATCGAGCCGATGTCGTCCGGTGCCAGGCGCAGGGTGTGGGCGAGGCAGGCGCCGCCGGCGATCAGGGAGCGGTCGGTGTGCAGCACGCCCTTGGGGTCGGAGGTGGTGCCCGAGGTCCAGTAGATCCAGCGGACCGAGGTGCCCTCGGCGGGCGGGGCGGGCAGGACGGACGGGTCGCCGTCGGGCAGGGCGTCGTCGTGGTACGCCTCGAAGACCCCCTTCGCGCCGAGCCCGCGCGCCATCTGCGTGTGGTCGTGCCCCCGCCACAGGCCCGGCACCGCGAAGAACTCCGCCCTCGACGCGCGCAGCGCGAAGCCGACCTCCCGGTCCCGGTAGAAGGGGATGACCGGGGACTGTACGGCGCCCAGGCGGGCCAGCGCGAGGGACAGCAGCGCGGTCTCGACGCGGGTGGGCAGCTGCCAGGCGACCACCGTGCCGGGGCGGATCCCCATGCCGTACAGGCCCGCCGCGATCCGTTCGGCGCGCGTGCGCAGGTCGCCGAAGGTGAGCCGGCGCTCGCCCTGGAGGAGGACCGGCCGGGCGGGCGTGAGGCGAGCCCGGCGGACGACCAGGTCCCACAGCGTGGGCGCGCAACTCAGGGTGTGCGGGGTCTCGTCCATGGCGTGGTGCCCCCTGGCCGTGAGTGACTTGGCTGACGGCTCGTCAGATGTCATGCTAACTGACGGGTCATCAGATAAGTACTGCCCGGCGGCTCAGAACGCGGAGGGGAAACCATGACCGAACTGCCCCGCATCATCAGCGTCGACGACCACGTGATCGAGCCCGCCCACCTCTTCGAGACCTGGCTGCCCGCCAAGTACCGGGACCGGGGGCCGAAGCCGCTGACCGCCGGGATCGGCGAACTGGCCTACGTCGGCGGGAAGTACCAGATCACCATGGACCCGGCGGGGCAGCCGACGGACTGGTGGATCTACGAGGACCTGAAGTTCCCGTACAAGCGCAACATCGCCGCCGTCGGCTTCGACCGGGACGAGATGACCCTGGAGGGGATCACGCGCGAGCAGATGCGGCGCGGGTGCTGGGATCCCGCGGCGCGGCTGGCCGACATGGATCTCAACCACGTCGAGGCCAGCCTCTGCTTCCCGACCTTCCCGCGCTTTTGCGGGCAGACCTTCGCCGAGGCGCACGACAAGGAGGTCGCCCTCGCGTGCGTGCGCGCCTACAACGACTGGATGGTGGAGGAGTGGTGCGGGGACAGCGGGGGGCGGCTGATCCCGCTGTGCCTGATCCCGCTGTGGGACGTGGAACTGGCCGTCGCCGAGATCCGGCGCAACGCCGGGCGCGGGGTGCGGGCCGTGACCTTCTCCGAGATCCCGACCCACCTCGGGCTGCCGTCCATCCACTCCGGCTACTGGGACCCGTTCTTCGCCGTCTGCGAGGAGACCGGCACGGTCGTCAACCTGCACATCGGCAGCAGCTCGCAGATGCCCGCCGCCTCCCCGGACGCCCCGCCCGCCGTGCAGGCCTCGCTCAGCTTCAACAACGCGATGGCCTCGATGATGGACTACCTCTTCAGCGGGGTCCTGGTCCGCTTCCCGCGCCTCCTCCTCGCGTACTCCGAGGGGCAGATGGGCTGGATCCCGTACGCCCTGGAGCGCGCCGACGACGTGTGGGAGGAGCACCGGGCCTGGGGCGGGGTCAGGGACCTGGTCCCAGAGCCGCCGTCGACGTACTACTACCGGCAGATCTTCTGCTGTTTCTTCCGCGACCGGCACGGCGTCGCCTCGATCGACGTCGTCGGCCGCGACAACGCCACCTTCGAGACCGACTACCCGCACGTCGACTCGACCTTCCCGCACACCAAGGAGGTCGCCCTCGACCATGTGAAGGGGCTGGACGACGAGACCGTCCACAAGCTGATGCGGGGCAACGCCATCCGCATGCTCGGCCTGGACCTCGACAGGTGATGGACCTCTCGTACACACGGGAGGAGGAGGACTTCCGGGCCCGGCTGCGGGAGTGGCTCGCGAAGGTCCTGCCCGCGCTCCCGGCGAAGCCGCCGCCCGGCGACTGGCCCGCGCGCCGGGCGTACGACCTCGGCTGGCAGCGCATGCTGTACGACGCCGGGTACGCCGACGTCCACTGGGGCGCCTCCCCGACCACCCGGCTGATCTTCCTGGAGGAGACCGAGCGCGCCGGGGCGCCCTACGTGGGGGCGAACTTCGTGGGCCTGCTGCACGCCGGGCCGACCATCGCCGCCGAGGGCACCGAAGGGCAGCGGGCGCGCTGGCTGCCGCCGATCCTGCGCGGTGAGGAGGTGTGGTGCCAGGGGTTCAGCGAGCCGGGGGCCGGCTCCGACCTCGCCGCGCTGCGCACGCGCGCGTGGCGGGACGGCGACGACTACGTGGTGAGCGGGTCCAAGATCTGGACCTCGCACGCCGAGGTCGCCGACTGGTGCGAACTGCTGGTGCGTACCGACCCGGACGCGCCGAAGCACCGGGGCATCACCTGGCTCGCGCTGCCCATGGCCGCCGAGGGTGTCACCGTACGGCCGCTGCGCACGCTCGCCGGGTCCGCGGAGTTCGCCGAGGTCTTCCTGGACGAGGTCCGGGTGCCGGTGGCCAACCGGGTCGGCGCGGAGCACGACGGCTGGCGGGTGACCATGGTGACCCTGTCCTTCGAGCGGGGCACCGCGTTCGTCGGCGAGGTGGTGGCCTGCCGCCGGGTGCTCGGCGAACTCGCCCGCGCGGCACGGGAGAACGGCCGCTGGGACGATCCCGTGCTGCGCCGCCGCCTCGGCCGGCTGGATGCGGAGTTCCGGGCGCTGTGGCGGCTGACCCAGTGGAACGTCAGCGCGGCGGAGGCGAGCGGGGGCGTGCCCGGCGCGGGCGCCTCGGTCTTCAAGCTCCGCTACTCGCACGCCCGCCAGGAGCTGTACGACACCGCCGCCGACGTCCTCGGCCCGGACTGCCTCGACCTGGACCGGCCGTGGGTCCTGGACCGCCTGTCGTCCCTGTCGTACACCATCGCCGCCGGGACCTCGCAGATCCAGCGCACCATCGTGGCCGAGCGGATCCTCGGCCTGCCCAGGGGGAGATGAGCGTGCGTTTCCAACTCACCGACGACCAGCGCGCGTTGCGAGCGGGGGTGCGGGAGCTGCTGGCCCGGTGCTTCGGCCGGGAGGCGCTGCGGGCGGCCGTGGACGCGCCGGGGCGGCTGGACCGCGGGCTGTGGCGGGCGCTCGGCGAGGCCGGCTTCTTCGCCCTCCGCCTGCCCGAACCGGCCGGCGGGGTCGGGCTGGGCCTGCCCGAGGCGGCGCTGGCGTTCGAGGAGGCGGGGCGGGCGCTCGTGCCGGGCCCGCTGGTCGCCACGCACCTGGCGGCCGCCGACGTGCCGGGGGCGGCCACCGGGGAGACGGTGGTGACGGCCGTGGACGGGCCGGTCGTGGAGTGGCTGGCGGCGGCGGACACCGTGCTCGGGGACGCGTCGGGGGCTGTGCCCCTGCGCTCGGTGGACCCGCTGACCCCCCTGCACCGGGTCACCGGCACGGCCTCGGCCGCCCTGCTCACCGCGCCTCTCCCCGACCGCCTCACCGGTCCTCTCGCCGGTCCCGTTACCGGTCCCCTCCCCGACCGCCTCACCGGCCCACCCACCGGCACCCTCGCCGTCCTCCTCACCGCGGCCGAACAACTGGGCACAGCCGCACGGGTGTGCGAGCTGGCCGTGCAACACGCCCGGACCCGTGAGCAGTTCGGGCGGCCGATCGGCTCCTTCCAGGCCGTCCAGCACCTGTGCGCCGACCTGCTGGCGCGCACCGAGATCGCCCGTGCGGCGGTGTACGCGGCGGCCGTCACCGCCGATCCCGCCGACGTCGCCGCCGCCCGCCTGCTCGCCGACGAGGCCGCCGTACGCGGCGCCCGCGACTGCCTCCAGGTGCACGGCGGCATGGGTTTCACCTGGGAAGCGGACGTCCACCTGCATCTGAAGCGGGCCTGGGTGCGGGCCGAGCGTGGCGGCGGGAGCACGCAGAGTGAGGAACTGCTCGCCGCCGCGCTGCCGGGCTGATCGCGCGGCACCGCTCTGGGCTGCGGCGCCCGAAAATCCATGGCCCAGGATGTCGCGGATCGTGGCGGGGTTGCGTCACGGAGCGTTGATGCGCTGTTGTGCTCCTCGTGCGACTCGTAACAGCCCGTCGTCGGGCGCCCGCTCCGGTACCTTGTGTGGGATGCGAGTGGCTGTGAGCGCGAGCCGGGCCGGCGACACCCCCGGGGTGATGCCGGGCGGAGTGGCGCGCGCCGCTGCTCGCGGGGCGGTCGCGGGGCCGGACTCCGTTTCGGACGCCGCCTGTTCGACTCCCCGGCCCGAGCGTCGCACAGTATGCCCTACGCGTACTCCTTCGCGCTGGAATATGCCCGAAGCGCTTGTTGGGGTGACTGTACGTCAACCATGCTGTCTCATAAGGGAATCACGGTCCGTGATCCCCGCTCTGGCCGTTGTTCTGGCCATGCAGAAAATGGCTACGATCGTGGCCCTCGTCGTGATCGTCGTCGCGGCTCGCGCCGCGGCGGCCGGGCGATACGGGGTCATGTGTCCGCCGGTTCGGATGGTGTGAGCGGTGCAGGTGCTTCAAGTGCAGCTGGAGATCCGGCCCGACCCCGCGGAGGTGGGGCGGGCGAGGAGGTGGGCGCGCTCCCGGCTCGCCGGGCTCGGGATAGCGGTCGACGAGCCGCTGGCCGAGAACCTCGTCCTGCTCGTCTCCGAGCTGGTGACCAACGCCGTGGTGCACACGGGCCGTCCGGCCGTGCTGCGGCTCTCGCTGCTGGCCGGGCCGGCCGGGCCCGCCGAGTCCGCCCCGTCGGCCACGGTGCGGGTCGAGGTGGCCGACACCAGCTCGCGCGCCCCCGTGCCGCGCTGCGCCCGCAGTGACGCCACCGGTGGCCGGGGCCTCGCCCTCGTGGACTGTCTCGCCGACCGGTGGGGCTGGAGCCCGGAGGGTGGCGGCAAGAGCATCTGGTGCGAACTGGACCGCTGTTCACCCTCGGACGGGGAACCGCCCCGGAAGGGCGCGGCGCTGGTGTACGGGGGCGGTCTGTCCGCGTACGAGGGGCTGGCCTTCGAGGCGGTGTAGATCCCGGTGCCGCGTGCGCCGGGGGTGCATCCGTGCGCGGGGGCTGCGAATGGTGCGTATGTGACAAATCCCCGTTCCGGCGTTGACGACAGGTGACCGGCTGAACACGCTGGTGGGCGTCGATTCGCCGCGAGGGGACGGCGAGGGCCCGAAGACGGTGGTCCTCGCCGGGTGTGGGTCGCATCGGATGGCGGCGTGTGCGCACGGCCGTGGGGGAGACGCGCCGTCGGGGGGCGCGCCGCCATCCGGTTCCACCGGCCTTTCAACCGGTGACGGGACCTCACAGGATCGCCACCGGTGCCACCGGTGTGCCCGTCGCACCGACGAACGGCTCCGGCATCGCCGACAGCAGGAAGGCGTACCGCCCGGCTTGTCCACAGGCTGTGGACAACTCTTCGAGATTCCAGTTCTGCCCCTGGAGCATCCCCATCTCCACCAGGTCCAGCGCGTGCACGGGCAGCCACAGATCGTCGATCTCGGGCGGAAAGACCTCAAAGGTGAGCGTGTCGTTCGCGACCGCCGCGACATCGCGCGTGTGGAACCACTCCGGGGTGCGGACGGACAGTCCCGGGGACGGATGGCCGTACCCGTGCCTGTCCCCGGCGAGGTACACCCGCACCTGGCCCGTGCGCACGAGCACGATGTCACCGGCGCGCACGCGCGTACCCGCGAGTTCCTCCGCCGCATCGAGGTCCTCCGGTGTCACCGCGTGGCCCCCCTCCAGCCGGTCCACGCCACGCGCGCGTGCCACGTCCAGGAGCACGCCGCGCGAGACGATGTGCCGCGCCGTGTCGATCCCGCTGAACTCGGCGCCGCCGTGCGCGGTCACCGTGTGCGCCGGGCGGCCGTTGTAGAGCTTCCCGGAGTGCGAGACGTGGGTGAGCGCGTCCCAGTGGGTGCCCGCCTGCAGGCCCATCGTCACCGCGTCGTCGCTGCACGCGACCGTGCCGGGGCCGAAGAGTTCCTGGTTGAGCTGCACCATGGCGTGCAGCGGGTTGATCCGGCCCGGGATCACCCCGGTCTGCACGCCGTCCTGTCTGAGCGGCAGGGCGAGCGGGACGCGGCGGCCGGTGCGCACGCAGGCGGCGGCCTCGCGCACGACCTCGTCGGTGATGAGGTTCAGCGTCCCGATCTCGTCGTCCGCCCCCCAGCGCCCCCAGTTGTTCACGCGCTCGGCGATCTCGTGGAACTCCTTGGGCAGTGCCATCCGGTGCCTCCCCGGGGCTTGTGTCCGCGCGTCCGGCGGGCCATAAAATCTAACGGGCCGTCAGAAACCGTGGGAAGGGGCCGGGCGTGGGGAACTTCTTGGCAGGCAAGGTGGTCGCTGTCACGGGGGCCGGACGGGGCATCGGCCGCGCGGTCGCGCGGGCGGCCGCCGCCGAGGGCGCGCGGGTCGTCGTCAACGACTACGGCGTCACCACGGACGGCACCGCGCCGACGAGCGAGGTCGCCGAGGCCGTCGTCAAGGAGATCGAGGCGGCGGGCGGCGAGGCCGTCGCGGTCGCCGACGACATCTCCACCATGGCGGGCGGACAGCGGGTCGTGGACACGGCACTCGCGTCGTACGGCCGGCTCGACGCAGCGGTCTGCGTCGCCGGGATCCTGCGCGAGCGGATGCTGTTCAACATGACCGAGCGGGAGTGGGACCCCGTGCTCGCCACCCACCTCAAGGGCACGTTCACCGTCTTCCGGGCGGCCTCCGCGGTGATGCGCGCGCAGCGCTCGGGCACCCTGATCGGCTTCACCAGCGGCAACCACCAGGGCTCGGTCTCCCAGGCCAACTACAGCGCGGCGAAGGGCGGGATCATCTCGCTGGTCCGCAGCGCGGCGCTGGGTCTGCACAAGTACGGGGTGAGCGCGAACGCGGTGGCGCCGGTGGCCCGTACGCGGATGTCGGCGAACGTCCCCGTGGAGCTGACGGAGATCGGCGAGCCGGAGGACGTGGCCGCGCTGGTGGTGTACCTGATGTCCGACGGGGCCGCCGCGCTCGGCATCACCGGGCAGGTGTACACCGTCGCGGGGCCGAAGATCGCGGTGTGGGCGCAACCCAGGGAACTGCGTTCGGTCTACGGGGAGGGGCCCTGGACGCCGCAGCGGATCGCGGAGTTGCTGCCGGGGTCGGTCGGGGTGGATCCGATGCCGATGCTGTCCCAGCTCCTGGCGATGGAAGAGGCGGCGCGCAGTGGGGCCCGGCCGAACGCCCGATGACTCACGCCCTTCAGGGACGCTCCCGTGACCCTCCCACGTGAAGGTGGTCCACCTATGGATTTCGAGTTCGGCCGGCAGGACGAGCGGTTCCGCGCGCAGGCCCGTGCGTGGCTGGCGGCCAACGCCGGCCCCTCGACCGACCGCCGTACATGGGAACGCACCCTCGGTGCCGCCGGCTGGATAGGGATCGGCTGGCCGGAGGCGGGGTACGGCAACCGCACCGCCACGCTCACCCAGCAGGTCGTCTGGGCCGAGGAGTACGCGCGGTCGGGGGCGCCGGGGCGGTCGGGGCACATCGGGGAGAACCTGCTCGCGCCCACGCTCCTCGCGCATGGCGGTGCGGAGCAGAAGAAGCGGTTCCTGCCGCCCGTCGCCGCCGGCGAGGAGCTGTGGTGCCAGGGGTACAGCGAGCCCGGGGCCGGCTCCGACCTGGCCGGGATCCGTACCGTGGCCGTGCGGGACGGGGACCGGTACCGGATCAGCGGGCAGAAGATCTGGACCTCGCTCGCCCACGAGGCCGACTGGTGTTTCGTGCTCGCCCGCACCGAGCCGGACTCCCGCCGCCACCACGGGCTGAGCTTCCTGCTCGTCCCCATGGACCAGCCCGGCCGCATCGAGGTCCGGCCGATCCGGCAGATGACCGGCACCAGCGACTTCAACGAGGTCTTCTTCGACGGGGCGCACGCGCGCGTGGAGCACGTCGTCGGGGGTGCGGGGCAGGGCTGGCGGGTCGCGATGAGCCTGCTGGGCTTCGAGCGAGGCGTGTCGACGCTCGCCCAGCAGGTCGGCTTCGCCGCGGAGCTGGGGCGGGTGGTGCGCGCCGCGGTGGCGAGCGGCGCCGCGGACGATCCCGTCGTACGGGCGCTGCTCGTACGGCAGTGGGCCGAGCTGCGGACCATGCGCCGGCACGCCCTGCGCACCCTCGGCGGCTCCGGCGATCCCGGCGCGCCCAGTGTGGCCAAGCTGCTCTGGGCCGGCTGGCACCAGCGGCTGGGCGAGCTGGCGGTGCGGGTGCGGGGCGCGGAGGCGGGCGTGGGCCCGGCGCGGTGGTCGCCGGCGGCGCCGTACGAACTCGACGCGGACCAGCACCTGTTCCTCTTCTCCCGGGCCGACACGGTCTACGGCGGCTCGGACCAGGTCCAGCGCACGATCATCGCCGAGCGGGTGCTCGGCCTGCCCAGAGAGCCCAAGGGGGCCCCGTGATGCGCGGAGTGGTGTTCGACGGCGAGCGGGTGCGGGTGGTCGACGATCTCGCCGTGCGCGAGCCGGGGGCCGGTGAGGTGCTGGTGGCCGTCGCGGCGGCGGGGCTGTGCCACAGCGACCTGTCCGTGGTGGACGGGACGATCCCCTTCCCGGTGCCGGTGGTGCTGGGACACGAGGGCGCCGGGGTGGTCGAGGCGGTCGGTGCCGGGGTCACCCATGTCGTCCCCGGGGACCATGTGGCGCTGTCCACCCTCGCCAACTGCGGCGCGTGCCCGGAGTGCGACCGGGGCCGGCCGACCATGTGCCGGCAGGCGATCGGCCGCCCCGGCCGGCCGTTCACGCGGGGCACCGAGCCGGTCCACCAGTTCGCCGCCAACTCGGCCTTCGCCGAGCGCACGATCGTCAGGGCCGTCCAGGCGGTACGCATCCCGGCGGACCTGCCGCTGCCGTCCGCCGCGCTCATCGGCTGCGGGGTGCTCACGGGGGTGGGGGCCGTGCTGAACCGGGCCCGGGTGGACCGGGGGGACAGCGTCGTCGTCATCGGCACCGGCGGGGTCGGGCTCAACGTCATCCAGGGCGCGCGGATCGCGGGGGCGCTGCGGATCGTCGCCGTGGACGCCAACCCCGACAAGGAGGCGGCGGCCCGGCGGTTCGGCGCCACCGACTTCCTGACCTCCACGCAGGGCGTGCGGGACGTCCTGCCCACGGGCGCCGACCACGTCTTCGAGTGCGTCGGCCGGGTGGAGCTGGTCCGGCAGGCCATCGACCTCCTCGACCGGCACGGGCAGGCGGTCCTCCTCGGGGTCCCGCCGGCCACCGCCGAGGCCTCCTTCCGCGTCTCCTCGCTGTACCTGGACAAGTCCGTCCTGGGCTGCCGCTACGGCTCCTCGCGCCCCCAGCGGGACATCCCGCTGTACGCCGAGCTGTACCGGCAAGGCCGGCTGCTGCTCGACGAGTTGGTGACGGCGGTGTACACGGTGGAGGACTTCGAGAAGGCGCGGGCGGACGCCGAGGCGGGACGGGTGGCGCGGGCGGTGCTCACCTTCTGAGCCGGGGCCGTCCCGCCCGGCTCAGGCGGCCCTGCCGGCCGTCGTGCGGAAGGTGCGCCGGTAGGCGGTCGGGGTCACGCCGAGCGCCTGCTGCAGATGCTGGCGCATCGACTGGGCCGTGCCGAAGCCCGCCTCGGCGGCGACCTGGTCGACGGACAGGTCGGTGGTCTCCAGCAGATGGCGGGCGCGTTCGACGCGCTGCTGGGTGAGCCACTGGCCGGGGCTGACGCCGACCTCCTCGCGGAAGCGGCGGGTGAAGGTGCGCACCGACATGGACTCCCGCGCGGCCATGTCCCGCAGCTGGATCGGCTCGTGCAGTCGGCCGAGCGCCCAGGCGCGCGCGGCGGTCGTGGTCGCCAGCTGCGGGTCGGGGACCGGGCGCTGGATGTACTGGGCCTGGCCGCCGTCGCGGTGCGGGGGGACGACCATGCGCCGGGCCACGTCGTTGGCGACGGCCGTGCCGAAGTCGCGGCGCACCATGTGCAGGCACAGGTCGATGCCGGCGGCCACCCCGGCGGAGGTCAGCACGTCGCCGTCGTCGATGAACAGCACGTCGGCGTCGACCTCGATGCGCGGGAAGAGCCGCTGGAAGTGCTCGGCCTCGGCCCAGTGCGTGGTCGCCGGGCGGCCGTCGAGGCGGCCGGCGGCTGCGAGGACGTAAGAGCCGGTGCAGATGGAGGCGAGGCGGGTGCCGGGGCGGACGCGGGCGAGGGCGGCGGCCAGCTCCTCGGTGAGCCGGCCCTCCTCGAAGACCGGGCCGAGTTCGTACGACGCCGGGACGATCACCGTGTCGGCCCCGGCCAGCGCCTCGGGGCCGTGCGCGACGTGCACGGAGAAGTCCGCGTCGGTCTCGACCGGTCCCGGCGGGCGCACCGAGCAGGTCACGACCTCGTACAGGTGCCGGCCCCGCTCGTCCCTGGCACGGCCGAAGACGCGGTGCGGGATGCCCAGTTCGAAGGGCAGGAGGCCGTCCAGGGCGAGGACGACGACGCGGTGCGGACGGAAAGCCTCGCGGGAGGCGCCGGCAGCGGCCGTGGCCCGATCGATGTCCATGGCCCGATCCTAGCGAATGCTGTCCTCCGGGCCGCTCGTTGTGCGGGGCCGGACAGCGGACGCTGTATGACGTGACTCAGACAAGTCCTGCCGCAGCCCCCGTCCGGGCGGCCCCGCCCGCCCGGCGTCCGCGCGTGCACCGCGCGTGGTTCGTCGCCGCCGTCACGTTCGTCACGATCATCGGCGCGGCCGCCTTCCGCTCCCTGCCCGGCCTGCTGATCGACCCGCTGCACCAGGAGTTCGGCTGGTCGCGCGGCACGATCGGCGCGGCCGTCTCCCTCAACCTCGCGCTCTACGGGCTCACGGCCCCGTTCGCCGCCGCGCTGATGGACCGCTTCGGCATCCGCAAGGTGGTCGCCGTCGCGCTGACGGTGATCGCGGCCGGCTCGGGCCTGACGGTGTGGATGACGGCGGCCTGGCAGCTGTGGCTGTGCTGGGGCCTGCTGGTGGGCCTCGGCTCGGGCTCGATGGCCCTCGCCTTCGCGGCGACGGTCACCAACCGCTGGTTCACCGAGCGGCGCGGACTGGTCAGCGGCATCCTCACCGCCGCGTCCGCCTCCGGCCAGCTGATCTTCCTGCCGGTGCTGTCCTGGATCGTGGAGCACCACAGCTGGCGCCCGGCGGCCGTGACGGTCGCCCTGGCCGCCCTCGCCGTCGTCCCCTTCGTGTGGCTGCTGCTCCGGGACCACCCGGCGGACGTCGGCGCGAAGCCGTACGGCGCGGCGGAGTTCGTCCCCAAGCCCCCGCCGGTGCCGGGCGCCGCCCGCCGCACGCTCGGGGTCCTCGCGACCTCCGTGCGCACGGGCACCTTCTGGCTGCTGGCCGGCACCTTCGCGATCTGCGGTGCCTCCACCAACGGCCTGATCCAGACCCACTTCGTGCCCGCCGAGCACGACCACGGCATGCCGGTCACCACGGCGGCCTCGCTGCTCGCGGTCGTCGGCGTGTTCGACGTGGCCGGCACGATCGCCTCCGGCTGGTTCACCGACCGCTTCGAACCGCGCCGCCTGCTGGCCGTGTACTACGCCCTGCGCGGGCTGTCCCTGCTGTTCCTGCCGATGCTGCTGGGCCCGTCGGTCCACCCGCCGATGCTCTTCTTCATCGTCTTCTACGGCCTCGACTGGGTGGCCACCGTCCCGCCCACCCTGGCCCTGTGCCGCGAGCAGTTCGGCGACGACAGCGCCATCGTCTTCGGCTGGGTCCTCGCCTCCCACCAGATCGGCGCGGCCCTGGTCGCCTACCTCGGCGGCGTCGCCCGCGACGTCTTCGGCTCCTACGACCTCGTCTGGTACGCCTCCGGCGCCCTGTGCGCGGCGGCGGCGCTGATGTCCCTGGTGATCCGCCGCACGGCCCCACCGGTCCTCGCGCCGGCCGTATCCTGAACGCACGCTTGACGAAAGGGAAGTTCATGACACTCGGCATGGTCCTCGGCGACGTGTTCCTCGTGCCCGCCCACGCAGGAACCCCCTCCCGAGGAGCAGGCCGTGTCCCTGGTCCGCTGGACCGAGAACGACGAACCCCTGTCCGCCCGCTGGCGCTCTGAGAGCGAACTCCCGCCGCCCCGGCGGCCGCACGCCTTCCTGACCGGGCTCCCTGCCCACCTGGAACCCGGCGGCGAAGGCTGGCTGATCCTCTCCGACCTCGCCGAACACCTGGGCCTGCGGACCCGCGCCGAGCTGCGCGGGGCGATCGGGCGGGCGGGACTGAGGGTGCTCGGCCGCCTGGACACCCGCCCCCGCCACCCACGCGCGCAACGCCGGGACGACCCGCTGCACGCGGCCCGCGCCGCCGAGGTGACGTCGTTGTGGCGGTTGGCGCCGGGCTGAGGTGCGGGGGACGCCGGGTGTGAGGCGGGCGGACCGGCGTGCGGCTCAGGGGCCGTCGGGCCCCAGGCGGGCGAAGCGCCCCCGGTGGAAGAGGAGTGGGTCCCCGGCCCCCGCCGCGCCGAGGGCGGACACCCGTCCCACGACGATGAGGTGGTCGCCCCCGGTGTGCACGGCCTGGACCGCGCAGTCGATCCAGGCCGCCGCACCGGCCAGGCGCGGCGAGCCCGACACGGGCGCCGCGTCGTACGCGACCCCCGCGAACTTGTCCGCGCCGCGCACCGCGAACGCACGGCACAGCTCGCCCTGGCCGGCGCCGAGCACGTTGACGCAGAAGACGCCGGCGCGGGCGATGCGCGGCCAGGTGGTGGACGCGCGGCCCACCAGGAAGCAGACCAGGGGCGGTTCGAGGGAGAGGGCGGAGAAGGACTGGCAGGCGAACCCGGCGGGGCCCCGTTCGCCCGCGGCGGCCGGGGCGGTGATGACCGTGACCCCGGTCGCGAAGTGCCCGAGCACCCGGCGGAACTCGCCCGGCTCCACCGGGGCCCGCTCGTCCTCCCGGACGCAGCGCAACTCCGGCCGCGGCAACGGCTCCACGGGCCCCGGCGCCGACCTGAGGTAACGGACGGCCGCCGCTGCCGCCCCTGCGTGTCCCATCACGCCTCCCATTGAAGCTGACGCACCGTCAGATGAGAAGTCCCGGCGGCCTCACCTTCCCCGGAACTGCGGGCCGCGGCGCTCCGCGAACGCCCGCAGGCCCTCCTGGGCGTCCTCGGTGGTCATGTTGATCTCCTGGGCCCAGGCCTCCGCGGCGAAGGCGGTCGCGCGGGAGGAGTCGAGGGAGGTGTTCACCAGGTGCTTGGTCAGAGCCAGGGCGCGGGTGGGGCCGGCGGCCAGGCGGGCCGCCCACGCGCGGGCCGTCCGCGCCAGGTCCCCGTCCGGTACGACCCGGTTGACCAGGCCCAGCCGCTCGGCCTCCGGCGCGGCAAGCGCGTCCCCGAGGAACATCAGCTCCTTGGCCCGGTGCGGTCCGAGCAGGCGGGGCAGCAGGTAGGCGCCGCCCGCGTCCGGCACCAGGCCCCGGCGGACGAACACCTCGATGAAGCGGGCCGATTCGGCGGCCAGGACCAGGTCGCAGGCGAGCGCCAGATGTGCGCCCAGACCCGCCGCCGTGCCGTTGACGGCGGCGATCACCGGCTTCTCGCAGTCCAGCACGGCCGCGATCAGCCGCTGGGCGCCCCGGCGCAGCACCCGGGCCACGTCCCCGGGCAGCCGCTCGCCCGCGCCGGTGCCCCGCAGGTCCGCCCCCGCGCAGAAGCCCCGCCCGGTGCCGGTCAGCACCAGCGCCCGTACCCCCGGATCCGCCGAGGCCGCCGTGAACAGCCCGACCAGCCGCTCCCGCATGTCCGGGGTGAGGGCGTTCAGCGCCTCGGGGCGGCACAGGGTGACGTAGTGGACCCGGTCCCTGACCTCGTCCTCGACGGCGGGGGTCACCGGCACACCACCAGCGCGTCCAGCGCCACCGCGCCCTGCCCCCGCGGCAGTACCAGCAGCGGGTTGATGTCCAGCTCGGCGACGCGGTCGCCGAGTTCGAGCGCCATGCGCTGGACCCGCAGGACCACCTCCACCAGCGCCTCGCGGTCGGCCGGCGGGCGGCCCCGGACACCGTCCAGCAGGGCCCGGCCGCGCAGCTCGGCGAGCATGGCGCGGGCCTGGTCCTCGCCGAAGGGCGGGACGCGGACCGCCGCGTCGCGCAGCACCTCGACCAGGATGCCGCCGAGGCCCACCGTCACGGTCGGGCCGAACAGGTCGTCGTGGGTGACCCCGACGACCATCTCCACGCCCTGTCCGACCATCTGGCACACGAGGATCCCGTCCAGCGGGACACCTTCGTAGCGGGCGATGTCGGTCAGCTCGCGGTAGGCGTCGCGCACCTGGCTGGCCGAGGTCAGGCCGATCTTCACGAGGCCCAGTTCGGTCTTGTGGGCGATCTGGGCGCCCGAGGCCTTCATCACCACGGGGTAACCGATCTGCGCGGCGGCGCGTACGGCCGCCGCCGCGCTGGTGACCAGCTGCTCGCGCGGGACCCGGATGCCGTAGGCGCGCAGCAGTTGCTTGGCCGCGTGCTCGCTGAGCTGCCGGCCGGGGCTGAGCAGGGCCTGCGCCTTGCGACAGGAGGGGGAGGGCGTGCGCGGGGCCTCGTCGAAGGGGGAGCGGTAGTCGCTCACGAAGGCGTGGTGGTCCAGCCACGCGCGCACGGCCGCCAGGCAGTTGCCCACCGTGCGGAACGTCGCCACGCGGGACGAGCCCAGCAGGGTCTCGCGGTACGCCGGCTCCGTGCCCACCGGGGAGCCCCACACCACGCAGACCAGCTTGTCCGTCTCCTCGGCCGCTGCCACCAGGTCCGCCGCGAGCCGGTCGCTGAGCGGCGGGAAGGGCCCGGTCACCGGGCAGAGAAGGACCCCGATCGACGGATCGGCCAGGAGCGCGTCGATGATCTGCCGGCCGCGCCGGTCGCCCACCGGGTGCCCGCCGTTGTCGACCGGGTTGGCCACGCTCAGGTACCCCGGTATCCACTGGTGCAGCTGCGCCTGGCGCTCGTCCGACAGCCTCGGCAGGCTCAGCCCCATCCCGGCGGCCAGGTCGGCGACGTGCGCGCCCGTGCCGCCGGAGATCGAGTAGACGGCCACCCCGTCCGCCAGCGGGGCCCGCGCCCGCGCCAACAGGGCGGCGGTGTCCTGGAGTTCGTCCAGCGCGTCGACCCGGACGACCCCGTACTGCCGCATCGCCGCGTCCACCACCTCGTCCGCGCCGGTCAGCTTGCCGGTGTGCGAGGCGGCCGTGCGCGCGCCGGCCTCGGTGCGGCCCACCTTCACCGCGACCACCGGCACCCCGCGGCGGGCGGCGCGGTCGGCGGCCAGCAGGAAGGCGCGGCCGTCCTTCAGGCCCTCCACGTAACAGGCGATGGCGCCGACCTCGGGCTGTTCGGCGAAGTACGAGATGAAGTCGGCGCTCTCCAGATCGGCCTCGTTGCCGGTGGGCGCCCAGTGGGACAGGCGGATGCCCAGCTCCTGCAGCGAGAAGACCGGACGGCCCTGGTGGCCGGACTGGGTGATCAGCGCGATCGCCGGGCCGGTCAGGTCCTCGCGGACGGGCTCGAAGGCGTTCAGGTTGGTGTTCGGACCGAGCAGGCGCAGGCCCGAGCGGCGTACGGCGTCCGCCAGCCGCTCCTGCGCCGCCGCGCCGGCCTCGCCCGTCTCGGCGAAGCCCGAGGCGAAGGCGACGGCGAACCTCACCTTGGCGTCGGCCAGTTCCTCGATCACGGGGAGCGGGTCGGCCACCAGGAGGACGGCCAGGTCGACCTGGCCGGCCGGGAGTTCGGCGACGGAGGCGGCACAGGGGACGCCGAAGACGGACGGGCGGGTGGGGTGCACCGGGTGCACCCGCGCCCCGACCCGCTCGGCCCAGGCCAGCAGCTGCCGGGTGATCCCGGTGTTCGGCCGGCCCTCGGCGTCCGAGGCGCCGATCACGGCGACGGACCCGGGGCGGAAGAAGCGGGTGAGGTCCGGGACGTCCGCGTACAGCGGGCGACCGCTGACATCGAGGTCGCGGGCCCGGCCGTGGACCGCGGGGCCGGGCCGCTGATCGCCGCACGCGATGACCCGGGCCCGGCGGGAGTCGGTGGTGAGGGTGCCGTGGGTTGATCCAAGCATCGGTCCGCCCCGCTCCTGTGAGACAGCAGAAGTAAACTGACGCCGTGTCAGATTACTGAAATGACGCACAGTCAGGAACTGGTCGGGCCTTGGAAGTCACCGGCGGGTGTGCCTGGCGACGGCCTTCGCGATCCGTCCGGCGTCCAGCGCCAGCTCCCGCAGCATCCCGCTGATCGGGTTGGTGAATCCGGTGAAGTACAGGCCGGGCGCCTGCGCGGGGCTGCGGCCGCCGCGTACGACCGGCAGGCCGCGCCCGTCGAGCACGTCGAGATGCCCGACCAGCTCCCGAAGCCCCCGCGCGTACCCCGTCGCCGCGATCACCGCGTCGGGCTCGATCCGGCTGCCGTCGGCGAGGACGACCCTTGCGGGGTTCCCGCCCTCGAAGGAGTCGACGGCGGCCACGATCTCCACCCTGCCGGCGCGCACGGCGTCGATCAGGCCGGCGTCCTGCACCGGGATCGCGCCCTGCCGGACCCTGCTGTACAGGCCGGTGTCCGGGCGCGGCAGCCCGTGCGCGGTCAGGTCCGGTGTGGTGGCCCTGGTGAACGGCCCGGCCAGCCGGTCCACGAGGCCCGCCGGGAGCCGCCGTACCAGCACGCCCGTGTACTGGGCGGGCCAGCCGAGCGTCGAGCGGCGCAGGATGTGCGGGGCGGTGCGCACCGCCAGCCGCACCCGCGCCGCCCCGCCCGCGACCAGGTCCACGGCGATCTCGGCACCGGTGTTGCCGGCGCCGACGACCAGCACGTCCCGGCCGGCGTAGGGCCCGGCGTCGCGGTACTCGGCCGCGTGCAGCAGCTCGCCTGTGTAGCCCTCGCGGCCCGGCCAGTCGGGCAGGTGCGGGGTGTGGTTGTAGCCGGTGGCGACGACGACCGCGCTGCCGGTCAGCTCACGGCCGCCGGAGGCGCGCAGCAGCCAGCCGCCGCCGTCCGGGGCCCGCTCGACGCGGAAGACCTCCACGCCGGTGACGATCTCCAGCTCGTGGTGCTCGGCGTACTTCTCCAGGTAGCGGACCAGGTCGTCGCGGGCGACCCAGCGCCCGAACCGGCGGGGGATCCGCAGGCCCGGCAGGGCGGACAGCCGCCGTGTGGTGTGCAGCCGGAGGCGGTCGTAGTGGCCCCGCCAGGAGGCGCCCACCGCGTCCGCCTTCTCCAGGACGACCGCCCGCACGCCCCGCGCCCGCAGCGCGTACGCGGCCGCCAGGCCGCCCGGACCGCCGCCGATGACGTACACCGGGTGGGCGGCCGGGGCCGGGGACGGGCCCGGTGGGACGGCGGCGGATGCGGCGGTGGACGCGGAACGTGAGTGGGCCATGCTCGGAGCGTATTCACCCACCCGCTTGATGGGTCTCGGTCAAGACCGGAATTGGTTGCGGATTGATCACGCGTGTACGGGAACGGTTCGCAACCGGTGAAGAACCAGAGCGCCGACGGCGTCGGCCACCGAGGCGGACGCACGGGTGGGCTTCGACAGACATCTGACGTACCGTCAGATGTCATGGACTCCATATGGCTGGACGGTGCCCAGTGGCTCGCCGTGCTGCGGATCGGCCTCGGGCTGTGGTGGCTGGAGAGCTGGCGGCACAAGGACAAGAAGGCCTGGTTCGAGCGGGGCAGCGGCATCGCGTGGGCGGCGGAGATCGCGGACAAGCACCGCTGGGCGCCGGTGCGGACCGGCTTCGCGACGGTCGTCGGACCGCGGCCGCGGCTGATGGCGTACGTCGTCGCCTACGCCGAACTCGCCCTCGGCCTCGGCCTGATCCTCGGCTTCCTCACGCCGGTCGCGCTGGCCGGCGGCCTGCTGCTGAACGCGCTCTACTTCGTCCTCATGATCCACGACTGGGCGGAGCAGGGGCAGAACTCGATGATGGCCCTGATCTCGCTCGTCGGCCTGTTCGCGATGGCCTGGCAGAGCTGGTCCCTCGACGCCTGGCTGGGGTGGTTCCGGTGAGCGCCGCGCGCCACGACCTGCCGGAGCCCGACGCCTTCACCCGCCCCTACTGGGAGGCGGCCGCGCGCGGCCGGCTGCTGATCCGCCGCTGCGGCGCCTGCGGCCGGGCCCACCACTACCCCCGCGAGTTCTGCCCGCACTGCTGGAGCGAGGACGTGACCTGGCAGGAGGCGAGCGGCCGGGCCACCCTCTACACGTGGTCCACCGTCCACCGCAACGACCTGCCGCCCTTCGGCGAGCGCACACCGTACGTCGCCGCCGTGGTCGACCTGGCGGAGGGACCGCGGATGATGACGCAGGTCGTGCGCTGCGCGCCGCGGGCCCTGGCCGCCGGGATGGCGCTGCGGGTGGCGTACCAGGACGGAAAACCGGTGTTCGAGCCCGGCGGCGAGCCGGATGATGGGGGCGCATGAGCCCCGAGAACTGGCATCTCACCGACGACGTCGACGCGTTCCTCGCCCGCGCGGGCGGCTTCCTGCACTCCAGGCCGGCGCTGCACACCGTCCCGCTGACGGTGACGGACACCCTTCGCCGGCGCGGCCCGCACGTCTACGGCGCCGCGGACCCCCTCTTCGGCGTCCTGTACGACGGGGGCGGCCCGGACGGTGCCGTCCGCGCGGTCCTGCTCCACACCCCGCCCTTCCCGCTCCACGTCACCGCGCTCACCCCCACCGAGGCCGACGCCCTGGCGGCCCGGCTCGCGGACCTGGACCATCCCGCCCCCGGCGTCTCGGGCCCGCAGGACACGGCTGAGGCCCTCGCGGCGGCCTGGCGGCGCCGGACGGGCACGGCGGCCGCGCTGCGCCAGCGGCAACGGCTGTACCAGCTGGCCGAGTTGACCGTACCGGAGCCGGCCCCCGAGGGCCGTGCCAGGATCGCGGACGCCGGGGACCGGGAGCTGCTGGCCCGCTGGTACGGCGATTTCATGCGGGACGCCGGACAGGAGGCCACCCAGGACCCGGGCGCGTGGGCCGACGCCCGCATCGCGCAGCGCGGCGCGACCCTCTGGGAGACACCCGACGGCACCCCCGTCTCCCTGGCCGGCGCCACCCCCGAGATCGCCGGCCAGGTCCGCGTCGCCCCCGTCTACACCCCGGCCGGGCTGCGCGGCCGGGGCTACGCGGGCGCGGCCACGGCGGAGGTGAGCCGGGCCGCGCGGGCCGCGGGGGCCACGGAGGTGGTGCTCTTCACCGACCTCGCCAACCCCACCAGCAACGGGCTGTACCAGCGCATCGGCTACCGCCCGGTGGCGGACTTCGCCGTGTGGCGGTTCGGCGACGACCAGGGGTGAGGCGTGCGCGCCCGCAAGGACGCCGCCCTCAGGGCCACAGAAGCACCCTGCGCCAGCCGAACTGCGTGCTCTGGTACTCCAGCCGCACATGCCGCCGCTCCGCGTCGCCCTGGAAGAACTCCACCGACTCCGGGTGCAGCCGGTACAGGGTCCAGGTCGGGGACGGCTCGGCCGGGTTGGCGCGGGCGCGGGCCCAGGCGGCCTGGGAGGCGTGGCGCAGTTCCTCGGCCGAGGTCAGCTCCTCGCTCTGCCGGCCGGTGAGGGCCGCGGCCAGCGCGCCCGTGGAGCGGGCGTGCAGATCGGCCTGGCTCTCGGCCGAGGGCGCCGCCGTCACCGGTCCGCGCACCCTGACCTGGCGGCCCAGCACCGGCCAGTAGAAGGCCAGCGCCGCGTACGGGTGCGCGGCCAGGGCCCGGCCCTTGCGGCTGGTGCGGTGCGAGGCGAAGGACCAGGCGTCCGCGTCGGCGCCGTGCAGCATCACCGTCCGCACGTCCGGCCGCCCCTCCTCGTCCACCGTGGCCAGCGACATCGTGTGCGGCTCGGGCTGCCCCGCCGCCACCGCCTGCGCGAACCAGTCCGTGAACAGCAGCAGGGGCGTCGGCGGGGCGGTGGCCGGGTCGAAGGCGGGCAGCGTCGTCGTCTCCGGGTCCCACACGCGCAGGGACCTCAGCAGCGCCGGAAGATCAGTTCCCATGCCCCCATGCTCACACTCGCGCGCTCACACCCGGCCGAGATCCGACGACACCCACCGCTGCGGACGCATATGGGCCACCACCTGCTCCCCGTGGTTCTTCCAGGCGAAGTCGACGTAGCCGGCCACCTTCTCGGCCGGCAGGTAGCGCGCCGACATCTCCCGCAGCTCCTCGATCGTCGCCGGGGCCGTCCTCACCACGGGGCCCTCCACCGACACGTACCTGATCGTCGGCTCCAGCCGGTCGATCATCAGCGAGAACCGGCCTGCCTCGCTGATCAGGGCGTACTTGCGGGACTCCCGCCCCGTCATGATCCACACGTCCCCGCCGGGCTCGTACCGGTACCAGATCGGCACCGTCAGCGGCGCCCGCCCCTGCCCCGCGTCCACCGCCAGCGCGGCGATGTGCGGCTCGGCCAGGAACGCCTCTCGCTGTGCACGGGTCAACGCCATGAAGGTCTCCTCCTGCGGCTCGTCCGTGGCCGGTGACAACACCGGCCGGCGGGAGTCGTCTTCCCGGGCGGCCCGGCGGGGGATCAGTTCCGGCCGAGCACCACCGTCCCGGACGAACAGAACCAGCCCCCCGTCCCCGAGGCGACCCCGAGCCGGGGCAGGTCCCCGTCCCTTGCCCGCACCTGCCGTTCGCCCGCCTCCCCGCGCAGCTGCCGCACCGCCTCCACGAGCAGGAACAGCCCCCGCATCCCGGGGTGCTGGGCCGACAGCCCGCCCCCGTCCGTGTTCACCGGCAGCTGCCCGCCCCGCACCAGCAGCCGGCCCTTCTCCACGAACGCCCCACCCTCGCCCTTCCCGCAGAAGCCCAGATCCTCCAGGGTCACCAGGGCCATGTAGGTGAAGGCGTCGTAGATCTCGGCGAAGTCGATCTCGGCCGGGCGCACCCCGGCCCGCTCGAAGGCGAGCCGGCCGCTGACCGCCGCCGGGGAGACCGTGAAGTCCTCCCACGCGGACATCGCCGCGTGCGAGACGTGCTCGCCGGTGCCGAGGATCCAGACGGGTTCCGTACGGCAGTCCCGTACGTACTCCTCGGCCGCCAGCAGGACCGCCGCGCCGCCGTCCGAGCGGATGCAGCAGTGCAGCTTGGTGAACGGGTCGGCGATCACCGGGCCGGCGAGGACGTCGTCCACCGTGACCGGGTCCCGGAACATCGCCTCCGGGTTCAGCGCCGCGTTGGCCCGGGCCTGCACCGCGACCTCGGCCAGCTGCTCGACGGACGTGCCGTGTTCGATCATGTGGCGGCGGGCGGCCATCGCGTACTTGGCGATCAGGGTGTGCCCGTAGGGGACCTCGAACTGCAGGGGGCCGCGGGCGCCGAAGGACAGCTCGCCCGTCCGGCGGCCCGCCCTGATGTCGGCGCGGGCCGTGGAGCCGTAGACGAGCAGGACGGCGCGCGCGTGGCCCGCCGCGATCGCGTCCGCCGCGTGCGCCGCCATCACCTCCCAGGTCGCGCCGCCGACCGAGGTGGAGTCGACCCAGGTGGGGCGCAGGCCCAGGTACTCGGCGACCTCGGCCGGGGCCAGCGTGCCGAGCCCGGCGGAGGCGAAGCCGTCGACCACCGAGCGGTCCAGTCCCGCGTCCGTGAGGGCGCGGCGGGCCGCCTGCGCGTGCAGGGCGTACGGCGTCGCGTCCGCCACCCGCCCGCAGTCCGACAGCGCCACCCCGACCACGGCGACTTTCCGGCTCCCGGCTGTCATGAGCGGCCTTCCGTCTGTCATGGGCGGCCTTCCGTCTGTCATGAGCGGTCCCGTCCCCTGGGCATCTCGCTTCGACCCTCCTAATATGACGGCCCGTCAGATCCCGTGGGAAGGGCCGAGGGGAAAGCAGGGAGAAGCAATGGACACGCGTCTCACCGCCGAACAGGAGGAGATCCGGCGCACCCTGCGCGAGCTCCTCCGCAAGCGCTGCGGCCCCGGCGACCTGCGCGCCGCTCTCGCCGCCCCCGCCGGACACGACCCCGCCCTCTGGTCCGACCTCGCCGACCGGCTCGGGCTGCCGGGCCTCGCCCTGCCCGAGCGGTACGGCGGGGTCGGCTGCACGGTGACCGAACTGGCCCTCGCCTGCGAGGAGACCGGCCGGGCGCTCGCCCCCTCACCGCTCCTCGCCACCGCCGTGCTCGCCGCGCCCCTCGTCCTCGCCCTCGGCACGCAGGCCCAGCGCGCCGCCCTGCTGCCCCGCCTCGCCACCGGCGCCCTCACCGCCACCCTCGCCGTGGCCGGACCCGACCTCGCCACCGCGCTCGCGCTGACCGGCGGGAACGGTCGGTACGCCGCCGGGGGCGGGCGGGCCGGGGGAGTGCAGGCGCGGCCCGCGGCGGACGGATGGCTGCTGTACGGCCAGGTGGACCAGGTCCTGGACGGGCACAGCGCCGGGCTGCTGGTCGTGGCGGCGCACACGGGAGGCTACGCCCGGTCCCGCACCCGGCTGTTCCTCGTGCCGGGGGACGCGGGCGGGGTCGTACGCGTACGGCAGACCGCCCTGGACGCGACCCGGCCCCAGGCGCGGATCCAACTGCGGGACGTCCGCGCGGAGTTGCTGGGCGAGGACGGGGCGGAGGTGCTGCCGGCGCTCGCGGCGCTCGGGGAGCCGGTCGCCGCCGTGCTCGCCTGCGAGGCCGTCGGGGCGGCCGACCGGGTGCTGGAGCGGACGGTGGAGTACGTCGGGCAGCGCGAGCAGTTCGGACGGCCCGTCGGCTCCTTCCAGGCGGTGAAGCACCGGCTGGCCGACGTGTACGTGGCGGTGCAGGCGGCGCGCTCGGCGGCGTACTACGCGGCGTGGGCCTGCGGCGCGGGAGCGGGGTCCGCCTCGGCTTCGCCGCCGGCGTCCGGTTTCCCGCCCGCGCCACCCGCACGGCTCTCCTCGGCGCAGCCGGTCCCCGGGGACGGCGGGCTCGCGCTCGCGCAGGGGCTGGAGGCGTTGTGGTCGGCCGCCGCCGAGGGCATCCAGTTGCACGGCGGGATCGGTTTCACCTGGGAGCACGACGCGCACCTGTACTTCAAGCGGGCGGCCGGGGACGAGTTGCTGTTCGGGCCGCCGCACCGGTTGCGCGACCGGGCGGCGAAGGCGGCCGGGCTCTTCGGGGGCGGGGAGGTGGCGGTGTGATCGGCGTCCGGATGGTGCAGAGGGTGTCCGCCACGCGGGGGTTCGCCAAGGTCGCCCCGCATGTGGTCCCGGCGCTGGACCGGGCCGTCCACCGGCTCACCCGGGGCAGGGTGCTGCTCAGCGCCCGGCTGCTGCCCGGCGTGATCCTCACGTCCACCGGCGCCCGCAGCGGACAGCCCCGCCGGACTCCGCTGGCCTGCATGCCGGAGGAGGACGGAAGGAGCTGGCTGCTCGTCGGCTCCAACTTCGGCCGTACGGGTCATCCCGCCTGGACGTACAACCTGCTCGTCCACCCGGACGCCTCGATCAGCTGGGCGGGGCGGGACATCCCGGTCACCGCCCGCCTGCTGACGGGGCGGGAGCGGGCGGCGGCCTGGCGGGCGGCGGTGGCGTTCTGGCCGCCGTACGCCGCGTACCAGGAGCGGGTGACGAGGCAGATCCGCCTGTTCCGGCTCACCGCCGCTCCCTAGTGCCCGGGCAGGCAACGTTCGCCCCGTCGCGACGCCCGGCACGCTCCCCCGCTGCGCGGGGGGTGCCCCCACTCGCCGCACCGGCCGAAAGCCCAGGTACGCCCAGTACGAGGACTTCCGGCCGGCACGCCGACAGCACGCACCGGACGCCGCTCCGTGACGGGCAAACGTCGCCTGCCGGGGCACCAGGGTGCCCGGGCGGTGCCGGGCCGGTGCGCTACAGCGTGGCCAGGCGCTCCGCCAGGAGCACCGCGCCGATGCCCAGCATCGCCGCGCCCGACGTCCGCGTCACCATCCGGGCCGCCGCCGGGCGGGCGGACAGCAGCGCACGCGCCAGGACGCCGACCGTCAGGTACACCACCGCGCAGCACGCCATGTGGAGCAGCCCGAGGGCCGCCGTCTGGGCCGGGACGGGCAGGTGGGGGCCGTGCAGGGTGAGGAACTGGGGAAGGACCGAGAGGTAGAGCAGCAGGCCCTTGGGGTTCAGGCCGCTGATCGTGGCCCCCCGCAGGAAGAGCCGCCCCTCGCCGGTCCCCGGCCCGGCCTGCGTCCTTGGCTCCCCCGGCACCGCCGGGCGGCGCAGCACGCCCCAGCCCAGCCACAGCAGGTACCCGGCGCCCGCGACCGTCAGAGCGGTCAGCAGCTTGGGCGAGCCCGCCACCAGGACCGCCAGCCCCGCCGTCGCGAGGGCCGTGTGCACGGCGTACCCCGAGACCAGACCGGCCACCGCGCGGGGCACCGGACGGCCGCGCAGGGCGGTCGCGATGACGTACGCCCAGTCGGCCCCCGGTACGCACACCAGCAGCAGGTCAACGGCGAGGAAGGAGAAGAGCAGTCCCGAGTCCATGGTGGGGACATTAGGCGTGAAGAGGGCGAAAGTGTTCCCGAAGTTTTCCTCCGGTCCGGGCTTTCGGGGGAAGATCTGTCTCATGGACGACGTGGACCGGAAAATCCTTGCCGAGCTGCAACAGGACGGGCGGCTGACCGTGACCGAGCTGGCCGCGCGGGTGCGGCTGAGCGTCTCGCCCTGCCACCGGCGGCTGCGCGAGCTGGAGCGCTCCGGCGCCATCGAGGGATACCGGGCCGTGGTGGACCCGGCCGCGCTCGGGCTGAACTTCGAGGCGCTGGTCTTCGTGTCCATGCGGCAGGAGGACCGGGACACGGTGGCCGAGTTCGAGCGGGCGGTCAGCGAACTGGAGCATGTGCTGGACGCCCAGCGGCTGTTCGGCGAGCCCGACTACCTGCTCCGCGTCGCCACCGCCGACCTCGCCGCCTTCCAGCGGCTGTACGACGACCGGCTCGCCACCCTGCCGGGCGTCCAGCGGCTGACGTCCACGCTGGTGATGAAGCACGTCGTACGGGACCGGCCGCTGCCCGCATAGCAGTGCAGGCGGTGGCTCGTCGCGGGTCAGCGCGCGAACCACCGCCTGCCAGACAGGACTTGGGGAAAGAAGAGGAAAAGGGCTACTTGCTCGGCTTTCTGCCCGTCACGCCCAGGTGGACCAACAGAGCCAGATTCGGCTTCAGTTCGGCCTGTTTCACCCCCCAGGAGGAGAAACCCTTCTGGTGGGCGGCCACCGCCGCGAGCATCGCGACCAGCGAACCGGCCACGGCCGCGGGGTTCACGTCCTTGTCGACCCTGCCCTTGGCCTGCAGTTCGGCGATGGAGTCCGCGAGGGAGTTGTTCACCGAGTTCAGGATCTTCATCCGGATCTTGTAGAACCGTTTGTCCCCCTCGGCCGCGCCGAGGTCGACCACCCGCAGGATCGCGTCGTTCTTCCGCCAGAACTCCAGGAAGCCGTCGACGAGTTCCTGCGCGGTCTGCCACCCGGACTTGCCGGCCCAGGAGCGGCCTTCGAGCAGCTCGGTCAACCCGGCGCCCTCGGCGGCCATTTGCTCGGCGATCTCCAGGACGGCGCCTTCGACGTCCGGGAAGTACTGGTAGAAGGTCGCGGGCGAAGTGCCCGCCTTCCGGGCGACATCGATGACCTTGACGTCCCGGTACGGGGAGGAGCTGAGCATCTCGCTGAGGCAGTCGAGCAGCTTCTGCCGGGTCGCCTGCCCACGCCGGCCGGCCACGCGGCCGTCGACGGTACGCACTTGTCCTGTCATGCCGTCAGCTTACCGAGGGGTGATCTGAGCGCGATTCGGCCGACTGCAAATGGGGTGCACGGGTGCTCTGAGGGTGGTGTGCCTGGTCTGCGGGGTGCGCGCGGCCCGGTTACTTTGGCGGCATGGCCGAAAACAGGGCATCCGCGAACGAAGAGGCGGAAGAGGCGGAAGAGGTGGTCGAGGGGGAGGTGGTCGAGACGGAGGAGGTGTACGGAGAGGGCGTGCCGTGCTGGGTCGACGCCCAGCTGCCCGACGTGGAGGCGGGCAAGCGGTTCTACGGCGAGCTGTTCGGGTGGTCCTTCGAGGACGCGTACGGCTCCTCGGTGTGGGCCCGGACGGACGGCGCGCCGGTCGCCGCGCTCTCGCACAAGACCGACGGCAGGATGCCCACCGTGTGGACGGTGTACTTCGCCACCCCGGACGCCGAGGCCCTCGCCCGGCGGATCACGGCGGCCGGCGGGCAGGTCGTGCTGGCCCCCGCCCCGCTGGACGACCTGGGCGTCACCGCCCTCGCCGCCGACCCCGAGGGCGCGGTGTTCGGTCTGTGGCAGCCGGGCCGCCACCGGGGCTTCGGGCGCCGCCGCGAGCCCGGCACCTTCGTCTGGGCCCAGCTCTACACCCGCGACACCGCCACCGCGAACACGTTCTACGGCGGCCTCTTCCACGAAGCCCTGTTCGGTGCCGGCGCCCAGCCCGACTTCGGGCGGGCCGAGGTCACCGAGGTCTTCCCGGCCGAGATGCCCCCGCACTTCCTCACCCACTTCCGGGTCACCGACCTGGACGACACCCTCGGGGCCGTCCAGCGGCTCGGCGGCCGGGTGCAGGCGCCGCCCTTCGAGACGTCGTACGGCCGGGTGGCCGTCGTCACCGACAATCAGGGGGCGTCGTTCGCGCTCCTGTGGCGCTGAGCGTCGCCGATCCGACCGCTTTAGTGGGATCAGTGGCGAGACACCCCGATTATCACCGGGTTCGCAACCTGCCGCCCGGCCAGGAAGAATCGGGGTGCGTGCCGCCATGGCGGTGCGGTGGTGAGACGCTGCACGTCGGTCGCGTACATATGGGGTGGCGCGGCCAGTACGGGGAGGTGGCAGGCAAGTGGTGGATCAGCTGACGCAGCACGATCCGCGCCGGATCGGGCCGTTCGAGGTGCTGGGCCGGCTGGGGGCCGGAGGCATGGGGCTGGTCTATCTCGCGCGCTCGGCGTCCGGCCGGCGTGTGGCGATCAAGACAGTGCGCACCGAGCTGGCCGAGGACCAGCTGTTCCGGGTCCGCTTCACCCGCGAGGTGGAGGCGGCCCGCGCGGTCTCCGGCTTCTACACCGCGGCCGTGGTCGACGCCGACCCGCGCGCCGCCGTGCCGTGGCTCGCGACCGCCTACGTCCCCGCGCCCTCCCTCGAGGAGATAGTGAACGACTGCGGGCCGCTCCCGGCCCAGGCCGTGCGCTGGCTCGCGGCGGGTGTCGCGGAGGCCCTCCAGTCCATCCACGGCGCGGGGCTCGTCCACCGCGACCTGAAGCCGTCCAACGTGCTCGTGGTCGAGGACGGCCCCCGGGTGATCGACTTCGGCATCGCGTCGGGCGTCTCGAACACCCGCCTGACCATGACCAACGTCGCCGTCGGCACCCCCGCCTACATGTCCCCCGAGCAGGCCAAGGACTCCCGCAGCGTCACCGGCGCCAGCGACGTCTTCTCGCTCGGCTCCATGCTGGTCTTCGCGGCCACCGGCCACCCGCCCTTCCACGGCGCCAACCCGGTCGAGACCGTCTTCATGCTGCTGCGCGAGGGCCCGGACCTGACCGGCCTGCCCGACGAGCTGCGCCCGCTCATCGAGGTCTGCATGCAGATGGAGGCCACGGCGCGCCCCACCCCGGCCGACCTCCAGGCCCAGCTCGCGCCGCACCTCTTCGGCTCCGGTACCGACGACAGCGGCACCGCCTCGGCCTGGCTGCCCGAGAAGGCGGTCGCCCTCATCGAGTCCCGCCGCGGCGGCCGCCCGCCCGTCAAGAGCGCTCCGCCCGGCCCCGGCAGCCGGGGCAGCGCCGGCGGCCGCCAGGCGGTGCCCCCGCCGCCCCCGTACGACCCGCCGGTCCCGCCGGCCCCCTCGGTCCCGCCGGTGTCCGTCGCCGCCCCCGACAGCGGGCCGGTCCGGCTGGCCGGAGCCCAGGTGCCCATCGGCCCCGGCCCGCGCGTCGCCGACGCCCGCGCCGCCGCCGTGAAGGCACCCCCGCCGGAGGCCGGCCTGGTCGCCACCTGGTCCCGGCCGCGCCCCGGCCTCGCCGGCGCCGACCCCGCCGTACCGGCCGCCCCGCCGGTGCCCCCGGAGCCGGCGAGTGGCTGGCGCCCCTGGCGTTTCCGCATGTCGAACGATGTCTGGGGCACGCCGGCCGTCGCGGGCGACCTGGTCTACGTCACCTCCTTCGAGGTGCACGCCCTGGACGTGGCGACCGGCCGCCGCCGCTTCAAGACGCGGGACGTCGCCTGGTCGATGGCGGTCGCGGACGGCCGTGTCCACGCCTCCGACGGGCCGACCCTGTTCGCCCTGGACGCCCGTGAGGGCACCGACCTGTGGCGGCTGTCGACCGACGCCTGGGTGTACTCGCTGAAGGCCGACCACGGCACGGTCGTCACCGGTACCCGGGGCGGCGGCGTCCAGGCCTGGGAGGCCGCGACCGGGCAGAAGCTGTGGGAGATCAGCGGCTGCCAGACCGACTTCGAGGCCCCCGAGTCCGGCCCGCTCGTCCACGACGGCACCGTCTACGTCTGGCAGGACGCCCGGCTGCGCGCCCTGGAGGCCCGCACCGGCGAGGAGCGCTGGTCGTACCCGGTCGGCGACGCGGCCTCCTGCGGCGGTGTGCCCGTGCGCCTCACCCCGGCCCCGGACGGCTACGTCTACGTCTCCGCCGGCACCCGGGTGATCGCCGTCGAGGCGGTCAGCGGCATGGTCCGCTGGCACTTCGAGGCCCCGGCGGTCTTCCTCAGCCCGCCGACCTTCGCGCCGGGCCCGGCGGTGACGGGCGGCGGCGTCTACCTCGCCGACTACCTCGGCACGGTCTACGCCCTCGACGCCACCGACGGCCGCGACCGCTGGCGCATCGCGACGGAGGCCCGCTCCTCGATCGAGCCGGTCCTGGTCGCCGCCGGTCACGTCCACGTCGGCAGCGGCAAGGCGCTGTACACCCTGGACGCCGTCACCGGCACGCCCAAGTGGCGCTTCCAGGCGGGCGGTGACGTCGTGGGCGCGCCCGCCGTCGCCGAGGGCCGCATTCACTTCGGTTCGACGGACCACCTGCTCTACACCCTGAAGGCCGACGACGGCCGGCTGCGCTGGAAGCTGGCGACCGGCGGCGAGATCACCGGCTCCCCGGTGGTCAAGGACGGTGTGGTGTACGCGTGCAGCAAGGACCGGTGCGTGTACGCGCTGGACGCGGAGAAGGGCACGGGCACGGCACGCACGGCGTGAGCGGGGGCGCCGGCGTGCGTGACGGCCGTCGTACCGGTGCGTCACGGAAAGGGCTCCAGACGGCGGCCGTCCCAGGGCAGACGCTACCCCGGCCGCCGGAGCCCCGCCACGCAGGCGCCGGGCTGGATGAGGTTCGCCCGAGGGCACCACAGCCGGCACGACGCTGCGGGACGGCACCGTGAGGCTGGTCGGCTGCGCGACCCGTGCGAAGCCGTACGCGACCGTCGAGGTCGCCAATCCCCGTGCCCGCGGGGCCACTTCCCCGGCGCGCGTCTCCTTCCCGGACGCGCACCGGCTCGGCACACTCGACCACTGCGCTCCCGAACCGACGGCCTCCCCCGGTCCTCTGACCGCTCACCGCACCCGGAACCCGCCCGCGCGCCGCCCGGCGAACAGCTCCGCCTGCCGCTCGCCCGGCAGATTGCCGAGGGCGATGAGAGCGGGCGCCTGCGCGAACGCCTGGGCCAGGGCCGCCTCCCGGGCCGCCCACAGCGCCCGCACGCTGCCCTGCACGCCCGGCGCCGGATACCCGGCGATCACGGTCGCGCAGCGCACGGCGGCGGCCAACGCGCCGCCCTCCCCGGTGACTTCGGAGACCAGCCCGATCTCGTGGGCGCGCCGGGCGGAGATCCGCTCGGCGGTGCCCATGAGCGTCATCCGGGCCACCTCGCCGTAGGGCATCCGCGCGGCCAGCAGCATGGCCTCGTAGGCGCAGACCATGCCGTACGCGGTGTGCGGATCGAAGAAGACGGCCGTCGGGTCGGCGACGACGAAGTCGCACTCGCCCAGCAGGTAGAAGGCGCCCCCGCAGGCCATCCCGCGCACGGCGGCGACCACGGGCTTCCACAGGTCGTTGGCCTTGGGCCCGAGCCGGAGCAGCGGATCGTCCTGCATGTACGGCGACGACGGCTGCGGCACGACGACGTCCCGGTCGATCCCGGTGCAGAAGGCCCGCTCCCCGGCCCCGGTGAGCACGACGGCCCGCACAGCGTCGTCGACGCGCAACCGACGCCACACCGCCGTCAGTTCGTCCACCATCTCCAGGTCGACGGCGTTGAGCCGTGCGGGCCGGTCCAGCGTGACGACGGCGACCCCGGTGTCCCGGTCGGCCTCGACCCGTACGGTGTTCCGGCTCACGCGAGCACCCACTGCGGCAGTCCGCCGCCGAAGACGGCGTGCACCCGCGCCCCGATCCGGATCCGCGCCGGATCGAGGGAGCCCAGCGGCGCCCCCGCCCGGCTGACCACGTTGCCCACGAGCCGCACCCCCGGGGCGTCGTCCAGCTCCACGACGACGACGTTGTACGGCGCCTGCTCGGCGTAGTCGGGGAGCAGCGGCGGATGCGGGACGACGTAGGACCACACGCGCCCGCGCCCGCTGGTGGGCCGCCACTGGCTCGCGAAGGACCGGCAGTGCGGGCAGCAGGGGCGGGGCGGGAAGCGGGGCTCACCGCAGTCCGCGCAGGCCTGGACGCGCAGCTCGCCCCGGGCGGCGTACTCCCAGAAGGGGGCGCCGTCGGTGTCGGTGAGGGGGGTCAGCATCATCAACTCCTCAGCAGCAGAGCGGAGGTGGGCACCCCTTCACCGGCGGTGACCAGGCAGGTGGCGGCGCCGGGCACCTGGGCGGTGCTGGTGCCGCGCAGCTGCTTCACGCCTTCGGTGATGAGGTTGAAGCCATGGACGTAGGCCTCGGAGAGCCCGCCCCCGGAGGTGTTGAGCGGCAGCCGCCCCCCGATCTCCAGGGCCCCGCCCTCCGTGAACGCGCCCCCCTCGCCCCGGCCGCAGAAGCCGTACCCCTCCAGCGAGAGCGGGACGAGGGCGGTGAAGGCGTCGTAGATCTGCGCCACGTCGACGTCGTCCGGGGTGAGGTCGGCGTGCTTCCACAGGTGCCGGGCGGCGGTCCAGGCGGGGCCGGTGAGCGGGTCGTCGTTCCAGTAGTTGACCATGCCGTGGTGCTGGGCGGGCAGCCCCTGGGCGGCGGAGTGGACGTACACGGGGCTGTGCCGGCAGTCCCGGGCCCGCTCCCTGCCCACGACGACGCAGGCCAACGCCCCGTCCGTCTCCAGGCAGTTGTCGAAGAGGCAGAGCGGTTCGCTGATCCAGCGGGAGGTCATGTACATCTCCCGGGTCAGCGGCCGGTCGTACATCACGGCGGCCGGGTTCTGGTTGGCGCGGTTGCGGCAGGCGAGGGCGACGTTGAAGAGGTGGTCGCGGGTCGCCCCGTACTCGTGCATGTACCGCCGGGCCAGCATGGCTATCTCGTCGGCGGGCCGGAGCAGGCCGAAGGGCCGGGTCCACTGCGCGGGGGTCGGCAGCTGCACGGTGGTGTTGGTCCACGGCCGGGGCCCGCTGCCCCGCTTGCGCGAGCGCCAGGCGACCCCGACGGAGGCCTGTCCGGAGGCGATGGCGGCGGCAAGGTGCGCGACGGTCGCGCACGAACCGCCGCCGCCGTAGGGGACCTTGCTGAAAAAGGTGAGGTCCCCGAACCCGACGGCCTTGGCCAGCTCGACCTCGTCGGTCTCCTCCATGGTGTAGGAGGCGAGCGCGTCCACCTCGCCGGGCGCGATCCCGGCGTCGTCGAGCGCGGCGAGCACGGCCCGGCAGGCGAGCGTCCTCTCGTCCTCGGCAAGCCGCTTGGCGAACGCGGTCTGCCCGATCCCGACGATGGCGGTGGCGTCCTTGAGCCCGGCGACTGCCATGGCGTGTTCCCCCTCCTGACGTCCTGACAGCACGTCAGATTACCTCTAATCTGACGGGCAGTCAGCTACGCGGAGGGGGCGTGCGCCGTGGACGAGCGGAAGTGGGACACCATCCCGCAGCTGGTGCGCTGGGCGGCCGAGCGGTACGCGGACGGCGAGGCCGTGGTGGACGGCCGTACGAGGATCACGTACGCCGGACTCGGCGCCCGCGTCGAACGCGCGGCGGCGGCCTGCCTGGCGAGCGGGGTGCGCACCGGCGACCGGGTCGCGGTCTGGGCCCCCAACTCCCTGGACTGGATCGTGTCGGCCCTCGGCGCGGTGTCGGCGGGCGCGGTCCTCGTCCCGCTGAACACCCGCTTCAAGGGCACGGAGGCGGCGGACGTCCTGCGCCGCAGCGGGACCCGGCTCCTCTTCGTCACGGGCACCTTCCTCGGCACGTCGTACGTCGCGAGCCTGCGCCGTGCGGCGGGTCAGGGGCCGCCGGACACCGGCCGGGGACCGCTCCCGGGCCTGCCGGACCTGGCGGAGGTGGTGGTCCTGGCGGAGGACGCGCCGCCGGAGTTCCGGACGTGGAAGGACTTCCTGGCGGCAGGGGAGGCGACGGCGGGAGCCGAAGTACGCGCCCGCGCCGCCGCGTTGGACCCGTCCTCGGTGTCGGACATCGTCTACACCTCGGGCACGACGGGCCGCCCCAAGGGCGCGGTGATCACCCACGGGCAGACGCTGCGGGCGTACGGCATCTGGGCCGACCTGGCGGGCCTGCGCCCCACGGACCGCTACCTCATCGTGAACCCCTTCTTCCACACCTTCGGCTACAAGGCGGGGGTGATCGCCTGTCTGATGCGCGGCGCGACGATGATCCCGCAGCCGGTGTTCAACGCGGAGACGGCGCTGGCGAACATCGCGGCGGAGCGGGTCTCCGTCCTGCCGGGCCCGCCCACTCTCCACCAGGCGCTGCTGGACCATCCGGCCCGGGCGGCCTACGACCTGTCGGCGCTGCGCCTGGTGGTGACGGGCGCGGCGGTCGTGCCGCTGCTCCTGGTGGAGCGCCTGCGCGGCGAACTGGGCGTGCAGACGGTCCTCACGGCGTACGGGCTGTCGGAGGCGAGCGGCATCGTCACGATGTGCCGCAGGGGCGACGACCCGACCCTGATCGCCGCCACCTCCGGCCGGGCGATCCCGGGCACGCAGGTGCGGGTGGCGGACGCGAAGGGGCTGCCGGTGCCGTCCGGCGCGGCGGGCGAGATCCTGGTCCGCGGCTTCAACGTCATGCGGGGCTACCACGGCGACCCGGCGGCGACGGCCCAGGTCCTCTCCCCGGACGGCTGGCTGCGTACGGGCGACGTGGGCGTCCTGGACGACGCCGGCAACCTGCGCATCACGGACCGGATCAAGGACATGTTCATCGTCGGCGGCTTCAACGCGTACCCGGCGGAGATAGAGCAGCTCCTCGCCCTCCACCCGGACGTCCGCGAGGCCGCCGTGATCGGCGTCCCGGACCCGCGCCTGGGCGAGGTCGGCAAGGCGTTCGTCGTCCGCAGACCGGGCTCGGTCCTGACCGCCGACGACCTGATCGCCTGGTCCCGCCGCGAGATGGCGAACTACAAGGTGCCGAGGTCCGTGACGTTCGTGCCCGAGCTGCCGCGGAACGCGAGCGGGAAGGTGGTGAAGGGGGTGCTGCGGGGCGGACCGCACCCATGACGCACGTCGGCCGCGACGGCTCCCCCTCGGTGCCGTCGCGGCCGGTTCCCCCGTGTGGGAGGTGGTTCAGCTGGGGTCGGACGTGATGTGGACGTTGTCCGTGCTCACCGGGGCGTCGGTGATGTGGACGTTGTCCGTCGTGACCGTGCCCGTGCCCTTGGCCGGGGCGTCGGTGATGTGGACGTTGTCCGTGCTCACCGGGGCATCGGTGATGTGGACGTTGTCCGGGGTCACGGTCTCGTCCTGCGTGCTCTCGCTCATGGTGCTTCCTCCCCATTGGCGCTGTACTCGTCTGGCTGCCCGTCCGGCCGTTCCCCCGATGGACGGCCGGACGGGCCTCGGATCGCCCAACCCTAGATCGTTCGCGCAGGCGATCCCGCAGCCGGTCCGTCTGCCCCCCGACGCGACGGATCGACAGGACGAGACTGCCGTGGCGCGATAAACGAACGATGAACGTGCCCGACGGCTCAGGCCGCGGCGGAGGGGGCCAGCAGCGCGCGGACGGTGCCGGCCTCCGGGGAGCCGAGCGACTCGTAGATCGTCAGGGCCTCCTGCCAGCAGACCTGGGCCCGTCCGGACTGCCCGATTCCGGCCAGCGCCTGGCCGAGGACGGTGAGGACCATCCCGCGCCGCCACTCGCCCCCGATCCCGCGGAGCACGGTCAGAGCCGTTTCCGCGCTGACCGAGGCCTGGGCGTGCCGGCCCGCGGACAGATCGAGTTCGGCGAGCCGGAACAGCGTCATTCCCTCCCACAGCCGCTGCCGGCTCTCCCGGAAGACCGCGAGCGCCTCGTGCAGCCGTTCGGCGGCCTCGGCGGGCAGGCCGTTCTGCGTGAGGGCCATCCCCAGGGCGTAACGCCCGTTGGCGGTCTTCACGGCGTGCCCCAGGCCCTCGTACATGCCGACGCCCTGCTGGGCCAGTTCCACCGCGCTCTGCGGACGTCCCGTGGCGAGGTGGATGCGGGACAGGTTGCACAGGACGCTGGCTTCCCCGGCGCGGTCGCCGCAGTCCCGGAAGTCCGCGAGGGCTTGCTTGAGGTGTTCCTCGGCATCGGCGTAGCGCTGCTGGTAGAAGGCCATGGCGCCGCGGATGTTCGCCGCCCAGCAGAGGGCGAGCGGGTCGCGGGAGGAGTCGTCGAGGAGCAGTGTCTCGCGGGCCGACTCGTCCGCCTCCGCGAACCGCCCCGACAGCTGGTGGGCGTTGGCCAGGACGACCGATGCCCGCACCTGGGCGCGCAGGTTCCCGCAGGCCCGTGCCGCGTCGCGCAGCGCGATGGCCGCGGCGTCGTACTCCCGTGAGTTGGCGCCGGACTCGGTCAGGTCGACAGCGGCCCACAGGAGGTCGATGGCGCGCAGCAGCGTCTGCGGTCCCGCGAACTGGCGTACGCACGCCAGCAGGGACACGGCCTCCGCGTACAGCCAGTCCTGGGCCCGACGCCGGTCCTCGAACCTCAGCCCCGGATACTCGGTCGGCTGAAGGTGGTCCACGACCCGGTCCCCCGGCCGCTCCATCGCGTACACCCGTGCCGCCGTCGCCAGGTAGAAGTCCAGCAGGCGCGACATCGCCGACTCCCGCTCGCTCGGCGGGAGTTCGTCCCGTTCGGCGCACGCACGCGCGTAGAGCCGGACCAGGTCGTGGAAGCGGTAGCGGCCGGGGGCGGCGGATTCCAGCAGGGAGGTGTCCACCAGGGATTCCAGGAGGTCCTCGGTCTCGTCCGCGGGGAGGTCGAGGACCGCCGCCGCCGCGGCGAGCGAGATGTCCGGGCCGTCGGCCAGGCCCAGCAGCCGGAAGGCGCGGGCCTGGGGCGGTTCCAGCTGGCCGTAGCCCAGTTCGAAGGTGGCCTTGACCGCCAGGTCGCCGGCCTGGAGTTCGTCCAGGCGGCGGCGCTCGTCGGCCAGCTTCGCCGCCAGGACCGAGACCGTCCACGTCCTGCGCGCGGCCAGCCGCGACGCCGCGATGCGGATGGCCAGCGGCAGGAAGCCGCACGCCGCCACCACGTCCAGCGCGGCCTCCCGTTCCGCCGCCACCCGTTCCCCGCCCACGATCTTCGTGAAGAGCGCGAGGGCCTCGTCCGGGGACATCACGTCGAGGTCCACCAGGTGGGCCCCGGCGAGGTCGACCATGCGGACCCGGGACGTCACCAGGGCCGCGCAGCCCTCCGTGCCGGGCAGCAGCGGGCGTACCTGCGCCGCGTCCTTGGCGTTGTCCAGCAGCACCAGCACCCGGCGGCCGTCGAGGACGGAGCGGTACAGCGCCGAACGCTCCGCCAGGGAGTCCGGGATCGCCGAGTCCGCCGTGCCCAGGGCCCTCAGGAACGAGCCCAGCACCGTCTCCGGTTCCGCCGGGCGCGGGCCCGCGCCCTGGAGGTCCACGTAGAGCTGGCCGTCCGGGAAGGCGGTGCGGGCCCGGTGGGCCACGTGCACCGCCAGGGTCGTCTTCCCCACGCCTCCGATGCCCGCGAGCGCCGACACCGCCATCACCCGGCTCCCGGCCGCCGCCGACTCCGACGCCGAGGACAGCACCTCGCTCAGGTCGGCGACGAAGGACGCGCGGCCGGTGAAGTCGGGTACCGAGGCGGGCAGTTGCGCGGGGCGGACGGGGACCGTGGACGGTTGCGCCGTCGGGGACGACGGCTCCGCGAGGGCCGGGTCCGCCTGGAGGATGCGCTGCTGCAGTTCGCGCAGGCCCGGGCGGGGGTCGACGCCCAGTTCGTCCGCGAGCAGGCGGCGGGTGTCGGCGTACACCGCCAGCGCCTCCGCCTGGCGGCCGCTGCGGTACAGCGCCAGCATCAGCAGTTCGCGCAGGCGCTCCCGCAGGGGGTGGGCGGCGGTCAGCGCGGTCAGCTCCGAGACGGCCTCCGCGTGGCAGCCCTGTTCCAGGTCCATGTCCAGGCGGGATTCGAGCAGGCCCAGGCGCCATTCCTCCAGGCGGACCCGCTGGGTCTCGGCGTAGGGGCCGGGGACGCCCGCCAGGGGCTCGCCGTCCCAGCGGCCGAGCGCGTCGTTCAGCAGGTCGCGGGCCCGGCCCAGGTCCCCGGCCGCGCGCGCCTTGTCCGCCCGCGCCGCCAGTTCCTGGGCCCGCGCCAGGTCCAGGGCGCCCTCGGCGAGGCCCCGGACCGCGTAGCCGCCGGACTCGCTGACCAGCACGCCGGGGCCGAGGGCCTTGCGCAGCCGGGAGGCGTACGTGCGCAGCGCCGCCAGGGCCTGCGAGGGAGGCTCGGCGCCCCACAGGGCGTCGATCAGCTCCGCCGCCGTCGCCGTACGGCCCTCGCGCAGCAGCAGGGCGGCCAGCAGCGCGCGCTGCTGCGGGGAGCCCGTGCCGATCGGCTCCTCGCCGCGCCAGGCCCGTACCGGACCGAGCACACCGAACCGCAGCGCCTCCGGTCCCGTGCCGGTCACGGAGCCGGGACGGCGCTGCTCGGGCACTCGCGGCCCATCGTCCATGCGGTGGTCCCCCTCGGCATCACGAACAACCCCGTCAGTTTGCCTTGTTCCGGGCGGTTGCGTCAGCCGTGGGAGACGGCGATCACAGACCGCCACACCTGAGTGCACAAGGTCCTCACAGTCCCTTCGCACCCGGCGGCCGGGACGACCGTTCCGCAGGGAGCTGACGGACCGTCAGATCAGCGCTACCGTGAGGCGCATGGAGACACCACAGTTCCCGCTGATCATCTCCGTCGACGACCACACCGTGGAGCCCGCCACCGTCTGGCGGGACCGGCTGCCGCGGAAGTACCTGGACCGCGGACCCCGGATCGTGCGCGCCCCCCTGAAGGAGATGACCTTCCTGGGCGGCCGCTTCAAGCCCGTCATGGGCGACCCCGGGAGCGCGGACGGGCCCCTCGGCGACTGGTGGGCCTACGAGGACCTGCGACGGCCGCTGACCCGGCTCGACACCGCCGTCGGCGTCGACCGCGACGAGGTCAGGCTGGAGGTCATCACCTACGAGCAGATGCGGCCCGGGTCCTACGACGTGACCGCCCGGCTCGCCGACATGGACGTGGGCCACGTCCAGTCGGCCGTCTGCTTCCCCACCTTCCCCCGCTTCTGCGGGCAGACCTTCGCCGAGGCCGCCGACAAGGAACTGGCCCTGCTGTGCGTGCGCGCCTACAACGACTGGATGGTGGAGGAGTGGTGCGGGCCGACGGCGCGCGGCCGGCTGATACCGCTGACGCTGATACCCCTGTGGGACGCCGGGCTGGCGGCCGAGGAGGTGCGGCGCAACGCCGCGCGCGGGGTGCGGGCCGTCGCCTTCTCCGAGATCCCCCCGCACCTCGGCCTGCCGTCCGTGCACGGCGACGACTGGGACCCGTTCCTCGCCGCCTGCGACGAGACCGGCACGGTCATCGCCATGCACATCGGCTCCAGCAGCCGGATGCCTTCCACCTCCGCCGACGCCCCGCCCGCCGTCGGCTCCACCATCACCTTCGCCAACTGCTGCTTCTCGATGGTGGACTGGCTGATGAGCGGTAAGTTCGAGCGCTTCCCCCGCCTGAAGGTGATGTACGCGGAAGGCCAGATCGGCTGGATCCCGTACATCCTGGAGCGCGCCGACGTCGTGTGGGAGGAGAACCGGGGGTGGGGCGGGGTCGCCGACAAGGTCACCCGGCCGCCGTCCGAGACCTTCGCCGACCACGTGCACGGCTGCTTCTTCGACGACGCCTTCGGGCTGCGCAGCCTCGACTCCATCGGCGTCGGCAACGTCCTGTACGAGACCGACTACCCGCACTCCGACTCCACCTGGCCCAAGTCCCGCGAGGTCGCCGAGACCCAGATGGCGCATCTGGCGGACGACGTGGTCGAGCGGATCGTGCGCGGCAACGCCATCGACCTGCTGGGGCTCACCCCCGAAGGGCTCTGGCGGTGAATGCCCCGCTCCACGGCATCCAGCTCCCCGTCCAGTCGCAGAGCACCCTCTACGCCGAGCGCTGGGAGGCGGCGGCCGGAGCCGGGGACCTGGTGGAGATCGCGCGGGCGGTGGACCGGGCCGGGTTCGGCTACCTCGCCGTCTGCGACCACGTGGCCGTCCCGCGCCGGCTGGCCGCGGTCATGGGCACGGTCTGGTACGACCCGGTCGCCACCCTCGCCCACCTCGCCGCCGTCACCGAGCGGGTCCGCCTGCTCAGCCACGTCGCCGTCGTCGGCCTGCGCCACCCCCTCGTCACCGCCAAGCAGTACGCCACCCTCGACCACCTCTCCGGCGGCCGGCTGATCCTCGGGGTGGGCGCCGGGCACGTGCGGGAGGAGTTCGAGGCGGTCGGGGCCGACTTCGCGCGGCGCGGCGCCGTCCTGGACGAGACCATCGACGCGCTGCGGGCCGCCCTCGGGCCGGATGAGTTCCCCGAACACCATGGCAAGGCCTACGACTTCGCCGGCCTCGGCCAGCGCCCGCGGCCCGCGCAGCCGCGAATCCCCCTGTGGGTCGGGGGCTCGTCCCCCGCCGCCGTGCGCCGGGCGGCGCTGAAGGGCGACGGCTGGCTGCCGCAGGGGGACCCGCGCGAGCGGCTGCCCGCGCAGATCGCGCGCATCCGCGGCCTGCGGGCGAAGGCGGGCGCCGAGGGGCCGTTCACCGTCGGGGCGATCACCGAGCCGCTGTACGTCGGGCGGCCCGGCTGGGAGGTGGGGCGGCGGACCCTCACCGGGGCGCCGCGGGAGATCGCCGCCTCGCTGCGGGCGTACCGGGCGATGGGCGTGGACCAGATCCAGGTCCGGTTCCGCAGCCGGGACCGGGCCGAACTGATCGACCAGATCACCGCGTTCGGGGCGGAGGTCGCGCCCCACCTGAGCTGAGGAGTGCCGATGGGCAAGCTGGACGGGCGGGTCGTCCTCATCACCGGGGCGGCGCGCGGGCAGGGCGAGCAGGAGGCGCGGCTCTTCCGGGCGGAGGGCGCGCGGGTGGCCGTCGCGGACGTGCTGGACGAGCAGGGCGAGGCGCTGGCCAAGGAGATCGGCGCGCTGTACGTCCACCTCGACGTGGGCGAGGAGGACGGCTGGCGGGCGGCCGTCGCGGCCGTGGAGGAGGCGTACGGGCGGCTCGACGGGCTCGTGAACAACGCGGGCATCCTGCGCTTCAACGCCCTCGCGGACACCCCGCTGGACGAGTTCATGCAGGTCGTGCGGGTCAACCAGGTCGGCTGCTTCCTGGGCATGAAGGCGGTCGTGCCGCGGCTGGGGCAGGGCGGGACGATCGTGAACACCGCCTCCTACACGGCGCTGACGGGGATGGCGGCCGTCGGCACGTACGCGGCCACCAAGCACGCCGTCCTCGGGCTGACCCGGGTGGCGGCGCTGGAGCTGGCGGACCGCGGGATCCGGGTCAACGCCATCTGCCCGGGCGCCATCGACACCCCGATGTCCAACCCGGCCCGCCTGGACCCCGACGCCGACCCCGAGGAGATGACCCGCGCCCTGGACGAGCTGTACCGCAGGCTCGTGCCGCTCGGCCGGGTGGGCCGGCCCGAGGAGGTGGCCCGGCTGGCGCTCTTCCTCACCTCGGAGGACTCCTCGTACATCACCGGGCAGCCGTTCGTGATCGACGGGGGGTGGCTGGCGGGCGTCTCGGTCATCTGACTGGGCGTCAACTATTGACCTATCTGACGCCACGTCAGAAAGTGCGTTGCACGCGTAACGAACCACCCCCGGACCGGGAAAGGTGAACCGCCGTGGAATTCGGGCTCTTTGTACAGGGATACGTGGGCAAACGCGCCGAGACCGACCCGCTGGCCGAGCACAAGGCGCTGATGGAGGAGACCGAGTACGTCATCCAGGCGGACCGGTCCGGCTTCAAGTACGCCTGGGCCTCCGAGCACCACTTCCTGGAGGAGTACTCCCACCTGTCCGCCAACGACGTCTTCCTCGGCTACCTCGCGCACGCGACCGACCGCATCCACCTGGGCTCCGGCATCTTCAACCCGCTCGCCCAGGTGAACCACCCGGTGAAGGTCGCCGAGAAGGTCGCCATGCTGGACCACCTCAGCGAGGGCCGCTTCGAGTTCGGCAGCGGGCGGGGCGCCGGCTCCCACGAGATCCTCGGGTTCATACCGGGCGTGACCGACATGAACTACACGAAGGAGATCTGGGAGGAGACGATCGCCGAGTTCCCGAAGATGTGGCTGCAGGACGAGTACGCCGGCTTCCAGGGCAAGCACTGGCAGCTCCCGCCGAGGAAGGTCCTGCCGAAGCCGTACGGGACGTCCCACCCGGCGATGTGGTACGCGGCCGGGTCGCCGGCGTCGTACGCCATGGCCGCGCACAAGGGCCTCGGCGTGCTCGGCTTCAGCATCCAGAAGGTCTCCGACATGGAGTGGGTGCTGGAGCAGTACAAGACGGCGATCGTGAACGCCGAGCCGGTCGGCGACTTCGTCAACGACAACGTGATGGTGACGACGACGGCGATCTGCGCGCCGACGCACGCGCAGGCCGTCGACATCGCGGTGAACGGCGGGCTGCACTACCTGCCGTCGCTGGTCTTCCGGTACCACGACACCTTCCCCCGGCCCGAGGGCTTCCCCGTCTGGCCGCAGACCCTGCCCCCGTACACCCCGGAGTTCGTGGAGCTGCTCGTCGAGGAGGAGCTGCTGATCTGCGGCGACCCGGACGAGGTGCTGCGCCAGTGCGAGCGGTGGGAGCGGGCGGGCGCCGACCAGCTGAGCTTCGGGCTGCCGGTGGGGGTGCCGAAGGAGGAGACGCTGCAGACGATCCGGCTGATCGGGGAGCACGTGATTCCGAAGATCGACACGGATCCGGTGCACCGGACCACCCGGTTCCGGCAAGCGGTCTGAAGGGGGTTCGCCGGAATGCTGGACCACGTCATCAAGGGCGCCACCGTCGTGGACGGGACGGGTGCGCCCGCCTTCACCGCCGACGTCGGCCTCCGCGACGGCCGGATCGCCGTCGTCGGCACCGCCACCGAGGAGGCCCGCACCAGCGAGGACGCGCGCGGTCTCGTCCTCGCCCCCGGCTTCGTCGACCCCCACACCCACTACGACGCCCAGCTCTTCTGGGACCCGTACGCGACGCCCTCCCTGAACCACGGGGTGACGACGGTCGCCGCCGGGAACTGCGGGTTCACGCTCGCCCCGCTGCACCCCGGCCGCCCCGAGGACGCCGACTACACGCGCCGGATGATGTCCAAGGTGGAGGGGATGTCGCTCGTGGCGCTGGAGGAGGGGGCGCCCTGGAGCTGGCACTCCTTCGGCGAGTACCTGGACGCCCTCGACGGCCGGATCGCCGTCAACGCCGGTTTCATGGTCGGCCACTGCGCGCTGCGCCGGTACGTGATGGGCCCGGACGCCGTCGGCGGGCAGCCGGACGACGCGCAACTGGACGCGATCGTGCGGCTGGCGCACGAGGCCATGGACGCGGGGGCCTGGGGGCTGTCCACCACGCAGTCGAGCACCCACTCCGACGGCGACGGCCGGCCGGTCGCCTCCCGGCACGCCGGGCCCGCCGAACTGCTCGCCCTGGCCAGGGCGGTCGGCGAGCACGAGGGCACGCAGATCGAGGCGATCGTCGCCGGGTGCCTGGACCAGTTCAGCGACGACGAGATCGACCTGCTCGTGGAGATGAGCGCGGTCGCCGGGCGGCCGCTCAACTGGAACGTCCTCACCGTCGACGCGGCCGTCCCGGAGCGCGTGCCCCGCCAGCTGAGCGCGAGCGAGCGGGCCCGGAAGGCCGGCGGCCGGGTGGTGGCGCTCACCATGCCGATCCTCACCCCGATGAACATGTCCCTCGGCACCTTCTGCGCCCTCAACCTCATCCCGGGCTGGGGACCGGTCCTCGGGCTGCCCGTGCCCGAGCGGACCGCCCGGCTGAAGGACCCGGCCGTCCGGACCGAGCTGCTGCGCCGGGCCGGATCCAGGGAGGCCGGCGTCTTCCGGCGGCTGACGAACTTCGGGCGGTACGTCGTCGGCGACACCTACAGCGCCGCCAACGAGGGGCTGACCGGCAGGGTCGTGCGGGACATCGCGGCCGAGCGCGGCCAGGACCCCTTCGCCTGCCTGGTCGACATCTGCGCGAACGACGGACTGCGCACGGTGCTGTGGCCGATGCCGACCGACAACGACCCGGCCTCCTGGGCGCTGCGCGCCGAGACCTGGCGGCACGAGGACGTCCTGCTGGGCGGCTCCGACGCCGGCGCGCACCTGGACCGGATGTGCGGGGCGCCGTACACGACCCGGTTCCTCGGGGACTGCCTGCGCGGGCGGAAGCTGGTCGCTCTGGAGCAGGCGGTGAAGATGCTGACCGACGACCCGGCGCGGCTCTTCGGGCTGCGCGGGCGCGGGCAGGTACGCGAGGGCTGGCACGCCGACCTGGTCCTCTTCGACCCGGAGCGGATCGACGCCGGACAGGCGCGGCTGGTGCACGACCTGCCGGGGGACAGCCCCCGCCTGGACTCGGCGGCGATCGGCATCCGGGCCGTGTGGGTCAACGGGGTCGAGGCGATCCGGGACGACGCGGTGAGCGGTGCCGTGCCGGGCCGGGTGCTGCGCTCGGGGACCGACACCCGGACGGTGGGGACGCGGTGACCCCGGGGCACGAGGAGCAGCGGCTGTTCCTGGGCGGGCAGTGGGTCGAGCCGGAGGGCGGGTACTACCCGGTGACCGACCCGGCCACCGAGGAGACCGTCGGCCGGGCGCCGGAGGCCTCCCCGGAGCAGGCGCGCGCGGCCTGCGCGGCGGCCCGCGAGGCGTTCGGGGCGTGGTCGCGGACCCGGCCCGAGGAGCGGGCGGCGGTGCTGGCGCGGGCGGCGGAGATCATCCGTGACCGGCTGGTGCCGTACGCCGATCTCGCCCGCGCGGAGACCGGGGCGACCACCGCGACCGCCCGCGCGATGCAGGTCGGGGTGGCCGCCGCCCGCTTCCGCCGGTACGCGCGCGTGGAGCCCGCCGAGTGGCCGATCGCCCCGCAGATCAACGAGGCCGGTCCGATGGGGCGGGCCGGGGTGACGGGCGCGCTGGCCCTGCGGCAGCCCGTCGGCGTCGTCACCTGCGTCACCTCGTACAACAACCCGTGGGCCAACCCGGCCGGGAAGATCGCCCCGGCGCTGGCCATGGGAAACACCGTGGTCGTCAAGCCCGCCCCGCAGGACCCGCTGTCCGTCTACCGGATGGCCGAGGCGCTTCAGGAGGCCGGTGCGCCGCCGGGCGTGGTGAACGTGGTCTCCGCGCGGGACGTGGCCGTCGGCGAGGCGGTGGTGGCGTCCGGCGACGTCGACATGGTCAGCTTCACCGGCTCCACGGCCGTCGGCCGGCGCATCGCCGAGGTGTGCGGCCGGGACATGAAACGCCAGCTCATGGAGCTGGGCGGCAAGGGCGCGGCCCTCGTCCTCGACGACGCCGACCTCGCCTCGGCCGTCGCCGGCATCGGCACCACGTTCTCCTTCTACAGCGGCCAGATCTGCACCGCGCCGACGCGGGTGCTGGCGCAGCGGGGGGTGTACGCCCCCCTGGTGGACCGACTCGCCGCCTTGGCGGGCCGGTTGCCGGTCGGCCCGCCCGGCGCCCCCGACACGGTCGTCGGCCCGGTGATCTCGGCGGAGCACCGGGCGCGGGTCGAGGGGTACGTCGAACTCGGCCGCAAGGAGGGCGCCACGGTGGTCACCGGCGGCGAACGCCCGCCGCTGGAGCGGGGGTTCTACGTCGCCCCCACCCTCCTCGCCGACTGCGCCAACGACATGCGGGTGGCCCGCGAGGAGATCTTCGGCCCGGTCGTCGTGGTCGTCCCCTTCGACGACGAGGAGGAGGGCGTGGCCCTCGCCAACGACTCCGACTACGGCCTCGTCGACTACGTCTGGTCCGGTGACGTCGCCAGGGCCTTCCGGGTCGCCCGGCGGCTGCGGGCGGGCGGAGTGGGCGTCAACACGGTCGCCCGCAACATGGAGGCCCCGTTCGGCGGCTTCAAGAAGAGCGGGGTCGGCCGGGACGTGGGCTCCTACGCCCTGCACGCCTACAGCGAGGTGCAGGCGCTCGTGTGGCCGGGGTGAGCCCCTCGCGTTCGCTCAGTCCTCCAGGTCCACCCGCACCGTCAGCAGGTCCGTGCCGAACGCCCGGACCGCCGTGCTGTTGAGGAAGGGCAGGGCGCGCAGGCGGGCGCGGGGGTCGTCGTCGGGCAGGAGGTGGGCGGTGCCGCGGTGCCAGCGGCCGGCGAGGCGGACGCGGACCCTCGGGTCGGCCTGGATGTTGCGCACGTACTGCGACTTCTGCCCGAACTCGGAGACCAGCCAGAAGGACTCACCGACCCGGCGCCCGCCCACCGGAGTCCGCCGGGGCAGGCCGGAGGCGCGGCCGGTGGTTTCCAGGAGCGTCTGGAACGGCAGCCGGCGGTTGAGGGGGTTGGCGATGCGCCGCTGGAAGGCGGTCACCACGCGGTGCTTGCGCTCTGCGGGGGCTGACATGTCGGTCGCTCTCCTGGTTTTCGGCACGGCGTCCCGGCGGGGACGGCGTGTCGGCTCGGTGCAGGGCATGTGACGGCTGGGCTTCCTTGCAACTGCCGCGTGTTAGCCTCCCTCGCGGTCATGATCGACGCAATACGGGGGAGCCGGATGGGCACGTCTTCGGACGGCTACACGGTCAGGTCCGGTATGTCCGGGCAGGCGAAGGAACTGGACGCCGCGGGCAATGACGCGGGAAAGATCCGCGAGGCGATCCAGCCCGGCATGTGCTACACGGACGACGCACTCGGCGGCCCGGACGCCGCCGCGGCGTTCAACGCGTACGCCGCCGCCTGGGAGGCGGAGGCCAAGGCCCTGGAATCGGCGCTGCACGAACTGGCCGACAAGGTACGGCTGTCGAAGGGTGCGTACCACGGCAGCGACAGCCTCGTCGACACGAGCGTCCGCAGCGTGCCCGTCGGCGAAAGCAGCCTCACCACCACCATGCCCGCGCACGCCACCCGCCCGTCGGCGCTGGCCGGTTACTGAGGGGCGGGCGATGACGGAGTCCACGGCCGACCGCAGGAAGCGGCTGGGCGAGCTGTGCGGGACCATCTCCTCCGCCGACAGCAAGAACGACCTGATCGACGCCATCAACGACGCGCTCGCCGTGTCCGCCCCGGTCGGCGACACGGCGACGCTGGAGTTTCTGGGCAAGCTCTACCAGAAGCAGGACCTGGAGGACCTCTACAAGCGCATCGACAGGGTGGCCAAGAAGGGCCTGCCGGACGTGTGGGCCGGGAACACGAGCGTCCTCGCCTCGGACGCTGTGGCCGCCGCCGGGCGGGCCGCCGGGGCGGTGGGCCGGGCCTTCTACGGCGGCGGACTGGCGCTGCTCACGTTCGCCGACGCCCTCAAGAACGCCCAGAGCCAGGACGGCGGCGGGCGGCAGACGCTGCGCGAGGCGCTCCAGACGCTCGGCGGCAAGGACGACTGGTTCGACGACCTCTTCGAGTCCGACGCCGACGAGGCCGTCCGGCTGCAGGCCCGTTCTCTCGCCTCCCTGGGCGTCGAGGACATGCACAAGGCCGCGATCGCCGCCGACGACGCGGCCCACGCCGCCGCCAGGGACCTGAACAAGTGGGTCTCCGAAGCACGCCTCGGCAAGATGGGCACGGGCGATCTGACCGCCGTCGACAAGCTGATGCTGGCCGAGACCAGCGCCGTCGACGGCGACCCCGTGACGAACGAGATCCTCAGCGCGCACGACCTTCAACGCGCCGGCCTGCGCATGAATCAGCTGAGCGCCGCCGACAAGGCCGCCATGGACCAGATGCTGGCCGGCTCGGACACGCCGCAGGAGCGGGCCTATCTGATGAAGGCCCTGGCCGCCGGGCACAGCGTGCCGGAGATCGAGCAGTTCCAGGGCCAGATCCAGGGCCACGACCCGCAGTGGCTGCGCAGGCATCTCACGCCCGTCGTCACCGAGGTGGACAGCATGAACGACGAGGGCCTGGCTTCCGACGGCTCCAACAACAACAAGGACTACGTCACCTTCGACAGGCAGCTGTGGATCCAGGGCGGCGACGGCTCGGAGGGCACCTGCGTGGCCTCGTCCACCGTCACCGCCCGCGCCATGGTCGACCCCCTCTACGCCCTCGGACTCACCGGCGGCCCCAGCGGACAGGAGGACGACCCCGGGGCCTTCAGGCGGCGCCTGGTGGCCGAGCAGCACCGGCTGCACACGGAGGGCCACGGCGGTGACCACTGGGAGGGCATGGGCCCCGACGGGCAGGAGCACATCGACGACAGCACCATCGGCGCCGCCACCGGCGACGACTACCAGCGCCAGGACCTCAACAGCGCCGACGACCGCAGGGCGGTGCTGGGCAACGTCGAGAAGGCGGTCGCGGACGGCCGCCCGGTCCCTGTCGACGTCCAGGGCAAGGACGGCGCCCACGCGATGACCATCATCGGCCAGCAGGGCGACAAGCTGCAGATCTACAACCCCTGGGGCACGACGACCTGGGTCAGCGAAGACGACTTCATCAACGGACACATGGGCAAGGCAGCGGACAGTGGACTCAACGACGCGTACAGCGTGTACCTCCCGACGGCGAAGTAGGGCGGGCGGAGCCGTCGCGGCGGTCGCGCTGCTCACGCTCGTCGCGGGCTGCGGGTCGGACACCGCCGCGCCCACCGCGCACCCCACCGGCGAGAGCAGCATCACCGCCAAGGTCGGGGAGCGCTTCACGCTCACCGTCCACGAGAACGCCTCCACGCGCGAGCACTGGTTCCTGTCCGCTCCCCGGCCCGACGCCGCGGTGGTCCGCGAGCGCGGGCAGCACAGCGAGTCGGACACCGGCGCCACGCCCGTGCCGGGCGGCGGCGCCGGCCTCACCTTCACCTTCGAGGCCGTCGGCAAGGGCAGCACCCGGATCGTGCTGTACCACTGCACGTTCGCCACCACCTGCGACGCCGGCGGCGGCACCCCGGCCCCGGCGACGACCGCCCCGTTCCGGCAGTCCGCGCCGAAGCGCGTCACCTACACCGTCACCGTCCGCTGAGCCGACACCGGCGCGAGCGATTCCGAGACCCGCCATGAACCCCGCCCCGCAGCCCCCGGACCGCACCGACGACGAGCTGGCCCGGCTCGACATCTGCGTCCTGCTCCGCTACGGCCTCACCGCGCCGCCCGGCCCCCGGCGCACCGCCCTGTTCGGCGACGGCGCCGCGGGAGCGGCCGTGCTGCTCGACCGCCTCGGCACCCAGCCGCGCTCGGTGGCCTTCCTCGCCGACACTGTCCGGGCCGGCGGCCTCGCCTACGCGGCCGCGCTCCCCGAGCCGCTGCCGCGCCCGGAGGCGGCGGCCCTCGTACGCGACTGGCTGGCCGCCGGCACCGGACTCGCGGCCGGCGTCACCGCCGACGACACCGCCGCCCGCTGGCTGCGCGCCATCGCCACGATCATCGAACTACGCCACCTGACGAGCCCCACCCAGCCCTGACCACCACCTCGCGTGGGCCAGGCCACAACAGCGGCCCGGCCCGCGCCCCCGCGCGGCCGGTCACCATTCCCGAGGCCGCCGTGCGCGCCGGGCCACCGTCCCGCCTGGGCCGGGACGCAACGGTGCCCCCGGGCGGCTGGGCGTGGGCGCGGCGGGCTGACCGGCGTTTCCGCGCGGCCCGGCAGCGACTCCTCGGCCGTCCGGGAGGCCGGGGGCGCGACGCCGTCGGCGGAGGTGGTCGTCGGGGTCAGCGGGCCGGGCCGCCGGTCCGTCCGGTGTCGGCCGTTCCGAGGAAGACGGGGTTCGTGAACGCCGCCAGTGCGCCCGGTACCGGGCCCGCCGCAATCTCGTGGCGCAGCTCGGCGCGTACGTACGCCGCGTAGGACGGCGTCGTACGCCACTCGGCCGTGCCCGTGCCGGACACCGGCAGCGGGTCGCCGGTGAACAGCACGCCCTGGTCGGTGACGAAACGGACGGAGCAGCGCGGGGCGCCCGAGACCTCCAGCCGGACGGTCACCGGGGTGTCGGCGGACACGTCCAGCCGCTCCCCGATACCCGCCCGCCGCCCGCGCCCGCCCGTCACGCTGAAGGCGAGGGTGACGTTCTTCGACTCGGCGACGTACGAGCGGCCCGCGCGGATGCCCTCCTGGATGGCCTCCCGCGTCAGGTCGTCGGCGAGGACCACCGTCTGCGGGGAGCCGACCGCGTCCGGGTCGCGGTGGGCGTCGCTGTTGCCCATCGCCGGCAGCCAGGGCCGTCCCCGGCGCACGGAGGCGACCAGCTGGTTGTCCCACTCGGCGAGGGTGGCCTCGTCGTCCGGGGTGTAGGGGCCGTTCCACACCTCCACGGCGTCGGCCTCGGCGAAGCCGAACTTCCAGCCGCAGCCGACGCAGGTGGCGTGCGGATGGGCGGGGACGACCAGGCCGCCGGCGCGGCGGATCTCCCGCGCGAAGCGGGACCAGCGGTTGTCCCGCGCCCGGTAGCGCCAGTCCACGAACGTGCCGGGCTCGGTGCCGAGCGCCACCACGTGCCCGTTGCGCGTCGTGATCTCCTCGCCGAGCATGATCAGCAGGTCGTCGCCGGCCTGGTCCGCCCAGTGGGGGTGGGCGGAGTGCGTGTTGTGGTCGGACGAGTTGATGAAGTCCAGGCCCGCCGCCCGCGCGAGGGCCGCGATCTCGGCCGGGGTGCGGCGGCCGTCGGAGTACCAGGAGTGCAGATGGCAGTCGCCCCGGTACCAGGCCCGGCCCCGTCCCTTCGCCCGGGACGGCGGATACACCGGCCGCGGGGTCTCGCCCGCCTCGCCGTACGTCAGCGTGACCGTCAGCTCGTACGTCAGCCCCTGCGGCGCCACCGTGTAGGGGCCGAGCGCGACGTACCAGGTGCCCGCGCGCACCGGGCCGGGGACGTAGCCGGGGGTCGCGTCGTCGGCCCGGACGAAGAACTCGGTGCGCGCCCCGCCCGACCAGCCGCGAAAGCCCCGGCCGCCCAGTTCGGTGCCGCGCTCGTCGAAGAGTCCGATGTCGAGGGCGTTGCCCTGGGTGCCGGCCGGGACCGAGGGCCTGTCGTAGGAGTAGGAGACCTTGATCTCCCGTACGCCGGAGGGGACTTCGACCGGTACGTACACGAAGTCGGGCGAGCCGGGCGGCAGCGTCCCGCGCACCGTCCGCGTCGCCTGGCCACCCTGCCCGTCCGCCGCTGCGAAGCTCACGCCTCCCAACGTAAGGGCAGCGGCGGCGCCCGTCACGAACAGCGCGCGTCTGCCGATGCCGTGGGCCTGGTCGTGCGTGTCGTCACACATGCGGGTCACTCTCCCGTACGGGAGTGAACTCCCGTGAAAGGGAAGGGGATTGGTACACAACTATGTGTCATGCTCGCGACCTGACAGGCAAGGGTCCGGTGTGATGCCGACCAGTCGGTATGGACAGGCGGGCGGCGGCTCGGTACAGATGGGGCATGCGTATCGCCGTCACCATATTCCTCACCGACGAGACCGTCACACCGGTCCGACTCGCCCGCGAACTGGAGCAGCGCGGCTACGCCGGGCTGTATCTGCCGGAGCACACCCACATCCCCGTCGAGCGCACGACCCCCTACCCGGCCGGAGGCGACCTCCCGCGCGAGTACGGCCGCACCCTCGACCCCTTCGTCGCCCTCGGCCAGGCCGCCGCCGTGACCGAGCGGCTCGGCCTCGGCACCGGCATCACCCTGCTCGCCCAGCACGACCCGATCGCCCTCGCCAAGCAGATCGCCACCCTCGACCACCTCTCCGGCGGCCGCTTCACGCTCGGCCTCGGCTACGGCTGGAACGTCGAGGAGGCCGCCGACCACGGTGTCGACTGGCGCACCCGCCGGGAGCTGGTCCGGGACCGGGTGCGGCTGATGCAGGCGCTGTGGTCGGCCGAACCCACGGCGTACGCGGGAGGGTTCGGCGCGGTCCGGGCCAGCGAGGCGCACCCCAAGCCGGCGCAGAAGCCGCGCGGCACCGTCACCGGCCCGCGCACGCTCGTCGGCGGGGCGGCCGGGCCGAAGCTGTTCGCCCACATCGCCGAGTACGCCGACGGCTGGCTGCCGATCGGCGGCCGGGGCCTCACCGAGTCGCTGCCGGTGCTGCGCACGGCCTGGGCGGACGCCGGCCGCGACCCCTCCGCCCTCCAGGTCGTCCCCTACGCGGTGCAGCCGTCCCCGGGCAAGCTCGCGCACTACGCCGAGCTGGGCATCGAGGAGGTGGTGCTCCAGCTGCCCCCGGCCGGAGAGGAGGAGGTGCTGCGGGCGCTGGACGCGTACGCGCCCTTCCTGTAGGCCGGGCGGAGCCGTCGGTCCTGATCACCCCGAACGTATGCTCAAGGGATGACGACTTCCGCGACCTCCGGAACCGGCCCCACCGAGAACTCCATGCGTCGCGCCCTCAAACGCGCCCGGGACGGCGTCGCCCTGGACGTCGCCGAGGCGGCGGTGCTCCTGCAGGCGCGCGGCGAGGCGCTGACCGACCTCGCCGCGTCCGCCGCCCGGGTGCGCGACGCGGGTCTGGAACAGGCCGGCCGGCCCGGTGTCATCACGTACTCGAAGAGCGTCTTCATCCCCCTCACCCGGCTGTGCCGGGACAAGTGCCACTACTGCACCTTCGTCACCGTCCCCGGCAAGCTGCGCCGCGCCGGGCACGGGATGTTCATGTCCCCGGACGAGGTGCTGGACGTCGCCCGCAAGGGCGCCGCCCTCGGCTGCAAGGAAGCCCTGATCACCCTCGGTGACAAGCCCGAGGACCGCTGGCCCGAGGCGCGCGAGTGGCTCGACGCGCACGGTTACGACGACACCATCGCCTACGTCCGCGCCGTCTCCATCCGCATCCTGGAGGAGACGGGCCTGCTGCCCCACCTCAACCCGGGCGTCATGACGTGGACGGACTTCCAGCGGCTCAAGCCCGTCGCGCCCTCCATGGGCATGATGCTGGAGACGACCGCGACCCGGCTGTGGTCCGAGCCCGGCGGCCCGCACCACGGCTCCCCGGACAAGGAACCGGCCGTACGGCTGCGGGTGTTGGAGGACGCGGGCCGCTCCTCGGTGCCCTTCACCTCCGGCCTGCTCATCGGCATCGGCGAGACGTACGAGGAGCGCGCGGAGTCCCTCTTCGCGCTGCGGCGGGTCGCGCGGTCGTACCACGGCATCCAGGAGCTGATCATCCAGAACTTCCGCGCCAAGCCGGACACGGCGATGCGCGGCATGCCGGACGCCGAACTGGACGACCTGGTCGCCACGGTGGCCGTCGCCCGGCACATCATGGGCCCGTCCGCCTGCCTCCAGGCCCCGCCGAACCTGGTCGACTCCGAGTACGAGCGGCTGATCGGCGCCGGCATCGACGACTGGGGCGGGGTCTCGCCGCTGACCATCGACCACGTCAACCCCGAGCGTCCCTGGCCGCGGATCGAGGAGCTGGCGAAGCGCTCGGCCGCCGCCGGTTTCCGGCTGCGTGAACGCCTCTGCGTCTACCCCGAGTTCGTGCGCCGCGGCGAGCCCTGGCTGGACCCGCGCCTGCGCCCGCACGTCGACGCGCTCGCCGACCCGGAGACGGGGCTCGCGCGCGAGGACGCGGTGGTCGAGGGCCGCCCGTGGCAGGAGCCGGAGGAGGTGTTCGTCGCGGCGGGCCGCACGGACCTCAACGCGTCGATCGACACCGAGGGCCGCACCGGCGACCGGCGCGCGGACTTCGACGAGGTCTACGGCGACTGGGAGGCGCTGCGCGAGGCGGCCGCCCCCGGCATGGCGCCGGAGCGCATCGACACCGATGTGCGGCAGGCGCTGCGCACCGCCGCCGACGACCCGACCCGGCTGACCGACGCCGAGGCCCTGGCCCTGCTGCACGCGGACGGCCCGGCGCTGGACGCGCTGTGCCAGGTGGCCGACGACGTCCGCAGGACGGCCGTCGGGGACGACGTGACGTACATCGTCACCCGGAACATCAACTTCACCAACGTCTGCTACACCGGCTGCCGCTTCTGCGCCTTCGCCCAGCGCAGGACGGACGCCGACGCCTACACGCTCTCCCTGGAACAGGTCGCCGACCGCGCCCAGCAGGCCTGGGAGGTGGGCGCGGTCGAGGTGTGCATGCAGGGCGGCATCCACCCCGACCTGCCCGGCACGGCGTACTTCGACATCGCGCGGGCGGTGAAGGAGCGGGTCCCGGGCATGCACGTCCACGCCTTCTCGCCGATGGAGGTCGTCAACGGCGCCACCCGGACGGGGATGCCGGTCCGCGAGTGGCTGAGCGCGGCGAAGGAGGCGGGCCTGGACACCATCCCCGGCACGGCCGCCGAGATCCTGGACGACGAGGTCCGCTGGGTGCTGACCAAGGGCAAGCTGCCGACGGCCACCTGGACCGAGGTGATCACCACGGCCCACGAGCTGGGTATCCGCTCGTCCTCGACGATGATGTACGGCCATGTCGACCAGCCCCGCCACTGGCTCGGCCACCTGCGCACGCTGGCCGGGATCCAGCAGCGCACGGGCGGCTTCACGGAGTTCGTCACCCTGCCCTTCATCCACACGAACGCGCCGGTGTACCTGGCCGGCATCGCGCGCCCCGGCCCCTCGATGCGGGACAACCGGGCGGTGACGGCGATGGCCCGGCTCCTGCTGCACCCCTGGATCCCGAACATCCAGACGAGCTGGGTGAAACTGGGCACGGAGGGCGCGGCCGAGATGCTGCGCTCGGGCGCGAACGACCTGGGCGGCACGCTGATGGAGGAGACGATCTCGCGGATGGCGGGCTCGTCGTACGGCTCGTACAAGTCGGTCCGCGACCTCGTCGCCGTGGCCGAGGCGGCCGGCCGCCCGGCGCGGCCGCGCACCACGCTCTACGGCGAGGTGCCGCCGGAACGGCAGCGCGCGGCCGAGGCCTCGGACGGACACCTGCCGGAGCTGCTGCCGGTCCTGGACTGAGTACGATGATCCGACCCCCGGAGCATGGAGACGGGGCCCCGTAGCGGAGGAGATGCGTACCCGTGGCTGCCCGACTGCCCTCCTGGGCCTGGGTCACCGGCCTGACGGCGGGGGCGACCGCGGCCGTCGTCGCGCTCGCCGTGCAGGCGAACCACGGGCCGCATCCCACGGCCGCCGTGGCGGACCCGAGCCCGTCGGCCTCGGCGGGCGCGCACGCGTCCGCCACGCCCCGCTCCCCGGCGGCGCCCGCCCTGCCGGGCGCGTCGGGCCAGGGGCGGCGGATCGTGTACTCCGTCGGCGCGAAGCGGGTGTGGCTGGTCGACGTGACCGGCAAGGCCGTCCGCACGTTCGCGGTGTGGCCGGGCACGGTGAGCCCGCAGCCCGGCCGCTACTCGGTCACCCTGCGCATCCAGTCCCTCCAGGGCTCGGACGGCGTGCAGATCGAGCACGTCATGTACTTCACCAAGGTGGACGGCGTGAACGTCGCCTTCTCCAACGCCCTGGACGGCGCCTCGCCGCCCCCGGCCGACGGCAAGAAGCTGGGCGGCGTCCGCATGGACAAGCAGGACGGCGCCGCCCTGTGGGCGTTCGGCGACAAGGGCACGCCGGTGTCGGTCGTCAGCTAGCGTCCGCCTGCGCCGTGCGCGCGCCGTGCGGCAGCAGGTTGACGATCAGCGCGACACCGGTGAGCAGGAAGACGCGCATCGCCGCGTCCTCCCCGTTCCAGGCCTTCGACTGCCACATCGCGAACCACTCGCCGCCGATCGCGATGAACCCGGCGCCGAAGAGCAGCGCCAGCATCAGCAGCCCGTACGTGGACACCCGGCGGGCGAGGTCGGTTTCGCGCCGCGCCCACAGGTACGTACCGCCGATGAGGACGAGCGCGGCCACCGTCTCCCACACGATGATCAGGACGTAGGCGGTGTCCTGGAGCGCGGTGCTCGTGATGGCCCGCCCCATCAGGTCGTGGTCCTTGAACGTCGTGTCCATCGCCAGCACATGCCGGACGAACTGCTGGTTCGTCCCGAAGTCGGTGATGTTCCCGAGGGCGACCAGGGCGATGTAGAGGGCGAGTATGCCGGTGAGTACACCGGCGGCCAGGCTGAGGCTGGAGTGGCGCGTGGGGGTGGTGGTGGTCATGGCTGGATTCTCCCCTGCCGGAGCACCACTTCTCGCGTGGGCATTGCGCCAGAATGAACAGGCAGGCCGCGGGGGAGGGACGTGGGCATGACGCGGGAACGGCCGTCGGTGCAGGAGCTGATCGGGCGGCGCAGACGGGCGGGGTTCGTCGGCCGGGGCGGCGAACGCGCCGCGTTCCGGGCGAACTTGGACATGCCCGTCGAGGACGAACGCCACCGGTTCCTCTTCCATGTGCACGGCAACTCCGGTGTCGGAAAGACGTTCCTGGTCAGGGAGCTGGAGCAGATCGCGCGGGAGCGCGGCGCGGTGACGGCGTACGTCGACGAGAGCGTGGGCAGCGTGCCCGAGGCGATGGCCGCGGTGTGCCGCCAACTGGCCCAGCAGGGACACCGGTTGAAGAGGCTGGAGGAGGCGCTCGTAGCCCACCGGGAGCGCCGGCACGAGGCGGAGGCCGAGGCGGCGACCCTGGAACCCGCCGCCGAGGGCCCCTCCCCGCTGACCACGACGGCCGTGCGGCTGGGCATGGCGGGCGTCGGCGCGCTCGTCCCCGGCGCCGGCGCCTTCGTCGGCGCCGTGGACGCCGGCCAACTGGCCGACGGCGCCGCCCGGTTGAAGGCCCGGCTCAGCGCGCGCTTCCGCAGTCAGGAGGACGTGCAGCTGGTGCTCTCTCCGGAGCTGGTGCTGACCCCGAAGCTCCTGGACGAACTGGCCGACGTCACGGCGTCCGTGCCCTGGCTGGCCCTCTTCTTCGACACCTACGAGCGCACCGGCCCCTTCCTCGACGGCTGGCTGCACGAGCTGATGACCACCGACCGCTACGGCGCCCTGCCCGCCAACGTCCTCGTCGTCACCGCCGGCCAGCGCCCCTTCGACACCGCCCGCTGGGGCGGCTTCGCCGACTTCATGGCCGACCTGCCGCTCGGGCCGTTCACGGAGGCCGAGGCGCGGGCGCTGCTGGCCGACCGGGGTGTCGTGGCCGAACCGGTGGTGGCGGAGGTCCTCCGCCTGACCGGCGGCTTGCCCGTCCTCGTCTCCACCCTCGCCGAGGCCCGCCCCGCCGACCCGGACGACGTCGGCGACCCGAGCGCCACGGCGGTCGAACGCTTCCTGAAGTGGGAGCCGGACCCGGTGCGCCGGGCGGTCGCGCTGGCCTGCGCCCTGCCCCGGCGCCTGGACGCCGACGTCTTCCGCGCGGCGGCCGACTGCCCGGAGCAGGAGGCCGACGCCCTGTACGACTGGCTGCGCGGCATGCCGTTCGTCACCGAGCGCGGTGAGCGGGTGCAGTACCACGACGTCGTACGGGCGCCGATGCTGCGCCTGCAGCGCCGGCGCTCGCCGAGGGGGTGGGCGCGGCGGCACGGACGGCTCGCGGAGACCTTCGGGGCCTGGCGGCGCGAGCGCCAGGACGGCCTCGCCGACCCCTGGGCGGACGAGGAGTGGCGGGAGCTGCGGCTGGCGGAGGCCTACCACCGGCTGTGCGCCGGAGAGCGTACGGCGCTTTCCTTCGCGCTCGGCGCGGTGGTGCGGGCCTGCGCCTGGCGCGAGGAGGAGGGCCGCCGCTGGGCCCGGATGCTGGTGGAGGCCGGGACGGACGGCGCGGTGGAGGACGCGGCCCGCTGGGGCCGGGACCTGCTGCGCGCCCTGGACGCCCGCACCGCCGACGGCGCCCTGGCCGTGCTCCTCGACCACGCCCCGCTGGACACCGCCTCCCGGGCCATCGCGCACGCCGGCCGGGGCACCCTGTTCCGGATGGCCGGGGACCCCGGGCGCGCGCTCACCGCGTACGACCAGGCCCTCGCCCTCGACCCCGAGCTGGTGCTCGCCCGCGACGGCCGCGCCCACGCCCGCGCCGCGCTGCGCGACTACGCGGGCGCGGTCGCCGACCTGGACCGCGTCCTCGCCGGCGACCCCGACAACCCCGGCCACCTCAGCTCGCGCGGCGACTACCAGCGGCTGCGCGGCCACCACGACGCGGCCCTCGCCGACCTCGACCGGGCGATCGCCCTCGACCCCGCACTGCGCGCCGCCTGGGCCGCACGCGGGGCCACGCACCACGCCCTGCACCGCCACGAGGCCGCCCTCGCCGACCTGACCCGGGCGCTGGAGATCGACCCCTCGTTCGTCTGGGGCCTGGTCCGCCGCGCCCGCCTGTACCGCTCGATGGGCGACCAGGAACGCCGGCTCGCGGACCTGGACGCCGCGGTGGCGCTCGCCCCCGAAGCCCCCTGGGTGCTGTGCGAACGCGGCGACGCCCTGGCGGCCGCCGACCGCGACGCCGAGGCGCTGGCCGACTACGACCGGGCCCTCGCCCTGGACCCGGACTACGCCTCCGCCTACGCCAGCCGGGGCGCCCTGCACGGAAAGCACGGCCACGACGAGCGGGCCCTGGCCGATCTCGACCGGGCGCTGCGCCTCACCCCGGACTACCCCTGGGCACTGGTGCACCGCTCCCGGGCCCGCCGCCGCCAGGGCCGGCACGACCGGGCGCTCGTCCACGCCTACCGCGCCGTGGAACTGGATCCCCGGGGCGCGTGGGCCCTGGCCAACAAGATCCAGACCGACCTGGGTGTCGGCCGGCTGGAGCAGGCACGGTCGGATCTGGACCGGTACGTCACGCTGGACGGCGCGGACGCGGACTGGGCCCGCCACCAGCTGGCCACCGTGCACCTGCTGAGCGGACGCCACGAGGAGGCGCTGGCCACGCTGGACACGCCCGCGATCCGCTGCGCCGTCCACCTGCGCACCCGGAACTGGCCCCTGGCCCGGCGGACGGCCTCCCCGGGCGTGCACCGGGCCCTGGCGGTGAGCGGAGCCGAGGGCGTGAGAGCCGCCCACCCCCTGTGGACGAACCTCGCCCGCGCGAACGCCCCCGCCTGGGCGCGGCCGGTGATCAGCGCCGCCCTGCAGACCTGGCCCGAACTGGACCGCGCCCTGGACCACTTCCTGACCGCCCCGCACACCTGGCCCGACCTGGCGGACCTCACCGACGCCCTCGACATCCTCCGCCTGAGCCCCGGCCTGGACCACTCCCGCCTGACCCCCCGCCTGGCCAGGGCGACCGACGCCCGCGACGCGATGCGGGCGCGCTACGCGCCGTGAGCGGCGAAGTCCAGGAACTCGGTCCAGGTGTCGACGGTGACGGCGAGTCGGGCGCCGTCCCTGTCCTTGGAGTCGCGGATGTGGACGGTGGCGGGGGTTATGGCGACCTCGACGCAGTCGGGGCCGTCGTTGCTGCTGTAGCTGCTCTTGAACCACATCAGCGTCGAGGTCATGTCTCTTCTCCCAGTACTTGCTTGATGAAGGCTTGTGACTCCCGAGGGGAGAGAGCCTGCGAGCGGATCATTCCATAGCGCATCTCCAGGATCTGTACTTCCCGGGGATCACTCACCAGGCGACTGTGCAGCTGGACTTCCAAGTGGCCCAGTGTTTTGCCGTTCTGAAGTTTCAGCAACCGGAAGGGCCCAGCCATGCCCGCATGCTCCTCGTCACGGTCAGTGGGCATCACCTGGATTTCGACGTGCCTCAACTGTCCGATGTCCAACAGGTGTTCGAGCTGCCTGCGCAACACCATCTTGCCCCCGATGGGGCGCCGCAGCGTCACCTCTTCCTGGACAAAAGTGATCAGCGATCGAGGCGTCCGATCGAAGACGGTCTTTCGAGCCATGCGCGCTGCGACGAGGCGGTCGATCTCCTCCTCGGTGTAAGCGGGTCGTCGCATCGCGTACAGGGCCTGGGCGTACTCCGCGGTCTGCAAAAGCCCATGGACGTGATGGTTCGAGTAAGCCCCCATCTCCATGGCCTCGTCCTCCAGCTTGGCCAGATCCCGAACGTTCTTCGGATACCGGGCCTTCTCCACGTCCTCCTTCATCGCCGCCAACTTCCCTCCCGCGCCCAGCACTTCGTCGGCGGCGTCGAGGAAGTCCGGTTTGGGGGACCTCCGCCCGCGTTCCACGGACGAGACCATCTCCTCGCTGTACTTGATCCGTGCTCCCAGTTCCCCCTGCTTCAGCCCGGCGGCCTCCCGCCAGGCCTTGATCTGCCGGCCGACCATCTTGAGTACGGCCTCGGCCTCTTCGTCCTCCACACTGCCCCCTTGCGACGTACGAGCCGTACGACCACGCCGGGCGCCCGGACAGTCACGCTGCGTACCGTGGTCGTTGCTGTTCAGAGTAGGGAGGCGCGGCCACGCTGGGTGACATGAATCAGAAAAACCACCTCAGCGTCCAGCTCTCGGCGACACGAAGAGGCGCCAGCCTGGCCCGGCTGCTCACCGAACGCCAACTGGACGAGTGGGGTGCGCCGTTCGAAGGGGCGACGCAGGTGGTGGCCGAGCTGGCGGCCAACGCCGTACTGCACGGACGCGTACGGGGGAGGGACTTCCGACTGGGGCTGACACGTCGCGACGACGGCACCCTCCGCATCGAGGTGACCGACGCACGGGGCGACCGGGTCCCCTGCGTCCCGGACCCGGTGAACGAGGAAGCGGAAGGCGGCCGGGGGCTACGGATCGTGGCGGCGTACGCGGACCGCTGGGGCGTGGCAGACGCACCGGCGGGGGCCAAGACCGTCTGGGCGGAACTCGTACCGGGTCGCGGCGGTCCATGACCTGGCGGTTCCCGACGCCAAAGACCAAAGAACCGGGGAAAGAACCGAACCCGCCCCCACCGCCCCCACCGCCCCCGCAGCTCACCCGCCGGAGTGAATATGCCCAACGCAACTGGCACGGAAGGGCGCTTGTGGTGCAGCGTCTGCAACAACAACCCCAGACATGCATCGGCCCTCGCCGGGACTGCCATCCCACTGCGAGGGCCTGATCACCAAGGAAGAAGAGACCTTCCCGATGACTGACAAGAAGCGTAACGCTCCCGCGCGCCCCAGGACCCGGCATTCCTCCGGCGTCACTCATGTGAACGAACCCCACCACGACAACGTCACCGTGGTCGGCAACCACCTGGCCCAGCACCCGGAGCTGTCTCTGGTGGCGATCGGCCTGGCGCTGCACATCCAGTCGCTGCCCGAGGGCGCCCCGATCGGCATCAAGGCGTTGGCGGCGAAGTTCCCCGAGGAAGAGATCCGGATCGCGGCGGCGCTGCGCGAGCTGGAGGAGCACGGGTACCTCTCACGCACCAAGGAGCGTCTTCAACCGGGGCAAGGACGACCCGGGCGACCTCGTACAACAAGCCGCGCCGCGCGGTGATCGCGGCGGCTGAGCCCACCTCACCGGCAGAGCCCGACCGGCCGTCGTCCCGGAGCGAGGCGACCGGTCTCCTGGCCCGCCTGCGCGCACACGACTCCCGCCTGCTGCTCGCGGAGCGAGAGGTACACCGGCTGGCCCCGGCCGTCACCGAATGGCTGGAACGAGGAGTACCGCCCACCGCCGTCGTACGCGCCCTCACCACGGGCCTGCCTCCGGACCCGATCAAGCACCCGGCCGCTTTCCTGTCCCACCGCCTCGCCACGCAACTGCCCCCGCACCTTCCGGCCCGGCCTCCGAGCGTCCCGGCACCGCGCCCGGACCCCCTCCAGACCTGCGACGGCTGCGACCGGGCCTTCCGCTCCGCCCACCCCGGCCGGTGCCGCGACTGCCGTACGTCGTCCGTGGCCGTGGCATGAGCACCGTGTCACCGGCGCAGCGCCGGTCCCACCGGTACCGTACGAGGACCGAGCCACCCGCACCGGAGGTCACCGTGAGCGCCCAGACCGACGGCCCGTACGGACCGCTGATCCCCATGCCCGAGCTGACCCCGGACGCGCTGCGGGCGGCGGTCGCGCGCATCGCTCCGAGTCGGGTTCCCGCACTCACCCAGCACCTCTTCGAGGCCACGACCAACGCCCAACAGACGCAGAGTCTCGCTCCGCTGCGCGCGTTCGTGCAGTCCTGGGCCGTCTTCGTGGCCATCGAACGGCACCCGCAACGTGCGGCCCGCCTGCGCGAGCTGGAAGGCATCGTGGATGCGGGGGAGCAGGATCCGACGGATGCCATCGCGGAGATCCGCACGATCCGCGAGGCAGCCGAGAAGGAGGCCGGACTGTGACGGACTGGGCTTGGGACTACAACCCGAGCGCGGAATACGTCACGGGAGGGCTGCTTCCTGGAGTGGTGGCCGAGGTCGAGCGTCTCGCTGCCGAACTGGCCGCGCTCGGCCATGACTCCGTCAAGGTCGGCCGGCCTTTCGACCGCGAAGGCGGACTCCGCGAGTTCGACATCCTCGGCGGACGCGGCTTCATCAGCTTTCTCGCTGTACCCCGTCACGAGTGCGTCTACGTCTGCAGCGTCACCTGGTGCGGCTGACCGCCTCCCCCGTCACCACCGGCCGCACCTTCGTCAGCATCAGGTCCAGGAACCGCTCCGGGTGGCGGAAGGACGCGAAGTGGCCGGCCTCGCGGATCAGGGCGAAGTCCTTCACCGGGGCGGAGACGGTCTCGTAGAAGCGGTGGGCCGGCTCCGGTGGGGTGAGGACGTCGTGCTCGCCCTGGAAGACGAAGAAGGGGAGGCGGAAGGCGGTGCCCTCGGCGTACTCGTCGATCGCCATGGCCTGCGGGCCGAGCCGTTCCGAGAAGGTCATGCCCTTCAGGTAGGCGCGCAGGCCGCGCAGGGTGTGCGCGGGCGAGAACCACAGTGAGCGGATCACGACCGTCTTCATCGTGTCGTAGGTCAGCGGGTCGGTGGTGACCACGGTCTTGGCGTAGTCGGACCACTGCTCGGGGCTCCAGGCGGCGCGGTCCGGGCCCATCGCCGCGATCCGGGCCCGGTCCTTCCTCTTGCCGGCCCGCTCCAGCCGGGTCAGCAGCGCTTCGTAGGCGGAGGTGTCGCGGCCGCCGCCGACGATGTTCTGGTCGGTGCCGACGTACGCCGAGTACAGCTCGGGGTGGGTGCGGGCCAGGCGGAGGCCGGTGACCGTGCCGAAGCTGTTGGCCACCAGCAGGACCTGGTCCACGCCGAGACGGGCGCGGATGTGGTGCGTCACCTCCAGGGCGTCCGTGTAGAGGCGGTCCAGGGTCAGCTCGCCCTGGCCGTCGGGGCCGGTCGCCTCGAACGTCCTGCCCGCGCCGCGCATGTCCCAGCGGACGATCGTGAAGTGCCGCTCCCAGGCGCGGGTGCGCGGGGTGAAGACCAGGTTGGAGGCGCCGGGGCCGCCGTGCAGCTCCAGGATCACCGGGTTGGCCAGGTCCTCGCCGCGGACCGAGATCCACTGGTCGATGCCGCCGATGCGGACGTAACGCGCGTCGTCGATGCCGTTCGGCGTCCGGATCCGAAGCTTCCTCGCGTTCGCGCGGCGCTTGAGGGCGCGGTAGGTGAGCAGCATGGTGTTCCCCCTAAACAGTTTATGTCGTCAGCTGTTTCGATGTGCTTACGGTATATACAGTTGTCTGGCGGAGTCAACGGGTCGTCGTACGGGAGGGTTCATGAGCGGACGGAACAAGGACCGGGACAGGTCACGCGACCCTCGCGCCGGTCTCGCGCTGCTGTGGGGTGAGCAGGAGCAGCCGACCCGCGGGCCCAAGCCGAAGCTGAGCCCGCAGCGGATCGCCGCGGCCGCCGCCGAACTCGCCGACTTGGAGGGGCTGGACGCGGTCTCCATGAGCAGGGTGGCGGGCGAGTTCGGGGTCTCGGCGATGGCCCTGTACCGGTACGTTCCCGGCAAGACCGAACTCGTCGCGCTCATGGTGGAGTCCGTGCTGGCCGAGGGCCCGGACCTGTCCGGGGTACCGGAGGGCGACTGGCGGGCGGCCGCGGCCGAGTGGACCCGCCGGTGCGCGCGCGTGTACGCCGACCATCCCTGGCTGCTCGGGGCCACCGCCATGCGCCGTCAGCTGATGGGGCCCTGCCAGTTGCGCTGGCTGGACGCGGCGCTCGCCGCCCTGGAGCCCACCGGCCTCGGCGCGGCCCAGCGCCACCAGGTCTTCCTGCTGCTGATCGGGCTCGTGCGCAACCTCGCCCAGCGGATGAGCGACCATGAGGAGGAGGGGAGCGCGGAGTGGGACCGGCTCAGTGGTGAGCTGCTCGCCCGGCACGCCGACCGCTTCCCCGCCCTCGCCAAGGCCGTCGCCGAGGGCGCCTTCGAGCCGGACGGCACCGACGCGCTCGCGTTCGGGCTCGACCGGATTCTCGACGGGGTCGAAGCGCTCATGACTGGGCGGGAATGAGGCGTCCGAGCCGTTTTGCCCCACTGAACGGGCCGTTCCCGGTCGATTACAGTGCCTAGCGTCGTACGGACGGACGGTGCCGTGAGGAGGTCTCGGTGGGTACGACTTCCGGCGCCGTCTGGGGGCGGGCCGAGCAGCAGGACTTCCGCAGCAGGGTGCGCGGCACGCTGCTCGGTGTCGCGGTGGGCGACGCGCTCGGCGGCCCCGCCGATCCGCTGTCCCTGGAGGAGATCCGCGCCGTCTACGGCCCCGAGGGGCTGCTGGACCTGGCCTTCGGGTACGGCCGGCGCGGCACGGTCACGCACCACACCCAGCTCACCCTGTTCACGGTGGACGGGCTGATCCGGGCCCAGGTGCGCCGGGACACCGGTGCCTGGCACCCGCCGACCGATCTGCACCGGGCGTATCTGCGCTGGGCGGCGACCCAGCGGGACTGGGGGCCGGACGAGCGCCGCAAGGACGACGGCTGGCTGGCGCGCGAGGAGTGGCTGTACGCCCGCCGCGAGCCGACCCGGCCCCTGCTCATCGGCTTCGGCGACGAGAGCATGGGCACGCTGGAGAAGCCGAAGAACCCGGGCGAGCTGGGTCCGGAGGCGGTCGCCCGCTCGGCGCCGTTCGGGCTGCTGGTCGGCTGGGAGCCGCAGCTCGTCGCCCAGCTGGCGGTGGAGTGCGCGGCGCAGAGCCACGGGCACCCCATCGCCTATCTGTCGGCGGGCGCGTACGCCGTGATCGTGCACGCGCTGGCGCGCGGCGACAGCCTCGACGGCGCCGTGCAGCGCGCCCTCGCCCTCCTGGCCGCCCGCCCCGGCCACCAACCCGTCGCCGACGCCCTCCAGCACGCGCTCGGCGCCGTGCGCCAGGGCATCCCGAGCCCGACCCGGGTCGAGGAACTGGCCGGCGACGGCACGGCGGACGGGCTGCTGGCGGCGTCGGTCTACTGCGCCCTGGTCGGCGAGGACGTCCGCCACGGCCTGTGCCTGGCCGTCAACCAGGGCGGCCCCTCGGCGGCGGCGGGCGCCCTCGCCGGCGGCCTCCTCGGCGCCCTCCACGGCGAAACGGCCCTTCCTCCGGCCTGGCTGGCCGAGCTGGAGGGCCGCCCCACCATCCTGGAACTGGCCGACGACTTCGCCATGGAAATGACCCAGGGCCCCGCCCTGCACGGCCCGGCCGGATCGTCACCGGGGTGGCTGGCGCGGTATCCGCGGGGCTGAGCCGGCAGCGCCCGCCGGGCCCCCTGCGACGACCTACCTCACCGCATCAGCTCCCCTGCGTTGACCAGCAGCGACTGCCCCGTGACCGCCCGAGCCCGGTCGGAGGCGAGAAAGACGGCCGCCTCCGCCACGTCCGCGTCCGTCGCCGGCTCCGGCAACGCCATCCGCTGCGTCAGCCGCCCCAGCACCTCCGCCTCCGGCACCCCCTCCGTCCGGGCCGTGAAGCGGACGTACGCCTCCACCGGCGGCCCCCACATCCAGCCCGGCAGCACGGAGTTGACCCGGATCCGGGCCGGGCCCAGCTCGTGCGCCAGGGAGTACATCGCGCTCGTCAGCGCCCCCTTCGACGCCGCGTACGCCGCCTGCCTCACCTGCGAGGGCGCGGCGAGCGCCGACTGCGTTCCGATGAAGACCACCGATCCGCCCCCGCCCTCCCGCAGCGCGGGCAGACAGGCCCGGGTCATCCGCAGCGTGCCGAGCAGGTTCACGTCGAGGACCGACCGCCAGGTCTCGAAGTCCGCGTCCTCGACGCCGCCCATGTACGAGTCCCAGGCGGCCACGTGCACCACCGCGTCGATCCCGCCGAACCGCCGCCGCGCCAGCGCGGCCAGCTCCTCGCACCGCCCCTCGTCGGTGATGTCCGTCGCCCGGTACGCCGTGTGCGCGCCGGCCGGATCGATCTGCGCCGCGCTCTTGGCGAGGTTCGCCTCCGTCCGCGCCCCGAGCACCGCGTTCCCCCCGTCCCGTACGACGGCCGCGGCGACCCGGTGACCGAGCCCGGCGCCGACCCCCGAGACGACGACGGTCTTTCCGGCGAGCAGGGACATCATCCGTACCTCCCTGGCTATGGCGCTTTACCTGACGGGCCGTCAGGCTAGGCGGTGGTACGGGAGGACGGAAGGGCGAGGGAAGGGGAAGGGCGCATGAGCGAGGAGACGGACACCCGCCGCGAGCTGTACGCCGAACTGGCCGCCGTGGGCCCCTACGGCGTACGCCCCGGCCACGCCCTGATCACGATGGTCGAGCCGCACCCCGGCCACGAGTACGCCTACAACCGCTGGTACGAGGACGACCACTACTACGCCGGCGCGATGGCCATGCCCTGGATGTACGCGGGACGCCGGTGGGTGGCGACGAGGGATCTGCAACTGCTCCGCTACCCCGAGAAGTCCGCGGTCGCCCAGCCCGTCACCGCCGGCTGCTACCTCTCCACCTACTGGATCACGGCCGGCCGCTACGACGAGCACATGAAGTGGACCGTCGCCATCAACCGGCGCCTGAACCGCGACGCCCGCGTCTACCACGACCGCACCCATGTCCTCACGGCCTTCCAGGACCACGAGACGACGGTCTACCGCGACGGCGCGGCCGGCCCCCGGGACGTCCACGCCCTCGACCACCCGTACGCCGGCCTCGTCCTGGAGGTCATCGACGCGCCCGAGCCCGCGCAGCGTCCGCGGCTGCTGGAGTGGCTGCGCACCCGCCACCTCCCGCGCCGCCTCGCCGGCTCCCCGGCCGCCCTCGTGACGGTCTTCCGCCCGACCCCGCTGCCCGGCGACCGCATGACCTACGTCAAGCAGGTCGAGGGCACGGACACCCGGCTGACCCTGCTGTGGTTCCTGGAGAGCGACCCCAGGGAGTGCTGGCAGGAGCACTTCCAGGGGCTGGACGAGCAGGTGGCGGGCACCGGCCTCGGGCGCCTCGAACTGCTCGCCCCCTTCATCCCCACCGTGCCGGGCACCGACTGCTACGTCGACCGGCTCCGCTGACCCTCAGCGCGTCCTCAGCGCGGCTTCAGCTCGTCCGGGCAGGGGGTGCCCCGGGGCAGCTGGTACGGCGCCGCCAGCCGGTAGGTCCCCGCCTTCGGCGCCAGCAGCATCGTCCACTTGTCGCCCTTCGCGTCCTGCGGCGTCTCCATGAGGCACCCGTTGACGTTGTCGTACGACTTCGGCGTGCCCTCGGCGCGTTGCTTGGAGGCCGCCGTCTCCTGCGGCGGCTTCACGCTCTTGCCGTGCGCGTCGACGATGCTCAGCCACGGCGAGTACGGGATCCGGATCAGGATCCGCCCGGCCTTGCGCACCTCCAGCGTCATCTCGCCCTGCTCGGCCCGGTCCACCACCGCGTTCGGCTCGGCGAGCGGCGTCGGGTCGGTGACCTTGAACAGCTGCCAGTTCGCGTCGCCCCAGATCTGCCGCAGATACGGCATCCCACGCTGCAGCAGTGCCCGCTCGCGCTCACCGCCGTCGCCGTCCGGGTTGTCCTTCGGCAGCACCACGAAGTGCACGGCCCACCGCTGGAGCCACTCGTGGTAGTTCGCCGAGTTGAGCGTGTCGTCGTAGAAGAGCGGGTTGCGCTCCATGTCGGCCTGCCGGTTCCAGCCCCGCGCCAGGTTGACGTACGGCGCGAGCGCGGAGGCCTCCCGGTGCGAACGCGCCGGGACCACCTCGACGCGGCCCTTCTCGGCGCCCACCTTCTGCAACTGGTTCACCAGCGGCGCCAGCTGCCGCGCCCAGGACGCGGCCGGGGTGGTGTGGATGATGTCGTCGACCGACTTGTAGCCGATCCAGCCGACGAAGCCCAGGAACGCCAGCACGGTCAGGTACCACTGGCGCGACTTCGGCACCGTGAACGGCAGCGCCGCGATCAGCGTCGCACCCGCGAACAGCATCGGCAGCCGCGAGATGTTCGACCCGATCTGCGAGCTGATCAGCCACACCAGCACCACGCTGACGCTGTAGACGGCCGCCGTCAGCCGTACGGTGACCCACTCCTTCGGCACCAGGAACAGGCACAGCAGCCCGTACAGCAGCGGCATGACCACCGAGCCGAACGTCATCGGCTGGGTGCCGGCGAAGGGGAAGAGGAAGTACGAGGCGGCGACCACCACCGACGGGGCGATGCCCAGCGACCAGGTGCCCTGCCAGCGCTTCTGCAGGAACAGCGCCGCCGCGACCAGGCCCACGAACAGCCCCGAGACGGGGGAGGCCATGGTGGACAGCGCGGCCAGCGAGGCGGCCGTCGTCACCTTCGCCCAGCGCTTGTGCCGCCACCGCCACGGCCAGCAGAACACGGCCGCGAGCGCGCCGAGCCCGAACATGGTGCCGAGCCCGAAGGTCACCCGGCCCGACACCGCGTTGCACAGCAGCGCGAAGACCCCGGCGAGCGAGGCCCACAGCGGGTTGCGCACCGCCCGGCTGCGGATGAGGACCATGGTCAGCAGGCCCGCCGACACCGTCCCGGCGATCATCATCGTCGTACGGACGCCGAGCACGGCCATCAGATACGGCGAGACGACGCTGTAGGACACGGGGTGCATGCCGCCGTACCAGGCCAGGTTGTACGCCGAGTCCGGGTGCCGGCCGACGAACTCCGCCCAGGCGTCCTGCGCCGCGAGATCGCCGCCGCTGTTCGCGAACGTGAAGAACCAGATGATGTGCAGGACGCCGGCGAGCGCCGTGACCGACAGCACAGGGTGCCGCAGCATCCGCTGCCGCAGGGGTTCCGCGGCGGTCAGCAGACGCCCGAGCCCGCCGGGCCGCTCCGCGCGCCGCGGACCGGCGCCGCCGGTGTCGGCGGTGTCAGCCGCGGACAGGCGTATTCGCGGCCCGGTGCCCGGGGGTTTTCCCGGGCCCGGATCGGCGTCGTCGGCGCGTGTCGGCTCCGCTGTGGCCACCTGAAGGCACTCCCCGTGTCCCGTCTTCTGTTCTCGGCCGGGTCCTTCGGAGGTCCCCGGGTGTTCCCGGCCGCTTCTCGTCCTGTTGGCCGCCCCGTCCCGTGACCGGCGACCTGCCCCGATTCGTGACGCTAGCACGCACCCCGCCGCGGGGCTCCCGGGTGGGCTCCCGACGGCGGGGTGCGAGGGGTGCGGCAGGGCGGACGGGGTCCGCGGGCGGGTCAGCCCAGGCGCGTGAGCTTGGCGCCGAAACCGGGTTCCGCCAGATCGCTCTGGAGGGCCACCGGCACCTTCACCGCGCCGGCCGAACCGTCACCCACGGTCAGCGTGCCCACCGTGGTCCCGGCCTTCGCCGAGTGCGGGACCGAGTCGGGGGCGAAGGACAGCCGCACCTTCAGCCCGGACCAGCCGACCGCGGCGACGTCCTTGGTCACGACGACCGGCGTCCGGCCGCCGAGCTGGTCGTCCACGTAGCCGACGACGTCGCCCTTCTTCAGGATCGTCGAGGAGGTCAGCGCGTTCTGGGCCGCGAGCAGCGCGGTCTTGCTGACCGTGTTGACCGTGTCGAGTATCGACGGCTTGTGCTGGCCGAGGATCGCGCCGACGAGCGTCACCGTCTGCCCGCCGACCGTCTTGCGGGAGGCGAAGAGCAGGTTGCCGCCGGCCGCCGTGGTGCTGCCGGTCTTGATGCCGATCGCGCCGATCTGGTACGGCAGCGCGTTCCAGTTCGGCCAGTTGTGGCCGGAGGGGTCCGTCCAGCTGGCGGCGCTGGTGATCGCGACCAGCGCCGGGTTCTTGACGACCGCGCGGCCGAGCTTCACCTGGTCCTCGGCCGTGGAGACGGTGGACGGCGTCAGCCCCGAGGGGTCGGTGTACGTCGTGTTGGTCATCCCCAGTTCCCTGGCGGTGGCGTTCATCTTCTTCACGAACGCCGCCTCCGAGCCCGCGTCCCAGCGGGCCAGCAGCCGGGCGATGTTGTTCGCGGAGGGGATCATGACGGCCGACAGGGCCTGCTTCTCGGTGAGGTGGTCACCGGCCTTGACGGTGTTGAGCGTGGACTCGCCGCCGCTCTTGTCGTAGCCGCCCTCCTTCTGCGCCTGCGCGTCCACCTTGATCTTCGGGCCCTCCTGGCCCGTCTTCAGCGGGTGGTCGCGCAGGATGATGTACGACGTCATGGTCTTGGCGACCGAGCCGATGGCGACGGGCGTCTGGTTGCCGAAGTGGCCCATCGTGCCGATGCCGTCGCCGTCCATCCAGCCCTGGCCCTCGCTCGGCCAGGGCAGGTTCACCGCGCCGCCGTCGAAGGTGTAGCCGTCCTTGGCGGTGAGCGCGAGCGTGGGGGACGGCAGCGGGCGCAGCATCTGGACGACCACGAAGACGATCGCCAGCAGCGCCACCAGCGGGGTCCAGATCTTGACCCGGCGCACGAGCGTGCGGACCGGCGTCTCCGGGGGCGGCGGCGTGTTCGTCAGCTCCGCCAGCAGGTCCAGCGGGGGCTTGGGCGGCAGGGGCTGCTGGGTGGTGCGCTCGGGGCCGACCTGGGGGACGGGCGTGGTGACGTCGGACTTGGCGTCCGGCCGCGCGTCCTTCCGGTCGGGCAGATCGGGCTTGAGCGCGACGAACTTGCTGGTCCGCTCGGGATCGGCGGCGGGGTCCCCGGCGTCCTTGCGGGCGCCGCCCAGCTTGAGCATGGTCGTCGGCTGATCGACTTCGGGCCTGCGCACGGTCTTGAAGACGGCGGTGGGCTGATCGACCGCACCGTCAGCCCGAGCCCCGGCCCCGCCCTCCGCCCCGGCGCCGTCCTCGGCCTCCGTACCGGTGCCGGCCTGGGCCTTCGTGCGGGCCTCGGTCGTGGCTCCGGTGCCGGCCTCGGCCTTCGTCCCGGCCTTGGTTTCGTTCTTCGTGCTGGTGGCGTCCTGGGCCTTCGCCCCGGTCCCGCTCTTCGCCCCGGCGCCGGCCTTGGTCTTCGCGCTGTCCTCGGACTTCGGCTCGGCCTGCGCGTCGTCTCCGGGCTTGGTCCCGGCCTGGGCCTTGGTGTCGGCTTCGGTCGTGGCTCCGGTGCCGGCCTCGGCCTTCGTCCCGGCCTTGGTTTCGTTCTTCGTGCTGGTGGCGTCCTGGGCCTTCGCCCCGGTCCCGCTCT
>NZ_JBVJMF010000013.1:233985-268118 GCF_055584345.1 Streptomyces sp. NPDC104106
TCTTCGCCCCGGCGCCGGCCTTGGTCTTCGCGCTGTCCTCGGACTTCGGCTCGGCCTGCGCGTCGTCTCCGGGCTTGGTCCCGGCGTCGGCTCCGGTGTCGGCCTTCGCCCCGGACTTCGTCCCGGTCCCGGTCCCGGCCTTCGTGCCGGCGCCGTCCTGTGCCTTCGTACCGGCCTCGGCTTTCGCCCCGGCGTCGGCTCCGGCCTTCGTCCCGGCCTTGGTCTCGTCCTTCGCGCTGGTGTCGTCCTTGGCCTGCGTCCCGGCCTCGGCCTCGGTCCCGGTCCCGTTCTTCGCGTCGGCCCCGGTCCCGGCGCCGGTCTCGGCCTTCTCACCGGTCGAGGTCCCGGTCCCGGCCTCGGTCCCGGCCTCGCCCTTCGCGCCGGTCCCGGCCTCGGCCTGGGCTTCGACCTCGGTCCCGGCGCCTGCCTCGGCCTCGGCACGGGCCACGGCTTCGTTCTCGGTATCCGCCGTCGCGTCCGTGCCCGTGACCGCACCATCCGTGCGGCTCTCGTCGTCAGCCGCGGGTGCCCCCTGCGAGGCGTCTTCGCCGTCGGCGGTGTCCGGCTCGTCCCTGTCCTGGGCAGCCGCTATACCCGTCCCGGTGCCTGCCTCGGCGCCGCCGGCCTCGGTGCCGGCCCCGTCCGTCTTCTCCTGCCCCGTGCCGGAGTTCGCGGCGGCGGGCTCCTTCACATCCGCAACCGCGTCCGCATCCGCACCGTCCGCTCCCTTCGCGCCGGTGCCGTCCTCCTCGCCCGCGACCGCCTTCGACCCCCCGTCGGCCCCCCGCACCCACGCGGACACGGCCTCCCGCAGGGCGGTGTCGTCCTCGGCGGGCTCCTGCGCGCCGGAGGCGTCCGCCGTGCTCTCGGCGGACGTGTCGACGCCCCGTACCGTCAGGACCTTCGTCGCCGTGTCCACGCCGCCGCCCGAGGAAGTCCCCGAGGACTCCGGGGAATCAGAGGAATCCTTTTCCCGGGCCACCGCGAGGCGCGGATCACGGGCCTCGGGAACCGAACCCCCGCTCCCCGACGTCGGTTCCGCCGACGACTCGCGCTGCTTCGACCTGTCGGGGGACTCGCCCGCCACCGATGCCTCCTCCATGCGCCGCACGCCCATCCGCGCGCCCTGTCCGAACCATGTTCCAGTGTCCTGTGTGAGGGCTTGGCCCCTGGGCTAGACGAGAACGACATACCTACCGGTTCCCTCACGAACCGGTCACGCACCCTCGACAGACCAATGTGAGAGGGGTCACCCTGTCATTCATCCACGCGGGGAGGCATGGATGGGCAGGAGCCGCAGAACACTTCCGGAGGAGCTTCTGCTGCTGGCATTGGACCCGGCCACGGGTACCACTGCGCAGCCGCAGTCGCTCGACCTCGGTCTGGCCGGTGCACAGCTAGTGGAGCTGGCGCTGGCCGGACGGATAGCCCCAGACGGGGATCGTATCGCCGTGGTGGTGCCACGGCCGACAGGAGATCCGACTCTGGACTGCGCGTTGGAGTTGCTGCGAAGGCGTGGCGCTCCCGTGCGTGCCGTCCATTGGATCGGCGGGCCCCGGCTGGGGCTCCGTCAGACGTATCTCTCGCATCTGGAGCGGTGCGGCATGGTGCATGCCGTGGCCGGCCAGATGTGCGGGGTGCTGCCGACGACTCGCTATCAGGCGACGGACAACGAGATCAGCCGGGAGATCCGATCCCGGCTGGATTGCGCGATCCGCACCGGCGTACCGCCGGACCCGCGGACCGCGGCGCTCGCCGCCCTGGCGCACGCCGTCGGACTCGGCAAGCATCTGTACCCCGGGAACGAGGGGCGTTCGTCCCGTTCCCGGCTGCGGGACCTGATCCGGCACGATCCGATGGGCGGGCTCGTCGCGCACGCCGTGATGGACGTGCAGAACGGCGCGGCCGCGCAGCCGCGCCGCGGGCCCGCCGCCACCGGGCGGCAGGGCGCGACGGCCGCCCGCACCGTGGCGGAACCGGCGCGCGGGGTGCCGATGCAGACGCGCCACGGATCCATGGCCCGCGCCGTGGCCCACTGAGCGGCGCGCCGAGCCGCCGCACGGGCCGCAAGAGCCGCAACCCCGGTCCCCCCAGACCCGGTTCGGGAGCCGCTGGTCAGAGCGGGGCGGTGAGACCCTCGTGGTCCCGCCGCCCCGCTCGACTGCACTCCAACGGGTGGCGGACGGTGGCGAACTGACGCGTACGCGCCGCATATCCCTCGTTTCCCAGCGGTAGAAAGCACCTTGGTGGCAGTCTGCTGAACGGCAGATACGGAAAGTGTTAAGTGACAGGCAGGCAGCCGGAGGTGCACGTCCCGTGGCGTCCAATGTCAATCCCACCGTCAGGCGGCGCCGGCTGGGCCAGGAGCTGCGCAGGCTCCGCGAGCTCAAGGGCATGACGGCCGAGGAAGTCGCGGAACGGCTCCTCGTTTCGCAATCGAAGATCAGCCGGCTGGAGAACGGTCGCAGGAGCATCAGCCAGCGCGATGTGCGCGACCTGTGCGGGGTGTACGAGGTCGAGGACCAGCGGATCGTCGACTCGCTGATGGAGATGGCGCGGGACTCGCGCCAGCAGGGCTGGTGGCACACCTTCGGGGACATCCCGTACAGCGTGTACATCGGCCTGGAGACCGACGCGGAGTCGCTGCGGGTGTACGAACCTCAGCTGGTGACCGGGCTGTTGCAGACCCGCGGCTACGCCGAGGCGCTGGTCCAGGGCGCGTTGCCGGAGACGTCGACGGCGGAGATCGAGAAGCGTGTGCAGGTGCGCATGCGCCGACAGGAACGTATCACCGCCGAGAACAACCCGCTGCGGCTGTGGGTGGTGCTCGACGAGGCGGCGCTGCGCCGGGTCGTCGGCAGTCGGCTGGTGATGCGCGAGCAGCTGGAGCACCTGATCGAGATGTCCCAGCTGCCGCACGTCACCGTGCAGGTGCTGCCGTTCGAGGTGGGCGCGCATCCCGGGCTCAACGGGCAGTACGCCATCCTGGAGTTCACCGACGCCGCCGACTCCAGCGTGGTCTACCTGGAGGGCGTCACCAGCGACCTGTACCTGGAGAAGGCGCAGGACGTGCAGAAGTACGCCGTGATGTACGAGCACTTGCGGGCACAGTCCCTCAACGTGGAGCAATCCCGGCAGTTCATCGCCAAGGTGGCGAAACAGTACGCGGAGTGAGTCACCGTCACGGAAGCCGCCGGATCGTACACCGAAGGTCCACTCCATTGGAAGGCTCGCCTGGAATATGCCATCCGGTCGAGTGAACGACTACTCCAGCGGAGGCGGTTGCCCGGTAGCGTCGATCACGCCAATCAGCCAAGAAGGTTGGCGTGAACCGCACCATCGCAACTCGCAACAGGAGTGGACATGGCACTGATTCAGGGCGCTTCGGAGACGTGGATGAAGTCCTCCTACTCGGCGGGCAACGGCGCCTGCGTGGAGGTCAAGCCGGCCGCCGGCGCCGAGCTGGCCGTCCGCGACTCCAAGGACGTCGAGGGCCCCGTCCTGGCCTTCCCCGCCGACGCCTGGAACGCCTTCGTGGCCTCGGTCAAGGCCTAGGGGGTTCTCCCTGACCCCTGGCGTCACTGTCACTGACGAGGACCGCGACACGACACGTCGCAGCACAGCACCACCTCCCAAGAGCCCTCTCGACCGGTCGCCGTCCTTGCCGAGAGGGCTCGGTGGTGCTCAGCTCGCCTCTCGTCACTCCACGGCGATCGGGAAGGCCACGTCGCACACCGGATCCTCCGGCCCCGCCGCGTCCCAGTCGGCGAAGTAGACCTCCCGGCAGGGTCCGGCCGGCTCCATCCCCCGCTCGCCCATCCACTGCTCCACCGCCTCGAACGCGGCCAGGATCTGCGGATGCGCCACCTGCGCCTTGGTGATCCGGGTACAGGCCAGCCGCGCCGCCGGCTCCACCCGCACCCGGGTCTCCCGGGCCCGCCCCGCCCGCTCGGCCCACGCCCGCGCCGCCGCCTCGTCGGCCACCGGCACGCAGGACTCGGCCGGACCGTCACTCTCCATCGACACCTCGGCGTGGTAGATCACGAACGGTGCCCCGGCCACGCCTCCGCACTCCCGCGCGGCGGCCTCCAGCCTCCCCAGCGACCCGCCGATCCACGTCGGCAGTTCGTCCGCCAGCGTGTGCCGCGACTCGGTGATCACCACCTGCGCCGGTACGTCGACGGTCTCGATCACGAACGTGTCGTACATCTCGCAGCTCCTCCCCGACAGTCGTCCACGGAGGTACTCGGCGAGAGTCCGCTGCCCCGCCACCCGGCTCTCCACGTCCGCCCAGTACGCGGCGAGCCGCGCGGCGGCCTCGGGACCGTCCTGCGCCCCGAGCACCTCGGCGATCCGGGCGAGCGGCATGTCCAACTGCCGCAGCAGGGCCACCAGCCGGGCGCGTTCGACCTGGCCGGCGCGGTAGCGGCGGTAGCCGCTGGCCTCGTCCACGTGTGCCGGGGGCAGCAGCCCGAGCCGGTCGTACAGCCGCAGGGCCTTGGCCGACAGCCGGGCCCGGGCGGCGAACGCGCCGATCGTGAGCAGGTCGTCCTCGTGCACGGTCGTCTCCTCCGTCACCGGGCGGATCCGCTCCGCCCGGCGGGAAGGACGCTCCGCCCTGCCCCAGGGGCAAGGTCAACCCGTGCTCAGCCGAGCTGGGCCTCGATCGCGGAGACGACCTCGGCCGAGCCCGGCTCGGTCTGCGGCGAGAAGCGGGCCACGACCCGGCCGTCCCTGCCGATCAGGAACTTCTCGAAGTTCCAGCGGATGTCGCCGCTGTGCCCCTCGGCGTCGGCGAAGCCCACCAGGCGCTCGTACAGCGGGTGCCGCCCCTCGCCGTTCACCTCCACCTTCTCGGTGAGCGGGAAGGTCACGCCGTACGTCGCCGAGCAGAACTCCGCGATCTCCTCGGCGGTGCCGGGCTCCTGGCCGAGGAACTGGTTGCAGGGCACGCCGAGGACGGTGAAGCCGCGGTCGCCGTAGCGCTCCTGGAGCTTCTCCAGGTCGGAGTACTGCGGGGTCAGGCCGCACTTGGAGGCCACGTTCACGATGAGCACGGCCTTGCCCTCGTACTGCGGCAGATTCGCGGAGCCGCCGGTGAGGGCGCCGATCTCGACATTCAGGGGGGTGTGGTCAGCAGTCGTCATGCCCGGATCCTAGGCCCGCCCCCCGACACCCGACCCACCGCCCGCCGCACGCGCCCGCGAACCCCGCCCGGTTTCCGTGCCGGCGTATTCCGTCCGGCTTCCGTGCCGGTGTATCGCGTCGGGGTTTCGGCTTGGTGCAGCCCGTCGATGCCCGTGTCGGCGTCATCCGCTGTCCGCCGAGTGTTCCGGCGTATCCCGTCCGGCTTCCGCGTCGGCGCGGCCCGCCGACGCCTGGACCACGACGTCTCCGGCCGCCGTCCGTCCGTACAGCACCGAGCGCCCGGCTCGCCATCGCTGGACCAGGCCCGCGTCCCGGAGCACTTTCAGATGGCGGCCCACCGAGCCCAGGCCCTGCCCGGTCACCGCGGTCAGCTGGGTGGTGCTCAGGGGGGAGTCGAGCAGGAGCAGGACGCCGGCGCGGGCGGTGCCGAGCAGCGCGCCCAGGCCGGCCGGGACGGTCCGGGCGCCGGTGTCGGCGAGGACACCGGCGCAGGGGTAGACCGCCGCGTACCGCACCCCGTCCTCCCAGGCCACCCACCCCGCCCGCTGCACGGTCACCGGCACGAAGAGCAGCTCGGCGCCGGAGATCTCGCGGGGCGGGTACTCGTGCAGATTGATCTGGAGCCGGTTCTCGCCCAGCCAGCGCGTCCGCCCCGGCCGCAGCGCGTCCAGGACGCTCACCCAGCCGCCCCGGCTCACCTGCGCCGTCCGCGCGACCACGTCCGCCTCCAGCACCCGCCGGCGCCGCTCCCAGTACGGCCGTACCGCCCGCTCCCACACCCACTCCAGCAAGGCGGCCGCCCGCTCGGGCAGATCGTCGCGGTCCAGGGCGGCCGGGAGCGGGCCGGCGAGTGCCGTGCGCAGATGGGCGCGGGCCGCGGCGGGCGGCGTCGCGCGGACCCGGGCCACCTCCTGCGCGAACGTCTCCGCGCCGCGCGGGGCGGGCGTCAGGAAGTCGGCGATCCAGTCCCGCCCCAAACCGGCCCGCACCAGCAGCCCGGTGACCGGATCCGCCGCCAACAGCGCCCGGTAACCGGGCAGGTGACGGCCCAGCCACGCCTGCTCCCCGGGATGCGCCGGGTCACCGGCGTGCAGCAGCTTCAGCGCCGCGAACGTCTCGGCGAGCGGCGAGATCACGAACCGGCTCCCGGCCAGTGTGTCCGCGTTGAGCTGCCACCACCCCACCCCGAAAAGCCCCCTCACGCCTGTACGGCCTTTCGCGTACCGGCGAAACAATAACGGCCGCCGCGCGACCCGCCCGAGACTGCGGGCCATGCCCACCCAGCGTTCCTACCGCTCCCTGCTGCGGACCCCGGAGTTCACCCCGCTCTTCCTCGGCACGGCCGCGCAGACCGCCGCGCAGACCGTCGGCGGGCTGGCGCTCGGCACGCTCGTGTACCGCGCGACCGGCTCGCCGCTGCTGTCCGCGGTGAGCATGTTCGGCCCGTCGCTCGCCCAGGTGCTGGGCGCGACCTTCCTGCTGTCCGGCGCCGACCGGCTGCCGCCGCGTACGGCCCTGTCGGCGATCGCGCTGGCCTTCGCGGCCGGTACGGCGGTGCAGGCGCTGCCCGGCCTGCCGGTCGGCGCGGTCTTCGCCGTCGTGCTCGCGCTGGGCCTCGTGGCGTCGCTCGGCGGCGGGGTCCGCTGGGGGCTGCTGAACGAGATCCTCGCCAAGGACGGCTATCTGCCCGGGCGTTCGCTGTTCAACATGATGAGCGGGCTCATGCAGATCACGGGGTTCGCCACCGGCGGCGCCCTGCTCGCCGCGCTCTCGCCGAGGGCCTGCCTGCTGCTCGCCGCGGCCCTGTACCTGGCGGCGGCGCTGGTGCTGCGCCTCGCCCTGACCGCGCGCCCGCCCCGCACCACGGGCCGCCCCTCGGCCGCGGCGACCCGCCGGACCAACGCCCTGCTGTGGTCGTCCCGGGCGCGCCGCCTGACCTATCTCGGCCTGTGGCTGCCCAACGGCCTGGTGGTCGGCTGCGAGTCGCTGTACGTGTCGTACGCCCCGCACGCGGCAGGCACCCTGTTCGCCTGCGGGGCGCTCGGGATGTTCGCCGGGGACGTGACGGTGGGCCGGCTGCTGTCGCCCGTGCTGCGCCGCCGCCTGGCGACCCCGCTGCTGCTCCTGCTGGCGGCGCCGTACCTGCTGTTCGCGGCGCACCCCCCGCTGCCGGCGGCAATGGTGTGCGTGACCATCGCGTCGGCCGGCTTCGGCGCGAGCCTCGTCCAGCAGGAGCGGCTGATGGAGCTGACGCCGGACGAACTCGCCGGTCAAGCCCTGGGGTTGCACTCGGCCGGGATGCTGACGCTCCAGGGCGTGAGCGCGACGCTGGCCGGCACGGTGGCCCAGTTCACCTCGCCCGCCGCGGGGATGACGGCGATGGCGGCCGGCTCGGTTCTGGTCACCCTGGCCCTGGCGGCGGCCGGCCGCCGCTCCGCGGAGCGGGGGCGGGAGCCGGGGCCGGCCCTTCGCGCCACCGCTCCGCGCCGCTGAGCCGATCGTCCGCGTGCGGTCAGTCGGTCTCCGGCTTGGCCACCGTCCACGAGAAGGGGTCGACGCCCGATTCGTCGGCGCCCGACGGGTGGAGGAGCGGGTCGGGCAGGGAGCGGGTGCGGCCGAGGCGGATGACGCCTTCCTGGACGACGGAGGCGGCGAGGGTGCCGTCGGCCGTGTAGACGCTGGCGTGGGCCAGGGCACGGCCGTCGGCGAGGGAGGGGCTGCGCTGCTCGAAGAGCAGCCACTCGGCCGCGTTCAGGGGCCGGTGGAACCACATCGCGTGGTCGAGGCTGACGGCGGTTCCGGTGCCGTCGTTGGCCAGACCCGTGCGGTGAAAGGGCGAGGCGGAGTCGAGGAGCGTCAGGTCCGACAGGTAGGCCACCAGGCACTGATGGAGCGCGGGGTGCTCCGCGGCCGCGCCGGAGGGCAGTTCCCGCACCCGGAACCAGACGCGCGTGGACGCGCCCGAGCCGCCGGTCCGGGCACCCGGATACGCGTCCTCGCCGGCCACGTACCGCACGTCGATGGCGTCCCGTACGCCGGACAGCAGACGGAGGACGCCGGGGTGCACGTGCGGCAAAGGGGCGTCCGGCGCGGGACGCAGGCGGTGCGGAGCCGGGGTCGCCGGCATGGTGGTCTGCTGGTCCGGGCCGGGGCGCGAGGCCGTCTTGAACGAGGCCGTCAGATGGAAGATCTCCTGCTCCGTGCGGCCGGACTGGACCGCCACGACGCGGCGGCTGGAGAACGTGTGCCCGTCGCGGAGGCGTTCCACGCGGTAGGTGATCGGCGCGTCCGGGTCGCCCCGGAACAGGAAGTAGCCGTGCAGGGAGTGCGGTTCGCGCCGGCCGGGCACGGTGCGGGCGGCGGCGCCGAGCGCCTGGGCGACGATCTGGCCGCCGAACACCGCGGACATGCCGGACGGGATGCTGCGCCGCGACCGGAAGACGTCGTCGGCGGTCGGGTCGAGGGCCAGGGAGTCGATCAGCCGCCCGGCGGGCAGGCCGGTGCGGGGAAGCGCGGTCGTCATCGTCATCACTGCCAACTGGCGCTCAGCGGGCGGACGCCGACGGCGATCCGGTGCGGTGCGTCGCCCGGCAGCTGTCCGTCCAGCTCGCGGCCGTAGCGCTCGGCCAGCGCCGTGAACAGGGTGCACTGCGGGTCCGGGTCGATGCGCTCGACCACACCGCGCACCTCCAGGTAGCGGTACGGCTGCCCGGGGTCGTTGACGGAGACGGCCACCCGCGGCTCGGCCGTGATGTTGCGGTACTTGCGGCGGGTGGTGGTGCTCGTGAACCACATCAGTTCGCCGTCCCAGCGCGCCCACATCGGGTTGGACTGGGGCGTGCCGTCCGGCCGCACGGTGGCCAGATGCACGAACAGCGGGCGTTCGAGCAGGTCGAGATGGCTGTCGGGGACGATGGACATCCGGGCCTCCGGAAGGCGGTCGGTGACGGTGTCGGACTGGATCGCTCAAGCGGCCGGCCGGTCAGGACCCCGCGGTCACGGATTCCAGGAACGGGATCGCGGTGTGCAGGAAGGAGTTTCTTTCCGGTGCCGCCAGGAGAATGTCCTGGTGCAGCAGCGAGAAATCCGAGTGCAGGCTAAGGTGGGGAATTCTCGTGGCCTTCGCGAGTTGTTTCGCGGCGCGCCCCACCGTGCCCTTGGCGAAACTCGACTCGAAGACGTGCACGGGAATGTCCAAGGTCGAGGTGTGTGTCATTCTGAGGCCCAGGAACCGCGCCGTCTCGGAGTCCGTGAAGGCGATGGCTGCGTGGTAGTCGAGCATGGTGCGGGCGGGTGAGTACCACTCGCGGGCCGACCGGTGGGCGTCACCGGCGTACACCTCGGCGACGCGGGCCAGCGGGCTCGGACCGGTGTCGAGCCAGTCGCCGTCGTCGGTGAGCCGCCCGGACCGCACGGCGTGGCCGAGCTGCGGGGCCAGGGTGTCGGCGAGCAGCCCGAACAGCCCCGCGTTGGTCAGCGGCCTGCCGAGTGCGAACGGGGCGGGAAGGGCGTCGGCGAGGGCCGCCGGGCCGTGCGGGTCGGCCCGCGCGTACCGCGCGGCCAGCTGCCACCAGACGGCACCGGCCTCCGGCTCCTCGCCGAGACCGAGCGCCGCGCTCATGCCGGGTTCGAACACCGCGCCCGCCGTGATGGCCGCGAGGGCCGTGCGGGCCTGGCCGAGGCTGACCCCGGTGGGGATGCCGGCGCCCTCGTACGCGTCGTACGGGCCCCCGTCGATGAGCATCAGTCCGGCGAGGTCGGCGGCGCCGGGGCGGCCGTCGAAGTCCCAGGCGGCGTAGCAGAGCGCGGTCAGCCCGCCGATGGAATGCCCGCCGAGGACGACCTGCCGGCCGCCGGCGCGGGCCTCGGCCACGGCCAGGCGCAGGTCGTCCAGGAGCTGGGCCAGGCCCCAGTCCGCGGCGCCCGAGGCGGCAGGGTCGGCCCTGCGGTGGTGGCCGCCCAGGTAGTAGTCGCGGGCCGCGGCCGGATCGCCCGAGAAGCCGGAGAGGTCGGCCAGTTCCTGCTGGCGGCGGTCGAACGCCCAGACCTGCAGACCGGCGACGGAGCGCACGAGATCCCGGGCGAGCTGGAGGAACACGCCGGCGCCGTAGCCCCGGGGCGGGACCAGCAGCAGCACGCGCGGTGCCCGGTCCGCGCCGATCCTGAGCAGCCGGGAACCCCGGCCGCCGGCGAGCGGCTCGTATGCCTGCGGGACTTCCTCCGGTGCGGCGGTGACCGGGGTCTCGGTGATCGTCACGGACTCTCCTGCTGTCGGCGCGGTGGGAAGGACGCGGGTCAGCCTCGCAGTCCCGTGTGGAAGGCGGATAAAAGCTGAATTGAATTGTCCGGGCCTTGGTGCAGAGTTTTGATTTCCCGCACGGAATAATTCCCCCGACCTTGCTCCGGGTGGAATTCGCGCCTAGTTTCGACTGGTATCGATCCCCGTGCCGCCGAGCGGAACGCAGAAAGACCGAACAGGCCGAGAAGACGGAGTTGGTGTGAAGAGTTCGCCCGAGATCCTGGTGGTCGGTGCAGGTCCCACGGGGCTGGTGCTGGGCATAGAGCTGCTGCGTCGCGGAATGGCGGTCCGGGTCGTCGACCGCGAGGACCGCCCGCATCCGCACTCCAAGGCGATCGTGCTCTGGCCGAGGACGTTGGAGGTGTTCCGCCGCGTGGGTGTGGACGAGGAGGTCGTCGAGCGCGGGCTGGCGCTGCCGGCGGCCAACTACTACTCGGGCGGTCGGCGGGTCGCGCGGATCGGCTTCGACGGCCTGCCGGGGTCCCGGTACGGCGCGCCGCTGTCGCTGCCCCAGCAGCAGACGGAGTCGGTGCTGCGGGCGGCGCTGCGGCGGCTGGGCGGCGAGGTGGAGTTCGGGGTGACGGTGAGCGGGCTGCGGGAGTCGGCCGGCGGGGTGCGGGTCCGGCTCGACGGACCGCGGGGCACCGCGTACGCGGACGCGGGATGGGTCGTCGGCTGCGACGGGGCGCACAGCTCGGTACGGCGGCTGGCCGGGATCGGGTTCCAGGGGCTGACCTATCCCCAGACGTTCCTGCTGGCTGACGGGCCGTGCGACACGCCGCTCGCGCACGACGAGGCGCACTACTTCATGGCGGACCGGGGTGTGCTGGTCGTGGTGGGCCTGCCCGGCGGTGACTACCGGGTGTTCGCCGGCGTGGACGGCTTCGACGGCTCGGCCGATCCGTTGCGGGTGCTGCGGCGGGCGGCGCGGGAGTGCAGCCCGGTGCCGGTCCGGCTGGGCGGGTCGGCACGTACCGCTGTCTTCCGGGTGCACGCGCGGCAGGCGGAGCGCTTCAGGTCCGGCCGGGTGCTGCTGGCGGGCGACGCGGCGCACATCCACAGTCCCGCGGGCGGGCAGGGGCTCAACACGTCGGTGGAGGACGCCCACACACTCGCCTGGCGGCTCGCGCTCGGCGACGCGGACGCGGTCGAGCGCGAGTTGGTGCGGTGGGAGCGCGAGCGGCGGCAGACCGCCGCCGACGTGGTGGCCGACGCGCACCGGCAGACCCGCATGTGGATGCTCACCGGCTGGCGGGGGCGCGCCCGGGACGCGGCCCTCGCGCTCGGTCAGCGCACCGGCGTGCTCGACCGGCTGGTGCCGCCCCGCATGGCCCGGCTGCACCACACCCACCCGGGCCACGGCGCCCCGGCGGGCCGTCTGGTGCCGGGGCGCCGGGTTCCTGACGTGCCGCTCGGCGGCCTGCCCCTCGTCCACGTCCACGACCTCCTGCGAGAAGGCCGCCCCGTCCTCCTCGTGCTGGGCTCCGACACCGCCTCCCGGGGCCGCGAGCGGCAGGTGGCCGGTCTGCTCGGCGCGGCGTGGGCGGACGGTCCGTTCCGCCCGGGCGCTTCGGACCTGTTGCGCGTCCGCACCGCGCCCGGCCCCGAAACGGCGGTGGGCGGCGCACCGGCCCGGACCGTCACGGACCCCCTGGGCACGGCCCACCGCGCCCTTGGCGTGTCCGGTCCGGTGGGCGTGCTGATCCGGCCGGATGGTGTGGTGGAGCGTGTGGTGCGCCCGGAGCCGGGGCGGGCGGGTGGAGGGCCGGTCGGCGGGTGGTCGGCGCCGGTGTCTGCTGGTGCCGGGCCGCGTGGTGGGCGGAGCTCGGCGTGAGGTGGTGGTTCTGCGGATGTCCGGTCCGGTGAACGTGCTCATCCGGCCGGACGGTGTGGTGCGCCCGGAGCCGGGGCTGCCGGGCGCGGGGTCGGTCAACGGGTGGCCGGCGCCAGTGCCTGCTCGTACCAGGGTGTGTGGTGGGCGGCCCGTGAGGTGAAGCTCGGGCCGGGGGAGCAGTCGAGGTCCGACCAGAGCGGTTCGCCGTCGAACCAGTGGTCCGTGACGAGCATGTCCAGGTCGTGACGGGAGCCTCCGCTCTCCCGCACGAGGGCATACGCCTCGTCGAGGCTCAGGTCGCGCTCCGGCCAGGGCACCCCCGCGGCGTCGGCGACGGCCCGCAGGAACACCGACCAGGGCACCGGCTCGGGATGGCAGGCGTGGTAGACGGGCGCGGTGAGCCGCTCTGCCGGGGCCACGGCCAGGCAGACCAGGGCCCGCGCGAGGTCCTCGGCCGCGATGACCGACGCCAGCGCCTGCCAGCGGTCCACCGTGCCGGGCAGGTGGCGCAGCAGCCGGACCAGCGCGGGAACCACCCGGGTGTCCCCCTCGCCGTAGACGATGTGCGGCCGCACCACCGTGCCTCCCGCCGCCAGGACGGCGTCCTCGCCGGCCGCGCGGGTCCGCGAGGTGGGGGAGAGCGGCGCACGCCGCAGGTCCTGCGGCCGGGCGTGCCGGAACGTGCCGCGTCCGTACACTGCGGCCGTGCTGAGCTGGACGATGCGGGTGACACCCGCCCGCCGGGCCTCGGCGACGAGCGCGGCGGTGCCCCGGTCGTTGACGGCCGCGCAGCGGCCGGCGTCGGCGCCGATCAGCGAGGCGCAGTGCAGCAGCGCGTCGGCGCCCTCGCACAGGCCGCGCAGGGAGCCCGGATCGGCGAGATCCGCGGTGACGACCCGGGTGCCGGGCGCGACCGGGTCCACCCGCGTCCGATGGGACGTCAGGACCAGTGAGTGGCCCTGCCGTAGCGCCTCGCGTACGACATGGCGCCCGATGAAACCGCTGGCCCCGGTGATCAGTACGGTGGTCATGGCCGCCTCCTCACAGGGCCCGGTGCGGGCGCAGGGTGACCGTCGCGGAGAAGACCGGTTCGCCGTGCTGGACGCCGCGCACGGTCGTCGCGGTCCGGCCGTCGGCGTCCGGGCGGCCGGGCTCGGCCTCGATCCAGCAGGGCGCGTCCAGCTCCGCGTAGCGCGCGAAGGAGCTGTCGAGGCCGACGGGCACGGCGTCCGTCAGCCCGGTGGCGGCGTGCGCGGCCTGCCGTGCCGCCTCCAGCAGCACCATGCCGGGCACGTGATCGACCGGGTGGTCGAAGAAACTCGGGTGCGAGGTGTCCACACGCAGCTGCCAGCGCAGGGGCGTGCGCGGGTCGGTCTCGGCCAGGACGACGTCGCGCGGGCCGGTTCTGCCGACGGTCTCCGGCGCTGTCGGGGACGGTATCGGGAGCGCGGAGACGGTGGGGCGCTGTCCGCGCAGCCGGCGGTAGACCGGCGGGCTCATGCAGTTGAACGAGGCCGAGGCCACGCCCGCCGTGACGCCGTCGCGCACCACCGTCACGTCGTACCGCATGCCGACCAGGTTCCCGCCCCGGCGGGTGACGTCGTGGCACCGGACGCGCAGTTCCACGTCCGTGGGCGTCGGCCCGGCGGCCAGCGCGTCGTCGGCGTTCACGGAGAAGGACATGTTCCACATGAGGAACTGGTGGCCGAACGGGACGTCGTACTCGGCGTGGGCGAGCAGGGCCCCGGTCTGGCGGACCGACTCCACCAGGAGCAGCGGATCCTGGTAGCCGCCGGACGGCACGAACAGCGCATGGCCCCGCGGCCACTGGGCCGTGACGGTAAAGCAGTCAGGGCTGTCCGTTTCCCAACTGGTGAGCAGAACCTCGGACACGGCCGCCCGGTGTACGTACTGGCACGGAACGGTCGTGACGAGCCGATCCGTCCCGACCGCGGGGCCGCCGGTCCTCTGGGTGCCGCGTCCTCCCCAAGTGCGGCTGATGGTGCGGTGAAGTGGAACAGTCGTGCTGATCGTGCTCTGCATACAAGACACTCTTCCTTGCGGGCAGGGCGGGGCTACCGCTCGGCACGCGACCCCCCCGTCTGCGCTGGCCAAACTCACCTTGCTGCTAGCTAAGATACAGACAGGTCGGTAGGGTTTTTCAATGGCAATCCGAGATTCACACAGAATTCGAGGCGGGCATGGCAGTACAGGAGCGGGGTGAGCGGTCCCGGCGCACGATTCTGGAGGCGGCGGCGAGCGTCTTCGACGAGCGCGGCTACGACGCCGCCAGCACGACCGAGATCCTGGCGCGCAGCGGTCTGACGCGCGGAGCGCTCTATCACCACTTCCCCTCCAAGGAGGCGATCGCCGCGGCGCTCGTGGCGGCGCAGAGCGAGGCCCTGGTGGTGCCGGACCGCAGGGTGAAGCTGCAGGCCGTCATCGATCTGACGCTGACCTACGCGATCCGGCTGCAGACCGACCCGGTACTGCGGGCGAGCGTCCGGCTGACCGTCGAGCAGACGTCGTTCACCCACCCCGGGCGCACCCCTTACCAGCAGTCCGCCGAAGCCATCCTCGGCCTGCTGCGCGAGGCCGAGCAGGGGGGCGAGACCCTGCCGGGCGCCGACCTGGACGAGGTGACGCAGTTCCTGGTGGGAGCGTTCACCGGCGTCCAGCTCATGTCGCAGGTCTACTGCGGCCGGCGTGACCTGGTGGAGCGGGTGTCGGTCATGTGGCGGCTCCTGCTCCCGGGCATCGCCACGCCGGGCATGCTCGCCCGGCTGAGGACGGTGCCGCTGCCCGAGGAGGCCGGGGCGCCGGTTCCGTAGGGACGCAGGGCGCAAGAGGGAGCCGACGTGACGGGGGTCCCTCCGCGCATAGGGGTCCCTCCCGCACGGGCGAAGCCGAGAGCCGAGCTGTGCTTCACACCGGCGAACGCGTCCCGGGCGAGCCCGTCCTGGCTGCCCAGCGGCGCGAACGCGCCCGCGTCAGCAGCGAGAAAGGCGCCCGGTGGGGCGGCCGGCCACGGGCCATCCCGGTCTGTCCCCGCCCACCCCTCGCGGGTTGTGCCCGTTACGAACCGAGGTCGGCGCGGACGAGACGGAACGCGGCCGCCGGGTCCGGGGCGCGCGTGACCGTTCGGCCCACGACGACATGGGAGGCCCCGGCAGCGATGGCGGCACGCGGCGTCCCGGAGCGGGCGTGCTCGCCCGATGATTCACCGGGCAGTGCGACTCCCGGCGTGACGATCAGGCCATCGGCGCCCAGCACGCTCCGCAAGGCCACCACGTCCTGCGGTGAGGCGATCAGACCATGGCAGCCGACCCTGGCCGCCAACTGCGCCAACCGGAGCACCTGCTCCTGCGTCGAATCACCGACGCCGATGTCGGCAAGATCCCCGTCGGTCATGCTGGTGACCACGGTCAAGGCAAGCACGCGCAGGTCGGGGAAGTCGCGGGCAGCATCGACAGCGGCAGTCATGATGCCCACACCGCCCATGCTGTGCACGGTCACCATGGAGACGCCGAGAGTTCCCGCGGCGCGGACCGCACCGGCAACCGAGTTGGGGATCTCGAAGAGCTTGAGGTCCAGGAAGACCTCCTTGCCCTGCGCGACGAGATGCTTGACGAAGTCGGGGCCGACCGCGGTGAGCAGTTCCAGGCCGACCTTGTAGAAACGGCACTCGTCGCCCAGCCGCTGGACGATGTCCTCAGCCGCTGTACGGCTGTCACCATCCAAGGCGACGATGATCTGGCTGGTCGGCTCCACGGCGTCATTGTGCCGCCGCCTCGACCACTGCCCATCACCAGGCCTCCCGCGCACGGGAGCGGTGCGGTCAGTCGGCGGGGGCGGAGGAGTCCCGCAGGGCCGTCGTGGGCTCGGTGAGCAGGGGGCGCAGGGTCCGCCAGATGCGGTCGGAGGTGGCGGGCGACCACCAGGTCGCGTCCGCGTGCCCGAGCGACTCCAGTCCGGCGAGGACCGCCATGGCCAGGTCGGCGAGATCCTGCCGGGTCGGCCGTGAGCCGCCCTGCGGGGCGGCCGGGAACAGCGCGCTCACCCTGCGGTGCACGGTCGTCAGCACGTCCTGGCGCAGGGCGCGTTCGTGGTCCGCGGAGCCGTCGGGGTCCAGTTGCAGGCCGGCCCGTACGGTGGGCTCCTCCAGCAGGGCCTGGCCGAGGGCGGCGCCGAAGCGGGTCAGCACCGTGGCGGCCGCGGTGCCGGGCGGCTCCGCCAGGGCGGCCGTGAAGGCCTCGTCGAGCAGGGCGGTGGTCTCCCGGCGGGCCTCGTCGTGCACGGCGGCGGCCACCGCCTCCTTGGTGGGGAAGTGGTGGTAGAGCGCTCCCCGGCTCACCCCCGCGCTACGGCAGATGTTGACCAGTCCGGCCTCGTTCAGGCCGCCGTCGCCGATCAGTTCGGCGGTGGCGCGGACGATGGCCCGGCGGGTCTGCTCGGCGCGCTTCTGCATCGGGCGGTGGGTGTCCTTCCTCGCGCGAGGGGCAGCTCGTTGGGCTTCGGAAAGCTCAGTCAATCACCGCGCACCGCAGCATACAAGTCTGTCTGTTTTATTGAGCCATCCAGCTCGGACGCCCCGATGGGACGCCGTCGGACAGGGCGGTGGGGGCCGGCTCTTCTCTCCTGATGCCAGGGCCATTTGGAGAGGCGGGCGTACGGCTGCGGCCGTGCCGTGCCGACGACTGGCGACGCGCGCGGCGGAGTGAACCGATTGACAATCAGACAAGTCTGTTTGTTATCGTCCCGACGCAGGCGAGATCCTGCACCTGAGCGTGAGGAGTCCGATGGACAGCTCGACGTCCCTGATACGTTCGCCTGCCGGGCGCCCCCCGGCCGCCGCCGCGGGCCATGTGTTCGCCGAGGCCCTGCACGAGGGGCTGGTCCGTGCCGCGCGGGGGGCGGCGCACCCGCTGCGGTCCGCGCCGCGGACCCAGGACTGCTTCCGGCGCCCGGATCCCTCGCACCCCGCGCCGGCGGCGGAGGAAGCGGACGCGGTACTGCACCGGTTCGGGCTCGCCCTGCCCGCGGTGCTGCCGCCGCCCGACCGGGAGTCCCCCGCCCTGACCGCCGCACTGCTGAACTTCGCCCGCCGGGTACTGGCACGCGCCGGGCGGCCCGCCGAGGAGCGCGCGCCCGCGCGCCCGCTGCTGCCGCCCGCCGCGGACGCCGGCCCCCATCACCTGGTGGCGGCCGTCGGCCTGCTGTACGAGTGCGTGCTGCTGCACACGATGGAGAGCGCGCCCGTCCCGGGCGAGGCGGCCCTGCCGCGCGCGCTGGCCGCGGCCGAGGCGCTCGCGGACGCCCTGCGCGAGGCCGGGGTCGCCTGCTGGTACGGCGACGGCGGCTGGAGCGAGGCCCGGCGGCTCGCCCGCCGGCTCCACGACGAACTCGGCAGCACCCTGGCCGTGGCCCTGCACCGCATCGAGCTGGCCGAGGACCAGCCGGCCAGGGCCGCCGCGCACCTCGCGGTCGCCCGCAAGGCCCTCGGCGAGGCGGTCGCGGAGAACCGCGGGCTGATCGCCGGACTGCGCCGCGGCTCCCGCACCCCGCCGATCCGTGAGGCGCTGGACGCCTTCCTCGCCGATCTGGCGCCCCGGGCGCACGTCACCGTCGACGTGATCGGCGACGAGACGGTGGCGCACGAACGCTGCCGCCGCGAACTCTTCCTGATCCTGCGGGAGACGCTGCGCAACTCCTTCGCGCATTCCGGTGCCGGGCACGTCGCGGTGACCGTTCGCACGACCAGACGGTGGGTGTACGCGCGCGTCGAGGACGACGGCGTGGGCTTCGCCGTGGAGCGGGCCGCCGACGAGCCGGGCACCGGGCACGGCCTGGACTCCGTACGGGAACGGATCGAGGAACTCGGCGGCCGGCTGCGCATCACCAGCGCCCCCGGCAAGGGCACCCGTACGGAACTGCACCTGCCGCTCGGACGGCCGTGACCGTCCCGGCCACCCACCGCCGACCAGGAGATCCCATGGCCCCTGCCCGCATCGTCCTCGCCGATGACCACATCCTGTTCCGGGAGACCCTCGCCGATCTGCTGAACGCCCAGCCCGCCATGACGGTGGTGGGGCAGGCCGGTGACGGCGACGAGGCTGTCCGGTGCGCCGCCGCCGAACGCCCCGACCTGCTGCTGCTCGACCTTCAGATGCCCGGCAGCCGAGGCGCGGGCACGGTCCGCGACATCCTCGCCGCGGCACCGGGCACCCGGATCCTGTGTCTGACCGCCTACGCCCACTCCCACCACGTCGACGAGGTACTGGCGGCCGGGGCCCGCGGCTTCCTGCACAAGGGGATCGACCGGGCGGCCCTGCTCCTCGCGATCGGGCAGGCCCTCACCCGGCCCCAGCACACCACGGTGCTGGTCCCCGCGGGCGCGCAGCGGCCGGTGACGAGCGAGGAGCCGCTGTCCCGCAGGGAGCACCAGGTCCTGGCCGGCGCGGCCTCGGCGATGAGCAACCGTCAGATCGCCTACGCGCTCGGCATCACCGAGGGAACGGTCAAACGCCATCTGAACAGCGTCTTCCGGAAGCTGGGGGCGGTCTCCCGGGTCGACGCGGTGAACAAGGCGGTCCAGGCGTCGCTGATCCCCTCCCCGGCCGTACCCCGGGGCGGACCGGCGGTGGGCGCCGGGGAGTCGGCACTCCCCGGCGCCCACCGCGCACACGACACCCCGGTCACCCGGTGGCTGAAGCCCGCCGCAGCACGGCAGCGCCCACCGATCCGTCATGCCCCACCGAGGTGACGAGGCCGAAGTCCGCGGCCGACGCGGTCGCGGGCGCGGCCTCGTCCGCCCAGCGGGCCAGCAGCGCGGCCAGCTGCAGGCCGGCGCTGGCGCTGTAGGTCTCGCCCAGCACCTCCTGCACCCGCAGGACCTCGGGCTCGTGGCCGGCCAGCGCCCGGCGGCGGCCACGGGTCTCCACCGCGTTCCAGCCGGGACCGACGCCCGCCCCCGCCGAGACCACCGCGATGTCCGACGGCCGGGCGCCGCTGGAGCGCAGCGCGTCCTCGACGCACCGCGTGAGCGCCGCCGCGACCGCGTCCGGACCGCCGTCCAGTGGCGCGAACGCGACCTCGCAGCCGGTCAGTTCGACCGCCGGGAGCCCCGTGGTGCCCTCGCCGCCGCCCGCCTCCAGGACGAAGACGGCACTGCCCTCGCCGAGCGCGCGCCCGGCCGGCGCACCGCTGCGCTGCCAGGCCCAGACGGTCTGCGCGCTCAGCTCCTCCACGGCGCCCGTCAGCAGCCGGACGGCCCGGCCGGTCAGCAGCGCGTTACGGGCGTAGCGCAGCGCGGACAGGGCGGAGATCTGTCCGCCGGCCAGCGAGGCGTTCGGGCCCGTGAAGGCGTGACGCATGGCCACCTGGCTCGCGCAGTGGTTCAGCAGCAGCCCGGGGAACAGCGCGGGGCTCACCAGGTAGGGCCGGTCGGCCTCGTAGGTCTCGCGGAAGAACTCCGCGAAGGCCCGCGCGCTGCCGGTGCTGGTGCCCAGCACCACGCCGGTGTCGGCGCGCTCCTCCGGCTCGACCAGCCCGGACAGCCCGTCCAGGGCCAGTTCCGCCGCCACCATGCCGAGCGTGGTGGTGCGGCTCAGCGCGCTCAGCCCCTTGCGCCCCAGGTACTCCCGCGGTGCGAAGTCCGGTACGGGAAGCAGGCGCGTGCCCGGCGGCGCGGCCTGCCCGGCCAGCGCCTCGGCGCCACCGTCACCCGGCGGCAGCGCACCCGAACGGACGGCCTCGTACAGCGCCTTGCCGCCGACACCCGCCGCGCTCAGCACCCCGTAACCGGTGATGCGGACGGCGGTGGACTCCATGGTGCCGCTCATGCGGGCCTCCCCAGCATCACGATGGCGTTGTTCCCGCCGAAGGCGAACCCGTGATTCTGCACGATCCTCGGCGAGGCGGGACGGGCCCGGCCGGGCACGCAGTCCAGGTCCGGACCGAGGGCCGGATCCACCGAGCGGACCGTGGCCGTCGGCGGCAGGAACCCCTCGTGCAGGGCCGCGCAGGAGGCCAGCGCGCCGAAGCCGCTGGCGGCTCCCATGGTGTGGCCGAGCATCGACTTGATCGAGCTGATCGGCGGCACCCGGTCGCCGAACACCTCGCGCACCGCCGCGACCTCGGTCGAGTCGTTGGCCGCCGTACCCGTGCCGTGCGCGCACACGTAGTCGACGTCGTCCGGCTTGATCCCGGCGTCGCGGTGGGCCCGGCGGATGCACTCGGCGATGCCGTCCCGGTCCGGCTGGGTGGGGTGCTTGGCGTCGCAGGTGAGACCGTAGCCCAGCACCTCGGCGTAGATGCGCGCCCCGCGTGAGACGGCACTGTCCCACGCCTCCAGCACGAGGGCGGCGCCGCCCTCCGCGGTCATGATGCCGCCCCGGTCCGCGTCGAAGGGGCGGCACAGGTCGGGTGCGATGGCGCCCAGGCGGTGGAAGCCCGCGTGGGTCGCGCGGTTCACCGCGTCGGCCCCGCCCACGATCATCACGTCGGCCGCACCGCCGCGGATGAGGTCGAGGCCGTAGCCGATCGCGTAGTTGCTCGCCGAGCAGGCGGTGCCGAAGGTCTGCGCCTCGCCGCGCAGGTCCAGTTCGGTGTTGACGGCCGCCGCGATGCGGTCCGCCGGCGCGCGGGAGACGAGATCGCCGTCGATCCCGTCGAGCCCGCGCGCGAGCCACTGCTCGGTCAGTTCCTGGAAGACCCGGGACTCGCCGTTGGTCGTGCCCATCGCGCTGCCCGCACGGGCGGCCGACAGGGCCTCGGGGTCCCAGCCCGCGTCCCGCACGGCGAGCCGTGCGGCCGCCGCCGCGAACTGGCTGCTACGGCCCCACCGCTCGGCCGGCAGCCGCTCCAGGTGGTCCGCCGGGCGGAAGTCGTGCACCTCGCCGGCCTGGCTGTGCCGGAATCCGGTGCTGTCGAAGGATCCGATGGAGGAGATGCCGCTGCGGCCCTCCCGGATGGCCGCGGTGAACGCCTCGGCGCCGATGCCGAGGCTGCTCACGGCCCCGAGGCCGGTGACCGCGACGCGGCGCAGCCGGCGCTCAGACATGGGCGGCGGTGGTGTGGCGCGCGATCAGATCGTAGGCGGTGCCGAGGTTGTCGAGGTCGACCAGCTCCTCCTGGGGTATCTCGATGCCCAGCTGCTTCTCGAACCGGGAGAACATCTCGATGACCAGCAGGGAGTCGGCGTCGAAGTCCTCCGTGAAGCTGTGCTCTTCGTTGACCTCCTCGACGGACACTTCCAGGACGTCCGCCACGATCTCCCGGATGCGGGTGCGCAGCTCGGGGGAGATTTCCTGACCCACGTTGACCGACATGTTCGTCTTCCCTTCGATGAGGTGACGCCGCTTGGCGTGGAATTGCCTGTGAAATGTGATGGCGCATTCATGCTGCCATATTCGCAATGCCACGGAGAACCCTCGTCTCTCGAATTCGACGCACCTTCCATACGGCTTTGACGCGCATTCCATTCGAGAGTGGAAACAATATGCGTATTACTGGAAGCAGAGGGGGCTGTGGTCATGAAGACGACCGGGCAGGTGGGCATCGCCGCGGCGGCCGTGTGGCTGCCGGCGGCCAGGGACAGCGCGACCCGTGCGGTGGCCGAACGGCGGGTCGAGGAGAACGTGGCCCGGGACCTCGGCCACCCCCGGCTGCCGGTCGCCGAGGACGTCGCGGCCCCGGAGATGGCCGTCCTGGCCGCCCAGGAGGCCCTGCGGGCCGGCGGGGCGGCGGCGGCCGACGTCTCCCTGCTGCTGCACGCCTGGATGCACTACCAGGGGCACGACCTGTGGTCGCCGCCGCACTACATCGCCCACCAGATCGGAGCCCACCAGACCGTGCCGGTCGGCATCCAGCAGATCTGCAACGGCGGCGCGGCGGCCCTGGAACTGGCCGTCGCCCGGCTGTCCCTGGCGACGGGCCGGCGGCACGCCCTGGTCACCACGGCCGACCGGTTCACCGCTCCCGGCTTCGACCGGTGGCGCAGCGACTACGGCGCCGCCTACGGGGACGCGGCCACCGCGGTGCTGCTCAGGCAGCCGGCCGACGCGGGCGACCCGCTCCTGCTGCGGGCCCTGCACACCGCCGCCGCGCCGCACCTGGAGGCCATGCACCGGGGCACGGACCCGTTCGCCCGGCTGCCCAGGGAGAACTCCCCGGTCGTCGACATGCGCCGCACCAAGCGGGCGTATCTGCGCGACCACGGGGTCGCACCGTTCAAGAAGGTCAACAGGGAGATGATCCGCTGCGTGGTGCGCGGGGCGCTGCGTGACGCGGACCTCGCCGCCGATGACCCGCGCATCCGGTTCGTCCTCCTGCCCCGCCTCGGCCGCAAGACCCTGGACAGCGCCTGGATCCCGACGCTGCGCGAACTCGTCGCGGCACCGCCGGTGGACTGGGGTGCCGACACCGGACACCTGGGCACCGGAGACCTCCCCGCGGGCCTGCACGAGGTCCTGCACCGCTCCGCCCTCGCCCCCGGCCAACTCGGCCTGCTCCTCAACGCGGGCGCCGGCTTCACCTGGTCATGCGCGGTGGTCGAAGCCCCCTCGACCGCGTGAGCCGCACCGCTCGGCGGGTGGCGGTCGGGCCGGGCCGCCTCGGAGGTGTCCGGGGCGGCCCGGCGGTGGTTGGGGGGAGCGGTGTGGGCCGGGGTGTGGTGGGGCCGCCCGGGGTGGTGTCCGGGGCGGCCCTGTGGTCTTGGGGCGGGCGTGTCTGCCGGGGGTGGGAGGGTGCCGGGCGCCTCGGTCGGTGTGGCGAGGTGGCCTTGTGGTGGTTGGGGGGAGCGGTGTGGGCCGGGGTGTGGTGGGGCCGCCCGGGGTGGTGTCCGGGGCGGCCCTGTGGTCTTGGGGCGGGCGTGTCCGCCGGGGTGGGAGGCTGCCGGTCGGAGCTGGGCCGCGTCGGGGTGCCCGTAGGGGCGGGAGGCTGCCGGTCGGGGGTGTGGTGGGGCCGCCTCGGTCGGTGTCCGGGGCGGCCCGTGGTCATCCCGTGGTCACAGGGGGAAGGTGCGCCAGGCGCCGGCGGGGTGGTGGGGACCGGGCTGTCGCCAGCCCGGGACGGCCGGTTCACGGGTGTCGGCCGGCGGGGTGGGGGCGCGGCGCGCGAGGACGACCGTGATGAGCGCGGCCAGTTCGTCGGGGGTGGGGTTGCCGCGTATCACGCGCAGTCGGGGTGCGGGGCCGGCGGCCATGGCGGGCTCCTCGGTTCGCGGTCGGGACGGGCCGGACGCCGGGCGAGATGCCGGGCCCGCAGGACTGGGGCGGGGCGTCTGCCCGGTCACATCGGGGGGTTGCCGTGCTTGCGGGGCACCAACCGCTCCTGCTTGGTGCGCAGGACCCGCAGTGCCTCGGCGAGCACCGAACGCGTGGCGCGCGGGTCGATCACGTCGTCGACGAGCCCGCGCTCGGCAGCGTAGTACGGGTGCATCAGCGCCTCGCGGTACTCCTCGGTCAGCGCGCGCCGGGTGGCCTCGGGATCCTCGGCCTCGGCGACGGCGCGCCGGTGGATGACGTTGACCGCGCCCTCGGCGCCCATCACCGCGATCTCGTTGGTGGGCCAGGCGTAGGAGAGGTCGCAGCCGATGGAGCGGGAGTCCATGACGATGTACGCGCCGCCGTAGGCCTTGCGCAGGATCACCTGGACCCGCGGGACGGTCGCGTTGCAGTACGCGTACAGCAGCTTCGCGCCGTGCCGGATGATCCCGCCGTGCTCCTGGGCGGTGCCGGGCAGAAAGCCGGGCACGTCCACCAGCGTCACCAGGGGGATGTTGAAGGAGTCGCAGGTCTGGATGAAGGCGGCGCCCTTCTGCGACGCCTCGATGTCCAGCACCCCGGCGAGGTGCCGGGGCTGGTTCGCCAGCAGCCCGACGGTCCGCCCGTCGATGCGGGCGAGTGCGCACAACAGGTTCGGCGCCCACCGCTCGTGGACCTCCAGGAACTCCGAGTCGTCGACCAGTCGCGCGACCACCTCGCGCATGTCGTACGGCTGGTTCGGGTCGGCCGGCACCAGGTGCAGCAACTCCTCGTCCGGCGTGTCCAGACGGGCGGCCGGCACCGCGGCCGGCGGCAGCTCGCGGTTGTTGGAGGGCAGCAGGGACAGCAGGTAGCGCACGTCCTCCAGACAGGACTCCTCGTCGTCGTAGACGAAGGCGGCCGCGCCGGAGACGGCACCGTGCAGGTCGGCACCGCCGAGCTGCTCGTGGCTCACCCGCTCGCCGGTGACGGCCTCCACCACATCGGGTCCGGTGATGAACATCTGGGAGATGCCGCGCACCATGAAGACGAAGTCGGTCAGCGCAGGCGAGTAGGTCGCGCCGCCCGCACACGGCCCGAGCATCACGCTGATCTGCGGTATCACCCCGGAGGCGCGCACGTTGCGGCGGAAGATGCCGCCGTACCCGGCGAGCGCCGAGACGCCCTCCTGGATGCGCGCGCCGGCCCCGTCGTTGAGGCTCACCAACGGGGCGCCCGCCGCCTCCGCCATGTCCATGATCTTGTGGATCTTCTCCGCGTGGGACTCGCCGAGCGACCCGCCGAAGATGCGGAAGTCGTGGGCGTAGGCGAAGACCGTACGGCCGTGCACCCGGCCCCAGCCGGTGACCACGCCGTCGCTGTGCGGGCGGCGCTCCTCCAGGCCGAACCCGCTGGCCCGGTGCCGCCGCAGCCCCTCGATCTCGCTGAACGTGTCCTTGTCGAACAGCAGGTCGAGTCGTTCGTGCGCGGTCAGCTTGCCGCGCGCGTGCTGGGCCCGGGTCGCGGCCGCGCCCGGGCCGCCGCGCGCGGCCTGGCGCAGGCGCAGCAGCTCGGCGGTGCGGGCCTGCATGTCCGGGCCGGCCGGCGGCTTCGGTGCCGGAGCGGCGAGGGGACGGTCGTCCAAAGCGGTCATCGAAAACGCACTCCCTTGCGTCGACGGCGGAGCGAAACGGAAAACGGCTCCCGCGTTATTTCCCAGAAGAATGTGATGCCGTCATGGAAGTTGACTAAAAGGCGGTCGAAGGCGCGGAGCGCGCCCGTCGGGGCGGGCCGCTCCATGCGAATTTGACGGGGCTTCTACGGGCGCTCGCAATCATGAACTAAGGCCCGTGCCGGGGCCGTAGCGCATTTTCCAGGAAACCGCCGCAGGCGGCACCGGACAAGGAGTTGTTTGGGTATGACGACACCAACCGACACGGCTCTGCCGCAGTCGGCCCCCGTCCTGACCTTCGCCCGCACCATCGACCGCGCCCTGGTGCACCGGGCGGCCGTCTCGGAGGTGCTGGTCACGGACCTCGTGCAGACGGGGGCCGAGGACTTCGTCGCGGGGGCCCAACTGCCCAACGGGCACGCCTACTTCAGCGACCATGCGCATACGCCGGCGACGTACGACTTCCTGCTCCTGCTGGAGGCCGCGCGGCAGGCCGGCACCGCGGCCTCGCACCGGCAGCTGGGCATCGCGCAGGACACCACCTTCCTCGTCAACAACTGGTCGATCCGGATCGGGGACCTGTCGGCGCTCGTGTCCGGCGACCGGCCCGGAGAACTGGAGCTGGCGGGCGCCGTCACCCCGGTCACCGCGCGCAACGGCCGCCTGCGAGGCGTGAGTTCCTCGGTCACCCTGCGCATGGCGGGCCGTACGGTGGCCCGTACCCGCATCGACGTCGGCGCGGCGAAGAGCGCCGACTACGGCAAGCTGCGTTTCCTGCAGCGCAAGTCCGACCCGCCGCTCACGGCCGACCTGCTGGGCGCGCTGCGCAGCCGTCCGGCCGACGCCGTCGACGTGGGCCGCCGCAACCCCGCCAACGTGGTGCTGGGCGAGCCCATCCATCTGGGGGACACCGTCTCCGCCCAGGTGGAGCCCCTGTTCGAGAACAAGAGCCTGTTCGACCACACCTACGACCACATTCCCGCGATGGTGCTGACCGAGGCGGCGCGCCAGCTCGCCCATCTCGCGGGCGTTCCGACCGACCGGGCCGTGACCGGCTGCACCGCCGACTTCACCCGCTTCGCCGAACTCGACTCGCCCCTGGTGGCCACCGCCCGCCTGGGCGCGGCCGGAGGACTCGGCGCGGGCACGGCCCAGTGCGAGGTCGTCCTCGAACAGGACGGTGCGCAGGCGGGCCGGATCACCCTGGACTTCGCGCAGGCGGACTCGGCCGGCCGGGCCGGCGGCCCGGACCCCGCGACGGGGGGGCCGGCGTGACGCCCCGAGGCGGCCGGCCGGCCGTGCGCGCGGTGTGGACGGACTTCGGCGGGGTGCTGACCCCGCCGATCCCGCGCGACCTGGAGACCTTCTGCCGGCGGACCGGCATCCCGGCGTCCGCCTTCCGCATCGCCATGGCCGCCGTGGCCGAGCCGTTCGGCGGCGACCTCATGGCGCCGCTCGACACCCCGCTGCTCAGCGAGGACGAGTGGGCGGCCCGGATGAACGCCCGGCTGCGCGAGCTGGGTGTGGACGCCGATGTCACCGGCTTCGGGGAACGCTGGTTCGAGGGCCGCGAGACCAACCACGCCTGGCTCGGTCACCTGCGCGCCCTGCACGACGAGGGCGTCTTCGTCGGCCTGCTGTCGAACATGCCGCCGGCCTGGGACCGGCTCTGGCGGCGCATGGTTCCCCCCGAGGGGCTCTTCGACGCGCTCGCGCTGTCCTTCCGGATCGGCGTGCGCAAGCCGCAGCGCGCCATGTTCGACGCGGCCGCCGAACTGGCCGGGGTCGCGCCCGAGGAGTGCGTGCTCGTCGACGACATCGAGGCCAACTGCGCCGGGGCCGAGGCCGCCGGCTGGCAGGCCGTCCACTTCACCGACACCGACACGGCGGCGGCCGAACTGGCCCGCCTCCTGCCGCGCGTGACCGGCTCCGGTCCCGCGGCCGCCTGACCACAGGAGAGCACATGTCACGCACCGTTCTGGTCACCGGAGGCAACCGGGGGATCGGCCTGACCATCGCCCGCGCCTTCGCCGAGAACGGCGACAAGGTCGCCGTCACCCACCGCGGCGGCGAGCCGCCCGAGGGGCTCTTCGGCGTGCGCTGCGACGTCCGGGACCCCGAGGCGGCGCGGCGCGCCGTGGCCGAGGTCGAGGCCCAGTACGGCCCCGTCGGCGTCCTGGTCGCCAACGCCGGCATCACCCGCGACGCACTGGCGCCCACCATGCGCGACGAGGACTTCGAGGACGTCATCCAGACCAACCTCGTCGGCTCCTTCCGGATGGCCCGGCTGGTGTCCCGGTCCATGATCGGCGCGAAGTGGGGACGCATCGTCTTCATCTCGTCGATCATGGGCTTCCTGGGGTCCCCCGGGCAGTCCAACTACGCCTCCTCCAAGTCCGGGATGCTCGGCCTGACCCGCTCGCTCGCGTGGGAGCTGGGCTCGCGGAACATCACCGTGAACATGGTCACGCCCGGTCTCATCGAGACCGAGATGATCCAGGGCGTGACCGACAAGCGGCGCGCCCAGCTGCTCGGCCAGACCCCGCTGCGCCGCACGGGCACCCCGCAGGAGGTCGCCGAGGTCGTCCGGTTCCTCGCCGGTGACGGTGCCGCCTACGTCACCGGGGCCGCGATCCCGGTCGGCGGCGGCATCGGCATGGGGCAGTGAACGCCGGCCCGCAGACCCACCCCACCCGTTCCACGCGCGCACGCCGTGCGCGCGTACCCGACACACGAAGGGAATCCGTCATGACGGACGAGGAAGTGCTGGACATCGCCCTGGAGATGGGCAAGATCTTCAACGACGGCGACATGGAGATCGCCCAGCGCCTGGTGGCCGAGGACTTCGTCGACTACGAGGCCCCCGAGGGTTCGCCGACCGGTCCCGAGGCCTACGCCAACACCGCCCGGTGGATGCGCACCGTGTGGGCGGACGCCCGCTGGGAGGTGGTCGACGCCTTCGCCAAGGGCGAGAAGGCCGTGCTCCGCCTGATCTTCACGGGCCGTCAGGTCGCCGACTTCATGGGCGTGCCGGCCACGGGCAAGGAGGTGCGGGTGCAGCACCTGCACGTGTACCGGATCGTCGACGGCAAGGCTGTGGAGCACTGGGCCGTCCGCGACGACCTGGAGCTCTTCCGCCAGCTCGGCGCGTGGGACAAGCCTCTGAAGGGGGCCCCGAAGCCCGTGCCCGCGTGACGGCCGGCACCGCCGGGGCGGTGCCCGAAGACGCCGAGAGGGGCGGCATCCGCAGTGCGGATGCCGCCCCTCGTGCGTTGTCAGGAGTGTGCCGGGCCCAGCCCCTTCAGGAGCGTGTCGACCACGGCGGCGGCAAGGGTGTCGGGGTCGGTGGAGGTCTCCGCCTGCACCTGGATGGCCTGCTCGATCAGGGCGTGGTAGACCCGCCGCGCCCATTCGAGGTCCGCGTCGGGGCGCAGCAGACCGGCCTGTTGCGCCCGGTCGAGCAGCAGGTGCCCCTTGGCGAAGATGCGCTCGTGCGCGGCGACCGCCTCCGGTGCCCGCAGCTGCGGCTGGCCGACGGTGTAGCGCCAGCCGCTCTTGACCTGGATCACGTTGGCGGTGATCTGGTGCAGCGCCACGAGCGGGGGAGCGGTCTCCGGCCGGCCGACGTCGATGGCCTCCTCGACCTGCCGGAAGGCGTGCACGGCCATCGCGTCGATGAGCGCCTCGCGGGAGGCGAACCGGCGGTGGACCGTGGTGCGGGCGACGCCGGCCGCGGCGGCGATCTGGGCCAGGCTCGCGGTCGGGTCCTCGCTGAGCACCTGCTCGGCGACTTCCAGGATCGTGCGCACGGTCCGCTCGGCGTCGGCACGCAGCGGCCGCGCTCTCGTCGTCGTCTCCGTCACGGGTGCCGCCTCTCGGTCGCTGATCGGTACACCCTCCAGTGTATGTGACACCAAAGTAGCAAGACAATGATTACTTGCATCTTCGGTGTTGCACTTTCTTGCTTCTCTGGTACGTTGATGTTGCAGATCACGGAAGACTTGCAACTATCGAGGAGTGGATCGTCATGTCGCAGGACCAGCAGGACTGGATCGAGACGTACGAGTTCGTGCAGGGTGCGCAGGCCGCCGGGCCGGCCGAGCTGCAGCGGGTCGGCGTCCTCAAGACCGGCCCCCGCGACGCCCGCCGGATCCTGGTCCTGCTCGGCGGCCGGGAGGGCGCCGCCGGTGTCTTCCGGCACACCGCGCGCAGCCTCGCCGCCGCGGCGGACGACCTGCAGGTGTGGGCGGTGGACCGCCGCGAGCAGAACCTCGCCGACCTCTCCGGCTTCGCGGACACCCCGGAGCACGCCACCGAGTACTACCTGGGCGGCCACTACCAGGTGCAGGACCCCGCCCAGTCGGCGTTCGCCGCCCAGTGGGGCCTGGAGGTCCTCCTTGAGGACGTCCGCCAGGTGGTCCTCGCCGCCGCGGCCGGCGGCCGGCGCGACGTCGTGCTCGGCGGTGTGTCCGTGGGCGGCAGCGAGGCACTGCTCTACGCCGCGTGGGACTTCGACGGCACCCCCGGCTACCGCGACCTGGCCGGCCTGGCCGTCGTCGACGGCGGCGTCCTCAACGCCTACGCGGGCGCCGGCATGCAGTTCGACCTGCCGCTGGAGGCCGCCAAGGGCTGGCTCGCGGCGATCGAGTCCGGTGCCGTCTTCGAGGACTTCACCAGCACCACCACGGGCCTGGGCGACCGGCCCGAGTCGGCCGCCCTGTGGTTCCAGCTCGCCGCGCGGCACGCCCTGGCCGACCCCGACGCACCGGCGGTGCTCGCCGACCGCGTCCCCGAGGCCTTCCGCACCGGCGGCAAGCTCACCAACGCGGGCCTGTTCGGGCGCATGGTCGACGCCGCGCACGCCCACCCCTCGTACTCCGTGCAGGCGGGCCGCCTGGAGGACGACGGCACCTGGGCCGACGGCGGCCCCACTTCCCTGCGCACCGTCGCCGAGGCCTTCGCGGGCCCCCTCCCCGGCGCCTGGATGTGGTACACGCTGGGCCGCGTGATGCTCGACCTCGTGGCGGCCATCGACTTCAAGGAGACCGAGCTGACCCGCCTGCTGGGGCTGCGGCTCGCCCACGCCGAGGCCATCGACGTCCCGCTGTACACCTTCCAGTCCGGGCTCACCAACGGCACCACGGGCCAGGCCGCGGCGGCCGTCACGGCCGCCAGCCGCATCCCCGAGCTGGCGCTCTACTCCGACCCCGCGCTCACCCACCAGGACGTCGTCTACGCCCGGTGGGAGGACAACCGCTTCCTGCAGACCCTCTCGCAGTTCCTCCGCGCTCTGCCGCGCCGCGACCGCTGACCGGGGCGCCCGCCGCCGCACGGGCCCGCCCCCACCGAGCGGGGCGGCAGGGGTAACTCCCCCGTCCCCCTGCCGCCCCTCCCCTACGACCATCCGACAAGGAGAGCTTCGATGGCTGCCGCCGCCACCCCCGAGGCGCCGCCCCGCGCGGGCCTCACCATCTTCGCCCTGTGCCTGGCCGTCTTCATCGTTCCCTACGGCCTGAGCAGCGCACCGGTCGCCCTTCCCGCCATGGGCCACTCCCTCGACGCCGGTGTCGTGCCGCTGCAGTGGGTCGTCAACGCCTACAACGTCACCGCCGCGAGCTTCATGATGGCCGCCGGGTCGATCGCCGACCGCATCGGCCGCAAGCGGGTCTTCTCCTTCGGCGTCGGCCTGTACGCCGTCTCCGCCCTGATCGGTGCGCTCGCCACCGACATCCTGCTGGTGGACATCGCCCGGGGCGTTGCCGGTGTGGCCGCCGCCGCGATGATGACCGCGGGCGTGTCCGTCATGGCGAACATGTTCCACGGAGCCGCGCGCACCAAGGCGTTCGCGTTCGTCGGCGTCACCATCGGAGCCGGCCTCGCCATCGGCCCGACCAGCTCCGGACTGCTGGTGTCGGGCCTGGGCTGGCGCTCCATCTTCTGGGTGCAGTTCGCCGTCGCCGTGGCCTCCATGCTCGGTCTGCGCCTCGTCCAGGAGTCCAGGGACCCGGACGCCCACGCGGTCGACTGGGCCGGCACCGTGACCTTCACGCTCGCCCTGTTCTGCTTCACGCTCGGCGTCATCGAGGGCCCCGTGTGGGGCTGGGCCGGCGCCGGCGTCCTCGGGCTCTTCGCGGGCTGCGCCGTGCTGCTCGCCGCCTTCGTCGCCGTCGAACGCCGGCAGCGGCACCCCATGTTCGACCTCTCGCTCTTCGCCGAGCCCCGGTTCATGGCGGTCAACCTGCTCGCCACCGCCGTCTCCTTCGGCTTCGTCGGCCTGATGGTGCTGCTGCCCTCCTACCTGGTCGGCGCCAACGGGCTCACCGACAGCAAGGCCGGCCTGACCATGCTGCTGCTGACCGCGCCGGTGCTCGCCTTCCCGCTGGTCTCCGGGCGCATGGTGCAGGCGGGCATCCCGATGCGGCCGATCCTCAGCGGCAGCCTGGTCCTCGTCGCCGCCGGACTGGCCTGGCTCACCGTCGTCCACCCGGGGATCGGTACGCTCGAACTCGCCGGACCGCTGCTGCTGGTCGGCATCGGCATCGGCCTGATCTACGGCCTGATGGACGGCGCGGCGGTCAGCACCGTCCCGCCCACCAAGGTCGGCATGGCCAGCGGCATGTTCAACACCATCCGCCTGGCCTCCGAGGCGGTCGCCGTGGCCGGCATGGTCGCCGCCGTCGTCTCCGTCGTCCAGAACCGCATCACCCCGGGCCTGGACCGGTACACCCAGGGCACGGGCCTCACCTCCCGCAGCGTCACGGACAGCGTCACCAGCGGCAACCTCGAAGCCGCGGTCGCCAAGGCACCGTCCTCGGCCCGTGCCTCCTTCACCGACTTCCTCGGCCAGGGGTACACCCACGGCTTCCAGGTCGTGCTGTGGGGCACCGTGGTGATCTGCCTGATCAGCGCGGTGGTCCTGCACCTCATCCTCACGGACCGCCCGGCCGCCGGCGCGGCGGCCGACGACGCACCGCAGACCGAGCAGGAGGCGCCCAGGGCCTCCGCGGACGCGACGGTCTGAGCCGCCCGGCCCGCGAAAAGCCCACACCGCACCCCGGCGGGCGACCGGTACGACACCGGTCGCCCGCCGGGCGATCTCCTCGCAGGAGCAGTGATGACGACACCCGCCGCGCAGCGCCCCGGTCTCGTCCCGGCCCCCGCGACCGGCACCCCCGGACCCGCCGGCCCGCTCCTGCGCGGACCGCTCCCCGCCACCGCCATGGCGCTGTCGAGGCTCGCCCCCGGAGCCCCGGCCGTGCTGCACCCCGAGGAGGAGCGGCTGCTGCGGACACTTCCGCCCGCCCGGCGGCACGACTTCGCGGTGGGCCGGCTGGCCGCGCGGCGCGCGCTGCGGGCGCTCGGGAGGGAGGGACCGGTCCTGCGCGAGGGGCGGCGGCCGGCGTTCCCGGCCGGGGTCCAGGGCTCCATCAGCCACTGCGTGGGACACATCGGCGCGTGCTTCGTCAGCACGCACCCCCGGGTGGCCGCCACCGGCACGGACCTGGAACGCACCGACCGCCTCAGCCGGGCCGCCGCCCGGCTGGTGTGCACCCCGCACGAACGCGCCTGGGTGGAGGCCGCACGGCGTCCGGAGAGCCGGCTGTCCGTCGTGTTCTCCGCCAAGGAGGCCGTCTACAAGGCGCTGTCCGCCCTGCACGCGCCCGAACCCGTCTTCCACGACATCGAGTTGCGCGTCGCGGACGGCCGGATCGCCGCGCACCTGGCGCCCGGCCTGCTGTCCGAGGGCCGCCGGCTCATGGGCTGGATCCGGCTCCTGCCCGGCAACCACGTCATGACCTCGGTGGCGGTGCTCACCGACTGCGGCGGCCCGGACGAGCCGGCCGCGTTCTCCGTCGCATCATTCGATGTGGTCTGATTCAACCTTAGGGTCAATTTCTTGCCGCTCGCAGCATCCGCATGGAAGGGTGGTTTTCCGTTGGCGCCGGACAAGTGATGTGAGTGTCCACGGGGGGATTGGTGCTTCAATTCAAAGTGCTCGGCCCACTGGAAATACGACTCAACGAGGAGAAGGTCCCCGTACCGCGCGGCCCGAAAGTCCGACAACTGCTGGCGCTCATGATGATGCAGCCCGGGACCGTCGTACCGCACGGGATGCTGGTGGACGAACTGTGGGGGAAGAATCCCCCGAAAACCGCGCTCTCCACGGTGCGTACCCACGTCTACCACCTCCGCAAGAGCCTCACCCAGGAGATCGGCGGCGCCGCCGCGACCGATCTGATCGACACCTGGCCCGCCGGCTACGTACTGCGTGCCACGTCCGAACAGGCCGACGCCGAAAGGTTCCTGCGGCTGGCCCGGCAGGGGGACACCCTGCTGCACGCCGGAAACGTCGCTGAGGCGTCCCGGGTGTTCTCCCGTGCGCTGGACCTGTGGAACGGCGGCGTCCTGACCGATGTCGGGTGCGGTCCCGTGCTGATGCAGCACGTCCAGCATCTCCAGGAGATGTACATGCGTGTCCTGCAGCAGCGCATCGAGACCGACATGCGGCTCGGCCGGCACGGCGGGCTCGCCGCGGAACTCAAGAGCCTCGTCGCCCGCCATCCGCTCAATGAATGGCTGCACGGCCAGCTCATCACCGCCCTCTACCGGTGCGGCCGCCGGGGTGACGCACTGCACGCCTATCAGGAACTTCGTGGAATCCTCCAGGAGGAATTGGGACTGGACCCCTCCCGTGCCATTCAGCAGATACAGCAGGTCATTCTGTCCGGTGGCGACGAAAGCGTGCTGCACAATCCACCGCACTGGCAGTGGCGCAAGGATTCCGTGCCCCTGCCCGACGCCTGCTGAAATACATGACTTCCTTTCCTGACCGAGGAGCGCACGTGCGCAAGGTGCTCATCGCCAACCGTGGCGAAATCGCTGTCCGCGTGGCCCGGGCGTGCCGGGACGCCGGGATCGCGAGCGTGGCCGTCTACG
>NZ_JBVJMF010000014.1:0-264178 GCF_055584345.1 Streptomyces sp. NPDC104106
TCAACGCCCACAAGGCAGGCACCATCAAGGGCCTGACCGCCGAAGTCGGCGCCTCCCTCACCTCCGGCGCCCCCATCTGCGAGATCAAGGACTGATCCCACCTCCCCAGGACGCCCGCTGCCCCACCCGCCCGGCGCAGCGGGCGTCCGGCGTTTTCCCGGGCAGGAGGTCGCGGAGCGCCTCGCGTGAGCTTCCACGGGCCTTCACCGCGTGGCAGCTTCACCGCGTGGCGGTTCGGGCAGAGGGCCACCATCCGGCCGGGGTGGTCACGGCCGCCCTGGGCGAGGTCCAGGCCGTGGTCGATCTCCGGTATCGGCTCTTGGCGGCCCGTCACGTCCGCGGGCCGGCCCGGGCACTTCGGGTTCTCCCAGCGGCCCCGGCTGCGCCGGAGGGCCAGGCAGCGGGCGGCGCGGGAGCGTCGGGGGCGGTGTGCGCCGCGGGTGTGCGCCGCGGGTGTGCGCCTTCTGCTCCTCCGCGAGCCCGCGGCCGCGCTCGTACTCCGTCGCGGTGATGAGCCGGCGCTCCGGCCGCCCCGATGGCCGTGCCTCCCCGGCGGCCGCGCCCTCCGCGCCCGCCAGACCGCCGTCGTCGAGGAGCGGGCGGGGTCGAGGCCGTCGAAGAACGTGCCGATCAACTCGTCCAGCCCGCCGAGCCGGGTCGCGGTGGAGCCCCACGGCAGCGGCGCAGCCGCGTGTCTCCGTGTGCCGTGGGCACCTCCCCGGGACGGTCGGGCAGGGCCCGCACGCCGTCCCGGCACCGGCAGGCCACGGGGTAGTGGGGCCGCGGGCGCTCTCCGTGCCGCGCGTGGCGCCGCGGCAGGTCCGACAGCGCCTGCTCGGTCTGGCGTCCGGGACAGCAGCCGGGGCTCGCCGCGCCCGGGCGCGGCCCATGGCCCACAGCAGCACGATGGGCGTGTGGGGGGCGGCCGGAGGAACGGTTCACCGTCGGTCCGTCAGGCGCCGCACCAGCTCGTCCTCGGGCAGGGCGCCGGCGGAGGACGCCCGCACCACCGTGAAGCCGAGGCCCATGAGGACGGCCACCGCGGGCGGGGCGCCACCCGAGAACTCGCTTGCGGCGAAGGGCCGTTGCCCGGGCAGCTGCCCGTGCGCCGCTCCGGCGATCGCCATGCGGGGACTGCACGCCGCGGCACTGACAACCCGGGGGGTCCTCCTGAGGGAACGGCCCGAGGACTACCGCCGCCGCAGGTCGGCGACGCGTCCGCGCTCCGCTCCCGTCGGTTCGCCCAGGCTCGTGCCCGAGCGGAGTGCCACGTGCCCCCTGCGTGGCCCCGGCAGCGGGGCGCGGCGGGCCGGGGCCTGTTCACCCCCCGGAGCGTTTCCGCTCGCCCCGGCCACGGCGATCTGCACGCCCTGGTCGGCGAGGGCCTGCAACTCGGTCGCGGCGCGGTCGTCGTGGGCCGGGGGCTCGTCGGTGACCAGGCGCGTGATGAGGTCCGTCGGCACGGTCTGGAACATCGTGTCCGTGCCGAGCTTGGTGTGGTCGGCGAGGACCACGACCTCGGCGGCGGCCTGCACCAGGGCCCGGTCGACGGACGCCGAGAGCATGTTGGAGGTGGACAGGCCGCGTTCGGCGGTCAGGCCGCTCCCGGACAGGAAGGCCTTGGAGACTCTCAGTCCCTGGAGGGACTGTTCGGCGCCGGAGCCGACGAGGGCGTAGTTGGAGCCGCGCAGGGTGCCGCCGGTCATCACGACCTCCACCCGGTTGGCATGGGCCAACGCCTGGGCGACCAGCAGGGAGTTGGTGACCACCGTCAGCCCGGGCACCCGGGCGAGCCGGCGGGCCAGCTCCTGCGTGGTCGTACCGGCCCCGACGACGATGGCCTCGCCTTCTTCGACGAGGCCCGCCGCGAGGTCGGCGATGGCCGTCTTCTCGGCGGTCGCGAGATGGGACTTCTGCGGGAAGCCCGACTCCCGCGTGAAGCCACCCGGCAGTACCGCACCGCCGTGCCGGCGGTCGAGGAGTCCTTCTGCCTCCAGTGCCCGCACGTCCCGCCGTACGGTCACTTCGGAGGTCTGGACGACGCGGGCGAGTTCACGGAGCGACACCGCACCGTTCGCTCGCACCATTTCGAGGATCAATTGGCGACGTTCAGCAGCGAACACGAAACTGACAGTAACCCCAGCGACCGTCTGCTTTCAGCAGTTTGCGCCGAATAACAGAAGTTGTTCGCATGCCGGGGTGGGAAGTGGTATAGGGCCCGCCCACCCCGACTATGCCGCGCGCACATCCGGCAAACCCCCGTGACCAGGGGGAAGTCCGGATGCGCCGTCAGGCCTCCGCGCTCGCCTTGCGGGTGTGGAGCTGCCTGGCGACCTCGGCGATCGACCCCGAAAGGGAGGGGTACACCGTGAACGCGTTCGCGATCTGTTCGACCGTCAGATTGTTGTCGACGGCGATCGAGATGGGATGGATCAGTTCCGAGGCGCGCGGCGCCACGACCACGCCGCCGACCACGATGCCCGTGCCCGGCCGGCAGAAGATCTTGACGAAGCCGTCCCGGATGCCCTGCATCTTCGCGCGCGGGTTGCGCAGCAGCGGCAGCTTCACCACCCGCGCGTCGATCTTGCCCGCGTCCACGTCCGCCTGCGAGTAGCCCACGGTCGCGATCTCGGGGTCGGTGAAGACGTTGGAGGAGACCGTCTTCAGGTTCAGCGGGGCCACCGCGTCGCCGAGGAAGTGGTACATGGCGATACGTCCCTGCATGGCCGCGACGGAGGCCAGGGCGAAGACGCCGGTCACGTCGCCGGCCGCGTAGACACCCGGCGCGGTCGTGCGCGACACCTTGTCGGTCCAGATGTGACCGGACTCGCGCAGCTTGACGCCCGCCTCCTCCAGCCCCAGCCCGGCGCTGTTCGGGATGGCGCCCACGGCCATCAGGCAGTGCGTGCCGCTGATGACGCGCCCGTCGGCGAGCGCCACCTCGACCCGGTCGCCGACGCGCTTGGCGGACTGCGCGCGGGAGCGGGCCATGACGTTCATGCCCCGGCGCCGGAAGACGTCCTCCAGCACGGCGGCGGCGTCCGGGTCCTCGCCGGGCAGCACGCGGTCGCGGGACGAGACGAGGGTGACCTTGGACCCCAGGGCCTGGTAGGCGCCGGCGAACTCGGCACCGGTCACACCGGACCCGACCACGATCAGCTCTTCCGGCAGCTCGGTGAGGTCGTAGACCTGGGTCCAGTTCAGGATGCGCTCGCCGTCGGGCCGGGCGTCGGGCAGTTCGCGCGGGTGACCACCGGTGGCGATGAGGACGGCGTCGGCGGTGAGGGTCTCCTCGGTGCCGTCGGCGGCGGTGACGACGACCTTGCGGGACCCGTCGAGGGCCTGCATGCCCTCCAGGCGCCCGCGCCCGCGCATGACCCGGGCGCCGGCGCGCGTGACGGAGGCGGTGATGTCGTGCGACTGGGCGAGGGCCAGCCGCTTCACCCGGCGGTTGACCTTCCCCAGGTCCACCCCCACCACCCGGGCGGCCCGCTCCAGCGGCGGGGTGTCGTCGGCGACGATGATCCCCAGCTCCTCGTAGGAGGAGTCGAAGGTGGTCATCACCTCCGCCGTAGCGATCAGGGTCTTCGACGGCACGCAGTCGGTCAGCACCGACGCTCCGCCCAGACCGTCGCAGTCGACGACGGTCACCTCCGCGCCGAGCTGAGCGGCCACCAGCGCCGCTTCGTATCCGCCGGGTCCGCCACCGATGATCACGATCCGAGTCACGTACTCCATTGTCCCGCACGCTTCAAGGTGCCACTGCCCGGGGGCGCACGCACGTGCCTCCCGGCGTCCTACGGGGCTGGAGTGACGGGACTTCCCCGAGCGGCGCCCTGCCGTACCCTCTCCCCATGTCGCTCTATGCCGCGTACGCCGGCAACCTCGACGCACGGCTGATGTCCCGTCGCGCCCCGCACTCCCCACTGCGCGCCACCGGCTGGCTGAACGGCTGGCGGCTGACGTTCGGCGGCGAGCAGCTGGGCTGGGAGGGCGCGCTCGCCACGATCGTCGAGGACCCGCTGGCCCAGGTCTTCGTCGGCCTGTACGACATCGCGCCCCTGGACGAGGAGTCCCTCGACCGGTGGGAGGGTGTCGGCCTCGGCATATACCGCCGCGTACGCGTGCGCGTGCACACGCTGGACGGCGAGGAGCCGGCCTGGACGTACGTCCTGGACGGCTACGAGGGCGGCCTGCCGTCGGCCCGGTACCTCGGGGAGATCGCCGACGCGGCCGAGTCCGCGGGGGCGCCACACGATTACGTGATGGAGCTGCGCAAGCGGCCGTGCTGACCCGGGAGCGGCTCCTAGACTCGGGACACCGTCGTACCAACGGGAGAACGCATGGCCCCCACCACCTATGACGTCTACTACACGGTGCAGGCCGCGGAGGCCCGCGACCGGCTCGACGACCGGCAGCGCACCGCCTTCGACAAGGGCATCGCCCTGCTGGCCCGCGACCCCTTCCTGCCGGTGTCACGGCCCATAGGGTCCACCGGCGACGACCGTACGATCCGCCTCACCCAGAACATCCTGGTGGAGTACACCGTCAGCCGCGGCCGTCTGCTGATCTTCATCGTCGAGGTCTTCAACGACAAGGACGTCCTCATCACCGAGGAGTGACGCCGAGGCGCTCACGCCCCCTTGTCGGAAACGACAAGACAACGATCCCGATCCCGTGACGTCTGTCATCTACGCGCGTAGGCGAAGACGAGCTACCCTCGTCGGCGTGAACGCATCTCTTCTTCCGGACGACATCCAGGGCGACCCGTACGCCGCCGCCGACGCCGCCGCCGCGCGCCTGCGCGAACTGACCGGCGCCGAGACCCACGACGTCGCCCTCGTGATGGGCTCCGGCTGGGCCCCGGCCGTCGACGCCCTGGGCGCCCCCGACGCCGAGTTCCAGGTCACCGAGCTGCCCGGCTTCCCGCCGCCGGCCGTCGCCGGGCACGGCGGCAAGGTCCGCTCGTACGCCTTCGGTGACAAGCGCGCGCTGGTCTTCCTGGGCCGCACGCACTACTACGAGGGCCGTGGCGTCGCCGCCGTCGCCCACGGTGTGCGCACCGCGGTGGCCGCCGGCTGCAAGACCGTGGTCCTCACCAACGGCTGCGGCGGGCTGCGCGAGGGCATGCGCCCCGGCCAGCCGGTCCTGATCAGCGACCACATCAACCTGACGGCGACCTCCCCGATCGTCGGCGCGAACTTCGTCGACCTCACCGACCTGTACTCCCCCCGCCTGCGCGCCCTGTGCAAGGAGATCGACCCCTCCCTGGAGGAGGGCGTCTACGCGCAGTTCCCCGGCCCGCACTACGAGACCCCGGCCGAGATCCGCATGGCCCGCGTCATCGGCGCGGACCTGGTCGGCATGTCCACGGTCCTGGAGGCCATCGCCGCCCGCGAGGCCGGCGCCGAGGTGCTGGGCATCTCCCTGGTCACCAACCTGGCCGCCGGCATGACCGGCGAACCCCTCAACCACGAGGAGGTCCTCCAGGCGGGCCGCGACTCCGCGGCGCGGATGGGCGAGCTGCTGGCGCGGGTGCTGGGCAAGCTGTAAGCGGACCGCAGGCGCTGCGGCGGCGGTAGACAACGAGAGGTTGATCCCAAGGTGCACGACGATCTCATCAGCAGGGCCAAGGCCTGGCTCGCCGAGGACCCCGACCAGGAGACGCGCGACGAACTGGCCAAGCTGATCGACTCCGGTGACGTGACCGAACTGGCCGCCCGCTTCGGCGGCACCCTCCAGTTCGGCACCGCGGGCCTGCGCGGCGAACTCGGCGCCGGCCCGATGCGCATGAACCGCGCCGTCGTCATCCGCGCCGCCGCGGGTCTCGCCGCGTACCTGAAGAAGAACGGGACCCCGCACGGGGACGAGCGGGCCGGCCTCGTCGTCATCGGCTACGACGCCCGCCACAAGTCCGCCGACTTCGCCCGGGACACGGCCGCCGTGATGACCGGTGCCGGGCTGCGCGCGGCGGTCCTGCCCCGCCCCCTGCCCACCCCGGTCCTCGCCTTCGCCATACGGCACCTCGGCGCGGTCGCGGGCGTGGAGGTCACCGCCAGCCACAACCCGCCCCGGGACAACGGCTACAAGGTGTACCTCGGCGACGGCTCCCAGATCGTGCCGCCCGCCGACGCGGGGATCGCGGCCGAGATCGACGCGATCGCCTCGCTGCACGACGTACCGCGTCCGGAGTCCGGCTGGCAGACCCTGGACGACTCGGTCCTGCAGGCCTACCTGGCCCGCACGGACGCCGTCCTCGCCCCCGGCTCCCCGCGCACCGCCCGCACGGTCTACACGGCGATGCACGGCGTCGGCAGGGATGTCCTGCTCGCCGCGTTCGCCCGCGCCGGCTTCCCCGCCCCGGAGCTGGTCGCCGAGCAGGCGGAGCCCGACCCCGACTTCCCCACGGTCGCCTTCCCGAACCCGGAGGAGCCGGGCGCGATGGACCTGGCGTTCGCCCGGGCCCGTGCGACCGGCCCCGACCTGGTGCTCGCCAACGACCCCGACGCCGACCGCTGCGCGGTGGCCGTCAAGGACGGCGCCGACTGGCGCATGCTGCGCGGCGACGAGGTGGGCGCGCTGCTCGCCGCCCACCTGGTGCGCCGCGGCGCGACCGGCGTGTTCGCCGAGTCGATCGTCTCCTCCTCCCTCCTCGGCCGGATCGCCGAGAAGGCGGACCTCCCCTACGCGCAGACCCTGACCGGCTTCAAGTGGATCGCCCGGGTGGACGGCCTGCGCTACGGCTACGAGGAGGCCCTCGGCTACTGCGTGGACCCCGAGGGCGTGCGGGACAAGGACGGCATCACGGCGGCCCTGCTCGTCACCGAGCTGGCGTCCGTGCTGAAGGAGGAGGGCCGCACCCTCCTCGACCTCCTCGACGACCTCGCCGTGGAGCACGGTCTGCACGCCACCGACCAGCTCTCGGTCCGCGTCCAGGACCTCTCCCTGATCGCGGACGCGATGCGCCGCCTGCGCGAGCGGCCGCCGACCGAGCTGGCCGGCCTGGCGGTCACGCGGGCCGAGGACCTGACCCGGGGCACGGACGACCTCCCGCCCACGGACGGCCTGCGCTACACGCTCGACGGCGCCCGCGTGATCGTCCGCCCGAGCGGCACCGAGCCCAAGCTGAAGTGCTACCTGGAGGTCGTCGTACCGGTCGCGGACCACACCGCCCTGCCGGCCGCGCGCGCCCGCGCGACCGAGCTGCTGACGGCCGTCAAGCGGGACCTGTCGGCGGCCGCCGGCATCTGACCCGCCCAGGACACCGGTACGACGCCGCAGGGCGCCCGTACGACGCCGACGGGGTGCTCCCGGAGAACCGGGGGCACCCCGTCGGCGCACCGGCGCACATGTGCGGCGTCAGCCCGTCGCCAGCAGGATCGCCAGGAGGACCGCGCCCGCCAGCGCCGGTGCAAGCACCTCGTACGCCCAGCGCACGGTGATCTCTCCTTGCGCCGGCTCGGCCTCGCCACGCCGTTCCAGCAGTTCGCGCAGGTCGTCCATGGCCTGGTCGGTCTCGGGCCGGGTCGGGCCGGCCGGGGCCTGGGCGCCACCGGCGCCGCCGAAGCCGCCGAGGCCCCGGCGGGCGGGCGCACCGCCGCGGGCCGCGTCCGCCGCCACCCGCGCCTTGCGCACCTCCGCCTTCTTGCGGGCGCGCAGCGAGACGGGCAGCGCCCACAGCTGGTACTTGCCGCCCGCCTTGACCACGGCCTCGTTGGAGTAGCTGGAGCGCAAGGAGGCGATCTCGCCCCAGGGCAGGCTGATCACGCGGAACGGGTTGCGGATCCGCAGCCGGTCCTCGCCCGCGAAGACGGCCGGGCGCAGGGTGAAGGCGATCACCAGCGGCACCACGAGGATCATCCCGGCGAGCGCCAGCCACGGCGCACGGCCATGGCCCCGGACCAGGGCGTCGAAGCCCAGCCAGAGGATGACGGCGAGCAGCAGCACACCGCCCGCGAGCGCCATGGGCGAGCGGTAGATCCGGTCCTTCACGACGGGCGTCGCGGGTGACTGGTGGTCCGGGGTCGTCATGCTGCCGATTCTGCATGACGCCAGCGCCCGTGCCCCACGCACCCCGGCACCGGTGCTCATCCGTGACCCACGAGCAGGAGATGAGCAGCCGACGGCATCCCGGGGGTTTACGTCCGCTACGCGCGTAGATATGCTCGTCTGGTGACCATGCCCACTACTGCTCCCCCAGCACACGCGCTCGCCGACGTCACCGCGTCAGACAGCACGCTGCGCCGCTTCCTGCACGGGCTGCCCGGCGTCGACGCGGTCGGCCTGGAGGCGCGGGCCGCGTCTCTCGGCACCCGTTCCATCAAGACCACCGCGAAGGCGTACGCCATCGACCTCGCCATCTCGATGGTCGACCTGACGACGCTGGAAGGCGCGGACACCCCGGGCAAGGTCCGGGCGCTCGGCGCCAAGGCGGTCCATCCCGACCCCACGGACCGGACGACCCCGACCACGGCGGCCGTCTGCGTCTACCCCGACATGGTGGCCGTCGCCAAGGAGGCCGTCGCCGGTTCCGGCGTCAAGGTCGCCTCCGTCGCCACCGCCTTCCCGGCCGGCCGCGCCGCGCTCGACGTGAAGCTGGCCGACGTCCGCGAGGCCGTCGCCGCGGGCGCGGACGAGATCGACATGGTCATCGACCGGGGCGCGTTCCTCGCCGGCGAGTACCTGAAGGTCTACGACGAGATCGTCGCCGTGAAGCAGGCCTGCGGCCAGGCCGCCCGGCTGAAGGTCATCTTCGAGACCGGCGAGCTGTCGACGTACGACAACATCCGCCGGGCCTCCTGGCTGGGCATGCTGGCGGGCGCCGACTTCATCAAGACCTCGACGGGCAAGGTCGCCGTCAACGCCACGCCCGCCAACACCCTGCTGATGCTTCAGGCCGTACGGGACTTCCGTGCGCAGACCGGCATCCAGGTCGGCGTGAAGCCGGCCGGCGGCATCCGCACCTCCAAGGACGCCATCAAGTTCCTGGTCCTGGTCAACGAGACCGCGGGCGAGGACTGGCTGGACAACCACTGGTTCCGCTTCGGCGCCTCCTCGCTCCTGAACGACCTGCTGATGCAGCGTCAGAAGCTGGCCACCGGCCGCTACTCCGGCCCCGACTACGTGACGGTGGACTGATCCCCATGGCATCCGCATTCGAGTACGCACCCGCGCCCGAGTCCCGCTCGGTCGTCGACATCGCCCCCTCCTACGGCCTGTTCATCGACGGCGAGTTCGGCGAGGCGGCCGACGGCAAGGTCTTCAAGACGGTCAGCCCCAGCACGGAAGAGGTGCTGTCCGAGGTCGCCCAGGCCGGTGAGGCGGACGTCGACCGCGCGGTCAGGGCCGCCCGCAAGGCGTTCGAGAAGTGGTCGGCGCTGCCCGGCTCCGAGCGCGCCAAGTACCTGTTCCGCATCGCCCGGATCATCCAGGAGCGCAGCCGTGAGCTGGCCGTCCTGGAGACGCTGGACAACGGCAAGCCGATCAAGGAGACGAGGGACGCCGACCTCCCGCTGGTGGCGGCCCACTTCTTCTACTACGCGGGCTGGGCCGACAAGCTCGGCCACGCCGGCTTCGGCCCGGACCCGCGCCCGCTGGGCGTCGCGGGCCAGGTCATCCCCTGGAACTTCCCGCTGCTGATGCTGGCGTGGAAGATCGCCCCGGCCCTGGCGACCGGCAACACCGTCGTCCTCAAGCCGGCCGAGACGACCCCCCTGTCCGCCCTGTTCTTCGCGGACATCTGCCGCCAGGCGGGTCTGCCCAAGGGCGTCGTCAACATCCTTCCGGGGTACGGCGACGCGGGCGCCGCGCTCGTCGCGCACCCGGACGTGAACAAGGTCGCCTTCACGGGTTCGACGGCGGTCGGCAAGGAGATCGCGCGCACGGTCGCGGGCACGAGCAAGAAGCTCACGCTCGAACTGGGCGGCAAGGGCGCCAACATCGTCTTCGACGACGCCCCCGTCGACCAGGCCGTCGAGGGCATCGTGACCGGCATCTTCTTCAACCAGGGCCAGGTCTGCTGCGCGGGCTCCCGCCTCCTCGTCCAGGAATCGGTCCAGGACGAGCTGCTGGACGCCCTGAAGCGCCGCCTGTCCACCCTGCGCCTCGGCGACCCGCTGGACAAGAACACCGACATCGGTGCGATCAACTCCGCCGAGCAGCTGGCCCGGATCACCGCGCTCGCCGAGCGGGGCGAGGCGGAGGGCGCCGAGCGCTGGTCCCCGGCCTGCGAACTGCCGACGTCCGGCTACTGGTTCGCCCCGACCCTCTTCACGAACGTCACCCAGGCGCACACCATCGCCCGTGACGAGATCTTCGGCCCGGTGCTGTCGGTCCTGACCTTCCGCACCCCGGACGAGGCGGTCGCCAAGGCCAACAACACGCAGTACGGCCTGTCCGCGGGCATCTGGACCGAGAAGGGCTCGCGGATCCTGGCGGTGGCGGGCAAGCTCCGCGCGGGCGTGATCTGGTCCAACACCTTCAACAAGTTCGACCCGACCTCGCCGTTCGGCGGCTACAAGGAGTCGGGCTTCGGCCGCGAGGGCGGCCGCCACGGCCTGGAGGCATACCTCGATGTCTGATCGCCTGTCTGTCTTCAAGACCTACAAGCTGTACGTCGGCGGGAAGTTCCCGCGTTCCGAGAGCGGCCGGGTGTACGAGGTGACGGACTCGAAGGGCAACTGGCTGGCCAACGCTCCGCAGTCCAGCCGCAAGGACGCCCGGGACGCGGTCGTGGCCGCGCGCAAGGCGTTCGGCGGCTGGTCGGGCGCGACGGCGTACAACCGCGGTCAGGTGCTGTACCGCGTCGCGGAGATGCTGGAGGGCCGCCGCGAGCAGTTCGTGCGCGAGGTCGCCGACGCCGAGGGCCTGTCGAAGTCGAAGGCGGCCGCGGTCGTGGACGCGACGGTCGACCGCTGGGTCTGGTACGCCGGATGGACCGACAAGATCGCCCAGGTGACCGGCGGCGCGAACCCGGTCGCGGGCCCCTTCTTCAACCTCTCCTCGCCGGAGCCGACGGGCGTGGTCGCCGTCGTGGCCCCGCAGGAGTCGTCGTTCCTGGGCCTCGTGTCGGTGCTCGCCCCGGTGATCGCCACCGGCAACACGGCGGTCGTCGTGGCGTCCGAGAAGTCCCCGCTCCCCGCCCTCTGTCTGGGCGAGGTCCTGGCCACCTCCGACGTCCCGGGCGGTGTCGTCAACGTCCTGTCCGGACGTACGGCGGAGCTGGCGGCCCCGCTGGCCGCGCACCAGGACGTCAACGCGATCGACCTCGCGGGCGCCGACGAGGAGCTGGCCAAGGAGCTGGAGATCGCGGCGGCCGACAATCTGAAGCGCGTCCTGCGTCCACAGGCTGTGGATTACTTCGAGACGCCGGGGACCGAGCGGATGACGGCGTTCCTGGAGACGAAGACGGTGTGGCATCCGACGGGATCGCTGGGCGCGTCGGGGTCGTCGTACTGACGCCCCACCGACCAGGAGCCGCGCCGCCCTCCGTCCGGGGCGGCGCGGCTCCTTCATCGCACGCAAGTGCAACGTAGCGCAACCGTGGCGCATGGTTGAGATCGCCATCAGCGCCGCCCGCTCCCAGCTCGGCGACCTGGTCCGCCGCGCCGCCCGCGGCCGCGAGACCATCGCCCTCGCCGACCACGGCCACGTCGCCGCCCTGTCTTGGTCCTGGCCCGTGATCCTCGCCCTGTGGGGTCGGCTGCGTACGGCTCACCTGATCTCCCTCGCCTGCGCATCGGTGACTACCGCGTTCTGTACGTCATCGACAGCGAGGTGGTTCACATCCCCGACCTCAGTAACCGAGCGCACCCAACGCCTGCCCCACCCCCGGCACCTCTCCCGCCGACCGCGCCTCCGCCACCGGGGCCGTCAGCATCCGCGTGCCGACGGGCTTGAAGTCGGCGACCTGGGTGCCCACGCCGTTGTCCAGGGGGTCGACGCCCGTGCCGGCCAGCGGGTTGGGCTTGAGGCCCGCGACCGGGCCGGTGACGTGGCCGACGGTTCCCGTCAGGACCGTCAGGCCCGCCTGCGGGTCGATCCCGCCGAGGGACGCCGGGCGCCACGGCACATCACGGAACCGGGGGGCCGCATCCGCGTGCGCCGTGGCGGCGCCGGCGCCCAGGGCCGCTCCTGCGGTCGCGAGGGCGATCAGGGCGCGCTGCGCGACGGGATGGTGGGGGGAGGTCTGTCGGGGCATCACTGGGGCCGCCTTCCGGTGCGCACGGTAACAATGTCGGCACACAGGGTAGTTGAGGCGCGAGTCACGCCCAAAAGCCGGACCGCGGGGTCGGCAGGCGGGCCCCCATGCGTCAAACTGGTGTTCCGTGAGCATTCATCCCCCGTCCCCCGCCCGCGTCGTGCTGCTGTGCGGCCCCTCGGGCTCGGGCAAGTCACTCGTCGCCGCCCGTTCCGGGCTCCCCGTGCTGCGTCTCGACGACTTCTACAAGGAGGGTGACGACCCGACTCTGCCCTTGGTGGAGGGGAGTTCGGACATCGACTGGGACCATCCGGAGTCCTGGGACGCGGACGTCGCGGTCGAGGCCATCACCAGGCTGTGCGCCACGGGTTCGACGCCGGTGCCGGTGTACGACATCGCGCTGAGCGCCCGCACCGGCGAGGAGACACTCCACATCGGCCGTACCCCGCTGTTCATCGCGGAGGGCATCTTCGCCGCGGAGATCGTCGAGCGCTGCCGGGAGCTGGGCGTGCTCGCGGACGCGCTGTGCCTGAGCCGCGGCCCGGTCACCACCTTCCGCCGCCGCTTCGTGCGGGATCTGAGGGAGGGCCGCAAGTCGGTGCCGTTCCTGTTGCGCCGCGGCTGGCGGCTGATGCGCGCGGAGCGGACGATCATCACCCGCCAGGTCTCGCTCGGCGCGTACCCCTGTGATCGCGACGAGGCGCTCGGGAGGCTCGCCGACGCGGCGGCGGGGCGCCAGGCACGGCAGCAGACGGCGGCGTAACGGCCGTACCCCCGCGGGCGAACGCGAAAAAGCGGGACTGGACAGGCCCCCCGGCCCTCCAGTCCCGCTTCTCGTGCTCCCCCGTGTTTCCCCCGTTTCCCCTCCCCTGGTTCCCCCGTGTCCCCCCTCGGGTCACCCCCCCGGTGACCCCTGACCTTCAGGCGACCAGTTCGCCGAAGGCGTTCTCCTCGTCACGGCCGAAGCTGAGGACCTCGTCCTCGCGCAGCCGGCGCAGCGAGCGCCAGATGCTGGACTTCACCGTGCCGACGCTGATGTTGAGGATGTCCGCGATCTCCGGGTCCGTACGGCCCTCGTAGTAGCGCAGGACCAGCATGGTGCGCTGGAGTTCGGGCAGCCGGGCCAGCGCCTGCCACAGGACCGCGCGCAGTTCGGTGCCGCGCATCGCGTCCGTGTCGGAGGGCGTCTCCGGCAGTTCCTCGGTCGGGTACTCGTTGAGCTTGCGCCGCCGCCAGGCGCTGATGTGCAGGTTCGTCATGGTGCGACGGAGGTAGCCGCCGACGGCCGCCTTGTCGCTGATCCGGTCCCACGCCTTGTACGTCGAGAACAGCGCGCTCTGCAGCAGGTCCTCGGCCTCGAAGCGGTCGCCGGTCAGGTGGTAGGCGGTGGCGTACAGGGAGGCGCGGCGCTCCTGGACGTAGGCGGTGAACTCCGCCTCCGTCAGCGAGCGGCGCTCCCCCGAGTCCTCCTTGTACGCGGCTCCCCCGTGAGCCCCTGTGTCGACCACCGACATGTACGCCGGGTGCTGACGCCCGGTGCCGCGAGCGCACCCCCGCCCGCTCACGGCACCGGACTTCTCGGAACCGGACCGGTGCATGTGCACGTCGTGCAGACGCGTGACCACTGCGCTGGTGCTGATGCTGTGCAGCGTGTTCATCTCGCGCTCCCCGTCGTGGACGTCCGGTGGTTCGGTCTTGCCGGACCGGCTCGGCGGATGGCCGTCCGGTCCGTGACGAAAACTCTGCCGGGGCCAGTTCATGGCCGTGTCCGCCGACTGTCACAGACCTGTCACAGGGGTCCCCCTCAGGGACCTCACAGAACGTGCACATGTCGTGGCGGTAAGGAGGGGCTGGTGCGGGCAGGTGGGAGGACCGCGGGTCCATGGGCCAGAATGAGCCCGTGCCTTCCCTGTTGCTGATCGAGGACGACGACGCCATCCGTACGGCCCTGGAGCTCTCCCTGACGCGCCAGGGACACCGGGTGGCGACCGCTGCCAGCGGTGAGGACGGTCTGAAGCTGCTGCGTGAGCAGCGGCCCGACCTCATCGTGCTGGACGTGATGCTGCCCGGCATCGACGGCTTCGAGGTGTGCCGCCGCATCCGGCGCACCGACCAGCTGCCGATCATCCTGCTGACCGCGCGCAGCGACGACATCGACGTGGTGGTCGGGCTGGAGTCCGGCGCCGACGACTACGTCGTCAAGCCCGTCCAGGGCCGGGTGCTGGACGCCCGGATCCGGGCCGTGCTGCGGCGCGGGGAGCGCGAGTCGAGCGACTCGGCGACCTTCGGCAACCTCGTCATCGACCGTTCGGCGATGACCGTGACGAAGAACGGCGAGGACCTGCAGCTGACCCCGACCGAACTGCGGCTGCTGCTGGAGCTGAGCCGGCGGCCCGGTCAGGCGCTGTCCCGCCAGCAGCTGCTGCGGCTGGTGTGGGAGCACGACTACCTCGGTGACTCGCGGCTGGTGGACGCCTGTGTGCAGCGGCTGCGCGCCAAGGTCGAGGACGTGCCGTCGTCCCCGACGCTGATCCGTACCGTCCGTGGTGTCGGCTACCGCCTGGACGCTCCTCAGTGACCGACACGCACGGGGGGCTGCGCGGCTGGGCCGCGGGGCGTACGAGGAGTCTGGCGCGGCTGCGGTTCACCAGTCTGCGGCTGCGGCTGGTGGTGGTCTTCGGGCTGGTGGCGCTGACGGCCGCCGTGTCGGCGTCCGGGATCGCGTACTGGCTGAACCGGGAGGCGGTGCTCACCCGCGCCCAGGACGCGGTGCTGCGCGACTTCCGCCAGGAGATGCAGAACCGCGCGGGCGCGCTGCCCTCGCACCCCACGCAGGACCAGCTCCAGCGCACCGCCGGGCAGATGGCGGCCAGCAGCCAGGGCTTCAGCGTGCTGCTGGTCGGCCAGGACACGCGCGGCAAGACGGTGTACGGCAACTCGGGCGGGATCAACGGCTTCTCGCTCGAGGACGTGCCCGCCTCGCTGCGGGCCGCGGTGGACAAGCAGCAGAAGGTGACCGACGCCAACAAGCAGGCGTACCACCTGTACTGGCAGCGGATCGTGAACCACGGCACGCCGTACCTGGTGGCCGGTACGAGGGTGATCGGCGGCGGTCCGACCGGCTACATGGCGAAGTCGCTGGAGCCGGAGGCCAAGGACCTCAACTCGCTGGCCTGGTCGCTCGGTATCGCCACGGGTCTCGCGCTGATCGGTGCCGCGCTGCTCGCGCAGGCCGCCGCCACGACCGTGCTGAAGCCGGTGCACCGGCTGGGGGTCGCCGCCCGGCGGCTCGGCGAGGGCAAGCTGGACACCCGGCTGCGGGTCTCCGGCACCGACGAACTCGCCGATCTGTCGAGGACGTTCAACAACGCGGCCGAGGCCCTGGAGAAGCGGGTCTCGGAGATGGCCGCCCGGGACGAGGCCTCGCGCCGGTTCGTCGCCGACATGAGCCACGAGCTGCGTACGCCGCTCACCGCCATCACCGCCGTGACGGAGATCCTGGAGGAGGAGCTGGAGGCGGAGTCGGGCAGCGTCGACCCGATGATCGAGCCGGCGGTGCGGCTGGTCGTCAGCGAGACGCGGCGCCTGAACGACCTGGTCGAGAACCTGATGGAGGTCACCCGCTTCGACGCGGGCACCGCCCGCCTCGTCCTGGACGACGTGGACGTCGCCGACCAGATCACCGCCTGCATCGACGCGCGCGCCTGGCTGGACGCCGTCGAGCTGGACGCCGAGCGCGGCATCCACGCCCGGCTCGATCCCCGCCGGCTGGACGTCGTCCTCGCCAACCTGATCGGCAACGCGCTCAAGCACGGCGGCTCGCCGGTGCGGGTGTCGGTGCGCGAGGCGGACGACGAGGTGGTCATCGCGGTGCGTGACCACGGGCCGGGCATTCCCGAGGACGTCCTGCCGCACGTCTTCGACCGCTTCTACAAGGCGAGCGCCTCCCGGCCGCGCTCGGAGGGAAGCGGACTGGGCCTGTCCATCGCCATGGAGAACGCCCACATCCACGGTGGCGAGATCACCGCCGCCAACTCCCCGGAGGGCGGCGCGGTGTTCACGCTGCGGCTGCCCCGGGACGCCTCACGGCTGACGGAGGAGCCGGACGAGGGCACGAAGGACACCGCAAGCGACAGGAGCGACGACGACAGCTCGGGAAGGGAGGGGTCATGACCGTACGTCACCGGGCCGCACGCCGCCTGCTGGCGCTGCCCCTCCTGGGCCTGGCGCTCTCCGGCTGCGGCATCCGGGCCACCCAGGTGCCGACCGACTTCGGGGCGGCGCCCTCCCGGGTGCCGTGCTCACTGGCCGGGCCGGACCTCGCCGCGCAGTCCTCGCGGGGCGTGCCCGTGCAGGTCTTCCTGCTGTGCGGGGCGTCGCTGGTGACGGTCGACCGCACCGTCGGCGTCCCCGACGGCACCCCGGACGCCCGGCGCCGGGTGATCGTGGCCCAGGGCCTGCTGGACCAGCTGGCGGCGTCGCCCTCCGCCCCCGAGCGCTCCGCGGGCTACACGACCTACGTGCCGGGCGGTCTCGGCGTCCTCGGCCCCGGCCCGCGGGACCCGGAGGACATGCTCCGCCTGAGCACGCCCCCCTCGCACCTGACGTCGTACGCCCTCGCCCAGCTGGTGTGCACGCTGTCCGACTCGGCGGCCACGGAGGGCGACGGCTCGGTCATCCTCGCCGGCCCCGCCCCCGACGCCCCCCGCCGCTACTCCTGCACGGACGACGTCCGAGGCCGCCCGGGGAACAGCCCGCCGCCGTCGAGCGCGGTGCCGGAGCGGTAGGCGAGCGGGGCCGGCGGAACCGATCGTGCCCGGCGCTGCGTCTAGGGGGGCGTGCAGCGTCAAGGCTCCTTCGGCGGCAGTGCCACGTTCCGCATCAGGGTGACGGGAGGTGTTCTCCTCGTCGCCCACCTCGCCCTCGTCGCCTGGCTGACGCTGCGCCCGCTGGACGTCCCCTGGGTGACGCCCCCGAATCTGCATCCGCTGGCCGGCATCCGCGCCGACCTGGCGCTCGGTGACCGGGAGGCCGCCCGGCGCATCGGCGAGGGCCTCGCCCTGCTCGCCCCGCTGGGCGTGCTGCTGCCGGCGGTGCACGGCAGGCTCGCCGTCTCCCCGCTCGCCTCACTGATCCGTACGGCCGCGGCGGGCGCCCTGATCTCCACCGGCATCGCGCTGCTCCAGACCGGTGTGCCCGGCCGGGTCGTGGACGTCGACGCCCTGCTGCTGAACACCGCCGGCGTCGTCCTGGCCCATCTGGCGGTCGTCCCGGCGGGCCGCGCCTGGCTGCGCCGGCGCGGCACGGACGAGGGAACCGAGCCCGAGGCGGAGTGGGCCGTCACCGTCCAGGAGGAGCTGTCTCAGGGTCGCACCCCGACGATTCCCAGGGTCGGGATCGCCCCGTAGAGCGACGCTTCGTCCCCTTCATCTCCGTACCGTGGAAGAAGGTCGAGGGACGCCGCCGGGGCGGCCCCGGCCACCGGTTCCGGAAACGGGCCGACGACCACGGAGGAGACCGGAGATGACCGCCCTTGCCCGCCCCACCCACGGCCGCGTCCTCGGCGGAGTGTGCGCCGCGCTGGCCCGGCGCTTCGGCACTTCCGCGACGACGATGCGCGTGATCTTCCTGCTGTCCTGCCTGCTGCCGGGCCCGCAGTTCCTGGTCTACATAGCCCTGTGGATCCTGCTGCCGTCCGAGGAGAGGACCCGCACCGCCTGGTAGGCGGGAGCAGCGCGCGCACGAACGCCGCCGGGGCGCTCCCGGACCGTTCCGGGGCGCCACAGCGGCGTCGGGGGAAAACGCGGGGTCAGCCGACCGGGATCCCGTTCACCGGCAGCCCGTGCGTGGGCAGGCCCGCCCTGGCCACCGGCAGTCCGCCGAGCAGCCCGGCGACCGGCACGGTCGGGCCCTTGGCGAGCGCCTTCTGGACGGCCGGCTGCGCGGCACTCGTCGCGGCACCCACGGCACCCTGCCCCTGGGCCAGTTCCTCGGGGGCACCCGGCAGCGTCGAGGCGACGGAGCCGTGGCCCCGCGTGGCCTGGCCCGCGTCCGGGAGGGCCGTGGCCGCGTTGGCCGCGCCCGCACCGGCGGCGGCGAAGGCGGCGCCGAGGGCGGCGACCCCGAGGGTCTTGGCAGCAGACTGCTTCATGGTGAATGCGTCCTTGATTGGGGAGACGGAAGATCACAAACGATCTGAGCGGTCCACGACCGTAAACATGCCGAACCACCCGCCGCAAACACCGAAATGCGGACACCCGGTGAAGGGGTGTCCGCGGCCCGTACCGAGGTGCCCGCCCCGATCAGCCCTGCGGATCGGCAGAACCGCTGATGGACGCCGTCTGCCGGAACAGCCATTCCGATTTCAGCTCGGCATATCCGGGTTTGATGACGTCATTGATCATGGCGAGTCGTTCGTCGAAAGGAATGAAGGCTGATTTCATCGCATTGACGGAGAACCACTGGAGATCGTCGAGCGTGTAACCGAACGCCTCGACGAGATGCTCGCATTCCCGGCTCATGCTGGTGTTCGACATCAGCCGGTTGTCGGTGTTCACGGTGGCCCGGAAGTGCAGCCGGCGCAGCAGCCCGATCGGGTGCTCGGCGTACGAGGGCGCGGCCCCGGTCTGGAGGTTGGAACTGGGGCACAGCTCCAGCGGGATGCGCTTGTCCCGGACGTAGGACGCCAGCCGGCCGAGCCGCACCGAGCCGTCCTCGCGGACCTCGATGTCGTCGATGATCCGCACCCCGTGCCCGAGCCGGTCGGCGCCGCACCATTGCAGGGCCTGCCAGATGGACGGCAGCCCGAAGGCCTCGCCGGCGTGGATCGTGAAGTGGTTGTTCTCGCGCTTGAGGTACTCGAAGGCGTCCAGGTGCCGGGTGGGCGGATAGCCCGCCTCCGCGCCGGCGATGTCGAAGCCGACCACGCCGGAGTCGCGGTGGCGGTTGGCGAGTTCGGCGATCTCCAGGGAGCGGGCCGCGTGCCGCATGGCGGTCAGCAGCGCGCCGACCCGGATGCGGTGCCCGGCCTCCCGGGCGAGCCGCTCGCCCTGCCGGAAGCCCTCGTTGACCGCCTCGACGACCTCCTCGAGGGCCAGCCCGCCCTCCAGGTGCTGCTCGGGGGCGTAGCGCACCTCGGCGTAGACGACCCCGTCCTCGGCGAGGTCCTCGGCACACTCGCGCGCGACCCGGATCAGCGCGTCCCGGGTCTGCATCACGCCGACGGTGTGCCGGAAGGTCTCCAGATACCGCTCCAGGGAACCGGAGTCGGCGGCCTCGCGGAACCAGATGCCCAGCTTGTCCGGGTCGGTCTCCGGAAGGCCGGCGTACCCGGTCTCGCGGGCGAGGGCGACGACGGTGCCCGGCCGGAGCCCGCCGTCGAGGTGATCGTGCAGCAGAACCTTGGGCGCCCGGCGGATCTGGTCCGGCGTCGGAACGGCTCCCATGGGTGCAGTCTGGCTCGTCATTTCCGCACTCTAACGCCTACGCGCGTAGAGGTCCCGGTGAACGCGGCGGCTCTTTCACAGCGCCTTTCCGGCGCTTTCCCGTCGATACCCAACGGTGACCACGCGTACGGGTTTCGTACACCGCCCCTTCTGACACTGTTCTGTCATGGGACAGCAAGCGACGCCGGTCCGAACGGCCGGACTGGGAAAGGCGGTCGGCACGGCGCCGGCGTCCGTGTGCGGAGCGGTGCTGCTGCTCCCCCGCGGGGAGGAGGTGTCCGCGCGCAGGCCGTCCCCCGTGCCGACGGCGATCGCCCTGCGCTCGCTGGGTCGCCGGTTCGCGCGTGCGGGGCGGGCCGAGGCGCTGGCCGTGCACACCGTGCGCTACCGCTACCGGGGCTGGAACGGCAGTGAGGCGCACCTGGCGGCGGACGCCGAGTGGGCGGTCGACGAGACCGTACGGCGGTACGGGGACGTCCCGGTCTGTCTGGTCGGGGTGGACATGGGCGGCCGGGCGGCGCTGCGGGCGGGCGGCCACGAGGCGGTCAACTCGGTGGTGGCGCTCGCCCCCTGGCTCCCGGAGGACGACGTGGCCGCGCCCGCCGAGCCGGTGAAGCAGCTGGTGGGGCGACGCGTGCTGATCGTGCACGGCACGAACGACCAACGGACCGACCCGGAGCTGTCGTTCCGGTACGCGGCGCGGGCGAAGAAGGTGAACCGGGAGGTGTGCCGGTTCGAAGTGCACTCCGACGGACACGGGTTGGGCGGGCACCGGGACGAGGTGGCGTGCCTCGCCGTCGACTTCGTGATGGGCGCGCTGTTCGGGCACCACGTCTCCCGGCCCGTCGAGGACGCGTTGGCCGCACCGCCGCCGATCGGGTTGAGGATGCCGCTGGCCACGGGGTTCGGGAAGTCACTGAAACGGTAGGGGCCTGCCCGCTCACTCGGGCCGGCAGCCCTCAGGCCGGCAGCAGGCTGCCCCTTCTCGACAGCAGGAACGTCTTGAAGGCGGCCACCGGCGGGGTGTCCGGGCGGTCAGCCAGCCACGCGACACCGATCTCCCTGGCCGCCCGGGGGGCCGTGACCGTCAGTTCCACCACTCCCGGCCGCGGGACCGTCGGCGGGGGCAGCAGGGCCACTCCCAGCCCGGCCGCCACCAGGCCCCGCAGGGTCTCCGCCTCCTCGCCCTCGAAGGCGACCCTCGGGCGGAAGCCGGCCTCGCGGCACAGGGCGTCGGTGATGCGGCGCAGGCCGTAGCCGGGTTCCAGGCTGACGAAGGTCTCCTCGGCCGCCTCGGCGAGGCGGATGCGTCGGCGGCCGGCCAGCGGGTGGTCGGCGGGGACGACCAGACGGAGCTTCTGTTCGTCCAGGCGGCGGGCCACCAGGTCCGGGGCGTCCGGCACCGGCGAGGTCAGGCACAGGTCCAGCTCGCCCGCGCGCAGCCCCTCCAGCATGGCCTCACCGTGGTTCTGCACGAGGCTGAAGCGGATGCGCGGATGGTCGGCGCGGAAGGCGTGCAGCAGGCCGGGCACGGTCTCCGCGCCCATGGTGTGCAGGAAGCCGAAGGCGACCTTGCCGGTGGCCGGGTCGGCGTCGGCGCGGACCTCCTCGGCGGCCCGCTCGACCTCGGCGAGGGCGCGTTCCACCGAGGCCAGGAAGGTGCGTCCGGCCGGGGTGAGGGAGACCGTACGGCCCTGGCGGGCGAAGAGGTCGACGCCCAGGTCCTGCTCCAGGCGGACCATCGCCCGCGAGAGGGTGGACTGCGGGACGTTCAGCTCCAGCGCGGCCCTGGTCACGTGCTCGGTGCGGGCCACGCCGGCGAAGTAGGCGAGGCGGGGAGCGAGCACCTTCGACATCACGGACATGTCTTCTGTGTCACTGTTCGGTGACAGGCGAGGCTGTGGCCTCTTCTGATGCGCCATGGGAACGATTATGGCGATTCCATGCATTGGACGCATGAGGCCGGTCGTCCCTACCGTCGAGGCATGTCTCCCGCCAGTACCGGGGCGTCCACCGCCGTGGGCGCCACCTCGCCCGTCCCCGTCGCCGACACCCCCGACTCCGCCGCCGACTCCCGTATGACACCGGGCGGCCCCGGCTACCGCCGGATGAGCCTCGCCCTCTTCCTCGCCGGGGTCGCGACCTTCGCGCTGCTGTACTCCACGCAGGCCCTGCTGCCGCTGATCTCCGGGGACTTCGGGGTCAGCGCGAGCGACGCGAGCTGGACGGTGGCGGGCGCGACCGGCGGACTGGCGCTGTTCGTGCTGCCGATGAGCGCCCTGTCCGAGCGCTTCGGCCGGCGTGCGGTGATGACGGCGTCCCTGGCCGTCGCGGTGAGCGTCGGCCTGCTCGTGCCGTTCGCGCCCTCGCTCGGCGTGCTGGTGGTCCTGCGGGCGGTGCAGGGCGCGGCGCTGGCCGGTCTGCCGGCCTCGGCGCAGGCGTATCTGGCCGAGGAGGTCCGGCCGAAGGCGCTGGTGACGGCGATCGGCCTGTTCGTCGCGGGCAACAGCGTCGGCGGCATGAGCGGCCGGATCATCACCGGCTGGGTGGCCCAGACGTGGGGCTGGCGGGTCGCCCTCGCGGTGATCGGCGTGACCGCGGTCGGCTGCGCGATCGCCTTCCGGCTGCTGCTGCCGGCGCCGCGCCACTTCACGGCGGGCTCGCTGCGGCCCCGCGTCCTGCTCGGCACGGTCCGCGACCACCTCGCCAACCCGCTGCTGCGGCGGCTGTACGCGATCGGCGCGCTGTTCATGACGGTGTTCGGCGGCGTGTACACGGTGATCGGCTACCGCTTGACGGAGGCGCCGTTCGGGCTGCCGCAGGGCATCATCGGCTCGATCTTCCTGGTCTACCTGGTGGGTACGGTGTCGGCGTCCACGGCGGGCCGGCTGGTGGGCCGGCTCGGCCGCCGGGGCGCGCTGTACCTGGCGGGCGGTACGACGGCGGCCGGTCTGCTGCTGTCGCTCGTGCCCTCGCTGCCGCTGGTGCTGCTGGGCCTGGTGCTGATCACGGCGGGCTTCTTCGCGGGGCACGCGGTGGCGTCCTCGGCGGTGAGCAAGACGGCCACCGAGGGGCGCGCCCAGGCCTCGGCGCTGTACCAGTCGATGTACTACATCGGCTCCAGCGCCGGCAGCACGGTCGGCGCCGTGGCCTTCCACGCGGACGGCTGGGGCGGCACGGTGGGGGTGGGTCTCCTCGCCGTCGCCGGGGTCGTCACGATCACCGTCCTCGGTTCGCGGGCGGCCCGGGTGGCGGCCCGCCCGCAGCCGGTCGCGGCGCACTGAGCCCTCCCCTCGGTCTTCAGCCAACCCCCTGCTCAGGGGCGGTTGTCAGGGGGCGCGGATAGCGTCCACCGGTCAACTAGTCCACCGGGCAGGGGGTTGGTCGTATGGAACTGCGGATCACGCGCGCGGAGCTTGCGGAGGCGGTGGGCCGGGCGGGGCGGGCGCTGCCCGCGCGGACGCCGGTGCCGGTGCTGGGCGGGCTGGTCCTGACCGCGCGGGCGGGGCGGCTCGCCGTGTCGGGGTCGGACTTCGAGACGGCGGCCCGGGTGGAGACGGACGCCGAGGTGACGGTGCCCGGCCGGGTGCTCGTCCTCGGCCGGCGGCTGCTGGACATCTGCCGGGTGCTGCCCGACGGCCCGGTGACCTGCGCGCTGGAGGGCAACCGGTTCACGGTGGAGGCGGGCGGCACGCGCTTCGGGCTGTCGACGCTGCCGTACGAGGAGTATCCGGCGCCGCCCGCCGCGCCGCCGGGGTACGGCGAGGTGGACGCGGCCGCGTTCGCGACGGCGGTCGCACAGGTGGCGGTCGCGGCGGGGCGCGACGACACGCTGCCGGTGCTCACCGGGGTCCAACTGCGCTTCGACGACGGCCGGATGACGCTGTCGGCGTCCGACCGGTACCGGTACGCGGTGCGCGGCCTGGACTGGAGACCGGCGGCACCGGACGGGACGGCCGGGGAGGCCGTGGAGGTGCTGCTGCCCGCGCGGCGGCTGCTGGAGGTGGCGCGGGCACTCGGGCGGTGCGGGACACTCGGGATCCTGCTGGATCCTGCGGGGGCGGGCGGGGCGGGGGTCGTCGGCTTCGAGGGCGAGTCCGACGGCAGCAGCACGCGCGCGGTGCTGCGGCGGCTGGAGGGCCGGCTGCCGGGGTACGGGTCGCTGTTCGCGCTGTCGGGGGCCGCCGTGGCCGTGGCGGAGTGCGCGGCGCTCGCGGAGGCGGTACGCCGGGTGGCCGTGGTCGCGGACGGGAACAGCCCGGTGCGCCTGGACTTCTCGGCCGGCGAGGGCTCGCTGCTGGTGCGGGCGGGGTACGGGGACGACGTGGCGGTGCAGCGTCTGCCGGCCGCCCTGGAGGGAGCCGCGGAGGTCACCGTGGCCTTCAACCCGTCGTACCTGCTCGACGCGCTGAACTCCTTCGAGGGGCCCGAGCTGCGGCTGGAGCTGCTGGGGGCGGGACAGCGGGTGCTGCTCGGCTCACCGGGGCACCAGCATCTGCTCATGTCCGTGAAGCAACTGGTCTGAGCTGGGCTTTTTCGGACTCCGGGGGCCATTGTCAGTGGGCTGCGGTAGCTTCCGAGGTGCTGGGGCGCGACGGAGCGCGAACAGGGACGGCCACAGGGGTGGGTGGACGATGGGTGACGGCACGGCGACGGCGGACCTGGACGTCGCACTGGAGAAGCACCGGACCGAGCTGACGGGCTACTGCTACCGCATGCTCGGCTCCTCCTTCGAGGCCGAGGACGCGGTGCAGGACACCCTGGTGCGGGCCTGGCGCGGCTACGGCACGTTCGAGGGCCGCTCCTCGCTGCGCTCGTGGCTGTACCGGATCGCGACGAACGTCTGCCTGGACATGCTGGCGGCGGGCAACAAGCGGGCGCGGCCCATGGACCTGACCGACGCGACCCCGCTCGCCCGGGCGGCGCTCTCCCCCCGCCCCGAGAACACCTGGCTGGAGCCGATGCCGGACGCGCGCGTGCTGCCCGAGACGCAGGACCCGGCGGAGGCGGCCGTCGCCAAGGAGTCCGTCCGGCTCGCGTTCATGGCGGCGCTGCAGCAACTGCCGCCCAAGCAGCGGGCGGTGCTGATCCTGCGCGAGGTGCTGGCCTGGAAGGCGAGCGAGGTCGCCGAGCTGCTGGGCACCACGGTCGCCTCGGTCAACAGCGCGCTCCAGCGGGCCCGCGCCACGCTCGCGGAGCGCGCCGACGCCGGCCCCGAGGGCGCGGTGTCCGACCCGCTGGACGAGGAGCAGCGAAAGCTCCTGGAGCGCTACGTCAAGGCCTTCGAGGGCTACGACATGACGGCGCTGACCGCGCTGCTCCACGAGGACGCCATCATGACGATGCCGCCGTTCGACCTGTGGCTGCGCGGTACGGCGGACATCACCGGCTTCATGACGACGCTCGGCGCCTCCTGCGCCGGCTCCCGCCTGCGGCCCGTCCAGGCCAACGGGCTGCCGGGCTTCGCGCACTACAAGCCGGATCCGGAGAAGGGCGGCTTCAGCCCCTGGGCGGTGCAGATCCTGGAGATCTCAGACGGCCGGATCACCGGTTTCCACTGCTTCCTCGACACCCAGCGCTGGTTCCCCCTCTTCGGCCTGCCCCTCCACCTGGAAGCGGAGTCCGACGAGGTCGAGAAGGGCGAGTAGCGCCGGGTCCGGGTCCCGCAGCCGGATCCGCCCGCCGGCCCTGCGGGCGGTCAGCTCCAGCCGCGCCAGCAGGTCGACGGCGGCGAGCCCCGGCGGCCCGAGCCCGCCCACATCGCACACGACGATCCGCTCCTCCTCACTCCCGCCGCCGTTCAGCAGCGTCCGTACGGCGGCACACAGTCCGGCCGCCTCGTCCCGTCGGGCGGGTCCGGGCAGCACGAGCACGGCGGGTGTCCTGGCCTCCACACCCGGTAGACCGCCGGGGCGGGCGGAACTCATCGGGGACCGGCCCGGCCACGGGGACCCGACGAAGATCACATTGACCGGGGCACCTCCTTCCTCGGAGGGTTGGCCCTGTGGAGGGGGTGCTGAGCGGTTTCGCGGTGATCGCGATCGTCATCGCGGTGGGCTATGCCCTCGGCCGCCGCGGCACGCTCGGTGACCCGGGAATCGAGGTCCTGACCCGGCTGGCGGGGTGACGCCGGGTCAGTCGACGGGGAGCTCGCCGGTGTCGATCGTGACGCCGAACGGTGCCGGGAGCTTGATGGGGTCGCCGAACTTCGCCGCGCTGAGGAGCCGGTAGACATCGCCCTTCGGCTCCCCGTACAGGGTCGCGGTGGGGCCTCCGGGTGCCCAGCGGTCGATGAGGAGGTAGAGCGGGATCCCCGCGGTGGTGTACGCGGCGGCCTTGCTGAGGCGGTCGTGGCGCGCGTTGGACTTCGAGGTCACCTCGACGACGAGTTCGGCGAGGGCTGCGGGGATGTAGGAGTCCGTCTCCGGGGGCTCCTGCACCAGTGTCACCAGCAGGTCCGGGATGAGCATGCCCAGCCGTGACGGTACGGCGATCGACAGCGTCTGGAAGATGCCCCAGTGGTCGGGGATCACGGAGTAGAGGCGACGCAGGATGCGTTCCGCGATGACGTTGTGGCGGAACGCGGGAGCAGGTGACACGGTGATGATCCCTCGATGATCTCCACCTTGCTGCCCTCGGGCCATTCCATCTCCTCCCAGTACCGGACGAGGTCGTCCCAGTTCTGGTCGGGGTCCTGGCTCACGGTGAGTGCGCTCATGGCGGTCTCCTATCGGTGCGTCACCGATCCCAGCATGCCGAACGGGACCGGCGCCGGTCCACCGATCCCGTTCACCCGAACAGGGAAACCGCAGGTCAGGCGATACGTTCCAGCACCACCGGCGACGCCGGGAAGTCCGTGCCCGCCGCCGCGATGTCGTACGAACCCGCCACCGCCTGCAGGGCGTACTCGAAGCGCTCGGGGGTGTCGGTGTGCAGGGTCAGCAGCGGCTGGCCCGCCTGGACCGTGTCACCCGGCTTGGCGTGCATCTCGACGCCCGCCGCGGCCTGCACCGGGTCCTCCTTGCGGGCGCGGCCGGCGCCGAGGCGCCAGGCGGCGATGCCGATGTCGTAGGCGTCGAGGCGGGTCAGGACACCCGAGGTCGGCGCCTTCACCACGTGCTGCTCCCTCGACGTGGGAAGCGTGGCGTCCGGGTCGCCGCCCTGGGCCGCGATCATGCGGCGCCAGACGTCCATCGCCGAGCCGTCGGCCAGGGCCTTCGCCGGGTCGGCGTCCTTCAGGCCCGCCGCGTCCAGCATCTCGCGCGCCAGCGCCAGGGTCAGTTCGACCACGTCCGCCGGACCGCCGCCCGCGAGGACCTCCACCGACTCGCGGACCTCCAGGGCGTTGCCCGCCGTCAGGCCCAGCGGCGTCGACATGTCGGTCAGCAGGGCCACCGTCCGCACGCCGTGGTCCGTGCCGAGGCCGACCATGGTCGTCGCCAGTTCGCGGGCGTCCTCGATCGTCTTCATGAAGGCGCCGCTGCCCACCTTCACGTCCAGGACCAGGCTGCCCGTGCCCTCCGCGATCTTCTTCGACATGATGGAGGAGGCGATCAGCGGGATGGCCTCGACCGTACCGGTCACGTCGCGCAGCGCGTAGAGCTTCTTGTCCGCCGGGGCCAGGCCGTCGCCCGCCGCGCAGATCACCGCGCCGACGCCGTCCAGGACGGACAGCATCTCCTCGTTCGACAGCAGCGCGCGCCAGCCCGGGATCGACTCCAGCTTGTCCAGGGTGCCGCCGGTGTGGCCGAGGCCCCGGCCCGACAGCTGCGGGACCGCGGCACCGCACGCGGCCACCAGCGGGGCCAGCGGCAGCGTGATCTTGTCGCCCACGCCGCCGGTGGAGTGCTTGTCGGCCGTCGGACGGGACAGCGAGGAGAAGTCCATGCGCTCGCCGGACGCGATCATCGCCGCCGTCCAGCGGGCGATCTCGCGGCGGTTCATCCCGTTGAGCAGGATCGCCATGGCGAGCGAGGACATCTGCTCGTCGGCGACCTCGCCCCGGGTGTAGGCGTCGATGACCCAGTCGATCTGCTCGTCGGTCAGCTCACCGCGGTCCCGCTTGGTGCGGATGACGGAGATGGCGTCCATGGCCATGGCGATCCCTTCGAAAGGAAGTGCGATGCGTACGGCCCCCCTGCGCGGATGCGGGTCAGGGGGGCCGTACACGGGAGTTACTTGGTGAGATGGGCCGGGCCGAAGGCCTGGGGCAGCATCTCAGAGAGGGGCAGGACGCCCTGCGGGGTGTCCAGGAGGAGGTCCGGGCCGCCGAACTCGTACAGCAGCTGGCGGCAGCGGCCGCAGGGCACCAGCAGGCCGCCGGAGCCGTCCACGCAGGTGAAGTGCGTGAGCCGGCCGCCGCCCGTGCGCTGCAGTTCGGAGACCAGGCCGCACTCGGCGCACAGGCCGAGCCCGTAGGAGGCGTTCTCCACGTTGCAGCCGGTGACGGTGCGGCCGTCGTGGACCCGGGCGGCCACACCGACCGGGTAGCCGGAGTACGGCGCGTACGCGTGGGTCATCGCCTCGCGCGCCAGCGCCCGCAGCGCCTCCCAGTCGAACGCGGCGTCGGTGCTCGTCACTTGCCCTGGCCCTTCCGGTAGCGCATGCCGTCAGCCTTCGGCATCCGCAGGCGCTGTGCCGACAGGGACAGCACCAGGAGGGTGACGACGTACGGCGTCGCGCCCACGAAGTCGCTCGGGACGGTGTCGGTGAGCAGGTACCAGACCAGGACCAGCGCGGCCATGCCGAGGCTGATCACGCCCTGCAGCGTCGCCTTGCGGTACAGCTTCCAGCCGCCGAGGGCCACGAGCAGGACGACCAGCAGGAGCAGGAGCGCGTGCACGGTCGTACCGCCGTTGCGCAGCTGCAGCGCGTCGGAGTAGCCGAACAGGCCCGCACCCATCGCCAGGCCGCCCGGCCGCCAGTTGCCGAAGATCATCGCCGCGAGGCCGATGTAGCCGCGGCCACCGGTCTGGCCTTCGAGGTACGTGTGCGAGGTGACCAGGGCGAGGAAGGCGCCGGCGAGGCCGGCGAGGCCGCCGGAGACGGCGACGGCCGCGTACTTGTAGGTGTAGACGTTCACGCCGAGGGACTCGGCGGCGGTCGGGTTCTCGCCGCAGGAGCGCAGCCGCAGGCCGAACGGGGTGCGCCACAGCAGCCACCAGGTGCCGGCGAACAGCACCGCGGCGAGGATCGTCACCACCGACAGGTTCGTGACCAGGCCGCCGATGACGCCGGCGAGGTCGGAGACCAGGAACCAGTGATGCTTCTCGACCGAGGCCAGGCCGTCGGAGACGCCGGGGATCGTGACCTGCGGCAGCGAGTTCACGGGCGGGGACTGCTTGGGGTTGCCGCCCGCGTTCGCCGCGCTGCCGCTGTTGAAGAACAGCTTGGCGAGGTACTGGGTGGCGCCGAGGGCGAGCAGGTTGATCGCGACACCGGAGACGATGTGGTCGACGCCGAAGGTGACGGTGGCGACGGCGTGCACCAGGCCGCCGAGGACGCCGAAGGCGATGCCCATGAGCAGGCCGAGCCAGGGGCTGGACTGCCAGCCGACCCAGCCGGCGCCGAAGGTGCCGAGGATCATCATGCCTTCGAGGCCGATGTTGACCACGCCGGCCCGCTCGGACCACAGGCCGGCGAGGCCCGCGAGGCCGATCGGCACGGCGAGGCCGAGGGCGGCGCTGACCTGCCCGGCGGAGTCGAGGTCCTGCGAGCCGGTGATCATGCGGACGGCGGCCAGGAGGAGCAGGCCCCCGGCGACGATCACGAGGATCTGGCCGAGGGAGCGGCCGGAGCGCTGCGGCGCGCCCGCCGCCTTGGGCGCCGCGGGCGGCGGCGCGTCGGTCATCGTGGCAGTCATCACGCCACCTCCTGCTTCTTCGTCGCGGCGGCGGCCTGGGCCGCGAGTTCGGCGCCGACCTTCTGCTGCTGGCGCTTCAGGCCGTAGCGGCGTACGACCTCGTAGGCGATCACGACGCAGAGGACGATGACGCCCTCGATGACGCCGAGGATCTCCTTGTCGTAGCCCTGGAACTCCAGGTGGTTGGTGGTGCGCTCCAGGAAGCCCCACAGCAGGGCGCCGAGCGCGATGCCGACGGGGTTGTTGCGGCCGAGCAGCGCGATGGCGATACCGGTGAAGCCGATACCGGTGGGGAAGCTGTTGTCGTACTGGTGGCTCTCGTTGAGCAGCGTCGGCATGCCGACCAGACCGGCCACCGCACCCGAGATGATCATGCTGGTGGCGACCATCTTCTTCACCGACACACCGCTCGCGGAGGCGGCGGACTCGGACTGGCCGACGGTGCGCAGGTCGAAGCCGAAGCGGGTGCGCCCGAGGATGAACCAGTACGCGATGCCGACGATCACGGCGACGACGATGAAGCCGTCCAGGAGGCCGGCCGGGCCCGTGTCGATCGTGAAGAAGTGCGAGCCGGACGGCAGCGGCTTGGTGGAGACCAGGGTGCCGCCCTGCTGGAGTTCGCCGAGCTTTCCGGGCTGCAGGAAGTAGCCGATGACCGCGGTGGCGATCGAGTTCAGCATGATGGTCGCGATGACCTCGCTGACGCCCCGGGTCACCTTGAGGACGCCGGCGATGGCGGCCCACAGGGCGCCGGTCGCCATGGCGCAGACCAGGATCAGCGGGATGGCGATCCAGCCGGGCACGGTCAGCGCGCCGCCGAGGACGGCGGCGATGAACGCGGCGAGCCGGTACTGGCCGTCGACACCGATGTTGAACAGGTTCATCCGGAAGCCGATGGCCACCGAGACGCCCGCGAGGTAGTACGTGGTCGCCTTGTTCAGGATGTAGACCTGGCTGTCGCTGGCGAAGCCGTAGGTCACCATGTCCTGGAAGGCGGGGCCGGGGTTCTTGCCGGTCCCGAGGATCACCAGGGTGGTGACGACGAGCGCGGCGACGACCGCGAGCAGCGGTGCCGCGATCCCGAGGAGCAGCCGCTCCTTGTCGATGCGTTGGGTCAGCTTGTTCATCGGGCGTCGTCCTCTGTGTGCTCCAGGTGACCGGTGGCCGCACCCGTCATGGCGGAGCCCAGCTCCTCGGGGGTGATCGTGGCGGGGTCGGCGTCGGCGACCAGGCGGCCGCGGTACATCACCCGCAGGGAGTCGGAGAGCCCGATCAGCTCGTCCAGGTCCGCCGAGATCAGCAGCACGGCCAGGCCCTCGCGGCGGGCGTCGCGGATGTAGTCCCAGATGGCGGCCTGGGCGCCGACGTCCACGCCGCGGGTGGGGTGGGCGGCGATGAGCAGCTTGGGGTCGTGGCTCATCTCGCGGCCGACGATCAGCTTCTGCTGGTTGCCGCCGGACAGCGAGGCCGCCGTGACGTCGATACCGGGGGTGCGCACGTCGTACGCCTCGACGATCCGCTCGGTGTCGGCGCGGGCCGCCTTGATGTCGAGGAGCGCGCCCCTGGAGTTGGGCTTCTCGGTGACGTGGCCGAGGATGCGGTTCTCCCACAGCGGCGCTTCGAGGAGCAGGCCGTGGCGGTGGCGGTCCTCGGGGATGTAGCCGATGCCGGCCTCGCGGCGGTCGCGGGTCGGGGTGCGGGAGATGTCGGCGCCGTCGAGGGTGATGACGCCGGCGTCCGGGTCGCGCATGCCCATGATCGCCTCGACCAGCTCGGACTGGCCGTTGCCCTCCACACCGGCGATGCCGAGGACCTCGCCCTTGTGGATGGTGAAGGAGATCTGGTCCAGGATGATCCGCTCGATGCCCTCGAGGTCGGTCTGGGCCAGGTGCAGTCCCTCCACCGTCAGCATGGGGACGTCCGTGACGGTGGAGTCCGTGGTCTCCGGGGTGGGCAGCTCGCTGCCGACCATCAGCTCGGCGAGCTGCTTCGGGGTGGTGCCCCGCGGCTCGACCGTGCCGACCGTCGTGCCGCGCCGGATGACGGTGATCTCGTCGGCGACGGAGAGCACCTCGCCCAGCTTGTGGGAGATGAAGATGACGGTGAGGCCCTCGGCCTTCAGCTCGCGCAGGTTGGCGAAGAGGGCGTCGACCTCCTGCGGCACGAGCACGGCGGTGGGCTCGTCGAGGATGAGGGTCTTGGCGCCGCGGTAGAGGACCTTGAGGATCTCCACGCGCTGGCGGTCGGCGACGCCCAGCTCCTCCACCAGGACGTCGGGGCGGACGTTCAGGCCGTACGCGTCGGAGATCTCCTTGATCTTGGCGCGGGCCCTGCCGCCGATGCCGTACAGCTTCTCCGCGCCGAGGACGACGTTCTCCAGCACGGTGAGGTTGTCGGCGAGCATGAAGTGCTGGTGCACCATGCCGATGCCGCGGGCGATGGCGTCGCCGGGGTTGTGCAGGACGACCTGCTCGCCGGCCACCGTGATGGTGCCCTCGTCCGGCTGCTGCATGCCGTAGAGGATCTTCATCAGGGTGGACTTGCCGGCGCCGTTCTCACCGCACAGGGCGTGGACGGTGCCCGCGCGGACGGTGATGTCGATGTCCTTGTTGGCGACGACACCGGGGAAGCGCTTGGTGATGCCGCGCAGTTCGACGGCAGCGGGAGGGCTGGACGCGTTGATGGCGCACTCTCCTCGGGGAAAGGGGCTGCGTAGGGGAGGGCAGGCGTCGGCGACGCTAGCGCGGCAACTCCGCGCTACACGCGTAGAGTTGACACATTGTTATGGCTCGGCGAGGGGCCGTGGGGCGACGTACCCTCGCCGAGCCGAGGTCCGGCGGACCGGCCGGAACCGGGGATCCGAGGCCAGGCCGCGACCCGATTCCGGGACCGGAGCCCGGAAACCGAGACCGAGGCCGGGTCCGGCCGGAACCGGTGATCGGCACCGGCCGGACCCGTCAGGTCACGGGGTGGTCTTGACCTTGATCTGGCCGGAGACGATCTTCTGCTTCGCGGCGTCCAGCTTGGGCTGGATGTCGTTGATGAAACCGCCGCTGGTGGCCAGGGAGACACCGTTCTTGGCGAGCGAGTACACCTGGTTGCCGGTCAGCGCCTTGCCGTCGTGCACGGACTTGATGAGGTCGTAGACGCCGACGTCGACGTTCTTGACCACCGAGGTCAGGATCGAGTTCTTGTACTTGGCCAGACCCGGGATGTTGTACTGGTCGGAGTCCACGCCGATGGCCCAGGCGCCCTTGACGCCGCTCACGGCCTCGATCGCGCCGTTGCCGGAGGAGCCCGCGGCGGTGTAGACGACGTCCGCGCCGTTGTCGAGCATGCCCTGCGCGGCCTCCTTGCCCTTGTCGGGGCTGGCGAAGCCGGAGGTGTCCGAGCCGTGGCTCAGGTACTGGACGTCGACCTTGATCTTGGAGTTGGTGTCCTTGACGCCCTGGGTGAAGCCCGCCTCGAACTTCTTGATCAGCGGGACGTCCACGCCGCCGATGAAGCCGACGTGGTCCTTCTTCGTCTTCAGCGCGGCGGCGACACCGGCGAGGTAGGAGCCCTGCTCCTCGGTGAAGGTGATGCTGTCGACGTTCTTGGCGTTCACGACCGAGTCGACGATGCCGAAGGTGGTCTTCGGGTACTTGGCGGCGACCTTGGTGATGGACGGCGCGTAGGCGTAACCGACGGCGACGATGGGGTTGTAGCCGGCGTCCGCCAGGTCCGACAGGCGCTGCTCGCGGTCGGCCTCGGTGTCGGAGGTCTTCGCGGTCAGCTCCTTGACGGAACCGCCGAACTCCTTCTCGGCCTTGTCGGCACCGCGCGCGGCGGAGTCGTTGAAGGAGCGGTCACCGCGGCCGCCGACGTCGTAGGCGAGGCCGATCTTGATCGTCTTGCCGCCGCCCCCGGAGGAGGAAGAGCTGGAGTTGTCCGAGGACGTGCTGCCACACGCGGTGGCAGTCACGGCGAGAGCTGCGGTAGCGATACACGCAGCGGAAAGCTTGGCTACCCGGCGCATCGGGAAGGCTCCTTCACCTGACCTGAGCGCCATGTCGGCGCTTGATGTGAGCACCGTGCCGGCGCTCCAGCCGAGACGCCCCGTCGGCGTCGGCTTCGCGGCATCGTAACGCGCGTAGATGTCGCAAAAAACCCCCTCTCGAAGCCGTTATCGATTCGAGGCAAACAGCATCTGAACTCATGCTCTTCGCTTCCGACGGCGCCTTGTCGCGGTGCGTGTACGAATGGCTCACGAGGGTGTTGCGCCGGTCAGGGAAATGAGTAAGAGGCGCTTCCCGAAGGGGCCCCACCTCTTACTTTCCCGCCTTGCGCGTACCCGGGGTTCAGCCCTGAGCGCCGTTCGCGTCCAGGAACGCGGCGGCGGTGAACATCTCCACGCCGACCGTGATCGCGTGCTCGTCGGCGTCGAAGTCGCCCTGGTGCAGATCGCGGACGGTGCGCTCGCCGGGCCTGCGGACGCCGAGCCGGGCCATGGCGCCGGGCACGTGCTCCAGGTACCAGGAGAAGTCCTCCCCGCCCAGGCTCTGCTCTGTGGACTCGACCGAGTCGCGGCCGCGCCGCGCGGACATCGCCCGGCGCAGCAGGTCTGCGGACTCCCGGTCGTTGACGACGGGCGGCACTCCGCGGACGTAGGTGATCTCGGACTTGGCGCGGTGCAGGGTGGCGACCTCGTCGATGGCCGCGTGCACGACGTCGGGCGCCTGTCGCCAGGCGTCCAGGTCCAGGCAGCGCACGGTGCCGGACAGCTCGGCGTGCTGCGGGATCACGTTCGGCGCGTGCCCCGACTCGATCCGGCCCCAGGTCAGCACCAGCCCGGCCCGGGTGTCGACCCGGCGGGCGACCAGCGCGGGCACGTCGACGGCGACGCGGGCGGCGGCCGTGACGAGGTCGGTGGTCAGATGGGGGCGGGCGGTGTGCCCGCCGGGCCCGTCGAGCGCGATCTCCAGCCGGTCGCAGGCGCTGGTGATCGGCCCGTGCCGCAGCCCTACCTTCCCGGCGTCGACCCGGGGGTCGCAGTGCACGGCGAGGATCCGGCCGACTCCGGTGAGCACCCCGTCCTCGATCGCGTCCATGGCGCCGCCGGGCAGCACCTCCTCGGCGGCCTGGAAGACCAGCCGCACCGGCCGGGGCAGCAGCCCCTTGGCCTGCAGGTCGGCGAGTACCAGCCCGGCTCCGAGCACCACGGTCGTGTGCACGTCGTGGCCGCAGGCGTGCGCCCGGTCGGGCACGGTGGAGCGGTACGGGCAGTCCGCCTTGGTGTCCGGAATGGGCAGGGCGTCGATGTCCGCGCGCAGGGCGAGCAGCGGTACGGCCGGACGCTCACCCTCGGTGAGCCCGATGTCGCACACGAGCCCGGTCCCCTTGCCGAGCACCCGGGGCCGCAGCCCTGCCCGCTCCAGCCGCTCCTTGATCGCGGCGGTCGTACGGAACTCCTGATTGCCCAGCTCAGGGTGCATGTGCAAGTCGCGGCGGAAGGCTACGAGTTCGGCGTGCAGTGCTTCGCTCAGCGCGCCGGGGAGCACATCCCCCGCGAGGCCGGCCTCGGACTCTAGGGACATCAATTGCTTCACCCTCTGAAGGGTAGGACGCCCGGGTGGTCAACTACCCCTCGATCAACAAAAGTTCAGTCCGTTAGGGGAAGAAAATCTGACCGGCGGACGCATGGCGGCGGACTCTGATGGGTAAAACCACTGTTTCCTCTTCCACGGATACCACGCCTCACCACAGTCCTGCTCGACTTGTCCATGAACCGGACCCGGCCCGTAACCGCCTGCCGATAGGGTCCGGACCCGTGACCGACGCGGCAGAGGCCTTCCTCCACACGACCCGTACCTCGTACGACGCCATCGCCGAGGAGTACACGGAGCAGCACCCGACCGGGCTCACCCACCCGCTGGACCGCTCCCTGGTCACGGCCTTCGCCGAGCTGGTCACGGCGAACGGTCCGGCCCCCGGCGCCGACCTGGGCAGCGGCCCCGGCGGGGTCACGGCGCTCCTGCGGGACCTGGGCGTCCCGGCCTTCGGGGTGGATCTCTCCCCCGCCATGGTGGCGCTGGCCCGTGCGGCCCACCCCGGACTGCGCTTCCACGTGGGTTCCCTGACCGCCCTGGACCTGCCCGACGCCACCCTGGGCGGCATCCTCGCCCTCTACTCCACGATCCACGTCCCCGACGACCGGCTGCCGGCGGCCTGCGCGGAATTCCACCGCACCCTGGCCCCCGGCGCCCCGGCCCTCCTCGCCTTCCAGACCGGCGACGAGCCGGGCCGCCTGCACGTGCCGGAGCGCTACGGCCACGAGATCGATCTCGACTACTACTGGCGTACGCCGGCGCAGATGACGGCGCTCCTCACCCGGGCGGGGCTGGAGACGGTGGCGACGGTGCGCCGGGAGCCGGCCGGGGAGGAGACCCGGCCCCGGGCGTTCGTGCTGGCCCGCAAGCCCTGACCGGCCCGGACGCCGCCGGCGGCCGCGTGGCGGGGCCGGGTTGTCCGGACGCCGTCCGTACCCCGGCGCGCACCGCCGGGCCGCTGTCGCACCCGAAGCGGGCTGCCGCCGCTCGCGCCGGATTCCGCCGGTCCGTGCTGCAGACGCCCCCTGGCGAGGCGTTCCGGGCCCCGGGACAATCGCTCTGAGTGACGGGATGCCGGGAGATCCGTGGAAGGGGCCGCACCGTGCGCGTCTCCCCGCGAGCCGACTCGTCCGCGACGCCGGGCCGGGAGAACGCCGCGGTGCCCCGGCGGTCCGCCGCGGCGTACACGGCGGCCCCGGCCGTGCTCCTGGCCGCCCTCAGGTCCTGTGCGCCGACCGCCTGGGCCGGGCCGCAGGCCGACGAGGCAACCGGGTGGCCGATGTCGGCTCCCAGGCAGTGGCGCGCGGCCTCGACACCGGCCGCCGGTGACGTGGTGGCCGAGCTGAACCGGCTCCGCGCTCAGGCGGGTTGCGCGCCGGTACGGGTGCGGACCTCGCTCGGCCGGGTCGCCCAGGCGCCCAGCTCGGACATGTCCGCGCGCCGGCACCTCGTCCACCCCCGTACGGACGCCCGCCCCCGGAGGACCGGATGCGGACCGGCGACTACCGCCCCACGGCCACCGGCGATGCCGTGGCGGCGGGCTCCGCCGACGCGGACGCGGCCGTCGCCCGGCGGATGCCGGCCCGCCGCACCGCGCGATCCTGTCCACCTGCGACCCCCACGGACGCCGGCGTCGGCAGGGCGGACGGTCCCGGCGGCCCGTGGTGGACCCGGGACTGGCCGCGCCCCGCTGAGCGGCCGCGCGGTTCACCCGTTCGGCTCACACCGCCGCCGGCCGGCACCACACGTACGTGCCCCGGTCGCCGAACCGGGCCGACGGCTGCCGGCACGTGGGCCTGAACGACCCGACAGGTCCGGCGTTCCGGCCTGGTGCCGTAGCCGAAGCCGGCCTTACGAGACGGCGATCACGGCAGCGGCGGACGCCGACGACGAAGAAGGCCCGTGAGGCCGCGCCACGGCGAGGCGCCGGCCGATTTCGCCCGGCAGGCCGGGCACGCCCCGGGGCTCCCGGCGTGGAAGAGGTGCCGGTGGACCGTGACACGTGGCCGAGGTATCCCGCAGAGCGTCGCGGGGCCCCTCAGGGCGTGTTCCAGAGCCGGGGCGCCGGTCTCGCGGCACGCGGCGAAGCGCTCGGGCCGGGGCACCGGAGCGGACGTGGACCAGGGCATCACGGACACCGAGCCTATGCCAGTCCCACCGCCTCCAGCCGGTGCACGTCCCGGGCCGTGCCCGTGACTCCTGACAGGAAGCCCTGGGCGCGGGGGGAGGCCGTGTCCGTCAGCCAGGTGGGGTCGATGTCGCAGACGGCCACTTTCACGCCCGTGCCGGCCAGGGCCAGCGGGAGGGTGTGGACGACCGTCGAGGGGAAGCTGAGGATCGTGCGGCCGATCGGGCCGCGGCGGGCGATCAGCTCCAGGGGGAGGTCCGGGCGGACTATCTCCAGGCCGGTCTCGACGGCCAGGCGGTGGAGTTTGTCCGTGCTCTCCCTGCGGTGGGCGAAGTAACGTGTCGCGCCGTGGGTCTTGGCGAGGGTGCGCACCGCGTCCAGGTAGCGCTCGCCGTCCACCACCCCCGTCTCCACCAGGGACGTGCCGACCAGGTCCGCGCCCTTGGTGATGCGCGGCGGGCCGAAGCGGGAGCGGGTCCAGAAGAAGTCGTTGGCCGTGACCGTCACGCCGTCCGGCGTCTCCGTCACCGGCATGGAGGAGAAGACCTCGACCCGGCGGTGCGCGTTCGGCGTCAGGCGGCGGCGGGCCGACGCCGCCACCGGGGCGAAGAGGAGGTCCCGCGGGCCCCGACGGCCGCCCTTGCGGTGCCAGCGTACGAGCCGTTCGCCGCGCGCAAGTTGGGCCACGAACTCCATCGTCGCCGTGCCGTCGTCCACGACCACCAGGTCGCGGGCGCGGGTGATCGTCAGCAGCAGTTGCACGTAGCGGGAGAACGGGTCCCCCATGACGATCCGGTCTGCCCGGCGCAGCGGGCCCGCCAGGCCGCCGATCGTCGCGAAGGGCGCGGTCGTACCGCCCCGCGCCTCCTCCCACCGCACCCGGTACCCCTCGTCCCGGGCCAGGTCCGCCATACGGCGCAGCTGGCCGCGGGTCATCGGGTCGGTCGGGGACAGGACGACCACCGTGAGTTCCGCGCCGGCCGGCGGAGCGGCGGCCGGAGCGTCGCCCGCCGGCACCGTCCGCCGCACCTGCGCCGGCACGGACGGCAACGGCTCCCCGCCGGAAGGCTCCGCGGTGCTCAGACCGTTCCGATGGGCCCATTCCAGGACGTTCAGCAACTGGACCGGGCTCTCCACGAAGGCGAGCGTGCGGGGAGGGGGGCCGGGCTGACCGGCGCGGGGGCTCATCGGCGTGCGACCGTCCCGTCGTAGGAGACGTAAGGGGCTCAAGGGCCGGTGGTCAGACGGTGACCGGCTCGCCTGCCGCCGCCGCGATCTCGGCCTCGGCGACGACACCGGTGACTCGGCGCAGCTTCTTCATCGGGCCCAGCTCGGAGTCGTAGACCTTCTTGACGCCGTCGCCCAGCGAGGCCTCGATCACGCGGATGTCGCGGACCAGGCGCTCCAGGCCCTGCGGCTCCACCGACGCGGCCTGGTCCGAGCCCCACATGGCGCGGTCCAGGGTGATGTGGCGCTCGACGAACGCGGCGCCGAGGGCGACGGCGGCCAGCGTGGTCTGCAGGCCGGTCTCGTGACCGGAGTAGCCGATCGGGACGTTCGGGTACTCCTGCTCCAGCGTGTTGATCACGCGGAGGTTCAGCTCGTCGGCCTTCGCCGGGTACGTCGACGTGGCGTGGCACATCAGGATGTTGTCCGAGCCGAGGACCTCGACCGCGTGGCGGATCTGCTTCGGGGTCGACATGCCCGTGGAGAGGATGACCGTGCGGCCCGTGGCGCGCAGGGCGCGCAGGAGTTCGTCGTCCGTCAGGGAGGCGGAGGCCACCTTGTGGGCGGGCAGGTCGAACTTCTCCAGGAAGGCGACGGCCTCGGTGTCCCACGGGGAGGCGAACCAGTCGATCCCCTTCTCCTTGCAGTACGCGTCGATCCGGCGGTACTCGTCCTCGCCGAACTCCACCCGGTGGCGGTAGTCGATGTAGGTCATCCGGCCCCAGGGGGTGTCGCGCTCGATGTCCCACTGGTCGCGCGGAGTGCAGATCTCCGGGGTGCGCTTCTGGAACTTGACCGCGTCGCAGCCGGCCGCGGCGGCCACGTCGATCAGCTTGAAGGCGTTCTCCAGCTCACCGTTGTGGTTGATGCCGATCTCGCCGCAGATGTAGACGGGCCGGCCGGGGCCGACCTCGCGCGAACCGAACGTGCGCAGACGGGAGTTGGTGCTCATGAGGGGGATGTCCTTACTTGGGGAGGGAATCGAGAGAGGGGCCGAGGATCCAGCTGGCGATCTCCCGGATCGCGCCGTCACCGCCGGGGACGGCGGTGACCGCGCGTGCGGCGCCGCGTACGACGTCGTGGGCGCTCGCGACCGCCACGGGCCAGCCGACGAGGGCGAAGCACGGCAGGTCGTTGACGTCGTTGCCGACGTAGAGCACGCGCTCCGGCGCGATGCCCTGCTCCTCGCACCACTGCTTCAGCGCGAGGTCCTTGCGGTCGATCCCGTGCAGCACGGGAAGCTTCAGCTTCCGGGCGCGGGCGGCGACCACCGGGTTCTGCTCCGTGGACAGGATCAGCATCTTCAGGCCGCTCCTGCGCAGGGCGGCGATGCCGAGTCCGTCGCCGCGGTGCACGGAGACGAACTCCCGTCCCTCGGAGTCGATCAGCACCCGGTCGTCGGTCTGGGTGCCGTCGAAGTCGAGGACGACCGCGTCGACGTCGTCGGCGGTCGGCAGCGATCCCGGGCGGTCCGCGTCGAAGAGCGGGGCCAGGGCGCGGGCGCGGGCCAGGTCGTGCGGGTCGTCGATCTCCAGCACGCGCGCGGGGTCGGTGCGCACCAGTTCCGTACGGCCGAAGAAGCGGTGCCGGTGCTTGCGGAAGCCGGCCGCGTCCATCGCGTAGGCGGCGCCGGTCTCCAGCAGGTCCTGCGGGCGGTCCTGGCGGCGGGGGCGGAAGGACTTGTCGTGGTTGACGCCGAAGCCGCCGTCGGGCGCGCCGGGGGTGTCCTCGCCGCTGCGCCAGATGAAGCCGTGGAACGGGGCCACGGTGACGGCGGTGTCCGCACCCTGCTCGGCGACCGCGCCGGCCACCCCGTCGATGTCCTCGCGGGCGAGGAACGGGCTGGTGCACTGCACGAGCAGGACCACGTCGACCGGGCTGCCGTGCAGCGCCTCGTGGGCCTCCATGGCGTGCAGCACGGCGGCCTCGGAGGTGGCCGTGTCCCCGGCGATGGCGGCGGGCCGCAGGACGACCTCGGCGCCGGCCTGCCGGGCGGCGGCCGCGATGGCCTGGTCGTCGGTGGAGACGACGACGTCGGTCACCAGCCGGGCCGCCCGGCACTCGCGCACCGCGCGCGCCACGAGCGGCACGCCGCCGACGGGGGCCAGGTTCTTGGCGGGCACGCCCTTGGAGCCGCCGCGCGCGGGGATCACCGCGAGCACTCGGCGCAGCGAAAGGCCTCGGCCCGCCTGCGGGTTGGACATGGAGTCTCCTTGGAAGGTCACAGCTCCCCCATCCGCCGGATCACGGGGGCCACGCGCTGTACGCCGTGGCGGTAGGCGCCGCGGGCGGCGCGGCGCACGATCTGGCGGACCGGGCCGGGTTCCTTGTCGGCGGCGGGCGCGCCGGGCAGCGGGGCGCCGTCGGGGCCGAGGTGGTGGCGGGCGAGGATGCCGGGGAGGTATCCGGGTGCCGTCTCGGGGGTGTAGTAGGGGTTCAGCGGGGGCAGGCCGCCGGGGCGGGCCAGCAGCGTGGCGATGCGTTCGCGGGCGGTGTCGAAGGCCGTCTCGTAGGAGCCGTCGGCGCGTACGCCCTGCCGGGCCACCCACTCCTCGTCCGGCACCGGCCGGTGCCCGGCGTCGAGCTGGTCCCAGGAGGCGAGGCAGCCGGAGCCGGTGAAGTGGTGGTTGCCGAGCACCTCGCGCACCCCGAGGTCGGTCAGCACGACCGTGGGGATACGGCGGTGCAGGGCCTCCAGGGCGGCCGTGGAGCTGACCGTGACCAGCAGGTCGGTGCGGTCCAGCACCTCGCCCATGTGGCCGTAGACCAGACGGAAGTTGGCGGGGACGTCCTTGCCCCGGGCCAGCTTCTGGTACGGCAGCTCCTCGATGTGGGTGGTGTGTTCGCCCGGCTTGGAGCGCAGCTTCAGCAGCACCTCGCGCTCGGGGTGCCTGCGCGCGTGCCCGATCAGGCGGCCCAGGAGGTAGGCGCGGTCCCTGCGGTTGTCGGGGACCGAGGGCTGGGCGGCGAAGACGACGGTGTACGGCTGCTGCTCGCCGGCGTACGGCGCCCCGCCGAGGAACGGCAGCGCGACCTCGGTGACCGCCGAGGCGTCCGCGCCCACACCCTCGTACACGGCCCGGAACCGGTCCGCGTCGTGGCGGGAGTTGGCGAGGACGAGGTCGGCGCCGTGCCGCAGCAGCAGGCCGTCGGCGAGCTTCTCGTAGACGACACCGACGTAGCCGGTGACCACCACGGGGCGCTCGCCCGTACCCCACGCGCCCCGCAGCCCGTGCAGCATCGCCTGTACGCCGCCGCCGACCAGCGCGAGCACGAGGACGTCGTACGACTCCCGGGCCATCGCGCGCAGGAACTCGACCCCGGTGACCTCGCTGAGCGAGTCCGCCCGGACGCCGACCTCCCCCAGCTGGCGGGCTGTCGGGGTGGCGCGCCCCCGCAGGAGGTAGCCGTCGAGCCGGATCCCGGCACCGGCGGGGGCGAGGCGCTGCGCGGTGAGCGCGCCCCACTTCCACCGGGTGTCGGAATCGGCGATGACGGCGACCCGCAGGGAGTTCGTAGCACTGGCTGGCACGCCGAAGACGCTAGGAAGCCATTCCGTTGTTCCGCCCAACCCGAATGCAACAAACGGTTAACAGCACATCGCCGAATGGGGAGTCGGGCCGTCATCTCGCCGGAATTAAACCCGGTTCACAGCTTCGCCACGTGTCGTTCACCCGGCATCAAGCAAAGCGTCAAGACGAATGACGGGCTTCCACCTAACGTCCCTGACGTGGTCAAGCTCTCCGTCATCGTGCCGTTCTACAACGTGCAGCAATACGCGCCCGACACGCTCAGGAGCCTGAAGGCGAACGCCCGGGAGGACTTCGAATTCATTCTCGTGGACGACTGTTCCCGCGACGGGACACCAGAGATTCTCGCGCGCGCGGAACGCGAGCTGCCCGGGGCGGTGCACGTCCGGCACGAGCGGAACGGGGGCCTGGCGACCGCGCGCAACACCGGGATCGACCGGGCGCGCGGTGAGTACCTGACCTTCCTGGACGGCGACGACTGGCTCGCCCCCGGCTACCTCACCCACCTGGTCGGGGCCATAGAGGAGTTGGGCTGCGATTTCCTGCGCACCGACCACGTGCAGTGCACCGCGCGCTCGCGCCAGGTGCACCGGGTGCCGGTCGGGCGGCGCGGTGTGGTGATGAACCCGCGCGAGGCGATACTGCCCGCCGACCGCTCGACGTCCGTGGACTACGCGTACGCGTGGGCCGGGGTCTACCACCGCCGGCTGGTGGACAGGGGGCTGCTGCACTTCACCGACGGGCTGCGCACGGCCGAGGACCGGCCGTGGATCTGGAAGCTGCACCGGGAGGCGGAATCCTTCGCCGCGGTCAGCCTGCTGGGGGTGTTCTACCGGCGCGGGGTCGCCTCGTCCCTCACCCAGATCGGCGATGTCCGGCAGCTGGATTTCATTCGCGCGTTCGACCAGGTCGTGACGGAAACCGCACAGGACGCGCAGGCGGACGAACTGCTGCCGAAGGCCGTCCGGACCTATTGCGCCATCATTTCCCATCATCTGGGTTCCATCGAAAGGTTCGAGCCGGCGGTGGCGAGGAAACTCAAATCCATGAGCGCGGCGGCCCTGCGGCGCATGCCGCAGGACGTGCTGGACGAGGCGCTGGACTCCATGGACATCCAGCGCGCCTCCAAGCTGCGCCGGGTGCGCCGCCGTCCCGCCCCCGCGGGAGCCGCCGCGTGACCACCCAGATCTTCCAGGCGTCGACGCTCTACGGCACGGCGACGCTCGCCGCCGCCCTGGACTCGGGCTGTTTCCGCCCGGCCGACCGGCGGATCCTGCTCGTCTGCAACAACTCCACCACGCCGGAGACGACGCCGGGCTTCGACCGGGCGCCCGGCTTCGAGAAGCTGCGCGACCGCTTCGACGACGTGATCTCGTACAACGAGACCATCTTCCCGTTCCACCCGGGCGGCTGGGCGCCCCGCGTGGACGACATGCCGCTGTGGGAACGCTTCCTGCGCCACGAGTGGCAACTGGGCGACGACGACGTGGCGTTGGCCGTCGAGTCGATCCAGGTCAACCCGTCCCTGGCGCTCGGACAGATCTTCACCGGCGCCCCGGTGACGGTCTACGCCGACGGCCTGATGAGCTACGGCCCCACGCGCAACAAGATCGACCCGCTGGTCGGCACCCGGGTGGACCGGGTGCTGCACCTGGACCTGGTGCCGGGCCTGAAGCCGCTGCTGCTCACCGAGTTCGGCGTCGAGGGCGAGATCGTGCCGACCCCCGCCTTCACCAAGGTGCTCGCCGAACTCGCGCCCGTGGCCGAGGAGTTGCCCGAGATCGAGGAGCCGGCGCTGCTGCTGGGCCAGTACCTGTCGGCGCTGGAGATCCTCACGCCCGAGCAGGAGGAGAGCCTGCATCTGCGGATGCTGCGGGGCGCGGCGGCGCTCGGGCACACCACGGTGGTGTTCAAGCCGCATCCGTCCGCGCCGGCGGGCTTCACCCGCTCCCTGGAGCGGGAGGCCGAGAAGCTCCAGGTCGAGCTGACCGTGCTCGCCACCCCGGTCCTCGCCGAGGTGCTGTACCAGCGGATGCGTCCCGCGCTGGTCGTCGGCTGCTTCTCCACCGCCCTGCTCACGGCGCAGGCGCTCTACGGCCTGCCGGTCGCCCGGATCGGCACCGAGCTGCTGCTGGAGCAGGTGACGCCGTACGAGAACAGCAACCGCGTCCCGGTCACGATCGTGGACGCGCTGCTGCCCGACCTGGGCGAGCCGGCAGCCGTGCGGGAGCAGCGCCGGGGCACGGACGTCGAGGCGCTCGGGGCGCTGGTGCGGGCGGTGGGCTTCGCGATGCAGCCGAAGATCCTGCCGAGGCTGCGCCCGGAGGCGGAGGCCTATCTGGCGGGGAACCTGCACCCGCGCACCCTGCGCTACTTCAAGCGCCGCCGGCTGACCTCCCTGGCCCTGCCCGGCGGGGTGCCGTCCCAGCTGGCCTTCATCCCCCGCAACGCCACCGTCCGCCGCGTGGCCCGCAAGGCCCGCAGCCTGCGCCGGGGCGCGCGGGGTTAGCGGCGTCGGCCCGCAGGTGAGTTCTCAGCAGCCGGTGCGCCGTCGGCGGGGCCGGCCGTGACATCGTTCCAGGAAGGAAACCGCACATGGCTGCTCCACCCTCCGGCCTCGCCGCCCCCGCGCCCGGTCCCCTGATCCCGCGTCCGGCCGGCGCCCCGCCCCGGTCCGCCGGGGGCGGCAGCCGCCTCATGGCGCTGGACGGCCTGCGGCTCGTGGCCGCGCTGATGGTCTGCCTCTACCACTACGCCGGACGCGGCGGCGCGGTCGCCGCGTCCTGGCACGCCAGCCCGGCGCACCTCTTCCCGACCCTGTCCAAGGCGGCCGTCTACGGCAACTTCGGGGTGCAGTTCTTCTTCGTCATCAGCGGCTTCGTGATCTGCATGAGCAGTTGGGGCCGCACCCTCGGGGACTTCTTCCGCTCGCGGGTGGCGCGGCTGTACCCCGCCTACTGGGTGGCCCTCGTCCTGGTCACCGGGGCGTCCGTGGTCATGCCCTACGTGGTCCACGCGGTCCGGCTGGACGAGTTCCTGGTCAACCTGACGATGCTCCAGCAGCCGACGGGGGCGAGGCGGGTCCTCGGCGTGTGCTGGACGCTCTGGGTCGAGCTGCGCTTCTACGTACTCTTCGCGCTCTTCGTCGTGGTGCGCGGGGTGACCTACCGCCGGGCGGTGCTGTTCGCCTGCCTGTGGACGCTGGCGGCCGTGCTGTGCCACAGCTCCAAGAACGAGCTGCTGAACCAGGTGGTCATGCCCGAGTACGCCCCGTTCTTCATCGGCGGTCTCGCGCTGTACCTGATCCACCGCTTCGGCAGCGACCTGCTCACCTGGGGCATCGTCGGGATGTCCTGGCTGCTGGCGCAGCGGGAGGCCACCGTCGGCCTGTGGGGGCACCACCCGCACCGCAACCCGTACGTCGTCATCGCGATCGTCACGGTCGCCTTCGCGGCCGTCGCCGTCGTGGCGCTCGGCTGGACGCGCCGGGCGGACTGGCGCTGGCTGGTCACGGCCGGCGCGCTGACGTACCCGTTCTACCTGGTCCACGAGCACCTGGGCTGGTTCGTCATCCGGGTGCTGCACCGGGGTCTGGGCCTCGGGCCGTGGCCGACGCTCGCGGTGACCGTGCTGGGCATGCTGGTGCTGGCCTGGCTGATCCACCGGTTCGTGGAGAGGCCGTTCGGGCCCCGGCTGAAGCGGGCCCTCAAGACGGTGCGTGTCCCGGCCGGCTGAGCCTGCGCGCCGGTCAGCCGATTCCGTACCGCGCCCCGATTCCCTCGATCACGACCGCCAGCCCCTCCTCGAACCGGCGGTCGTAGTCGTCGAAGAGCAGCTCGCCGGCCGCCGCCGCGAGCGGGAAGTCCGCGAGCCGCCGGGCCCGCTCCCCCACGTCGTACCCCTCCCGGCGCTCGCCCGGCATGGGCCGTACGCCCTGCTCCTCGGTGACGAAGCCGAGGGTGTACGCGCCCGCCGTCCGGACCGCGTCGACCGCCTGGGCGAGGGTGAACCCGGCGTCCGTCAGCAGCCGCAGGTTCGCCTCCAGGGCGGGCGCGTGTTCGGTGCCCGTGAAGCGTGAGCCGCTGTAGACCTTGGCGCCGTCGCGGTAGCCGAGCAGCGCCGCGCGCAGCGCGCGGCCCGTCCGCAGCAGCCGTTCCTGCCAGCTGTCGCCCGGATCGAGCGCCGTGTGCGCCACCATCCGCCGGTGCATCTCGGTCGCCATCTCGTCGAGCAGCGCCTGCTTGTCCTGGAAGTGCCAGTACAGGGCGGGCGCCTTGACGTCCAGCTCCCTGGCGATGGCACGCAGGGTCAGACCGTCCAGCCCGGTCTCGTTCAGCAGCCGCAGCGCCGTGTCGGCGACGCGGCGGCGGTCCAGGGGGGCGCGCTTCTCGGGGCTCACCCTTGACAGCTTAACAACGTTAAGGGCACGCTCATGGGCGAGGGAACTTAACAACGTTAAGGAGGATGGGATGGACGTCCTGATCGCGGGCGCGGGGCCGACCGGCCTCGCCCTCGGTGTCGACCTGGCCCGGCGCGGTGTGGCGGCGCTGGTGGTGGAGCGGGCCGACGGCCTGTTCCCCGGCTCGCGCGGCAAGGGGATCCAGCCGCGCACCCAGGAGGTCTTCGACGACCTGGGCGTGCTGGCCGCGATCCGCGCGGCGGGCGGGCCGTATCCGGACCGGCTGATCTGGAGGGACGGCGAGCGGGCCGGCGGGCAGCCGGTGTTCGACCGGATCGAGCCGGACGAGGGCACCCCGTACACCGAGCCGCTGATGGTCCCCCAGTGGCGCACCCAGGAGGTGCTGCACGCCCGGCTGCTGGAGCTGGGCGGGAAGGTCGCCTTCGGGCGCGAGGTGACGGGGGTCGGGCAGGACGCGGACGGGGCGGACGTGATGTTCGCCGACGGCACGGCGGTGCGCGCGCGGTACGTCGTCGCGGCCGACGGCGGGCGCTCGGCGGTCCGGCGGGCGCTGGGCGTCGGGATGACCGGCGAGAGCGTGGACCCGGCGCCGTTCGTGGTGGCGGACGTCACGCTGCGGGGCCTGGACCGCCGGCACTGGCACATGTTCCCGAAGGACGACGGCACGGCCGTGGGCCTGTGCCCGCTGGCCGGCACCGACGACTTCCAGCTCCAGGCCCGCCTCGCGCCGGGCACGGCACCCGACCTGTCCCCGGCCGGCATCCGCGCCCTGGTCGCCGCGTACACCCACCTGGACGCCGCCGACGTGACGGACCTGCGCTGGGCGTCCGGCTTCCGCCCCCGTGCCGCCCTGGCCGACCGCTTCCGCGTGGGCCGGGTCCTCCTCGCCGGCGACGCGGCCCACGTCCACTCACCGGCCGGCGGCCAGGGCCTGAACACCAGCGTCCAGGACGCCTGCAACCTGGGCTGGAAGCTGGGCGCGGTGCTGTGCGACGGCGCCCCGGACTCCCTGCTGGACAGCTACGAGGAGGAGCGCCGGGCGAACGCGGCGGCCATGCTGGAGCTGTCCACCGGGGTGCACCGCGGCGAGGTGCGGCGCGGCCGGGCGACGGTCCAACTCGCCCTCGGCTACCGGGAGTCGAGCATCACCGAGGAGACCCGCCGCGACCCGGCCGGGGTGCGGGCCGGCGACCGCGCTCCCGACGGCACGGTGGGCGGCGTACGGCTCTTCGACGCGTTCAGGGGGCCGCACTGGACGCTGCTGGGCGCGGACGCCCCGGTCGCCGGGGTGCGCGCGCTCCCCGCCGCCCCGCGGTCGTACGGGCCGGGCGTGTTCCTGGTCCGGCCCGACGGCTATGTGGGCTGGGCGGGCGAGACGGCGGAGGGACTGCCCGCCTATCTCTCCCGGGTCGGTCTCGGCGCGGCTACGAGCCGGCCAGCGACAGTTTGACCGCGAACCCGAGGAACAGCGCCCCCGCCGCCGACGTGGCCGTGGCCGACAGCCGCTTGCGGCGGCGGAACGCGGCCGCAAGTCTCGTGCCGCCGAATATCAGTGTGCTCAGGTACAGGAAGCTGGCCAGCTGGCCGAGGGCGCCGAGGATGGCGAAGGAGAGGGCCGGATAGGCGTAGCCGGGGTCGACGAACTGCACGAAGAAGGCGACGAAGAACAGGATCGCCTTGGGGTTGAAGAGGCTGACGACGAGGGCCCGGCGGAAGGGCCGCTCCTCGGATTCCCGCGCGGGCGCCGCCGCCTCGGCCACGGTCCGCTCCCGCCGCGTCCGCCACAACTGCCAGGCCGAGCGCAGCATCCCGACCGCCAGCCAGGTCAGGTATCCGGCGCCGGCGTACTTCACGACCCCGAACAGCACGGCGTTCGCCTTCAGCAGCGAGGCGACGCCGGCGGCCGACAGCGTCATCAGCACGGTGTCCCCGCAGAACACGCCCGCCGCGGCGGTGTACCCGGCCCGCACCCCGCGCCGGGCGGCGACGGACAGCACGTACAACGAGTTGGGACCGGGCAGCACCACGATCAGGGCGAGGCCTGCCAGGTAGGTGGGGAGATCGATGACGCCGAACATGGAAAGGAGTGTCGCACGCGGGTACGACAACCGGGTGAGACGTCCCTCGGCCTCAGAAGACGTCGCTGGGCTCGTACCTCCCCCACACCTCCCGCAGCGCGTCGCACACCTCGCCCACCGTGGCCCGCGCCCGCAGCGCCTCCTTCATCGGGTACAGCACGTTGTCCTCGCCCCCGGCCGCCTTCTTCAGCGCGGCCAGCGCCGAGTCCACCGCCCCCCGGTCGCGCTCCGCCCGCAGCCGCGCCAGCCGCTGCGCCTGCCGGGCCTCGATGGCCGGGTCCACCCGCAGCGGCGTGTACGGCTCCTCCTCGTCCAGCCGGAACCGGTTGACGCCCACGACCACCCGCTCGCCGGAGTCGGTCTCCTGCGCGATGCGGTAGGCGTTCCGCTCGATCTCGGCCTTCTGGAAGCCCCGCTCGATCCCGGCCACCGCGCCGCCGAGGTCCTCGACCCGCCGCATCAGCGCGACGGCCGCCTCCTCGACGTCGTCGGTCATCCGCTCCACCGCGTACGACCCCGCGAACGGGTCCACCGTCGCCGTCACGTCCGTCTCGTACGCCAGCACCTGCTGCGTGCGCAGCGCCAGCCGTGCGCTCTTGTCCGTCGGCAGCGCGATCGCCTCGTCGAAGGAGTTGGTGTGCAGCGACTGCGTCCCGCCGAGCACCGCGCCCAGGGCCTGGACGGCGACCCGGACCAGGTTCACCTCGGGCTGCTGCGCGGTCAGCTGGACCCCGGCCGTCTGCGTGTGGAAGCGCAGGCTCAGCGACTTGGGGTTCCGCGCCCCGAACTCCTCCCGCATCACCCGCGCCCAGATCCTGCGCGCCGCGCGGAACTTGGCGATCTCCTCCAGCAGCGTCGTGCGCGCCACGAAGAAGAAGGACAGCCGGGGCGCGAAGTCGTCCACGTCCATACCCGCCGCGACCGCCGTGCGGACGTACTCGATGCCGTCGGCGAGCGTGAACGCGATCTCCTGCACGGGCGAGGCGCCCGCCTCGGCCATGTGGTAGCCGGAGATCGAGATCGTGTTCCACCTCGGGATCTCGGCGGTGCAGTACCTGAAGATGTCGGCGGTCAGCCGGAGCGACGGCTTGGGCGGGAAGATGTAGGTGCCGCGCGCGATGTACTCCTTCAGCACGTCGTTCTGGACCGTGCCGGTCAGCCGGTCCGCCGGGACCCCCTGTTCCTCGGCCACCAGCTGGTAGAGGAGGAGCAGCAGGGCGGCCGGGGCGTTGATCGTCATCGACGTGGAGACCTGGTCCAGCGGGATGCCGTCGAGCAGCACCCGCATGTCCTCGACCGAGTCGACCGCCACGCCGACCTTGCCGACCTCGCCGTGCGCGAGGGGCGCGTCGGAGTCGTGGCCCATCTGGGTGGGCAGGTCGAAGGCGACGGACAGGCCGGTGGTGCCGTGCTCGATCAGCTGCCGGTAGCGGGCGTTGGACTCGGCGGCCGTGCCGAAACCGGCGTACTGGCGCATGGTCCAGGGGCGGCCGGTGTACATGGTCGGGTAGACCCCCCGCGTGAACGGATACCCGCCCGGATCGCCCAGCTTGCGCGCCGGGTCCCAGCCGGTCAGCTCGCCCGGACCGTAGACCGGCTCGATGGGCAGGCCCGACTCCGACTCGCGTGCCATGGATGCCTCCGCAGGACGTGTGGTCTCCCCCCACCATGCCCCGGAGTTCGGCGGCGGTCACGCGGGGAAGCATCCCCGGCATGAGGATCAGGGGCCCGCTCGCCGCCGTACTCGTCTCCTGCGCCGCCCTCGCCGGCTGCACCGTCCGGCCGGTGGCCGGCGCCGGCGGGCCCGGCCTCGGGAGCGACGCCCGCCCGCCGGCGAGCCGGAGCCCGGGCACCACCCGCCCGCCCTCGGCCCCGGCCGTCGTACCGGCCTCCCGCGTCCTGTGGGCACGCGGCGACAGCGGGCCCGGCGTACGGGAACTCCAGGCCCGGCTGCGCCAGCTGGACTGGCTGTTCGACGGGCCGACGGGGTCGTACGACGATCTCACCGAGCGGGCGGTCGAGGGCTTCCAGGGCAAGCGCGGCCTGCCCCGGACCGGCCGGACGGACACCGTCACCTGGCAGCGGCTGGTGGCGATGACGCACCGGCCCGGCGAGTGGGAGCTGTACCTGATGGGCGGTCAGCCGGCCGGGCCACCCGACCCGCGCTGTCTGACCGGCCGGGTGCTGTGCATCGACAAGACCACCCGGACGCTGCGCTGGATGGTCGGCGGCCGGACGGTGTCGGCCATGCCGGTGCGGTTCGGCACGCAGTACACCCCGACCCGCGAGGGCGTCTTCCACGTCCGCTTCAAGGCCCGGACCTGGACGTCCACGCTCTACCACTCACCGATGCCGTACGCGATGTTCTTCAGCGGGGGTCAGGCGGTGCACTACTCCTACGACTTCGCGGCGCGCGGCTACGCGGGCGGCTCGCACGGCTGCGTGAACGTCCGCGACGAGGCGGCGATCCAGCGGCTGTTCGCGCAGGTGCGGGTGGGCGACACGGTCGTCGTCCACTGGTAGGCACACGGGGGAGGGAAGACGGGCGCGGGCGGGACCGGGGGAACGTGTCCCGCCCGCGCCGGGTGCACGAGCCGTGGGTACGGGGGGAACCCCGGCTCAGTGCGACGGCCGATGACCAGTCGGCTCACTCTGTACTGCGTCGCGGGCCCCGGAAACGTCACACCTCGCGCCGAAAAATTTCTGCCGACCGAGAAACCGCAGGTCAGCTTGGGTGCGGCAAGGGCAGCTCAGGAGCCGGCGGGAGTGGGGCCACGGCGCCGTGGAGCCGGTCGCCGCCGTGGCGGCCGCCGGTACCGCCGCCGGGGCCGAGGTGACCGCCGCTGCCGGAGTGGTCGCCGTCGTCACCGCCCTTGCCGTTCCCGTTTCCCTGGCCGTTGCCGTTCCCCCGGCCGTCGCCCTTGCCCGGGTGCTGTCCCCGGCCGGCGCCTTCGTCACCGGCACCGCCCCCGTCGCCGCCGAGCAGGCCGCCCGAGCCGGAGTCGCCGGGAGCGAGGATCACCTTGCAGAAGCGGCCGACGCGGGAGGAGCCGCCCGCCAGATCCTCCAGCGCGCGCAGCCGGCCCGAGTCCGGCGCCCCGCCGTCGCGGATGTCCCGGCAGAGCCCGGCCAGGTCCTGCCCACGGCTGTCCGGCGTGCTGGTGCTCGGGCCGGGGTCGGGGCTCGCCCCGCGGTCCGCTCCGGTGGCCGGGCCGGAGGCACCGCCCGAGCCGCCGGGCACGCCCGAGCCGGAGCCCGAGGGGGCCGACGGCGAGACCGACGCGAGCGGTGAGCCGGAGTTCTGCCCGGTCGACACGGAGGCGGCGGGGTCGGGCTGGTCGCTGCCGAGCGAGGGCAGCACCCCGCTCCCGACGGCCATGGCGACCCCGCCGAGCAGTCCCACGCTCACACCCGCGGCCAGCGCCAGGCGGGCCGGGCGGGCCCAGCGGGGGCGGCGCGGACGGCCGCCCGGGATTCCGGTACGGGCCGTGCGGGCGGGCGCGCCGATGCGGACCAGGCCCGCGTCGGCGGGCGGGACGGCCGCGCCGGAGCGCCGGCCGGGGGCGTCCTCGACGGCGGTCCGCTCGGCCCCGGCGGACTCGCGGGCCTTGCGGAACGCGGCCAGGGCGGCCTGTTCGCCGGGGAGTTCACCGGTGGCCGGGGCCGCCTGCGCGGACAGCGCGCCGAGCACCTCGGAAAGACGTTCTGCCCGGTCACGGGCGGAGGCGTCGACGGCTTCCAGCGACTCACCGCGCAGCAGACGTTCCGCCGTCTCACGGTTCAGCCACTTGTCCTGCTCGTCGGCCATCACATGTCCTTCTGCGTCCGCGTTCGCGTGTGCGTCACAGTTGCGGACGACACCGCGCCGCGGCGCGGTTCTCGCTGGGGTGGGAGCGCGTCGAGGGCGCCCGCGGATTCCGGATCCTGGCCGAGCAGCTCCGCGAGCCGCTTCAGGCCTCGGTGCGCCGCGGTGCGTACGGCACCGGCGCGTTTGCCGAGTGTCTCGGCGGCGGTCTTGGCGTCGAGGCCGACCACCACGCGCAGCACGACCGCCTCGGCCTGGTCCTGCGGGAGCCGCGCGATGAGGGAGAGGGCGCTGTCGGTGGCCAGGGCCTCGATGGCCTCGCCCGCGGTGTCGGACTCGGCGGCCCGACCGGTCAGTTCCGTCTCGTCACCGCCTATCGCGGGGCGGCGGCCGCGCATCCGTATGTGGTCCAGGGCGCGGTTGCGGGCGATCCGGGCGGCCCAGCCGCGGAAGCGGTCGGCGTCTCCGCTGAACCGGTCCAGGTCGCGGGCGATCTGCAGCCAGGCCTCCGACGCGACGTCCTCTGCGTCCGGATCACCGACCAGCGTGCGGACGTATCCGAGCAGCCGCGGATGCACGGCGCGGTACACCGTACGAAATGCGGCCTCGTCCCCGTCCTGTGCCTTACGCACCGCGGCGGTCAGCTCCGCGTCGTCCCCCAGCACCGTACTCCCTTTACGCCTGGTTCCCGGTCGGCGCGAAAGGCACGTTACGGCGTGAAACCTCTCCTCGTCCACGTCTGTCGACAGTCTGTAGACGATGCAACCCACTCGTGACCGGGCCGGGAACCGCGCGGGCTCCGGACCGGCGGTCTCGGGGTGTGACAGAAAACGCACGCACGGCGCTGAAGGGAGTACGGGCCGTGCGCGGCCCGTCCGCGCGACGGCCGGGGCCTCTCCTGTGGGGGGTGGCGGCCCCGGCCGTTGCCCCGGCGGACCGCTGGTCGCGCCGGCTTCAGATGCCGTCGGCCTCTCCCGCACCCGGCACGCCCAGTTGCCGCGCGAGTCGTTTCAGCCCCCGGTGCGCGGCCGTCCGCACGGCGCCGGGCCGTTTGCCGAGGACGCGGGCGGCGGCGGGGCCGTCCAGGCCGACGACGACCCGCAGCAGCACGGCCTCCGCCTGGTCGCGGGGCAGATCCCGGACCAGTGCGAGGGCCCGCTCGGTGGACAGGGACTCCAGCGCCTGCTCATGGGTGCTGTGCGGGCCGGGCAACTGGAGCAGTTCCGCATCGGGCGCGCCCGCCCGGGGTCGTACGCGCTGTCTGCGCAGGTGGTCCAGGGCGCGGTGGCGGGCGATGGCGGCGGTCCAGCCGCGAAAGCCCGCGCCGTCGCCCCGGAACCGCCCCAGGTCCCGGGCGATCTCCAGCCAGGCGTCCGAGGCCACGTCCTCCGCGTCGTCGCCGACGATGCCGCGCAGGTAGCCGAGCAGTCCGGGCTGGACGATGCGGTACGCGGCGGCGAAGGCCGCCTCGTCCCCCTCCTGCGCCCGCGCGACGGCCTCTGCCAGCTCGCCGTCGTTCCCCGGCCGGCGCCGGCGTTCCCCTCCGTGGCCCAAGAACCGTCCTCGTCCGTACGAACACGCACCCCCAGCGACATCAGCGTCAGGGCTCACAGAAATGTCACAGTCCCGATCGCCCTCCCGGGCCTGGCACGATGACGCCGTCACCGGGCGGTCACGGCGGACCCGCGGCCGACCGACGGCGTGTCGCGGCACTTCCGGCGGGACCTCCGGCCGACCCGGCGCCGGCGGCCCGGGGTCAGTGCGGGGTGGTCGCGTCGCGGCACAGCAGGCGCAGCGAGCCGTGGCCGCCGTAGGCGCGGCGGGCCTCGTCGATGGGGTCCCACATCCGGCCGTCGGGGGTGCGCAGCCAGTGCTCGCCGGCGCTCGCCCACCACTCGGCTCCGGTCTGGCGGACGATCACCTCGCCGGCGTAGGCGCCGAAGCCGCGCAGAACGCTCTGCACGGCGGCGAACGGCGGACCCTCGCGGCGGATGTCGTCGATCATCCGGTCCACCCGCCACAGGCTCTGCGCCGAGTAGTCGAGCCGTACCCGGGCGCCCTCGCGCGCCATCGCCACGGTGTCGGCCGCCCACCGCGCCGGCTTCGCCGCGGCGTGCGGCCGGGTCTGCTGCTGTGCTGTCACGTCCTGGGCTGTCACATAGGGAAGAGCGGCCCGGACGGGTCGGGCGTCACCGCGTTTCGCGCCATCTCGCCGACTGTCGCAGGATCGCCCCGGGTCCACCCCAGGGTGCTCACAGGATCGCCGCGTCCGCGGGATCCGGGCACCGCCCCGCCGGGGACCGGGGCATGCCGCCGCCGGGCCCGGACACCGCCGGCCCGTCGGCACCGCGGGACCATGACGCACGGCGGACCCCGGCACCGTCAGCCCGGCCCTCGCCCCGCGCGCCGGACGCCCCCGGCCCCCGCGAGGGCCGGACGCCGTCCGGCCCTACGGCGTGCTCCGCGCCCGCCGCGACACCACCGCGCGCAGCACCCGGCGTCCCTCCACCGAGACGTCGAGCGCGCCGCGCAGGCCGTGGGTGCCGTGTTCGGCGAGGAGGTCCAGAACCGTGCGCTGGCGGCGCAGTTCGGCGGCGACGAGCGGCGGCAGGTGCTCCGTGTCGCCCGCGCGCCCGGCGTCGAGCCCCGCGCCGCCCGCCGTGCCGTCCACCGCGGGGTCGAGCAGCCGGTGGATCCGCAGCGAGGCGACCGAGCAGGCGTCGGCCCAGGGCCGTACCGTGTCGGTGGTGCGCGCGGCCGGGGCGGCGTCCAGCATGCGCCGGGCCAGCCGGGCGGCCTCGTCGTCGTCGGAGTTCGCGATCGCGACACCGCCCCGGGCCCGCTCCAGGCTCGCGCCCCAGTCGGAGCCGTCGGCGAGACTCGCCCACAGTGGCCGCAGCAGCTCGTCGTCGGCACCGAGCAGCGGAAGGCACCGGTCCAAACAAGCCAACCCGCTGGCGGCCAGCCCTCGTTCGTCGGCTTGAGCGATCTGTTCCACCAGGCTCATCAATGTCTCCCTCGACGCCAGGGCGCCGACCGGTACGGAGCCCGCACTTCCCCTTACTGCGTCCGGGCCCCTCCGGGTGTCACAGGGAGCGCCGCCTCAGCCCAGCTTGGCCGAAAGCCGCTGGAAGTCCGCCCAGGACAGCGAGGGCTTGCCCGGGTCCCAGAGCTTCTGCACGGTCGCCCGCAGCGGCAGCCGGATGCCCGCCGCGATCTGTGCCTCGGTCTGTGCGTTCGGGAAGTCGCACCACACCGCGAACGACCCGCCGAGGATCTGCCCGTCGTAGCGCGCCGGTACGGCACTCGTGCCGCGCAGCACCAGCGGGTTCCACTGCTCGTAGATCCGCTGCCCGGTCGGGTAGACGAAGGTCTGCGGCTGGCCGAGGACGTAGTAGAGGAACTCGTCGTTGTAGTTGATGACCTTCCGGCCCGCGCCCAGGTAGTCCGTCGGCGGCCGGGCGCCCAGCTCCTTGCCGGTCCAGTAGGCGACCTGGAGGTCCTTGGCCGGCTGCACGGACGTGCCGCGGAAGAAGCCGTCGTTCCAGACGCGGATGGTCCGGCCGTGGGCGCGGACGGTGCCGGCGCGGTCGTTGAGCCAGCCGGTGGCCAGGTCGGCGACCGTGCCGCCGGAGCCGTACGCCTTGCGCGCGGCGGCCGCGAGCTGCGGGTACGAGGCCTGCGGGTCCTTCACGGTCAGCGCCTGGTACTCGTCGCCGCCGAGGTGCCACTGGCCGCCGGTGAACAGGCCCGCGTACTCGTTCAGCAGGTCGTCGACGATCTTGGCGGAGGCGGGCTTGGAGATGTCGATCGCGCCCTTCGTCGCCACTCCGCTCGCGTTGCGCAGCTGCAGGTCGGGGTGGGCGGCGAGGACGGCGCCCAGGTGCCCCGGCGAGTCGATCTCGGGGACGACGGTGATGTGCCGGCTGCCGGCCAGGTCCACGATGTTCTTGACCTGCGCCTTGGTCAGGTGGACCTTGGAGACGATCTCGGGGTGGCTGCTGGACTCGATCCGGAAGGCCTGGTCGTCGGAGAAGTGCAGCCCCAGCTCGTTGAACTTCAGGTCCCCCAGCTCGCGTATCCGGTCCTCGATCCAGGTCTCGGAGAACGGCTTGCGCGCGATGTCCAGCATGAAGGAGCGCACCGGCTTGGCCGGCCCGTCCCGCACGACCCCCTCCGGGGCCGTCCCCCCGCCGTGGACCTCCTGCTTCAGCGTCCGGGTGCCGTAGAACACCCCGGCCGCGCCCGGCCCGCTGATGTCCACCCGTCCGCCGTGGACGGCCAGGGTGTACGACTCCTGGTTCCCTCCCCCGCCGCCCAGCGCCAGCCGGACGTCCCCCGCCCGTGCGTCGCTTCGCTGCCCGGCGTAGGAGAGCCCGAGTTCCCCGGCTATCAGCCGGCCGGTGTCGGCCAGCCGCGCGTCGGCGATCACCACCCGGTCGCCCCTGCGCGGCTGCCAGCCCGGCCCGCGCGCCGCGGTGAAGGCGCGCACCGCGGGTATCGTCCGCGGCGCCTGCGACAGCGGATAGGACCGGCTCGGCGAGGGACTCGCCGCGGAGGCGGCGGCCGACCCGCCCGTGTCGGCACCGGTCACCCTGCCGGACGACGAGGTCCACACCCCGACACCCGCGCCGAGCGCGACGGTCCCGACGAACGCGGCGGCCACGACCGCCCGCTTGCGTATCACCTGCTGCGCCGATTCCCGGCGCTTGTGCTGGGTCACCCTGCCAACGTACGACCGTTCGCGCGCCCACTCGTCATCCAGACGTTCCGAAACTCTTCCGTCCGAGTGAATTTCAAGCACCACAGGGACACAGAGTGACCACTCTCGATAACCTGACGACACACCTTTCACAGCATCGCCAGCCACACCTCCCCGTGACGCGAGGACCCACGCTGCCCGCCCACTCTCCCCCCTCCCTCCCCAGACCCCTCGACGCCTTCAACGCGACCCAGGCCGACGAGGCCCACGCGCTGCTGCTGCGCTGCCTGCACAGCCCGCGCTGGGCCCGGAGGGTCGCCGACCACCGCCCCTACCCCGACCTCGGCGCCCTCCTGGCCGCGGCGGACGAGGCGGCGTACGACCTGCCGCCGGCGGATCTGGCGGAGGCGCTGGCGGGAGAGTCGCTGCTGGAGCTGCCCGAGAACACCTACTCCGCCGCCTCCATGGCCCTCGGCGCCGCCCACGCCGCCTACGAGGCCCGATTCGGACACGCGTTCGTCATCTGTCTGGGCGGCACCCCGCCGGCCGAGGCCGTCGACCACGCCCTCGAAGCGATCCGGTCACGATTGGCGAACGATCCGGAGGAGGAGCGCGTGGTGGCGGCGGAGGAACTCCGGCGCCTCGCACGAGAACGGCTCGGAACACTCCTCGGGGACGCCGGGCACCGCGCGACCAGCCCGAACGCGCCCGCGATCGGCAAATGACAGCACGTCTCCTCCCCCATCCGGTGCCACTTTGATCACACCGGTAGGCCCCCCGTAAGCAGCACCGCGCCGCATGGATACCATGCAGAGGGCCGGTGGACCGTACCCGGCCGGGCCCGACCGACAGTGAAGCCGGCGCGGCCCTAGTCCCCGCTCCCGGAGGGTTCTTCCGTGCCGGCTGGAACGCTGTACCGCGGCCGGGAAGGAATGTGGTCCTGGGTGGCTCACCGAGTCACCGGCGTCCTCATCTTCTTCTTCCTGTTCGTCCACGTGCTCGACACCGCTCTCGTGCGTGTCTCCCCCGAGGACTACGACAAGGTCGTAGCCACGTACAAGACGCCGATCGTCGCGTTTCTCGAATACGGCCTCGTCGCCGCCATCCTCTTCCACGCGCTCAACGGCCTGCGGGTCATCGCCGTCGACTTCTGGTCGAAGGGCCCGCGCTACCAGAAGCAGATGTTCTGGACCGTGATGGGTGTCTGGATCGTCCTGATGGTCGGCGCGATCTACCCCGTGCTCGGCCACGCCGCTCGTGTCGTCTTCGGGAGCTGACGCCTGATGTCCACGACTGAAACCACCGCGGCCGGCGTCGGCCCCGTCGAGGGCGCCCCGGTCTACACCGTCGACAACCCGGCCCCGCTGATCGAGGCCCCGCGCAAGCGCACGAAGAAGACCCCGAAGTCGACCCGGGGCAACTTCGAGCTGGCCGCCTGGCTGTTCATGCGGCTGTCCGGCATCGTGCTGGTCGTCCTGGTCCTCGGCCACCTGCTGATCCAGCTCGTGCTGGACGGCGGCGTCTCCAAGGTCGGCTTCGCCTTCGTGGCGGGCCGCTGGGCGAGCCCCTTCTGGCAGGTCTGGGACCTCCTCATGCTCTGGCTCGCCATGCTGCACGGCGCCAACGGCCTGCGCACGGTCATCAACGACTACGCGGAGCGTGCCGCCTCCCGTATGTGGCTGAAGGCTCTGCTCTACACCGCCACGGTGTTCACCATCCTGCTGGGCACGCTGGTGATCTTCACCTTCGACCCGAACATCCGCTAGGCACGGGGCTGCGAGAAACATGAAGATCCACAAGTACGACACCGTCATCGTCGGCGCCGGTGGCGCGGGCATGCGCGCCGCCATCGAGGCGACGAAGCGCAGCCGCACCGCCGTGCTGACCAAGCTCTACCCGACCCGCTCCCACACGGGCGCCGCGCAGGGCGGTATGGCCGCCGCGCTCGCCAACGTGGAGGAGGACAACTGGGAGTGGCACACCTTCGACACGGTCAAGGGCGGTGACTACCTGGTCGACCAGGACGCCGCCGAGATCCTGGCGAAGGAGGCCATCGACGCCGTCCTCGACCTGGAGAAGATGGGCCTGCCGTTCAACCGCACCAAGAACGGCACCATCGACCAGCGCCGCTTCGGCGGTCACAGCCGCAACCACGGCGAGGCACCGGTCCGCCGGTCCTGCTACGCCGCGGACCGCACCGGCCACATGATCCTCCAGACGCTGTACCAGAACTGCGTCAAGGAGGGCGTGGAGTTCTTCAACGAGTTCTACGTCCTGGACCAGCTGATCACCGAGGTCGACGGCGTCAAGAAGTCCGCCGGTGTCGTGGCCTACGAGCTGGCCACCGGTGAGATCCACGTCTTCCAGGCGAAGTCGGTCATCTACGCCTCCGGCGGCACCGGCAAGTTCTTCAAGGTGACCTCCAACGCGCACACCCTGACCGGTGACGGCCAGGCCGCGTGCTACCGGCGGGGCATCCCGCTGGAGGACATGGAGTTCTTCCAGTTCCACCCGACCGGCATCTGGCGCATGGGCATCCTGCTGACGGAGGGCGCCCGCGGTGAGGGCGGCATCCTCCGCAACAAGGACGGCGAGCGCTTCATGGAGAAGTACGCGCCGGTGATGAAGGACCTGGCGTCGCGCGACGTCGTGTCCCGTTCGATCTACACGGAGATCCGCGAGGGCCGCGGCTGCGGTCCCGAGGGCGACCACGTCTACCTCGACCTGACGCACCTGCCGCCGGAGCAGCTGGACGCCAAGCTGCCGGACATCACCGAGTTCGCGCGGACCTACCTCGGCATCGAGCCGTACACGGACCCGATCCCGATCCAGCCGACCGCGCACTACGCGATGGGCGGCATCCCGACGAACGTCGAGGGTGAGGTCCTCGCGGACAACACCACCGTCGTCCCGGGTCTGTACGCCGCCGGCGAGGTCGCCTGTGTCTCCGTGCACGGCGCCAACCGCCTCGGCACCAACTCGCTGCTGGACATCAACGTCTTCGGCCGCCGCGCGGGCATCGCCGCCGCCGAGTACGCCCACAAGGCGGACTTCGTGGAGCTGCCGGAGAACCCGGAGGCGTTCGTCGTCGAGCAGATCGAGCGGCTGCGCGACTCCACCGGCACCGAGCGGGTGGCCACGCTCCGCAGGGAGCTGCAGGAGACCATGGACGCCAACGTCATGGTGTTCCGCACCGAGCAGACGATCAAGACGGCCGTCGAGAAGATCGCCGAGCTGCGCGAGCGCTACAAGAACGTGGCGATCCAGGACAAGGGCAAGCGGTTCAACACGGACCTGCTGGAGGCCATCGAGCTGGGCAACCTGCTCGACCTGGCCGAGGTCATGGCCGTCTCCGCCCTGGCCCGCAAGGAGTCCCGCGGCGGTCACTACCGCGAGGACTACCCGAACCGCGACGACGTCAACTTCATGCGCCACACCATGGCGTACCGCGAGGTGGGCGACGACGGCGCCGAGTCCATCCGTCTCGACTACAAGCCGGTCGTCCAGACCCGCTACCAGCCGATGGAGCGTAAGTACTGATGGCAACCCCTGTTCTGGACAAGGCGGACGCGGCCGGGCAGCCCGAGCCGGGATTCGCCGACTCCCCCTACATCACCGTCACCTTCCGGGTCCGCCGGTTCAACCCGGAGGTCTCGGGCGAGGCGACCTGGGAAGACTTCCAGCTGGAGATCGACCCGAAGGAGCGCGTCCTCGACGGCCTCCACAAGATCAAGTGGGACGTCGACGGCACCCTCACCTTCCGCCGCTCGTGCGCGCACGGCATCTGCGGCTCGGACGCGATGCGGATCAACGGCAAGAACCGCCTTGCCTGCAAGACGCTGATCAAGGACATCAACCCCGAGAAGCCGATCACGATCGAGCCCATCAAGGGCCTGACGGTCCTGAAGGACCTGGTCGTGGACATGGAGCCGTTCTTCCAGGCGTACCGGGACGTCATGCCGTTCCTGGTCACCAAGGACACGAACGAGCCGACCCGCGAGCGGCTGCAGTCGGCCGAGGACCGCGAGCGCTTCGACGACACGACGAAGTGCATCCTCTGCGCGGCCTGCACCTCCTCCTGCCCGGTGTTCTGGAACGACGGCCAGTACTTCGGTCCGGCCGCGATCGTGAACGCCCACCGCTTCATCTTCGACAGCCGTGACGAGGCGGGCGAGCAGCGCCTGGAGATCCTCAACGACCGCGACGGCGTGTGGCGTTGCCGCACGACCTTCAACTGCACGGACGCCTGCCCGCGCGGTATCGAGGTCACGAAGGCGATCCAGGAAGTGAAGCGCGCGCTGATCACGCGCCGCTACTGATCACTGCCCGGCTTGGTGCCGGCGAGGGCCCCGTTTCCCACCCGGAAGCGGGGCCCTCGGGCGTTTTGGTCGGGTTTCCCCGTTTGCGGGTTCTAATCTGACGTCATGTCAGACGATGAGTCGTACGAGCTGCTCGGCTTCGACAACGTGCTGCTGCCCGTCGGTGACCTCGCGGAGGCCGTCGGGTTCTACGAGCGGGCCGGGTTCGTCGTGGGATTCCGGTTCGACGAGGCCGGGATCGCGCTGCTGAGGGTCGGCGGGGAGACACCGGGCATCCTGCTGCGCGTCGAGGAGGCGCTGGCCCCCCGGACGCCGCCGTGGCCGTCCCCGCGGGTCTGGCTGGAGGTGCCGGACGCGCGGGCGGCGGCGCGGAAGCTGGCCGCCGCCGGGATCCCGCCCTTGGACGAGGCGTTGCGGACGGCCACCGGATGGACCGTGGAGATCGCCGACCCCTGGGGAAACGTGCTGGGCTTCACGGACTACCGCAAGCGTCCGGAGCTGGGCCGCAGGGGCTGAGAAGAGCCCCGCGGAGCACTGGCTAGGCTCTTTACCGTGCCCGCGATGAACGACGGCCCCGATGCGGCCGGCTCCCCCAGCAGCAAGTCCGAGCAGACCCGTGCGCTGATCCTTCAGACCGCGATGCGGTTGTTCCAGGAGCGCGGGTACGACAAGACCACCATGCGGGCCATCGCCAAGGAGGCCGGGGTCTCCGTCGGCAACGCCTACTACTACTTCGAGGGCAAGGAACACCTGATCCAGGGCTTCTACGACCGGATCGCCACCGAGCAGCAGGCGGCGGTCCGGGAGGTCCTGGACCGGGAGACCACGCTGGAGGCGCGGCTCGCCGGTGTGCTGACCGTGTGGCTCGACATCGCCCGGCCGTACCACGAGTTCGCCGTGCAGTTCTTCAAGAACGCCGCCGACCCCGACAGCCCGCTGAGCCCCTTCTCGCCGGAGAGCGCGCCCGCCCGCGAGCAGGCCATCGCCATCCACCGGGAGGTGCTGGCCGGGTCGAGGTCCCGGGTTCCGGCCGAACTGCGGGACGTGCTGCCGGAGTTGATGTGGCTCGCGCAGATGGGGCTCGTGCTGTACTGGATCTTCGACCGGACCGAGGGGCGCGAGCGCAGTTACCGGCTGGCCCGGCGCGGGGCCCGGCTGACCGCGCGGGGCGTGGCGCTCGCACGGTTCCGGATGCTGCGGCCCCTGGTCCTGGAGATCCATGAGCTGTTCACGGACTTCCTGCCCGGGATGACCCGGGCGCTGCCGGACCCGCGGGCGAGGGCCGAGCGGCGTTCGGCGAAGGGCGAGGACGGCTGATCAGATCCAGTTCAGGCGCCACAGGCGGAACACGCCCGTGCCGTCGTCCAGGTACTGGCCGCCGCCGATGTCCTCGGTGCTCACCACGTACTCCTTGCGCTGCCACAGCGGGATCAGCGGAACGTCCTGGGCGACGTCCCCCTGGATGTCCCTGAAGTCGTTCACCGCCTGGCTGCGGTCGGCGTACTGCCGGCTGTCCTGGATGAGATGGTCGACCGCCTTGTTGCTGTAGCCGGTGCTCATCGTGGAGCCGGAGCCGACGAGGGCGGCGCCGAAGGTGTCCGGGTCGGGGTAGTCGGCCACCCAGCCGACCGACCACGCGTCCATCTTCCCGGCGGCCCAGCGCTTTTGGAAGTCGGTCCACTCATAGCCCTTGACGTCCACCTGGAACAGGCCGCTCGTCTCCAGCTGCCGCTTGAGCTGGGCGGCCTCCTCCGCGCCCGCGCCGTGCCCGATGCCGTAGCCGAAGGTGAAGCGCACCGGCAGGCTCACCCCGGCCTCGGTGAGCAGTGCGCGGGCCTTGGCCGCGTTCTGCGTCGGGTAGTCGTCGAAGAAGGACGTGGTGTGGCCGGTGATGCCGGCCGGGATCAGCGAGTACAGCGGGTCGACCGTGCCCTGGTACACCGCCGCGGCCAGCTGCTCGCGGTTGACCAGCCAGGCCATCGCGCGGCGCACCCGTACGTCGTGCAGCGGGGAGCCGGCGCGGGTGTTGAGGTACAGGTTGCGGGTCTCGGAGCTGTCGGACTCGGTGACGCGCTTGTTGGGGTCGCTCGGGTTCAGCTGGGCGAGCACGTTCGGCGACAGGGTCCGGGTGGCGACGTCGATCCGGCCGCCCTTCCAGGCGCTGTCGAGCTTCGCCGAGTCGGTGTAGTAGCGCAGGTCGACCGGGCGGCCGGTGCCGCCGATGTCGCCCTTGTAGCGCGTGTTGGGCTTCAGCTCGGCCCTGTCGTCCTTGGTGTACGACGTCAGCGTGTACGGGCCGGTGCCGTCGACCGAGGTGCCCGGGCGCAGGGAGTCCGCCGGGTAGGTGTCCTTGTCGACGATCGACCCGGCGCCGGTGGCGACCTTCAGCGGCCAGGTGGCGTCCGCCGAGGACAGGTGGAAGGTGACGGTGGTGGCGTTGTCGGCGGTCACCGAGGCGAGCGTGGCGAACAGCGACGCCGGGCCGGTGTCGGAGTTGATCTTCTTGACCCGGTCGAAGGAGTACTTCACGTCCTCGGCGGTCATCGTCCGGCCGCTCGGGAAGGTGATCCCGTCGCGCAGCGTGCACTGGTACGTCGTCAGGCCCGCGCCCTGGAAGGCGCAGGCCTTCGCCGCGTCCGGGACCGGGGTGACCCCGCCCGGCTCGAACGTCAGCAGCGACTGGAAGACGTTGCTGAACAAGGCCCAGGAACCGGCGTCGTAGGCACCGGCCGGGTCGAGGTTCGTGACGGCGTCGGTCGTGCCGACCGTGATCGTCTTGTTCTTGTTCTGCTGCGACGGCAGCAGTTGCCAGCCGCCGATTCCCACGACCGCGAGCACGAGCAGCGTCACGAGAATGCGCATGCGAACAGATCGCATGGATGGTGCCCTCCCCAGGCCCCGTACAGGCCCTACCCCTGGCCATCACGTTTTCGCCACTCCCCCAAGTGACGCGGCTCACCTAATCACACGTGTTTGACCGGACGGAAGGGCTTTCTGCCCAGATGAGGAAGAACTTACCGAGTCGCCGTCCGGCTATGCCGTGCGGCGCAGGGCGCGCAGGCCGCGCAACCCGACGCCCCCGATGACCGTCCCCAATACGAAGGAGACGACGGCCAGCAGCAGGTGCACCCAGAAGTACGCGGTCGGACGGCCGTGGTCGAAGGCGAGCCCACTGGTGTCCTTGACCAGGTTCTTGACGAAAGTGATCCAGATGACCCAGCTCCACACCCCGAAGGCGAGCAGGAACCAGGAGAGGCGGCGGCTGAGCGTCATGGAGCCAGTATCGCCGTCCGGTGTCCGGTTCCGTGTCGGGGGTGGGGGCGGACGCGGGACTTCACCGTCCGCGCCCGGTACGTTTCCGACCGTGTCCGCACCGAAGAAGACCGGCCGGCGCTCGCTGCTGGTCACCTCCGCCACGCTGCTGTCCCTCTCCGTCGCCTCTCCCGCCGCGCTCGCCGCCGCCCCCGCGCCCTCGGCGAGCCCGACGGCCACGCCTCCGGCGGGGATGTCGACCGTCGGCGGCGCCCGGCTCGGGCAGCCCGGCACGCAGGTCAACCTCGCTCCGGGCGTACCGGTGCTGCCGAAGGACATCACCGCCCGCTCCTGGATCGTCACCGACGCCGAGTCGGGCGAGGTGCTGGCCGCGCACAACGCGCACTGGCGGCTGCCCCCGGCGAGCACGCTGAAGATGCTGTTCGCGGACACCGTCCTGCCCCGCTTCCCCAAGGGCACCACGCACAAGGTGGCGCACTCCGACCTCGCGGGCATGGGCGACGGCTCCAGTGTGGTCGGGATAAAGGAAGGCGGCACCTACAGCGTCCACGACCTGTGGCTCGGGGTGTTCCTGCGTTCGGGCAACGACGCGGTGCACGTGCTGTCCGCGATGAACGGCGGGGTCGCGCAGACCGTCAAGGACATGCAGGACCACGCCGACGAACTGCAGGCCCTGGACACGCACGTGGTGACCCCCGACGGCTACGACGAGGCGGGGCAGGTCTCGTCCGCGTACGACCTGACGCTGTTCGCCCGGTCCGGGCTGCAGAAGAAGGACTTCAGGGACTACTGCTCCACCGTGCGGGCGAAGTTCGGCTCCGGCGAGATCCAGAACACCAACCGGCTGCTCAGCGGCGACGTCGACGTGCCCGTCTACCAGGGCATCGCGGGCGTGAAGAACGGCAACACCACGCACGCCGGCGCCACCTTCACCGGGGTCGCCGAGCACGGTGGCCGGGTGCTGCTCGTCACCGTGATGCACCCGGAGAAGCCCGAGCACAACGAGGTCTACAAGGAGGCGGCGAAGCTGCTCGACTGGGGGTTCCAGGCGGCCGGCAAGGTCAGGCCGGTCGGTGAGCTGGTGCCGCCGAAGAACGCGCTGCCGAGCCCCGCCCCGAGCGCTTCCGGTGCCGGGCAGTCCTCGGCGGCCGGGTCCGGGGTGAAGCCCGTCGCGGGGGCCACCACCGACTCCGGCTCCGGGATCGGCACCGCGGCGGCCGTCACGGGCGGGGCACTGCTGCTGCTCGCGGGCGCGGCCTACCTGGTCAACCGCCGCTGGCCGCTGCCGGACCTGATGCGCCGCCGGAGCCGGTGACCGCCTCGCCCTCCTGCTGCTCCCCGCTGCGCGTCGCCGTCCAGGCGGCGCAGAACAGGACGAGTCTCGCGGTGAAGTTGATCCACAGCAGCAGTGCCACGGGGACGCCGAACGCGCCGTACATGCTCTTCGCGGCGACGCCCTGGATATAGCCGCTGAGCAGCAGTTTCAGCAGTTCGAAGCCGACCGCGCCGAGCAGGGCGGCCACCAGCAGGCGGCGGCGCGGCGGCTCGACCCCGGGCAGCAGGGTCAGCACGTAGAGCAGGACGAGGAAGTCGCCGAAGACGGCGACGGCGAACGCGGCGGCCTGCAGCAGCGCGCTGCCCCAGCCGTGCTCGGCGAGGCCGAGCCGGCGCGAGACCAGGCCGACGGCGGCCGAGGCGAGGGTGGACGCGGCGAGCGTGAGCAGCAGGGCGCCGCCGAGGCCGACGAGGATGCCGGCGTCCTTGGCCTTGGCGAGGAACGGGTTCTCGCCCCGGTCCGGCAGCTCCCACACCGCGCGCAGGCAGTCGCGCATCTGGCCGACCCAGTTGACGCCGGTGAGCAGCAGCAGGGCGCCCGCGATGAGCCCGACGGTGCTGGCGTTGTGCACGAGCGAGGTGATGTTCAGCTGGTTCGACACGACGCCCGGGAACTGCTCGGCGATCTTGTGCTCGACGGTCTTCTGCCGGGACGGGCTGAGCGTGGCGGCGGTGACCGCGGCTGCGACGGTCAGCAGCGGGAAGAGTGCCACGAAGCTGACGAACGTCATGGCGGCGGCCAGTCGCGACCACTTCACCCGGTCCAGGCGCTCGTAGCAGTGCCACGCGTGCGTCGTCATCAGGCGGGTGACGATCGGCCCGATGCCGGGGAGTCTCTTCAGCCAGTCCATGATCCCTTCCTGCCCCTGCCGCCGCGCTCGTATGACATCCCACTAATCACCCGTTGTATGCAGTGCGCGAATGTTCCGTGACTAACCTCCCATAGGGGGACGATACGGTCACCGGCATGCGTGGGAACACGGTTTCCGTCATCCGTCCGCGGACCTACGAGGAGGCCGCCGTCGCCGTCCGCGCGTGCGGGGCGCGCGGCGCCGTCGCCCGCGGCGGCCCGGACCGGGCCCTCGGGGACGCGGCGCGGAACGCGGGCGGCACCGTCCTCGACATGACCGGCCTCGACCGCGTGCACGTCGTCGACGCGGCCGAGGGCGTCGTCCTGTGCGACGCCGGCCTCGGCCTGCACCGGCTGGCCCGGCTGCTGCTCCCGCTCGGCTGGTCGGTGCCCGCCTTCCCCGCCGCCCGGCAGGTGACCGTCGGCGGGGCGATCGGCGCCGACCTGCACGGCGGCGCTCCCGGCACCGGCTCCTTCGCCCGGCATGTGGTCGCCCTGGAACTGCTCACCGCCGACGGACAGGTCAAGGCGGTCCGCCCGGACACCGAGCTGTTCGCGGCGACCGCCGGCGGGCTGGGCCTGACCGGGGTGATCCTCACGGCCACGATCCGGCTGCTGCCGGTGCAGACGTCGTACCTGACCGTCGGCACCGAGCGCGCCGGCGACCTCGACGACCTGCTCGACCGCCTGCGCCGCCACGGTGCCGGCGGCCCCCGTCACCTGTCCGCCCGGATCGACCTGACGGCCCGCGGCGCGGCCACCGGTCGCGGGGTCCTCACCCGAGCCGACCCCGCCCCGCCGGGCTCCCGGCTCCCGTCTCTCGGGTCCCTCGCGCCCCTCGCATCCCTCGGCTCCGTCGGCGCGCTGGTCCCGGCCGGGATCCGGTACCGCGCGGCGCCCCGCGCGCGCACCGGCCGGCCGCGGCATCCGAACGCCTTCCGCGACCCGCTGGACACCGTCTCCCTGGGGGCCCGCGCGTACGGCCTCATCGGCCGGGTGCGCTACGAGTGCGTCGTCGGGCACGGGCAGGAGGAGACCCTGCACCGCGTCGTGCGGCGCCTCGCCCGCCGCCGCTGTCTGTCGTCCCATGCCGTCCTCCAGCCTCTCGGGGCGGACGGTCCCGGCTGGCTCTCCCCCGCCGCGCCCGGCTGGTCGCTGACCCTGGACCTGCCGGTCGCCGCACCCGGACTCGCCGCCTTCCTCGACGAGCTGGACGAGGACGTGGCCGCGGCCGGCGGCCGGGTCGGACTCGCCCGGGACTCCCGGCTCCGCCCCGAACTCCTCACCGCCATGTACCCCCGCGCGGCCGACTTCCGCGCCCTGCGCGCCCGGTTGGACCCACGCGGGGTGTTCACCTCCGACCTCGCCCGCCGGCTCGGCCTGTGAACCACTCGCCGACTCGGCAGCCGACGCACCGGACCCCGCTCGGACCGCCCGAGCGCGCCGTGCGTCCCGGCCGGCCTGATCCGAACACCCCCTAGTCCTCCCGGAGCTGATGTGAAGGACGCCTTCGGCCTCCCCCAGTCCCTGCTCGTCCTCGGCGGCACGTCCGAGATCGCGCTGGCCACCGCGCGCCGCCTGATCGCCCGCCGCACCCGCACGGTGTGGCTCGCCGGACGCCCCTGCCCCGCCCTGGAGCGGGCCGCCGAGAGTCTGCGCGCTCTCGGCGCGGACACCCGCACCGTCGACTTCGACGCCCTCGACCCCGACTCCCACGAGACCGCCCTCGGCAAGGTGTTCGCCGAGGGCGACATCGACCTGGTGCTGCTCGCCTTCGGCATCCTCGGCGACCAGGCCCACGACGAGCGCGAACCGGCGCGGGCCGTGCGGGTCGCGCAGACCAACTACACCGGGGCGGTCTCGGCCGGCCTGGTCGCCGCCCGGGCGCTGCAGACGCAGGGCCACGGCTCGCTCGTGGTGCTCTCCTCCGTCGCCGGGGAGCGGGCCCGCCGCGCCGACTTCATCTACGGCTCCAGCAAGGCCGGCCTCGACGCCTTCGCGCAGGGGCTCGGCGACGCCCTGCACGGCACCGGCGTCCACGTCATGGTCGTCCGACCCGGTTCCGTCCACCGGCCGGACACCCCGTTCGCCACCACCCCGGAGGCCATCGCGACGGCCGTCGAACTGGGGCTGCGCCGCCGCAGCGAGACGGTGTGGGTGCCGGGCGTGCTCAGGCTGGTGATGGCGGCGCTACGGCACACGCCGAGGGCGCTGTTCAGACGGCTGCCGCTCTAGGGTGTGTCACCGGCTCGCGATCGTCCCGTGTCCCACGTCGGCGTGTCCCGCCTGCGGAGGTACGACGGACCCTCCGAAGGTGTACTCCCGCAGCTTGCGCCAGACGCCGTCCGGGCCCTGTTCGTAGAGCGCGAAGCCGGTGCACGGCCACGCGGCCTCGAAGCCGGACAGCTCCTCGAGGGCGCGGTCCATGGCGGCCTCGTCGATGCCGTGCGCGACGGTGACGTGCGGGTGGTACGGGAACTGCAGCTCGCGCGCCACCGGGCCGGAGGCGTCCCGGACCCGCTGCTGGAGCCACGCGCACTCCTCGGCGCCCTGGACGACCCTGACGTAGACGACGGGCGACAGCGGGCGGAAGGTGTCCGTGCCCGACAGTCTCATCGGGAACGGCCGGCCGGCGGCGGCGACCGCGACGAGGTGCGCGTCGACGGCCGGCAGGTCGGCCGCGTCCACCTCGGTCGGCGGCAGCAGCGTGACATGCGTCGGGATGTTGCAAGCCGCGACGTCGCCGAAGCCCGCGCGCCGCTCCTGGAGCAGGCTGCCGTGAGGCTCCGGGACCGCGATCGACACGCCGATCGTTACGGTCCCCACGTCGTCTCCTGTCGTCCGCGCCCTGTGTTCTTCCTGTGCTCTTCCCACCGTTGGCTACCGACTGTACGGCCACGGGTGTCCTGTGGGCAGGCGCGAGGGAAGTGATGTGCAGCGCTCTGCCCGTGCGGCGGCCGGCTCAGTGCTTCGCCGGGAGGAAACCCACGCGGTCGTACGCCTGCGCGAGGGTCTCGGCGGCGACGGCGCGCGCCTTCTCCGCGCCCTTGGCGAGGATCGAGTCGAGCGTCTCGGAGTCGTCCAGGTACTGCTGGGTGCGCTCCCTGAACGGCGTCACGAACTCGACCATCACCTCGGCGAGGTCGGTCTTCAGGGCGCCGTACATCCGGCCCTCGTACTCCCGCTCCAGCTCGGCGACCGTCTTGCCGGTGAGCGTGGAGTAGATGGTGAGCAGGTTCGACACGCCCGGCTTGTTCTCCACGTCGTAGCGGATCACGGTGTCGGTGTCGGTGACGGCGCTCTTGACCTTCTTGGCGGTGGTCTTCGGGTCGTCCAGGAGGTTGATGAGGCCCTTCGGCGTGGACGCCGACTTGCTCATCTTGATCGACGGGTCCTGGAGGTCGTAGATCTTCGCCGTCTCCTTGAGGATGTACGGCGCCGGGATCACGAAGGTCTCGCCGAAGCGGCCGTTGAAGCGCTCGGCGAGGTCCCGGGTCAGCTCGATGTGCTGGCGCTGGTCCTCGCCGACCGGCACCTCGTGGGCCTGGTAGAGGAGGATGTCGGCGACCTGGAGGATCGGGTACGTGAACAGGCCGACGCTGGCCCGCTCCGCGCCCTGCTTGGCGGACTTGTCCTTGAACTGGGTCATGCGGCCGGCCTCGCCGAAGCCGGTGAGGCAGTTCATGATCCAGGCGAGCTGGGCGTGCTCGGGGACGTGGCTCTGCACGAAGAGGGTGCAGCGGTCCGGGTCCAGACCGGCGGCCAGCAACTGGGCGGCGGCCAGGCGGGTGTTGGCGCGCAGCTCGGCCGGGTCCTGCGGGACCGTGATCGCGTGCAGGTCGACGACCATGTAGAAGGCGTCGTGGGACTCCTGGAGCGCCACCCACTGGCGGACGGCGCCGAGGTAGTTGCCGAGGTGGAACGAGCCGGCGGTGGGCTGGATGCCGGAGAGCACACGGGGTCGGTCAGTCGCCATGCCCACCATTCTCTCAGGTGTCGGGGACCGCTTTCGAACCGATGGAAAAACGATGGGAACCGATGGCCTCACCCCGTGTACGAAGGAGGCGGAACGGTCGGCGAGACGGATGGCGGGACGGATGGCCCTCAGGAGCAGACGCACGGCGCGGGCGGCGATGGCGTGTCTGGTGCCGGTGCTGGTGGTGGCGGGAGCGGCGACCGCCACGGCGGTGCCCGAGCCGCCCCGGCCCGGCGGTGACGTGCCGGACATGGCACTCGTCGTCACGGGGCATGCGGGGCGGACCCGGGTGCTGCACTCCGGTGAGAAGGACTTCACCCGGCTGCGTCAACTGCTGCGCCCGGACCGCACGGACACGGAGCGGGTGCCGAAGGCGTGGACGCAGGGGCGCTATCCGACGGTGCGGGTCACCGTGGTGTGGGGCCTGACGGGCGCCCGGGGGCAGCGGCCGAAGACGCGCCGGACGCCCGGCGGTGACGTGGCCATGGAGCGCCAGGACCAGCTGTTCGTGGCGGCCGACGGGATTCCCTGGGTGCGCTCCGATCCGTCGCCGGCCGTGGTGGACGACGCCATCCGGTGGCACCGGGCGCCGATGGCGGAGTTCCGCAAGGCGGAGCGTGCCGGGCTGCTCGGGCCGGCGGTGGCGGGTGAGCCGGGTGGCCGGGACCAGGGGCCGAGCGGGATGTGGTGGGCGGCGGTCGGGCTGCTCGCCGGCGCGGGCGGCGGCCTGCTGTACGGTCGCGCGGTGGCCCGGCGTGCTTCCGGGCCACCGCGCGACGAGCCGCGCCTAGGGGGGCCGGCCGGCGGCTGACCTCCACGCCGGTCAGCCCAGGTCGACCTCGGGGTACAGCGGGAAGCCGGCCACCAGGTCGGTCGCCCGCTGGGCGATCTCCTCGGCGGTCTTGTCGTCCAGGACGTGGGCGGCCTTGGAGGGGGCGCCCGACTTGGTCGTGCCCGGCTCCGTGGTGGTGAGGACGCGGTCGATCAGGCCGGCCACCTCGTCCATCTCCGCCGTGCCGAGGCCGCGGGTGGTCAGCGCGGGGGTGCCGACACGGATGCCGGAGGTGTACCAGGCGCCGTTCGGGTCGGCCGGGATGGCGTTGCGGTTGGTGACGATGCCGGAGTCGAGGAGGGCGGCCTCGGCCTGGCGGCCGGTGAGGCCGTACGACGTCGCCACGTCGATCAGGTTGAGGTGGTTGTCCGTGCCTCCCGTGACCAGGGTGGCGCCGCGGCGCAGCAGGCCCTCGGCCAGCGCGCGGGAGTTGTCGACGATGCGCTGGGCGTAGTCCTGGAAGGAGGGCTGCCGGGCCTCGGCCAGGGCGACGGCCTTGGCGGCCATGACGTGCGGGAGCGGGCCGCCGAGGACCATCGGGCAGCCGCGGTCGACCTGGTCCTTGAGGGAGTCGTCGCACAGGACCATGCCGCCGCGCGGGCCGCGCAGCGACTTGTGGGTGGTGGTCGTGACGATCTGGGCGTGCGGGACCGGGTCGAAGTCGCCGGTGAGGACCTTGCCCGCGACGAGGCCCGCGAAGTGGGCCATGTCGACCATGAGGGTCGCGCCGACCTCGTCGGCGATCTCGCGCATGATCCGGAAGTTCACCAGACGGGGGTACGCCGAGTAGCCCGCGACGATGATCAGCGGCTTGAACTCGCGGGCCTGGGCGCGCAGCGCCTCGTAGTCGATGAGGCCGGTCGCCGGGTCGGTGCCGTAGGAGCGCTGGTCGAACATCTTGCCGGAGATGTTCGGGCGGAAGCCGTGGGTGAGGTGGCCGCCGGCGTCCAGGGACATGCCGAGCATGCGCTGGTTGCCGAAGGCCTGGCGCAGCTCGGCCCAGTCGGCCTCGGTGAGGTCGTTGACCTGCCGGGCACCGGCCTTCTCCAGGAAGGGGACCTCGACGCGGTCGGCGAGGACGGCCCAGAAGGCGACGAGGTTGGCGTCGATGCCGGAGTGCGGCTGGACGTAGGCGTGCCGGGCGCCGAACAGCTCGCGCGCGTGCTCGGCGGCCAGGGACTCGACCGTGTCGACGTTGCGGCAGCCGGCGTAGAAGCGGCGGCCGACCGTGCCCTCGGCGTACTTGTCGCTGAACCAGTTGCCCATCGCGAGCAGCGTGGCCGGGGAGGCGTAGTTCTCGGAGGCGATCAGCTTGAGCATCTCGCGCTGGTCGGCGACCTCCTGGCCGATGGCGTCGGCGACGCGCGGCTCGACGGCGCGGATGACGTCGAGGGCGGCGCGGAAGGCCGTGGACTCGGTGGACAGGGGCTGCTGCTCTGGCATGGGGACCTCCGGACGGCGTGTGTACAGCGTTCACGTTCGGCCCAGGCGCACGGCACTGTTTTTCCCGTCGGGCCGCTCCCCGATGGTCCGTCCCATCCCAGCGCGCCAGTCACGGCCCGCTGGTCAGACTACCGGGCGCGCCGGGCTCGGCAGGCCGCGCGTCCACCATGCGAGCGAGGATGGTGGGACGGAAGGGGAACGCCTCCGTCGCCTTCGGCACCTTCGTCCCCCGGGAGTCGCCGTGACCGCTTCAGCCGACCTCATCGCCACCGCCGGCGCGCACTGCGCGCCCACCTACGATCCGCTGCCTCTCGTCGTGGCCACGGCCGAGGGGTCGTGGGTCACGGACGTGGAGGGCCGCCGGTACCTGGACATGCTGGCCGGGTACTCGGCGCTGAACTTCGGCCACGGCAACCGGCGGCTGGTCGAGGCGGCGAAGGCCCAGCTGGACCGGGTGACGCTGACCTCCCGCGCCGTGCTGCACGACCGGTTCGCCGCGTTCTGCGCCGAGCTGGCGGAGCTGTGCGGGATGGAGATGGTGCTGCCCGTGAACACCGGCGTGGAGGCGGTGGAGAGCGCGGTCAAGACGGCCCGGAAGTGGGGGTACCGGGTCAAGGGCGTGCCCGCCGAGATGGCGAAGGTCGTGGTCGCGGGCGGCAACTTCCACGGCCGTACGACGACCGTGATCAGCTTCTCGACCGACCCGGAGGCGCGGGCGGACTTCGGGCCGTACACGCCGGGCTTCCAGATCGTGCCGTACGGCGATCTCACCGCGATGCGGGCCGCGCTGACCGAGAACACCGTCGCGGTGCTGCTGGAGCCGGTCCAGGGCGAGTCCGGGGTGATCGTGCCGCCGGCCGGCTATCTGCCCGGGGTGCGGGAGCTGACCCGGGAGCGTGGGGTGCTCTTCGTCGCCGACGAGATCCAGTCGGGGCTCGGGCGCACCGGGCGGACCTTCGCGTGCGAGCACGAGGGTGTCGTACCGGACGCGTACGTGCTGGGCAAGGCGCTCGGCGGCGGGATCCTGCCGGTGTCGGCGGTGGTGTCGAGCGCGGAGGTGCTCGGGGTGTTCCGGCCGGGCGAGCACGGCTCGACGTTCGGCGGGAACCCGCTGGCCTGTGCGGTGGCGCTGGAGGTGATCGCGATGCTGCGCACCGGTGAGTTCCAGGCGCGGGCGGCCGAGCTGGGCGCGCGGATGCACCGGGCGCTGGCCCGGCTGCCGGCCACCGGCGCGGTGACCGCGGTGCGGGGGCGGGGACTGTGGGCGGGTATCGACGTCGCGCCGCGCGTCGGCACGGGGCGGCAGGTCGCGGAGCGGCTGCGGGAGCGCGGGGTGCTGGTGAAGGAGAGCCATGGCGCGACGATCCGGCTGTCGCCGCCGCTGACCGTCTGCGAGGCCGACCTGGAGTGGGGCGTGGGCCAGGTGGCGGCCGCGCTGGGGGCCTGAGGGGGTGCCGTTCGGACCGGCCGGCGTCGCGGGGCCTGGTACGCGCATCTGCGGCGTTGCCGTCACGTGCCGGCTCCCCGCGCTCGGCTTCTCCCCCGCTCTCGGCCTCGCGCGAGCGGGGAGGCACCCCCATGCGCGGGGGACCCCCATCGCGTCGGCTCCCTCCCCCGCCTCGCAACCGCACGCACCAGCCCCCGCTCGGGTCCGCCAGGCCGGGCCGGTCCGTCGTGGTGTCTCCCCCGTGTTCGGCGTGGCCGGATGTCGGCGGTCAGCCTAAAGAACGGTAAGAGCGCAGACCGCGGTGGGTGGCCGGATGGGCCTTCTCCTAGAGTCCCTTCGTGCTCTTTGGAATGGTGTGCGCCCTCGGCGCGGCGGTCTGCTTCGGTACCGCGACGGTGTTGCAGGCGGTGGCCGCGCGGACGGCCGCCACGGGCAAGGGGGGTGAGGCGGCACTGCTGCTGCGGGCGCTGCGGCAGTGGCGGTACCTCGCCGGCCTGTCGCTGGACGGGCTCGGCTTCCTGTTCCAGATCGTGGCCCTGCGGTCCCTGCCGATCTACGCCGTCAGCGCCGCCCTGGCGTCGAGCCTCGCGGTGACCGCCGTGGTGGCGGCGCGGCTGCTGCGGATGCGGCTGAGCGGCACCGAGTGGGGCGCGGTGGCGGTGGTGTGCGCCGGGCTCGCGATGCTGGCGCTGGCGTCCGGGCCGGAGGGGAAGCAGGACGGGTCGGACATCCTGCGGTACGTGGTGCTCGCGGTGGCGGTCGGCATGCTGCTGCTCGCGCTCGCGGGCGGGCGGCTGACCGGCAGGGGGCGCTCGCTGGTCCTGGGGCTGGGCGCCGGCTTCGGGTTCGGGGTGGTGGAGGTCGCGGTCCGGCTGATCGACACCCTGGCGCCGGCGGACCTGTTCACCAATCCGGCGACCTACGCGCTGGTGATCGGCAGCGGCGCCGCCTTCATGCTGCTGACGTCCGCCGTGCAGCGCGGCGCGGTGACGACGGCCACGGCCGGCATGGTGATCGGCGAGACGATCGGACCGGCCGCGGTGGGCGTGGTCTGGCTGGGCGACCGGACCCGCGAGGGGCTGACCTGGCTGGCGGTCCTGGGCTTCCTGGTGGCACTGGCGGGGGCGCTGGCGCTGGCCCGGTTCGGGGAGGCGCCGGAGGTGGCGGAGCCGGCCGGCTGAGGAGGCGGGGGTCCGGTGCGCTACGGCAGCACCCGGCACAACGCCTCCAGCGCCCCGGCCCACGCGCTGTCGGGCGGGGTGGCGTACCCCACCACCAGGGCGTCCAGCTCCTCGGCCAGGGCCTCGGGGTGCCGGTGGAAGGACAGGCCGTGCAGGGCCAGGCCCTGCCATGCGGCGGCCTGGACCACGGACTGTTCCAGGCCCGGCGGCAGGCGGAGCAGCGCGTGCAGGCCGGCGGCGATGCCGGTGACGGTGACCTCGGGGGCGCGGGCGGCGACCGCCCGGGCCAGGGCGTCGCGGCGGCGCCGGTAGCGCAGGCGGGCGGAGCGGACGTGGCGGTCGTACGCGCCCGAGGTGAGGAACTCCGCGAGGGTGAGCTGCTCCAGCGCGCCCACGGTGTCGCTGTCGCCCTTGGCCGCGGCGGCCTCCCGCGCGAGGGCGGGCGGCAGCGCCATCCAGCCCAGGCGCAGGCCGGGGGCCAGTGACTTGCTGGCGGTGCCGAAGTAGACCACGCGGTCGGGGTCGAGTCCCTGGAGGGCGCCGACGGGCTGGCGGTCGTAGCGGAACTCGCCGTCGTAGTCGTCCTCCAGGACCAGCCCGCCGGTGCGCCGGGCCCAGTCCACGACGGCGGCCCGCCGGTCGGGGTGCAGCGCGGTGCCCATCGGGAACTGGTGGGCGGGAGTGAGCAGGAGCGCGCCGGCGCCGCCCGACTCCCGCGGGTCGGTGCCGAGTTCGTCGTACGGGAGGGCGGGGGTGGCGAGGCCGGCCCGCTGGAGCAGGCGCCGGTGGACGTCCAGGCCGTACGACTCCACCGCCACCGTCCGCACCCCGCGCGCGGCGAGGACGGGTCCGATGACGCGCAGGGCGTGGGCGAAGCCGGAGGTGATCAGGACGCTGTCGGGGTCGGTGCGCACGCCGCGCACGCGCGCGAGGTAGCCGGCGAGGGCGGTGCGCAGTTCCGGGCGGCCGCGCGGGTCGCCGTAGCCGAGGGCGTCGTACGGGGCGGTGGCCAGGGCGCGGCGGACGGCCTTGAGCCACGCGGCGCGCGGGAAGGCGGTCAGGTCGGGGCTGCCGGGCTGGAGGCTGTACGCCGGGCGGGCCGGTGCCGCGGGCCGGGCCGCCGCCGCGGCCCTCCCGGCCGCGGCGGCGGGCGGGGCCGCGGCGGCCCGCTCGGCCACGCGCGTGCCCGAGCCCTGGCGGGCGGTGAGCCAGCCCTCGGCGACCAGGTCGGCGTAGGCCTCGGCGACGGTGTTGCGGGCGATGCCGAGGTCGGCGGCGAGGGTGCGGGAGGAGGGCAGCCGGGTGCCGGGGGCCAGCCGACCGGTGCGCACGGCGTCGCGCAGGGCGTCCGTCAGGCCCCGGCGCAGGCCGCCGGTACCGGCCGGTTCGAGATGCAGGTCGACCCCCGGAGTGGCCCACTGTTCCGCCATGGAAATGGACCATACTCCTGGGCTGCCTCGCCCGTAGGGTCGAAGCCATGAGCACTGAGACCACTGCGGACGACAAGGACCCGTACGTCCCCGAGCACACCCCCCGGATGCGCTGGGCGCAGGCGGCACCCGAGGTCTACAAGGCGATGGTCCGGCTCGACGCGGCGGCCGGGCAGGGCCTGGACCCGGCGCTGTACGAGCTGGTGAAGATCCGCGCCTCGCAGATCAACCACTGCGCCCTGTGCCTGGACATGCACACCAAGGACGCGCTGGCGGCCGGCGAGAGCGTCCAGCGGATCGTGCAGCTGAGCGCGTGGGAGGAGTCGAAGCACTTCTACACCGCCAAGGAGCTGGCGGCGATCGAGCTGACCGAGGCGATCACCGTGCTGACCGACGGTTTCGTGCCGGACGAGGTGTACGAGAACGCGGCCGAGCACTTCGAGGAGGCCGAGCTGGCCCAGCTGATCGCCGGGATCACGGTGATCAACGCGTGGAACCGGTTCGGTGTGACCACGCGCGCGGTGCCGGGCCACTACCAGCCGGGGCAGCACACGTGAGCCGTACCCAGCTGCTGGACCGCGAGGTCGGGCAGGCGATGTCCGCCCTCAGCGCGACCGCCAAGAAGGGGCTCGGCGATCCCGCGCTGGCCGAACTGGTCATGATCCGGGCCTCGCAGATCAACCACTGCGCGTTCTGCCTGGACATGCACCTGCGCGTCGCCCGGAGGAACGGGGAGTCGGAGGACCGCCTCCAGCTCCTGGACGCCTGGGAGGAGGCCGGGGACCTCTACAGCGAGCGGGAGCGCGCCGCGCTCGCGCTGACCGAGGCCGTGACCCTGCTCACCGGCGGCGTGCCGGACGAGGTGTACGAACGGGCCGCGCGCCACTTCACCGAGGCCCAACTCGCCCACCTGATCGGCCTGATCACCGTCATCAACGGCTGGAACCGCCTGATGGTCAGCCGCCGCGTACCGCCAGGGGGTCACCAGCCGTGAGCGACAAGGCCGAGGTGTTCCGCGCGCTGCACCGGGGGCGCGCGCCGGGCGATCCGCTGGTCCTGCCGGGGCCGTGGGACGCGGCAAGCGCCCGGGTGTTCGCGGCGGCGGGCTTCCCGGCGCTGGCCACGCCGAGCGCGGGGGTGGCCGCGTCGCTCGGGTACGAGGACGGGTCGACCCCGGCCGGCGAGATGTTCGCCGCGGTCGCCCGGATCACCCGGGCGGTGGACGTTCCGGTGTCGGCGGACATCGAGAGCGGGTACGGGCTCCCGCCGAGAGAGATCGTGGAGCGGCTGCTCGAGGCCGGCGCGGTCGGCTGCAACCTTGAGGACTCCGTCGGGGGTGTGCTCAAGGATCCGCGTGAACAGGCCGAGTTCCTGGCCGAGTTCGCGGCGGCCGCGGCCGGCCGGCTGTTCCTCAACGCCCGCGTCGACACCTTCGTGCACGGCGACAAGGACCCTGAGCGGGCCATCGAGCGGGCGGCGCTGTACGTGGCGGCGGGCGCGGACTGCGTCTATCCGATCCTCGCCCCGGCGGAGGTGCTGCCGCTGCTGCGCTCGGGCGTCCAGGGCCCGCTCAACATCAACGCCCGCCTGGACGGCACGGGCCCCTCGCCCGCCGCGCTCGGCGAACTCGGGGCCGGCCGGGTCACGTTCGGGCCGGGCCTGCAGCGGGCGGCGACGGCCGCGCTGCGGGAGATCGCGGACGGGATCGCCCGGTAGCGGCCGCGGGTCCGGCCGGCTCGCTCTCGCGGCGGGGCCGGGTCCGCGACGCTCATCCGCGGCCCGTGCGGTCCGGGCCGGCCGTGGTGCGGGGGTTCGCCCCGGGGGCCGCGAGGCCGACGGTGCCGGTGCGGCCCTCGCGGCGGTCGTGCGCGGCCGCCGTGCGCCGGGGCCCGCATCCGACGCGCGGACGCGGGCCCCGGCCGGTTCGCGACCTGTTCAGGAGGTCAGGCGGCGCTGCCCGTCCTGCGGCGGCGTACGGCGAAGACCGCGCCGGCGCCGACGACCACGGCCGCGCCGCCGATGCCGGCGATCAGCGGCAGCGCCGAGGAGGTACCGGTGTGGGCCAGCGAGCCCTTGGCCGCCGCGGTCGTGTCCGAGACCGGGACGACGTGCGAGCTGCCGGTCTTGGCCGGGGCCTTGGACGGCAGCGGGGCCTCGCCACCGGTCTGCGGGACCGGCTTGGAGCCGGTGGTGCTGGTGCCCGGCGCCACGATGTCGATCTTGTAGGAGGCGGTGCCCGTCGCGACGCAGTTGTTCTTCGTGTCGGGGTAGACGCCCAGACCGATGGTGAGGGCCTTGCCGACCGGGGCCTTGGGCGTGACGTTCAGCCGGAAGGCGAGGTCGACCGTGGTGTGACCGGGCAGGTCACCGGGGCCCAGGGAGCCGAGGGCGTACGTGCCGTCGTCCGTGACGTCGAACCACTGCTTGGCGTCCGGGTCGAACGCCTGCAGCGTGACCTGCTTGAGCGTGAACGGGTTCTGGCTGTTCAGCTGGCCGACACCGGCGGCGAGCGTGATGTCCTTGATGGCGTCCTTCGACGGGTTGGTCACCGACATCGTGAACGGGTGCCAGCCACTGCCCTTGGCGATCTTGCCCGGCAGGCCGCTCAGCGCGATGCGCAGGGTGGCCTTGTAGTGCGGGTTCTGGTCGTTGCAGAACGCCACGTCGGTGGGCTCCACGCTCGGCATGGCGCTCGGCGCGGCGGAGGCGGGCGCCGAGGCGGCCGAGGACGCGGCGGAGGCGGGCGTGCTCCCGGCCGCGGGGGCCGAGTCGCTCGCGGCGGGGGCGGTGCTCGCCGAGGAGCCGGCCGAGGGCGCCTGCGAGACGGCGGCGGAGGCACTGCTCGTGGGGGCCGCCGAGGTCGAGCCGTCATCGGCGTGGGCCAGGGTTGCCGTCATCAGTGCGGCGGGCGCTACGGCAGCGGTCGTCGCGACCGCCACCAGGGCACGGCGAAGCTTCATGTGACCTCTTCTGGGAAAAGAAAAGAAGACGAGAGGCCGTCGCAGTGGTGGGGGCACGCGGTGCGGCAGGTGCCGATCGTAAGCCCGGGCGGAGGGCGTGTTACGGCACCTGCCGACAGGCGGATTCCGGCCATTACCCGGCCATTACCCGGCCATTACATGTTCATGACCCGGCCGATGGTCACGGGAGTGACGAAAGGGGCAGTTGCCCTCCGTCCCTGTTTTTTCTCTATGGGGAAGCTCACGACGGGGAAGCTCACGCTCCCCGCTGCAGCCACCTCTTCCACACGTCGGGATGGCCGTCCACCCACCTCTTCGCCGCCTCCTGGGGCGACAGCTTCTGCTCGGCGATCATCAGGGAGACCTCGTCCTGGTCCTCGGTCGTCCACCGGAACTTCTTCAGGAAGGCCGCCGCGATGCCGCCCGACCTGGCGAAGTCCGCGTTGAGGTACTTCTGCAGCGGGGTGTGCGGGTACGCGCAGGCGATCTTCGCCGGGACGGCGTCGCAGCCGTCCTTGTACGGCGGCAGCTTCACCTCCGTCATGGGGACCTTCTTGAACAGCCACTGCGGCGAGTACCAGTAGGTCAGGAAGGGCTTCTTCTCCTTGGCGAACTGCTTGATCTGGGTGATCTGCGCCGCCTCGGAACCGGCGAAGACGATCTGGTAGCCGAGCTTCAGGTTGTCCACCAGGGCCTTGTCGTTGGTGACGTAGGACGGGGAGCCGTCCATCAGCTGGCCCTTGCCGCCGCTCTCCGCGGTGCGGAAGAGGGGGGCGTACTTGTTCAGGTTCCTCCAGTCGGTGATGTCCGGGTGCTGCTCGGCCAGGTAGGTCGGCACGAACCAGCCGATGTGGCCGGTCACGCCGAGGTCGCCGGCGCGGGCGATGGTCTTCTTGTCCTGGACGTACCGCTTCTCCTGGTCGGGGTGGCCCCAGTCCTCCAGGATCGCGTCGACGCGGCCCTGGCTGAGCGCGTCCCAGGCGGGCACCTCGTCGACCTGCACGGTGTCGACGCGGTAGCCGAGCTTGTGCTCCAGGATGTACTGGGCGACGGCCACGTCTGCCTGCGCGCCCACCCAGGACTGCACGGACAGGGTCACGGATTTCGCGCCGCCGGCGTTCGCGAACGGCGAGGCCTGTCTGGTCATGTCGGCGGCGCCGCAGCCGGTCGCGGTCAGCAGCACCAGCGCGCCCAGCGCGGCGGTGGTCGTACGACGTCGCATGTCAGGCTCCCTTTCCCGCGCGGCGTTCGGTCGGCTGGGTCACCCGGTCCAGCATCAGGCCCAGGCAGACGATGGCGGCACCGGCCACCAGACCGGTCGCGAGGTCGCCCTGGGCGAGGCCGAAGGCGACGTTGTAGCCGAGGGCGCCGCCGCCGACCAGACCGCCGATGATGACGACGGCGAGGACCAGTACCACCCCCTGGTTGACGGCGAGCAGCAACGACCGCCGGGCGAGCGGGAGTTGGACCTGCCACAGCTGCTGCCGGCCGGTCGCGCCGAGCGAGCGGGCCGACTCCAGCGCGGCCGGGTCGACCTGGCGCAGGCCCTGCGCGGTGATCCGGACCACCGCCGGGAGGGCGTAGACGACGGCCGCGGCGACGGCGGGCGCGCGCCCGACGCCGAAGAGGGCGACGACGGGGATCAGGTACACGAACTGCGGCATCGTCTGGAAGACGTCCAGCACCGGGCGCAGGACCCGCTCGACGCGGTCGCTGCGGGCGGCGGCGATGCCGGTCGCGAAGCCCAGGACCAGGGTGACGGCGACGGCCGCCAGCACCTGGGAGAGGGTGTCGAGCGCGGGGGCCCAGACGCCGAGCACGCCGATCGCGGCCATCGCGAGGACGGCGGTCAGGGCGGTGGCCCAGGTGCCGATCAGCCAGGCGAGCGCGGCGACCACGAGCAGCACCGCCCACCACGGCAGCCACTGCAGGCCGCCGCGGACCGGGTCCAGGACCCAGGTGGTGAAGTGGCCCGCCCAGTCGGCCGTACCGCCGATGACGGGGACGCCGGAGTAGAGGTGGTTGGTCATCCAGTCGACGGCGCGGTTGACGGGTGCGGCGATCTGCAGGGTCCAGCCGGTGGGCCAGTCCAGGCCGTGCAGCAGGCGGGCGGCCAGGGCGGCGGCCGCGGTGACGGCGAGGGCGTACGCCCAGCCGATCGTTTGCGAACCGTTCTTCCCGGTGGCGCCGGCCGCTGCCGTCACCCGGTCCAGGACGATCGCGAGCAGCACGATCGGGATGCCGGCCGCGAGGGCCTGGCCGACGTCGACCGAGGCGAGCGCCTGGTAGACGCGGTCACCGAGGCCGCCGGCGCCGATGACGGAGGCGATCACGGCCATGGACAGCGCCATCATGATCGTCTGGTTGAGGCCGAGCAGGAGTTCCCCGCGGGCCAGCGGGATACGGGCGGTCAGCAGCCGCTGGCGCCGGGTGGCGCCGAGCGACTCCACGGCCTCCAGGACTTCGGGGTCGGCGCCGCGCAGGCCGAGCGCGGTGAGGCGGGCCATCGGCGGGGCGGCGTAGACGACGGTGGCGAGGACGGCCGCGGGGACGCCGATGCCGAAGACCAGGACGACGGGGAGGAGGTAGGCGAAGGCCGGGAGTACCTGCATGGTGTCCAGCACCGGGCGCAGGGCGCGGTCCAGCCGGTCGGACAGGCCGGCGGCGAGGCCGAGCAGCGCGCCGACGGCCACGGAGGCGAGGACGGCCACGACCATGAGCGCGAGGGTCTGCATGGTCGGCACCCACATGCCGAGCGCGCCGCACGCCACGGAGGCGGCGGCCGTGCCGGCGGCGAGCCGGACCCCGGCGACGCGCCAGGCGACGAGGGCGCCGAGGACCGTGACGCCGGGCCAGCCCAGGGCGAGCAGGGCGAGGTAGACGGCGCGGACGCAGAGGACGACGCCGTTGCTGATGTAGCCGAAGAAGTACAGGAACAGCGGGTGGCTGTCCCGGTTGTCGATCACCCAGTTGCTGGCCGACGTCAGGGGCCCCGCGAGGCTGACGGTCAGCTCGTGCGGCCAGCCGCCGTTGCCCCAGCGGCTGAGGACGGGCAGCAGGACGGCGGTGACCAGGGCGAGCAGCAGGAGCTTGCCGACGGCCCGGCTTCTGAGGATCCTCGGTGTGGCGCCGTGGGCGGCCGAGACGGTGAGCGTGGCCATCAGACAGCCTCCGGGGTGGGCGCGTCCGTCACGCCGGCGACCACGTCCAGCAGCTGCTCGTGGTCCACGACGCCCAGGCAGCGGCCCTCGGCCATCACCCGGGCCGGGGCGCCGGTGCGGGCCACCGCCTCGATCGCTTCGGAGACCGTGGCCTCGGGGGCGATCGCCGCGCCCACGGCCGCCTCGCCGGGGCCGGCCGGGCGCATCGCCGTACGGACGGTCATGACCTGTTCGCGCGGCACGTCCCGCACGAACTCGCGGACGTAGGCGTCGGCCGGGGAGCCGACGATCTCCTCGGGGGTGCCCAGCTGGACGACCCGGCCGTCCCGCATCAGGGCGATGCGGTCGCCGAGCTTGAGGGCCTCGGCGAGGTCGTGGGTGATGAAGACCATCGTGCGGCCCTCCTCCCGGTGCAGCCGGGCCACCTCGTCCTGCATGTCACGGCGGATGAGGGGGTCGAGGGCGCTGAAGGGCTCGTCGAAGAGCAGCACCTCGGGGTCGACCGCCAGCGCCCGAGCCAGGCCGACGCGCTGGCGCTGGCCGCCGGAGAGCTGGCTGGGGCGGCGCTTCTCCATGCCCTCCAGGCCGACCTTCCTGACGACCTCGGCGGCGCGCTCGCGGCGTTCGGCCCGGCCGACGCCCTGGATCTCCAGGCCGTAGGCGACGTTGTCGAGGACGGAGCGGTGCGGGAGCAGCCCGAAGTGCTGGAAGACCATGGCGGCGCGGTGCCGGCGCAGCACGCGCAGCCGGGCCTTGTCCATGGCGCGGACGTCCTCGCCGTCGATGGCGATGGTGCCGGCGGTCGGCTCGATGAGCCGGGTCAGGCAGCGCACCAGGGTGGACTTGCCGGAGCCGGACAGGCCCATGACGACGAAGACCTCGCCCTTGCGGACGTCGAAGGAGACGTCCCGGACGGCGGCGGTGCAGCCGGTGCGGGCACGCAGGTCGGCGGGGTCCAGCGCGGTGAGCTCCGGGTCGGCCGGAACGCGCTCGGCCTTCGGGCCGAAGACCTTCCACAGGCCGGAGACGGAGAAGACGGGGGTGTCCGGGCCGGTGCCGGTGGGCGGCTTGCGGGTGGGGACGGCGGGGGTCACGGCGCTCATCGGGCACCACCGCCGATCGACCCGACGGCCGTCCCCCCGATCGACCCGACGGCCGTCCCCCCGACCGGCTCGACGGCCCTCTCCCCGATCAGGTCCACGGCCTTCTCACCGACCATCAGCACCCCGATCATCGGGTTCACGGCGGGCATGGTCGGGAAGACGGAGGCGTCGGCGATCCGGATGCCCTCCAGCCCGCGCACCCTCAACTCCGGGTCCACCACGGCGAGTTCGTCGTCGACGGCGCCCATCTTGCAGGTGCCTGCCGGGTGGTAGACGGTGTGCGCGACCTTGCGGGCGTACTCGCTCAGCTCCTCGTCGCCGGTGACCTGCGGACCGGGGCACACCTCGCGCTTGAGCCAGCCGGCCAGCGGTTCGGTCCTGGCGACCTCGCGGGCGATGCGGATGCCGTCGACCAGGGTGCGGCCGTCGTAGTCGTCCTCGTCGGTGAAGTACCGGAAGTCCAGGGCGGGCTTCACGCCCGGGTCGGCGCTGGTCAGGTACAGCCGGCCGCGCGACCTCGGCTTGGGGATGTTGGGGGTCATCGAGACGCCGTACGGCGGGCGTTCGTAGCCCAGCCGCTCCGGGTTGTCGGTGAACGGGATCTGGTAGAAGTGGAACATCAGGTCCGGACCCGCGTGTCCGGGGTCGCGGCGCACGAACAGGCCCGCGTCGGAGTCCATCGCGGAGTTCTCCGGGATCGGCCCGTGGGTCTCCCAGACGATCACCGACTCGGGGTGGTCGAGCAGGTTCTCGCCGACGCCCGGCAGATCGAGGACGACGGGGATGCCGAGGGCCTCCAGGTCCGCGCGCGGTCCGATGCCCGAGTGCAGCAGCAGGCGGGGGGAGTCGACGGCGCCGGCGCACAGCACGACCTCGTTGCGGGCGCGTATCAGCAGTTCCTCGCCGTCCTTGGTGCGCACGTGCACGCCCTCGGCGCGGGTGCCGGCCAGCTGGAGCCGGTACGCCCAGGTCTCCAGGAAGATGTGCAGACCCGGACGCTCGTCCATCACCGGGTGCAGGTACGCCACCGACGCCGAGGACCGCTTGTTGTTCTCGGGGTGGTAGGCGAGGTCGAAGAAGCCGACGCCCTCGGTGAAGGGCTTCTTGTTGAAGCCCTCGACGCGCGGCACGCCGAGTGCGGACCGGGCGGCGTCGACGAAGTCGCGGGCGATGGCGTTGCGGTCCTTCTCGTCGACGGAGACGATGTTGTTCTTCAGCCGGGCGAAGTACGCCTCCATCGGCACGGCGCCCCAGCCCTTGGCGCCGGCCTCCTCCCACTCGTCCCAGTCGGACGGCAGCGGCTTGAAGGAGATGAGGGTGTTGTGCGAGGAGCAGCCGCCGAGGACGCGGGCGCGGCTGTGCCGGATGTGGGAGTTGCCGCGTGGCTGCTCCACCGTCGGGTAGTCGTAGTCGAGGTCGCCGCCGAGCAGGCCCATCCAGCGCCGCAGGGTGAGGACGTCGTCGCGGCCGACGTCGCTCGGGCCGCCCTCGATGACGGCGACGGTGACGTCCGGGTCCTCGGTGAGGCGGGAGGCGATGACGGACCCGGCGGTGCCACCGCCGATGACGACGTAGTCGTAGAGGTGGGGGGGGTGGGACATGGGCGTGCTACTCCAGGGGGTGTTTCCGGGGAGGGAGGCGGGGGTCAGCCGGCGAACCAGCGCACGGGCCGGGGCGCGAGGTTCTGGTAGACGTGCTTGGTCTCGCGGTACTCGGCGAGCCCGGCGGGCCCCAGCTCGCGGCCGGTGCCGCTCCGGCCGAAGCCGCCCCACTCCGCCTGCGGGAGGTAGGGGTGGAAGTCGTTGATCCAGACGGTGCCGTGGCGCAGCCGGCCGGCGACCCGGCGGGCCCTGCCCGGATCGGCGCTCCACACGCCGCCCGCGAGGCCGTACTCGGTGTCGTTGGCGAGGAAGACGGCCTCGTCCTCGGTACGGAACGTCTCGACGGTGAGGACGGGTCCGAAGACCTCCTCGCGCACGACCCGCATCTCGCGGTGGCAGGCGTCGAGCACGGTCGGCTCGTAGAAGTACCCGGACTCCGGGCGGTCCTCGCTCGGCTCCGGCCGCTTGCCGCCGCAGCGCAGCACCGCGCCCTCGGCGAGCGCGGAGGCCACGTACCCCTCGACCTTCTCGCGCTGCGCCGCCGAGACGAGCGGGCCGCACTCGACGCCGTCGGCGGTGCCGCGCCCGAGCCTGATCCGCTGGGCCCGCCGGGCGAGTTCGGCGACGAAGCGCTCGCGGACCGACTCCTCGACGATGAGCCGGGCGCCGGCCGAGCAGACCTGGCCGCTGTGGATGAAGGCCGCGTTGAGGGCCTGGTCCACGGCGGTGTCGAAGCCCTCGTCCGTGGCGCAGGCGTCGGCGAAGACGACGTTGGGGTTCTTGCCGCCGAGTTCGAGGGCGACCTTCTTCACCGTGGGCGCGGCGGCCTGGGCGACCTTGGTACCGCTGACCAGTCCCCCGGTGAAGGAGACCAGGTCGACGTCGGGGTGCTCGGCGAGCCGGGCGCCGACGGTGTGGCCGGGGCCGGTGACGAGGTTCGCGACCCCGGCGGGCAGGCCTGCCTCCGCCAGCAGCCCGATCAGCGCGACGGTGGTCATCGGCGTGATCTCGCTGGGCTTGACCACGAAGGTGTTGCCGGCGGCGAGGGCCGGGGCGATCTTCCAACTCGCCTGGAGCAGCGGGTAGTTCCAGGGGGTGATCAGCGCGCACACACCCACCGGCTCGTGCACGACGACGCTGTGGACGTCGGGGGAACCGGCGTCCACGACCCGGCCGGGCGCCTCGGCGGCGACGAGGTCGGCGAAGTACCGGAAGGCGTCGGCGACGCAGTCGATGTCGACGCGCCCCTCTTCGGCGGTCTTGCCCGCGTCGCGGCTCTCCAGCAGGCCGAGCGCCTCGCGGTCGCGCACGAGGAGGTCGGCGACGCGGCGCAGCAGCGCGGCGCGCTCGGCGACCGGGGTGGTGGGCCAGGGCCCGTGGTCGAAGGCCTGCCGGGCGGCCGCGACCGCCCGTTCCGCGTCCTTCTCGTCGCCCTCGGCGACCACGGCGAACGGCCGGGCGTCCGCGGGGTCCAGGATCTCGCGTGTGGCCCCGGAGGCGGCGGCCAGCCACTCGCCCCCCGCGTGGATGGTCGCCTGGGCCTGTCGTTCCGTTCCGTTCGCCATGATCGGTGTTGCCTTCCGTTCCTGATCCGCGCCCCTGCGTCACACCACTGCCACGCTCGGGGACCGCGAGCGCCTGCCCGAGCCGGTGGAAGGCATGCGCAATCGGGGGACGAAAGTGCGCCGCGTCACTGAAAATGCGGGCGAAAAGGGACAAAGAAGGCTGGCTGCGCGGAGAGTCAGGGCGTCAGGTCGGGCTCCTCGCCGAGGTTGCGGATCATCCGGCGCAGGACGTCCAGCGCGACGGCGTACTCCTCCTCCGGGATGCCGTCGTGGATCTCGGCGCGGACCCGCCCGAGGACGTCCACGGCGCGCCGGGTGGCCTCCCGGCCGGCGTCGGTGGCGCGCACCCTGCCGTCCTCGCCGACGGTCAGCCAGTCACGGGCGACCAGGGTGTCGAGGGCGCACCCGATCACCTCCGGCCCGGCGTCGAGGTGCGGGGCCAGGCGTTCGCGCAGCTCGGCCGGGGTGCGGGGCGCGGACTCGGCGGCGATGTCCTTCAGGACCCACCACTGCGGCTGGGTGAGGTCGATCCGGGCCAGGGCGGCGCGCAGACGGCGTACGACGGCCCGGTGGGCGACCCAGGTCCAGTAGCCGACGGGCTGGACGGCAGAAGGGGCGGGGGAAACGGGGACGGTCGTCATGCGGCCACGGTAGGAGCACCGCCACCGCGGCGCCTCGCACGCGCCGCGAACGGGTGAGCGGGCCGGACCACCGCTCCGGCCTCGCGCCGGCCCGCACGGAACGCCACCGCGCTCGACGGCCGCCACCATCACCGACGGCCCGCACCGCCCGGACGGCACACACCGCCCCACCGACAACCCGCACCGCCAGGGACACGAGGCACCGACCGCCGACACCCCCGCACCGGCGCCGAAAGCCCGCACCACCACGGGCAGGCGGCACCGCGATCGACGGCCGGTGCCGCCGCCGACGACGCGCACCACCACGAACCACCCGCACCGCCGCCGAAAGCCCGCACCACCATGGACGGGACCGGATTCTCTGACTATGGTCAAAGAATGCAGATCATTGACTCAGGTCAAGGAACGGGCCGGCCGGTCGCCGGCGAGGACGTCGCCGTCTTCCGGAGCTTCAACCGCTACTTCACCCGCCGCATCGGCGCCCTGGACGAGCACTACCTCGGACAGGACCGGCCGCTCGGCGAGGCGCGGCTGCTGTTCGAGATCGGTTCCGCCGGTGAGGGCGGGGTCTCTCTGCGGGAGCTGCGCGCGCGGCTCGGACTGGACGCCGGATACCTGACCCGGATGACCAAGGCGCTGCAGACCGAGGGCCTGGTGCGGGTCGGCGTGCCCGCGCACGACAGCCGGCTGCGCACCGTCGAGCTGACCCCGACGGGTCGCGCGGAGGTCGCCGAGCAGCACCGGCGCTCCGACGCGCTCGTCGCCGGCCTGCTGCGGGGCCTGACCCCCGCCCAGCGGACCGAGCTGACCGGCGCGCTGGCCACCGCGCAGCGGCTGCTGCGGCTGGCGGGGATCTCGGTGGAGGTCGTGGCCGGTGACGCACCGGACGCGCGGGCCTGCCTGGACGCGTACGCGGCGGAGCTGGACGCGCGCTTCCCCGAGGGCTTCGACGCGGCGGACCTGGTCGGCCCCGAGGACGTGACCGGAGAGGCGGGCGCCTTCCTGGTGGCGTACGAGGAGGGGCGGCCGGTGGGCTGCGGCGCCCTGCGGCGGCCGGCGCCGGGCATGGGGGAGATCCGGCACGTGTGGGTCGCCCCCGAGGCCCGGCGACTGGGGCTCGCGCGGCGGCTGCTGGCCGGCCTGGAGGACCAGGCGCGCACGCGCGGCCTGGACGTCGTACGCCTGGACACGCACGCGGCGCTCACCGAGGCGCGGACGATGTACCGGGCGTGCGGCTACACGGAGATCCCGCGCTACGGCGACAACGTCCACGCCGACCACTGGTTCGAGAAGCGGCTGAAGAGCGGGGCGACACGCCGCACTTGAGATTCTTTCACCCGTGTACAACCGTTCCTTACCTTCGTGGGTCCTCGCATCGGAGTCACCAGGGTCCCCACACACCACTCGTGCCGCACGCGCCCCCACCGAGCGTGCGGCACGCTGTCAACTTGGGGAACGCAGATGCGCATTCGAGCCAGCCTGGCCACCGCGACCGTGTCCGGTGCCGTGGCGCTCACCGCCCTCGTCGCACCGGCCGCCCACGCGGCCGGCAACCCGGCGGACACCGCCGCCGAGCTGGCGGCCTCGCCCTCCGTGGGCGGCGCCCCGGCCGACGACGTCAAGGGCGACACCCAGGTCGCCAAGGTCACCGTCAACGCGGGCAAGGACCTCGTCGCCGGTGTCGGCAAGAAGGCCTTCACCATCTACGTGACCGCCAACGACCCCTCCGGCATCTACACGGCCGGGGCGTTCCTGTGGCACGGCACCAGCCTCGACGAGGCCAACCCCGACGTGGACGGCGTCCTCGCCACGGACAACGACGCCACCTGCGACAAGTGGAGCGCCACCGCGGCCACCTGCAAGATCACCATCACGGTCGACCCCGCCGACGACCTGTACGACAGCGCCCTGAACGGCAAGTGGAACGTCTCCGCGTGGGCCGTCGGCAACGACGCCGACCACCTCCAGACGGACGTCTACAAGAACCACTGGGCCAAGCGCGCCGCAAGCTTCGGCGGCTTCGACGCGGGCCCGGAGCCGGTCGCCAAGGGCAGGACCATCACCGTCACCGGCACGCTGAAGCGCGCGAGCTGGACCTGCCTGGAGTACTACGGCTACGGCAGCCAGTCCGTCCAGCTGCAGCTCAAGAAGGCGGGCGCCGGCTCCTGCACCACCGTCAAGACGATCACGTCCTCCTCCAGCGGCTACCTGAAGACCACGGTCACCGCCTCGGCGGACGGCACCTGGCGCTTCCACTACGCGGGCAACAGCACCTCGTCCACCGCGGACGCGTACGACTACGTCGACGTGCGCTGAACGCGCCCACACACGGCCGAAGGCCCCGGAACACTCCGGGGCCTTCGGGCACATGGGGTTCTCTCCGGCGAAGTCGCCGGGGACGACGCTCAGATGAGGCCGAGGGCGCGGACCGCCTCGCGCTCCTCCGCCAGCTCCTTGACGGAGGCGTCGATGCGGGCGCGGGAGAACTCGCTGATCTCCAGGCCCTGGACGATCTCGTAGGCGCCGTCCTTGGTGGTGACCGGGAAGGAGGAGATCAGGCCCTCCGGTACGCCGTAGGAGCCGTCCGACGGGATGCCCATGGAGGTCCAGTCGCCCTCGGCGGTGCCGTTGACCCAGGTGTGGACGTGGTCGATGGCGGCGTTGGCGGCGGACGCGGCCGAGGAGGCGCCACGGGCCTCGATGATGGCGGCGCCGCGCTTGGCGACGGTCGGGATGAACTCGTCGGCCAGCCACTTCTCGTCGTTGACCACCTCGGCGGCGTTCTTGCCCGCGACCGTGGCGTGGAAGATGTCCGGGTACTGGGTGGCCGAGTGGTTGCCCCAGATGGTCAGGCGCTTGATGTCGGCGACCGCGGTGCCCGTCTTCTTCGCGAGCTGGGTCAGCGCGCGGTTGTGGTCGAGGCGGGTCATCGCGGTGAAGCGCTCGGCCGGGACGTCCGGCGCGGCGGCCTGCGCGATGAGCGCGTTGGTGTTGGCCGGGTTGCCGACGACGAGGACCTTGATGTCGTCGGCGGCGTGGTCGTTGATGGCCTTGCCCTGCGGCTTGAAGATGCCGCCGTTGGCCTCCAGCAGGTCGCCGCGCTCCATGCCCTTGGTGCGGGGGCGGGCGCCGACCAGGAGGGCCACGTTGGCGCCGTCGAAGGCGACGTTCGGGTCGTCGGTGATGTCGATGCCCTGCAGCAGCGGGAAGGCGCAGTCGTCCAGCTCCATGGCGGTGCCCTCGGCGGCCTTCAGCGCGGGGGTGATCTCCAGCAGGCGCAGCTTGACCGGCACGTCCGCGCCGAGCAGCTGGCCGGAGGCGATGCGGAAGAGCAGGGCGTAACCGATCTGGCCGGCCGCGCCGGTGACGGTGACGTTCACGGGAGTGCGGGTCATGGCGTTCTCCGTATGACAGCTGGCGATGGGGCTTCCCGGCCCCGGGCGGATGATCGATCTCTTGGCGTCAAGAGATCGATCCAGCGGTCAGGCTATCGCGCATCCGGCATGCGAGACGTCCCGGGCCGTGTGGCTCACCCCACAAGGCGGACACCGGGCCGATTTCGGGCGGTCACCTGGCTGAACGCAGCGGCGGACGGGGCACCGGACGCGAATGGCGGCCGCCGGTCCGGGAGAGGGGGGACGGAAGGCGGCCGCCGGTGGGGGGAGGTGTCCGGCGTGCCGGACTCCCATGGGGGGATGTCGTTCGCGTGCCCCGGATCCGCCGGACCATGCACGCCGTTTCGGACATTCACCCGCACCGTGTCACGCGAGCGCCGTTCGGCGGGCCTTCCCCGGTCGCGGCCGGCGCGCTTCGCCGGTCGTTCGTGTCGTGGCTACTTCGTGCACCCGGTGTGTCCCGAGGCGAGGGTCGCGCAGGCCCTGGCCTCCGCCGCGCTCTTCACGGCGACCATCGGGGTGTAGGCGATGGCGTCACCCACGGCGGTCAGCTCACCCTTCTGGCGGTCCGTGCCCGCGGACACCTCCACCGTGTCGCCCCGCGCGGCGCCGGTGATCCGGCCCCAGGCGGTGCCGCAGGCCTTGCTGTAGCGGACCTCCAGGGTCGTGCCGCCGACGGTGACGGACTTGGCGGTGCTCACCAGGTCGCCGCTGCACCCCATGGTCTCGGCATCCTTGCCGGCGCAGGCGGACCCGGCGCACTTGACCCCGCGCGGCAGGCTCGGGTGGCGGGTCGCGGCCGGCGACGGCGGCTTGGCCGCGCCCTTGCGCGTGCCGCCGTCGCGGTGGGTGAAGAAGAAGACGGCGCCGATGACGAGGAGCACGCTGACGAGCCCCGCGAGGAACATCGTCACCTGCTGCCGCCTGCCGCTGCCCGCCGGCGTTCCCGCGACGGCCCCGGGCGCCGGTACGTCGTACGGCGGTTTCGCGCCTCCCGGCGCCGGGGCGGTCCCGCCGGCCGCGCCGGCGCCCCGCACGCCGCCGTCGGGACCGGCACCGTCACCGGCGCCCACCGGTGAACCCGAGCCGGAGCCCGGCCGGGCGGTCGCCGACGACGGTCCCTGGAACCCGGCCAGCCCCCACGAGTTCACCGCGCCACGGCCGGAACCCGCGTCCGCACCGGCAGCCGCGTCCGAGCCGGTGTCCGTGCCCCCGGCCGCGCCGCCACCCCCGGCGTCGGCGAGGCCGACACCCGCGCGCGAGCCACTGCCCGCGCCCGCGCCGTCGCCCCGGTCACGGCCCGCTCCGTCCCGGACGTCCGCGTCCGGCCCGGAGGGCTGGGCGGGAATCGTCGGTGACACACCGGCCGGACCGGCGATCCCGGGCCGCGCCGTGGCACTGCCGTTCTTCCGCCCGGACAGGCCTGTGAGTCCCCGCCCCGACGGTCCCCCCGTCGCCTCCGCCGCCCCGAACTCCCCCAGTGCCGCGCGCGCCTGGGAGATGCGTATGGCCTCCATCGTGCGGTCGTGCCGCATCTCCGCGCGGCTCCAGGCGCGCTCGGCCAGCTCCCACATGGTGGTGAGGTGGACGGGGTTCGTGCCGGTGACCTCGGCGAGCGCGACGACGGCGCCCTTGGGCGCGAGGAGCCGGCCGCTCAGGTACCGCTCCCAGGACGTCTTGCTGTAGCCCGTGCGGTCGGCCAGCGCGGCGACGCTCAGCCCGCCGCGGTCCACGAGCCGTCGCATCTGGCCGGTGAACTCCTTGATCTGCGGGTCCAGATCCTCGGGCAGCTCTTTCCAGCGAGGCATCGTTTCCCCCTTGCTCTCCCCGGTGTGTCCCGTCCTGGCTACCCACAAGGATGCCCTGCCCGGGGATCGCAGTTCCCGCAGCGGGAGCGCACGGGGGCATGGACGGCGCGCGGACACCGTAGCGGAACGGTCACTTCCGTGCCACAGCGCGAAGACAGGCGTTGAACAGGCAGTTCACAGGCGGAAGGCTGCACACGCGGCGGCGGTTCGTCCCTCTTCGGGGGTGGGGGCGAACCACCGCCCCGGGGGCCGCCGTTCACCCGCCGGGCGTCACCAGTCCCGTCTCGTAGGCGAGCACGACCGCCTGGGCCCGGCTGCCCAGGTCGAGCTTGGACATGGTGCGGTTGAGGTGGGTCTTGACGGTGGCCTCGGAGATGTAGAGGCGGTCGGCGATCTCGCCGTTGGACAGCCCGCGGGCCGTCAGCCTCAGCACCTCCACCTCGCGGGAGGTGAGCACGCCGAGGTCGGGCGGGGCCGGGTCGGACGCGGAAGGCGTCTGCTGCCGGGCGAAGGCCTCCACCAGGCGCCGGGTGACGCTGGGCGCGAACAGGGCGTCGCCGCCGTCGACGGCCGTGACCGCCGCCAGCAGCCGCTCCGGCCCCGAGTCCTTCAGCAGGAAGCCGGAGGCGCCGGCGCGCAGCGCGCCGTAGACGTACTCGTCGAGGTCGAAGGTGGTCAGCACCAGCACCCGGGGCGGGCGGCCGTCGGCCTCGGCGAGGATGCGCTCGGTGGCCTCGATACCGCCCATGCCGGGCATCCGGATGTCCATGAGGACGACGTCGGGCCGGGTCTCGGCGGCGAGCCGCACCGCCTCCGCGCCGTCGCCCGCCTCCCCCGCCACCTCGAAGCCGGGCGCGGCCCGCAGCAGGCCGACAAGTCCGGCGCGGATGAGGAACTGGTCGTCCACGACGAGCACTCTGATCATGCCGTACGGTCGTCCCCCCGCCGTGAGTCGGTGGCCGAGGTGGGCAGGGTCAGCTGGACCTCGTAGCCGCCCGCGGCGCGTGGGCCGACTCTGATCGTCCCGCCGTAGAGCTTGGCCCGTTCGCGCATGCCGATCAAGCCGTGTCCGGTCCCCCGGGAGACTCTGTCCGGTTTCACCCCCTCCCCGTCGTCGGTGACGCGCACGGCCAGTTCGTGGGGGCCGTACCGCAGTTCCACGCGCGCGTGGGCGGGTCCGGCGTGTTTGAGGGCGTTGGTGAGGGCCTCCTGGACGACGCGGTAGGCGCACAGTTCGACGCCGGGCGGCAGCGGTCGGGCGGTGCCCTCGACGGCGAGGTCCACGGGCAGCCCGCCGGCCCGCACCCGGTCGAGGAGGTCGCCGATCCGGTCCAGGGTGGGCATGGGGGCCCGCTCGGGGGCCTCGGGGTCCTCCTCGCGCAGCACCTGGAGCATGCGCCGCAGTTCCTCCAGGGCCTCGCCGCTGGTGTCCGCGATGGTGCCGAGCGCGCCGCGGGCCGTGCCGGGGTCGGAGTCGAAGACGAAGCGGGCGAGGCCCGCCTGCACGGAGATCACCGACATGTGGTGGGCGACCACGTCGTGCAGTTCGCGGGCGATCCGGCCGCGCTCCTCGGCGACCGCCCGCCGGGCCCGCTCGGCCTGTTCGGCGCGCAGCCGCCGGGTCAGCTCGGCCGAGCGGCGGGCCAGGTGGCCGAACCAGACCAGCACCGAGCAGTACAGCAGCGCCTGGCCCACCACGGAGGCCATGGACGGCGTGTGGCTGACCACGCCGGCGTACACCCAGAGCCCGGCCATGCACAGCGCGCAGGCCAGGGCGGTGCGCAGCGGGCGCAGGGAGGCCACGGTGTACAGCGCGAGCATCAGGCCGAAGGTGCACACCACCGGCCAGTAGCCGAGGGTGACGTACACGAGCGCGGCCGCCTCGACGACGGCGAAGACGGCGAGGGGCCGGCGGCCGCGCAGGGCGACCGGCAGGTGCGCGAGGGCGATCAGGCCGTAGGCGCGGGCGTCGGGATCGGGCCAGCCCTGCGTGTGCGACTCCCGGCCGAGCAGGACGGCGACCACGGCCATGGCGACCGCGATCAGCGTGTCCACGACGAGCGGGCGGGGGGTCGGCGGTCGCACCGCCGCAGGGTAACGCCCGAGGTCGGCCGCGGGAGTCAACCGTGCGCGGTACCGCGGAAGTCGCAGGCGGCGGCTGTCCACCTCCCCGGGGCGTACGGCGGTTCAGCCCGTGGACGGACGCGGTGGCGGCCGGCCGGCCGTACCGTCGTCGGGTGCGGGGGATACGCCGGTGGCCCGCGTCCCGGGGGGAGGCGCGGGCCACCGGCGTTGCGCGGGGGGCTACTTGTCGCTGAGTGTGACGTGCAGGAAGTCCTTGAGGAACGGGATCTCCAGCCATGGCTTGGGCTGGGCCATCATCGCCAGCAGGACGATCGCGAGGCCGAGGACGCCGTAGGTGGCGATGTCCGTGAACCGGGAGCGGACGGCGAGCATGCCGACGCCCGGCAGGATCCAGCGCAGCACCGCGCCGGCCAGCAGGCCGACGCCGACCAGCAGGCTGCCGGAGCGGAACATGCCGAGCGAGGTCAGCAGCAGGCCGAGCGCGGCGGTGCCCACCACGACCAGCAACGGCCACTGCCGGGCGGGGGCCGGCGCGTCACCGGACGCGGCCCGGCCGCCGCCCTCGGGCCGGGCGGTGTCGCGGGTGATGCGCGGGAAGCGGCGCGTGGTCCGCTGAGGGGGCTTCCCGGCGGGCCCGTGGGTGCCGGCGTCCGCGACGGCGTTCCGCGCGCCGCGGGCGCCCTCAGCCGGCACTGCGCTCCGCCGCCTCGACCACGTTGACCAGCAGCTGCGCCCGGGTCATCGGGCCCACACCGCCGGGGTTCGGGGAGATCCAGCCGGCCACCTCGGTCACGTCCGGGTGGACGTCGCCGACGATCTTTCCCTCGGCGTTGCGGGAGACGCCGACGTCCAGGACGGCGGCGCCCGGCTTGACGTCCTCGGCGCGGATCAGGTGCGGGAAGCCGGCCGCCGCGATGATGATGTCGGCGCGCTTGAGGTGGGCGGACAGGTCGCGGGTGCCGGTGTGGCACTGGGTCACGGTGGCGTTCTCGCTGCGCCGGGTGAGCAGCAGCGGCATCGGCCGGCCGATGGTCACGCCCCGCCCGACCACGACGACCTCGGCGCCCTTGATCTCGACGCCGTGGCGGCGCAGCAGGGTGAGGATGCCGTTGGGGGTGCAGGGCAGCGGGGCCGGCTCGTTCAGGACGAGGCGGCCGAGGTTCATCGGGTGGAGGCCGTCGGCGTCCTTGGCCGGGTCCATCAGCTCCAGGACGCGGTTCTCGTCGATGCCCTCGGGCAGCGGCAGCTGGACGATGTAGCCGGTGCAGGCCGGGTCCTCGTTCAGCTCGCGGACGACCGCCTCGATCTCCTCCTGGGTGGCGGTGGCGGGCAGTTCGCGCTGGATGGAGGCGATGCCGACCTGCGCGCAGTCGCGGTGCTTGCCCGCGACGTACTTCTGGCTGCCGGGGTCGTCCCCGACCAGGATCGTGCCGAGGCCGGGCGTGACGCCCTTCTCCTTCAGCGCCGCCACGCGGGCGGTCAGATCGGACTTGATCGCGGCTGCGGTGGCCTTGCCATCGAGAATCTGGGCGGTCATACCCCCATCCTCGCGGATGACCCGCCCCCGGTTCCAATCCGGGTGGCCCCGGCTGCCCTCCCGATACCACCCGGCCCATACGTTGATCAAGTGTGTTGCACTTGCACAACACCTCCACCCTCCGGCTGGACAAGCCCATATCCGGTCAAGAACGATGAGCACACAGTGCAGCGGGCAGCTCATCGGGGGGACGGACCGCATCTGTAGAAACGCTTCCTCCGTGCCGTGCCGCGCCTCGTCCCCGCACTCGACCAACGGAGGAAACACCGCCATGAGCTTCGGCGACCCCAACAACCCGTACGGCCCGCCCCAGCAGCAGGGCTACGGCTACCCGCAGGGCCAGCAGCCCGGCTACGGCTACCCGGCGGCTCCGCCGGTCCAGCAGCCGTACGGCGTCGGCGCCCCGATGACCGCGATGCCGGGCAACGTCAGCGCGGCCCGCGTGATGATGTGGGTGATCGTCGGCCTGCAGGTGCCCGGCGCCGCCCTGTTCGCGTTCTACGCGGCGATCGTGAACCGCGCGAAGAACGACGCCACCCTCCAGGACAACGCCTCCTTCCAGAAGTTCGCGGAGTACGGCACCGGCGTGCTGGTGGCCTTCACGCTGTTCGCGATCGCCTGGGGCGTGTTCGCGGCCGTCCTCGCCGCGAAGTTCAACACGGGCGGCAACGGCGTACGCGTCACCACCATGGTGTTCAGCATCATCACGGCGATCCTCGGCCTGTACCCGTTCGTCCTCGTGGGCCTCGTGTACACCGTGATGGCGATCCTCGTCGCCTGCTTCGTGGGCGGCGCCAACGGCAAGGCCTGGTTCAACCGCCCGCGCTACTGAGCCCGCGTCCGGCACGGAACAGATCACGCCAATCACCGTCACGGGCCGTGTCTCACCCGTCAAGGGGGCAGACACGGCCCCGGTGTGTCCCCCTAGTCTGGCCGGGGTAGCCGTACTGACCCGGCTAACCGTCAGGCACGGGGAGACGCAGGACCGTGTACAGCATCATCGTCGTACCTCCGCCGACCACGGAGGACGACCGTCGCCAACTCCGGCTCGCCCCCGGCGAGCGCCTGAGCTTCGGGCGGGCGCCCGGCAACGGCCTGACGATCCCGCACGACGGGGTCTCCCGCCGGGCCGGCGAGGTCGCCGCGCAGGGCACGTTCTGGATACTGAGCAACCTGTCCGCGCGGCAGACGTACGTCGTGGAGAACCCCGAGGGCGCCGGCGAGCACATCAAGGTCGGACCGGGCCGCCTCGACGCGCCCGTGCCCTTCGAGTTCTCCCGGATCGTGCTGCCCGCCGCCGGTGACCTGCTGGCCCTGGAGGTGTGGGCCCCGCGGCACGACTACCTGAGCGACGGCGCGGGGCCGGACGGCGAGACCACCGCGGCGCCCTTCGCCGTGGACCGCACGAAGCGCTACTTCGCCGTCCTGGCCGCCCTGTGCGAACCGCGCCTGCGCGGTGACCCGCACGCCCCGCTGCCCACGGTCGACCAGGTCGTGGACCGGCTGCGCCCCGCCTGGCCGGCCGCCTCGCGCACCTCGGTGCAGTGGAACATCGACTACCTGGCCGTGAAGCTGCGCCTCAAGCCCGGCCCGGAGAGCGCCGACCCCGGCCCCCGCCTCAACGGCAAGAAGGAGTCCCTGGTCTCCCTGGCGCTGCGCTTCGACGTGGTGCGCGAGGACGACCTCGTGGTCCTGTCCGGCTCCGGCTCCGCGAGCCGGACGGCGGCCCGGTGACCGAGCCGTACGCCGTCGCGGTGCCGAAGGGGTACCGGGTCGGCGCCTGGGAGGTGCGCGAGCCGATCGCGACGGGTGCGTTCGGCAGCGTGTACGCGGGCCGCCGCACCGGTGACGGCGCCCGCGGCCTGCCGCGCAGGGCCGCCCTGAAGTTCCTGCCGACCGGCACGAACACCCCGCGCCAGCTGGCGCACCTGGGGGAACTGGTGGACCGGGAGGTCGCGTTGCTGCGCCGGCTGAGCCGGCCCCGGCTGATCCGGATGTACGAGAGCCTCGTCGTGGACGACCCGGAGCGCCCCGCCCTCGACGGCGCCACCGTGCTCGTCCTGGAGCGCGCCGAGGGCTCCCTGTCCGCCCTGCTCGCCGCCGCGCCCCGCCCGCCTGCCGGGCCCGCGCTGCTCGCGCAGATCTGCGAGGGCCTGGCCCAGCTGCACCGGGCGGGCTGGGTGCACGGGGACCTGAAACCGGCCAACGTGCTGCTGATGGCGGACGGTTCGGCACGGCTCGCCGACTTCAACATGGCCGCCGAGCTGGAGGGCACCCACGCCTACACACCCGCCTTCTCGACCCCCGACTACACCCCGCCCGAGCTGCTGTGGGGCGAGATCGGCGAGCGCGGCCGCAGAATCCGCCCGTCGGCCGACGTCTGGGCCTTCGGCGTCCTCGCGCACCTCGTCCTCACCGGCTCCTTCCCGCTGCCCGGCGGCACCCCGTCGGCCCGGCGCGACGCTGCGGCCGCCTACGCGCGGGGCGCCGACGACCTGCGCCTGTCGCCCGAACTCCCGGGCGCCTGGCGGGAGATCGTCCGCGACTGCCTGGCCCGCACGCACGCGGACCGCGTCGCGACACAGCCGCTGCTTCGGCGCGTGGCGGCGGCGGCCGGCACCGGGCGCCCGTCCCTCCCGCCCCGGCTGCCGTGGCGCCGCGGGCGCCTGCCGGCGCTGGTCGCGGGTGCCGCGGCCGTCGCGGCCCTCGGCTACGGCGTCAGCACGTGGACCGCGGAGCACGGCGGCGACGACAAGGCGGCCCTCGCGGGCTACGGCGCCTCGGAACTGCGTACCGACCGGGGCGTCCCGGTGCGGTACCGGCGGCTGATCGTGGACTCCGCCCACGCGTGCTCCCAGCCCGACGTCACGCCCGTCCTCATCGCGGCCATGCTCAAGTCCGAGAGCGACTTCGACCCGAACCTCTCCGACCCCGGCAACATGGAGTACGGCATCGCCCGCTGGACCCCGGAAGTGCTGCGCTGGTGGATGCAGGACAACGGCGTCCCGGCGTCCGCGACCCCCACCCCACCGCTCACGCCCGCCGTCTCGATCCCGGCCATGGGCCGCTACCTCTGCTACATGGCACCCCGCCTGAAGCCCGGTCTTCCGGGCGACCGGCGCGTCCTGCTCGCCGCCTCCTACCGGACCTCGTACACGAAGGTGAACGACACGGGCGGAGTTCCCCCGAAGTACCGCGAGTACTGCGCCCGTGTCGCCCACTACCTCAAGGAATACGCGCCCCCGGGCAGGAAGTGACCCTGAGACTTCACAGGTACCGGCGGGCGGCGGCCGCTGCGACGGTGGAACCACTCCGCCACGGCTCCACGGCGGAGGGACCACACCGTTCATGCACCACCGTTCACATGGGGGAACACGTGAACATCGCCAAGCCCGCCGCGCTCCTGATCGCGGCCACCGCCCTCGTCGCCGGCTCCACGGTCGCGGCCGTCGCCGACAACGCCCCGGACGGCACCCGGGTCACCAGCGTCCAGCAGGTCGCCGACCACGTCCTCGCCGGGCACCCGAAGCCGCTGTCGTCCTCCGCCGACCAGGTCCGCTACGACGGCCTGACCCTCACCAAGGCCCCGCGGGGCAGGGCCGCCGCCAAGGACCTGGACTGCGCGTACGGCCACCTGTGCATGCTCGTCAACGGCACCAAGTTCGACTTCTACAAGTGCCAGACCTGGAACGTGACGAACTGGACCGGTGACGGCCCGTTCACCAACAACCAGACGCCGGGCACGGTCGCGAAGTTCTTCAACCAGGACGGCAGCGTCCGCTGGACGTCCACGGCCTACGAGGCCGGCACGGCCACCTGGGACCCGATCTGGTCCCTGCGCCCCTGCTGACCGGGCCCCCACGGGCCGACGGCCTCCGGCTCCCTCGGGGGAGGGCCGGAGGCCGTCATGCGTTGCGGACGCTCAGTGGAAGAAGTGGCGCGTGCCCGTGAAGTACATCGTCACGCCCGCCTTCTTCGCGGCCTCGACGACCAGCTCGTCCCGGATCGAACCGCCCGGCTGGACGATCGCCCGGACACCGGCGCCGATCAGGATCTCGGGGCCGTCGGGGAAGGGGAAGAACGCGTCGGAGGCGGCGTAGGAGCCCCGCGCGCGCTCCTCGCCGGCCCGCTCGACGGCGAGCTTGCAGGAGTCGACGCGGTTGACCTGGCCCATGCCGACGCCGACCGAGGCACCGTCCTTGGCGAGCAGGATGGCGTTGGACTTGACGGCGCGGCAGGCCTTCCACGCGAAGGCCAGTTCCGCCAGCTCCTCGGCCGGCAGTGCCTCACCGCTGGCCAGCGTCCAGGTGGCCGGGTCGTCGCCGTCGGCCTGGAGGCGGTCGGTGACCTGGAGCAGCAGGCCGCCGTCGATCTGCTTGGCCTCGACGCGGTTGCAGGGCGCGTCGGGGGCCTTCAGCACGCGGATGTTCTTCTTCCTGGTGAGGGCTTCGAGAGCCCCCTCCTCGTAGTCCGGCGCGATGATGACCTCGGTGAAGATCTCCGCGACCTGCTCGGCCATCTCCTTGCTGACCGGGCGGTTCACGGCGATCACGCCGCCGTAGGCGGAGACGGGGTCGCAGGCGTGCGCCTTGCGGTGCGCCTCGGCGACGTCCGCGCCGACCGCGATCCCGCAGGGGTTGGCGTGCTTGATGATCGCGACGCAGGGCTCGTCGTGGTCGTACGCGGCACGGCGCGCGGCGTCCGTGTCCGTGTAGTTGTTGTACGACATCTCCTTGCCGTGCAGCTGCTCGGCGGCCGCGAGGCCGCCGCCCGCGGCGGAGCCGCCCCGGGATGCGGTGTCGACGTAGAGGGCGGCGGGCTGGTGCGGGTTCTCGCCGTAGCGCAGGGTGCTCTCGCGCTCGAAGGTGGCGCCCAGGAAGTCGGGGAACCGCGACTCGTCGGCGGGGGCGTAGGCGGACGCGAACCAGGAGGCGACGGCGACGTCGTAGGACGCGGTGTGCTGGAAGGCCTCGGCGGCCAGCCGCTTGCGGGCGGCGAGCTCGAAGCCGCCGTCCTTGACGGCCGCGAGGACGTCGGCGTACCGCTCGGGGCTGGTGACGACGGCGACGGAGGGGTGGTTCTTGGCGGCGGCGCGGACCATGGACGGGCCACCGATGTCGATCTGCTCCACGCACTCGTCGTCCGAGGCGCCGGAGGCGACGGTCTCGCGGAAGGGGTAGAGGTTGACGACGACGAGGTCGAACGGCTCCACGCCCAGCTCGGCGAGCTGCTCGCGGTGGCTGTCCAGCCGCAGGTCGGCGAGGATGCCCGCGTGGACCCTGGGGTGCAGGGTCTTGACCCGGCCGTCCAGGCACTCGGGGAAGCCGGTCAGCTCCTCGACCTTGGTGACGGGGACGCCGGCGGCGGCGATCCGGGAGGCCGTCGAGCCGGTCGACACCAGCTGGACACCGGCCTCGTGCAGCCCCCGAGCCAGCTCTTCCAGCCCGGTCTTGTCGTAGACGCTGACGAGCGCGCGACGGATGGCCCGCTTGCCGCTCTCGATGCTCTCGGCGGTCACTGGATAACTACCTTTCGTCCCTCGATGCGATAGCCGTTGCGGGCGAGGCGCCCCACGACCTCGACGAGCAGCCTTCGCTCGACTTCCTTGATGCGCTCGTGCAGCGCGCTCTCGTCGTCCTCGTCCCGGATCTCGACCACGCCCTGGGCGATGATCGGGCCGGTGTCGACGCCGTCGTCGACGAAGTGGACGGTGCAGCCGGTGACCTTGGCGCCGTACGCGAGTGCGTCGCGGACGCCGTGCGCCCCGGGGAAACTGGGCAGGAGGGCGGGGTGGGTGTTCACGAACCGCCCGCCGAAGCGAGCCAGGAACTCCTTCCCCACGATCTTCATGAACCCGGCGGAGACGACGAGATCGGGCCGGTGCGCCGAGACCGCTTCGGCGAGAGCGGCGTCCCACTCCTCCCGGCTGCCGAAGTCCTTGACCCTGCACACGAAGGTCGGCAGCCCGGCCCGCTCGGCCCGGGCGAGCCCCTCGATGCCGTCGCGGTCGGCCCCTACTGCGACGATCTCGGCGCCGTACCGCTCGGCTCCGGTGCGCGCGATCTCGTCGAGCAGCGCCTGCAGGTTGGTGCCGGATCCGGAGACCAGCACGACGAGGCGCTTGACCGCGGGGGCGGCGGGGGTGGCGGCCACGATGGGGCCCTTTCTCGGGATCACGGTTCTTCATCCGGCGGTCTCGTACCTTCGTACGAATGCTTCGCGCTCCCGGATACGGGGAACTCTACGAAGCAGCCGACCGCCAGCAACGATACCGGCACACTGGGCGGCCCCCACGGGACGGGGGCATGGCCGGAAGGTAGCGTTCGGGAGGAACCGGCTCGGGAACGCGCGCGCCGCGCTGTGCGTTGCCGGGGTGGAAGGCCACACCACCTAGGGGAAGACGCTCTCTTGATGCCCGCTCGCAGCCTGCGACTTCGCACGTTCCCTCCGAGCCCGGCGCAGGGAGGCGAGCGCGGCGGCGTGCTGCTGCGAGAGCGGCCGTCCTCGCCGTCGAGCACCCCGCGGGACGGCGAAGGACGGGACGGCGCCGGGCGCCCCCAGGACGACAACCCCTTCGCACCGCCCCCGCAGGACGCCCCGGACAGCCCCTGGCGCCCCCGCCGGCACCCCTCGGGCAACGGCCACCAGGGCTCCGGTCACGGCCAGGGCTCCGAGGGCGGGAGCGGTGACGGAGGCCCCTGGGGCGGTCCCGGAGGGGACGGCCGCGGCGGCGGGTCCCCCTGGGGCAGTCAGTGGAGCGACCGGCAGCCCGGCCGCTCGCCCGGCGGCGGCTTCGGTGAACGCCCACGCCCCGGCGGCCCCCAGGGCTCCGGCGGCGGCCCGGCCGGCGGCATGCGCTGGGACCCGGCGGACCCGTCCCAGCGCCGCGCCCGCTACGCCCTGCTGTCCGGCATGTGGGCGGTCTTCTTCGCCCTGTTCAGCTGGCCGTACGTCGCCCTGCTCCTCGGCGCCCTGGCCCTGTACTGGGGCGTCAGCGCCCTGCGCGGCAAGCCCCGCACGCCCGATCCCCGCACCCCGCCGGCCCCCGGCACCGGCCGGCCGCAGGTGACGGCGGCCGTCGGCGGCCTGGTCACCGCCTCGCTCGCCCTGATGCTCGTCGCCTCGACCTTCACGATCCAGTTCGTCTACCGCGACTACTACACCTGCGTGACCGACGCCCTGACCCACGAGGCGAAGCAGTCCTGCGACCAGTTGCTGCCCCAGCAGCTGCGGGGGGTCCTCGGGAGCGGGAACAGCTGAGGGCGGCCCGGCCGGCCCACGACGCGGGGTGCCGTTTCCCGGCCTTGCGACGAACGCCTTGACGCAGGCCACGTCAGGCCCTGCCCGTGCGTGGCCATACCGGCCGGCGAGCGGTGCGGAGGACAGACAGGCGGTCGCCGCGGCGTGCGGCCCCGCTTCGGGGCCCCTGCCGCTGACCGCGGCGACGGCCTCGGCCACCGACGCGCCCGGCGAGAGGGGCCCCGGCGGGGACGAGGTCGGGGCGCCAGGCTGGTGCAGGAGGCCGCCGGCGCCCGCGAAGACGCCGAGGTCGCAGTGCGGCCGGGACAAGGGCGGCGCGCTGTGGGCCGGCGGCACCACGGCGGCGGCACGCTGAGCGCGGTGCGCGACGCCTGACGCGCGGCGCCCGGCGGGCGAAGCCGTGGCGGGCGCACGGGAAGGGGTCAGGGCTTCTCGGTCTCCGCAGGGGTCGCGGGCGCGGCCGGCGGTTCGGTGGTGCCGGGCTCGGCGGTGTCGGGCCCGGCGGCCGTCTCGCGCAGGGCCGCCCAGCGGGCGGCGCGGGCGAGGTCGTCCTGCCAGCCCGGAGGGTACGGGTCGTCGGCGGGGAGGACGTCGTACAGCTCCTCGCCGGTGGAGCCGGAGGTACCGGGCGAGGTGTCCGCGTTGCCCTTGCCGCTGTCCTTGCCCTTGCCCCTGCCCGGCTTGTCCGCCTTCGCCTTCCCTGTTGCCGCCCCCTTCCCCTTCTCCTCCTCCTTCGCCGTCCCGGTCTCCTTCGCCCTCTCCTTCTCCCGGGCTGTCCCCGCCGCCCTCTCGGCCGTCGTCCGTTCCTTCACCGTGCCCTGCGCCGCGATCTCCGTGCCCCGCGGCCGCACCCACCACAGCCGCCACAGCCGTACCACCAGCGCCACCGGCAGTGCGAGCACCGCCGTCCAGGCGCCCGCCGCTCCCCCGGTCCGCCACCCCACCGGGCCGAAGCGGGCCAGCGCGGCCACGCCCAGCGGGCCGCCCGCCAGCTCGGCCAGCAGCGCACAGCCCGCCGCGCAGACGGCTACCGTCAACAGCACCACCCCGGCGGTACGGCCGGCCGACCAGCGGGCCGCCGCCGGCTTGCCGGATTCCGGCCGCGGTACGGCCGCCCGCGCCACGAACCACCCCGCCGTCACCCCGGCCACCGCCGGCACGACCCCCGCCGCCCAGTTCACCGGCGTCCCGGTCCCCGCGTCCGGCACCGCCGCCAGCAGCGGGAACGGCGGCAGCAGCGGGGCCGGGTGGGAGGCGAGCGGATGCACCATGTGCCCGGCGCCGAGCAGGAATCCGGGACCGAGGGCGTACGACGCGGCCCACACCGCCGCGTTGGGGATCAGCGCGATGCCGAGCATCAGCACGGCACAGCGCCCGGTCCAGCCCTCCGTCAACTGGAGGAACGACGCCCGCGCCGCACCGCCGTGCCACACCAGTGACACCCCGACCAGCACCGCGCCGCCGCCGAGCAGCACGGCCGTCGCCGCACCGGCGGCCCGTACGGCCGTAGCCAGCCGGCGCCACGCGTCCGTCCCCGCCACCGTCCGCCGCACCGGGTCCGGCAGCACCCGCAGCAGCGCCCGCACCGGTTCGCGGGGCCGCCCGTACGCCGACCACACCCCGGCCGCCGCCGAGCCCGCCGCGACGAGCGGCAGACACGCCGTCACCCACATCCAGGACGGCCGCAGTTCCGCGCCCGCGCAGTACAGCGCGACCGGGCAGCCGACACCGAGATAGCCGAGGAGGACCCCGGTCCACACGGTGCGGGCGGGCACCGGCGGCGGCCCGTCCGCACCGGAACCGGCACCGGGAGCCGCGCCCGGAGCGGCATCGCAGGCCGGGGGCGCGTCCACGCCCTCGCGGGCCGCGCGGTACACCAGCCACACCGGCAGGGCGAGCAGCAGCAGCGGGGTCACCCCGACGGGCATGGGCGCGCCGGAGAGCGTGTCCGTGCGGACCAGTTCGACGCCGTGCGCCAGCAGCCACAGCGCGGCGGCGATGTGCAGCGCGCCGCCCGGACCGCTGTCCGGGTACGGCGAACTGACCCACAGCGCCATCACGAGCACGGCGAACGAACCCAGCCCCAGTCCCGCGGCGACGGCTCCGCCCAGGAGGCTCGCGGCCAGTCCGGGAGAGCGGTCGCGCAGCCGGGTCAGCAGGGTCGACAGCGAGGGTCGGCGAGCGGTCATCAGGGTCACGCCCGCCATGCTCCCAACGACACGCGCTTTCCCGTCGTAACAGGAGAACTCCCGAAGTGTCGCCCAATATATGTTTATGTTCTTTTTCGTACGGAAGGGTGCACGGTGACGACGCAGAGCATTGCCACCCCGCTGCCACCGCCGAAGGAACGCCGACGCCTGCGCGAGTCACGGACACTGACGCTGACTCAGGTCGCGCAGCGCGTCGGTGTCAGCAACGCGACGCTGCGCGCGTGGGAGTCCGGCCATCGCGTCCCGGACGGCGCCGAGGGCGAGGCGTACGCCAGACTGCTGACGGCCCTCGCCGAGCCGACGGCGCGTCAGCCGGCGCCCCGGGCGGATGCCGGTGCACGCCCGGACAAAGCCGTCGCCGACCTGCCCGAGCCCCTGACACCCTCTCAGGCCTTCGACGCGCTGTACGCCTTCTGCGCCCCCGCCCTCGTACGCCAGGCCTACCTGCTCACCGGGCGCCGGGAGCTGGCCCGCGAGGCCGTGGAGCGCGCGTTCCAGCTGGCCTGGCAGCGCTGGCCCGAGGTGGCCCGGGACCGCGATCCGGCCGGCTGGGTGCGCGCGCTGGCGTACGACTGCGCGCTCTCCCCCTGGCACCGCTTCCGCCCCCGCCACCGGCAGCCGGAACCGCCGCCCGCCGACCCGGCCGACCGCGCGCTGCTGCACGCGCTGCTGCGGCTGCCGCCGTCCTACCGGCGCACGCTCGTGCTCTACGACGGGGTCGGCCTCGATCTGCCGGAGACGGCGGCGGAGACGGAGGCCAGCACCCCGGCCGCCGCGAGCCGGCTGACCCACGCCCGCCGGGCCGTGGCCGCCCACGTCCCCGAACTCGCCGACCCCGCCGAACTGCACCGCCGGCTGCTGGAACTGGCCTCGGCGGAGCGCCTGCGGGCGTCGAAGCCGACCACGGTACGGACGGTCGGCGAGCGCCGGACCGTCTTCTGGACCCGCGCCGCTATCGCCTTCACGGGAACGATCATCGGCGCCACGACGCTCACGCTGCGGACCGCTCCGACGCACTACGAGGCCCCGATCGCCCCCGCCCAGGCGGTGCGGGGTGTCCCGGCCCGGGTGGCCCCTGGACCGCTGTCCCAGAAGGAACAGGCGCTGCGCGCAAAGCTGCGCGCCTCGGCGACGGGCACCCCGGACCGACTACACCCCACGCCCCGCTGAAACCGCCCGGCCAGATACCCCGGGACGGGGAGGCCAGGACGGGGAGGCGCGGGCGGGGAGGCCGGGGGTGGGGAGGCCGGGGGGGAAGCCCGACGGGGAGGCTGGGGTGGGGAGGCCCGGCGTGAGGAGGCCCGGCCGGGTGAGGCCAGGGGCGAGGAGGCTCGGGGCGGGGAAGCTCGGGGCGGGGAAGCCGGGGGTGGGGACGCTCAGTGTGACGAGGCCCGCGGCGGGGAAGCCCGGCCGGGTGAGGCCACGGACGAGGAGGCCCGAAGTGAGGAGGCCGGGGCGGGGAGGCCAGCCGTGAGGAGGCCCGGCGTGAGGAGGCCCGGCCGGGTGAGGCCAGGGGCGAGGAGGCCCGAAGTGAGGAGGCCGGGGCGGGGAGGCCAGAGGCGAGGAAGCTCGGGGCGGGGAGGCTCGGTCTGACGAGGCCCGCGGCGGAGAAGCCCGGCCGGGTAAGGCCACGGACGAGGAGGCCCCGCGTGGGGAAGCCCGGCGCGGGGAAGCCCGGCGTGACCAGACCCCGGCGTGGGCCCGGCGTGGCGGGGCCTGGCGGGCAAGGCGTCGTGCGGCAAGGCCGCCTGATCGAAAGGAGCCGGTGCGGCGAGGCCGGGCCGGAAGGCTCGGCGAGAGGATCTGGTGGGCCACGGCCAGACCGGAAGGCCCGGCGAAATGGGCTGGGGCAGGGCCGGTGAAAGAGCCCGGTGCGGCAGGGCCGGTCAGGGGTCTGGTGAAGAGGCCCGGTGCGAACGCCGGTAGGCCCGTCCCGGCGGAGGGGACGGGCCTACCGGTGATCAGCCGGGAAACCGGGCTCAGCCGCCCAGGATCTCGCGGGCGAGCTTGGCCGTCTCGGTCGGGGTCTTGCCGACCTTGACGCCCGCGGCCTCCAGGGCCTCCTTCTTGGCCTGTGCGGTGCCGGAGGAGCCGGAGACGATGGCGCCGGCGTGACCCATGGTCTTGCCCTCGGGCGCCGTGAAGCCCGCGACGTAGCCGACGACCGGCTTGGTCACGTTCTCCTTGATGAACGCGGCCGCGCGCTCCTCGGCGTCGCCGCCGATCTCGCCGATCATCACGATCAGCTCGGTCTCCGGGTCGTCCTGGAACGCGGCCAGGGCGTCGATGTGGGTGGTGCCGATGATCGGGTCACCGCCGATGCCCACGGCCGTGGAGAAGCCGATGTCACGCAGCTCGTACATCATCTGGTACGTCAGCGTGCCGGACTTCGACACCAGGCCGATGCGGCCCGGCTTGGTGATGTCGCCCGGGATGATGCCGACGTTCGACTGGCCCGGGGTGATGATGCCGGGGCAGTTCGGGCCGATGATGCGGGTCTTGTTGCCCTTCTTGCCGGCGTACGCCCAGAAGGACGCCGTGTCGTGCACGGCGATGCCCTCGGTGATCACGACGGCCAGCGGGATCTCGGCGTCGATGGCCTCGACGACCGCGTCCTTGGTGAACTTCTCCGGCACGAAGATGACGGAGACGTTGGCGCCGGTCTTCTCGATGGCCTCGGCGACCGTGCCGAAGACGGGTACCTCGGTGCCGTCGAAGTCCACGGTCTGACCCGCCTTGCGCGGGTTCACGCCGCCCACGACGTTGGTGCCGTCACCGAGCATGAGCTTGGTGTGCTTCATACCGGTGGCGCCGGTCATGCCCTGGACGATGACCTTGCTGTCCTTGTTGAGCCAGATAGCCATGGTGTGTTGGTGTCCTCGTCCTGAGTGCTTACTTGGCGGCGGCCAGCTCGGCGGCCTTGTCGGCCGCGCCGTCCATGGTGTCGACGCGCTGCACCAGCGGGTGGTTGGCGTCGGTGAGGATCTTCCGGCCCAGCTCGGCGTTGTTGCCGTCGAGGCGGACGACGAGCGGCTTGCTGACGTTCTCGCCGCGGTCCTCCAGGAGCTTCAGGGCCTGGACGATGCCGTTGGCGACCTCGTCACAGGCGGTGATGCCACCGAAGACGTTCACGAACACGGACTTGACGTCGGGGTCGCCGAGGATGATCTCCAGGCCGTTCGCCATGACCTGGGCGGAGGCGCCACCGCCGATGTCCAGGAAGTTGGCGGGCTTGACGCCACCGTGCTTCTCACCGGCGTACGCGACGACGTCCAGGGTGCTCATGACGAGACCGGCGCCGTTGCCGATGATGCCGACCTCACCGTCGAGCTTGACGTAGTTGAGGTTCTTCTCCTTGGCGGCGGCCTCGAGCGGGTTGGCCGCGGCCTTGTCGTGGAGCTCCTCGAAGTCGGGGTGACGGAACTCGGCGTTGTCGTCGAGCGACACCTTGCCGTCGAGGGCGATGACGTCACCGGAGGCGACCTTCGCCAGCGGGTTGACCTCGACCAGGAGGGCGTCCTCCTTGATGAAGGTGTCCCACAGCTTCACGAGCACGTCGGCGACCTTGTCCGCGACCTCGGCCGGGAACTTGGCGGCCGCGACGATCTCGCGGGCCTTCTCCGGGGTCACGCCGTCGATCGCGTCGATCGGCGTCTTGGCGACGGCCTCCGGACGGGTGGCCGCCACCTCCTCGATCTCCATGCCGCCCTCGACGGAGGCGATGGAGAGGAAGGTGCGGTTGGCACGGTCGAGGAGGAAGGAGACGTAGTACTCCTCGAGGATCTCCGGCGCGGTCTCGGCGATCATGACCTTGTGGACCGTGTGGCCCTTGATGTCCATGCCGAGGATGTCCGTCGCGCGGGCGACGGCCTCGTCCGCGGAGGCGGCCAGCTTGACGCCGCCGGCCTTGCCGCGACCACCGACCTTCACCTGCGCCTTGACGACGGACTTGCCGCCGAGCCGCTCGGTGATCTCGCGCGCCGCCTCAGGCGTGTCGATGACTTCACCGGCCAGCACCGGTACATCGTGCTTGGCGAAGAGGTCCCTCGCCTGGTACTCGAACAGGTCCACGCGCTTCCGTCCCTATCAGTGATCTCGCGGTTCGTTGGATGCGTGGGCGTGCCGCGAAGGGCAACGTGACGTCCGCTTGTCACAAGGGGGGCGCACACGGTGTCCGAGCGCGCGGCATGTCCGTCTCGCAGGTTATCGCCGGTTGCGGGGGCTCCCTAAATCGAGGGTCACACCTGAGCGGTGATACCTGTCACATGATGCCGGGTTCCGTGGCACGGCGTGCCGACCTACGGGTGATCTGCGGAGTCTGCGGAGGATGTGCGAGGTCTCACCGGGCTGGGGCCCACCCGGTGAGACCTCTGGACCGGCCACGGTGGTTCCGGGGCCGGGGTGGCCGGTCCTCACCCCTATGAGGGCCGGCCACCTCACCCGTGGGGCCCCGGCCGAGAACGGTCCGACGGCGTTCGGCCGTCCGGGTCCAGGCACCTCACGGAAGCGAGTCGGGCCCCTGCGCACGTCGAAGGTGCCCAAGGGGTCCGATGAGGTGTGGACCTAGCCGGGGAAGACGGGGATGTCCCGCTGCCCGTCGCGGGTGCGGGGCGCGTCGGAGCGCACGGCGGCGCCGGGCACGAGCCGTTCGGGCGCCCGGTGGCCGAGGGTGAGGGCACACGGGTCGGCGTGACGGGACGCGGTCCCGTCGGCCGCCGGCTTGCCCAGCACGCCGTCCGGCACCCCGGCGGGCGCGGGCCGGCCGGGGGCGGCGAGGGTGCCGGTGGCGGCGGTGCCGTGGTGTGCGCGGGGGCGGGCCGCCGGGGGCTGCGGCACGCGAGCGGCCACCGGCCCGTACGAGGCGGACGCCGCCGGGGTGGAGGCGCGCGACCCGGGACGGGCGTGACGCCGGTGCGGTGCGGCCGGGTGAGCCGGCCCGGCCGTGCCGCGGGCCGTCGTGTCACCGGCGTGCTCCTGCGCCCCCGGCGCCGGGTGCGTCCATCCGGGCGCCGGGACGACGGGCACGCTCTGGCCGAGGTCCGGCGACGGGAGGGTCGACGGCAGCGTGAGCGGGGACGGCAGCGGAAGGGGGGACGACACCACGGCCTCGGTCGTGCCCTCGACGGTCCGGCTCACCGTCCGGGTCACCGTCTGGGCCTGGGAGACCGTCCGGGAAACCGTCCCGAAGGCCGTTCCGGAGCCCCTGGTCACGACGTCCCGCAAGCTCCGCACGCCGTCCCGCACGGCATCCTGCCGCCCGGCCGTCCGGGAGTCCGGCGACGCCAAGGAGGTCACGGACGTGAGCGTCTCGCGCGCGACGCCGGTCGCCGCGCCCCGCACCGGGGTCCCGTCGGCCGCGTGCGCCTGCTCACCGAAGAGGAGCCCCAGCGCGAACAACCCGGCGACCAGCAGGGCCAGTTGGAGCGCGCGCCGCCCGGCCCCCGTACGCAGCACGCGCGCGGTGGCTTCCAGGGGGGCGGCGGGGAAGGTCAAGGAGGGTAACGTCCTCGGCTCGGCACGACAGGGGCTCCACCGATCCTTCACGGCTCCCCCAAGTCCGCGCAAGCCCCGTGTTACCGATGGGTAGTCATATCCCCTTTCCCTCCTGCTGTCACGTCGTGTCCGGTATCGGCAGTGGCCGCTTCTCCAGGGCGGCCGCCATCACCTCGGGGAAGAGGCCGGGGGTGCAGGCGAAGGCCGGTGCGCCGAGCGCGGCGAGCGCCGCCGCGTGCTCCCGGTCGTACGCGGGCGCTCCCTCGTCCGACAGCGCGAGCAGCGCCACGAACTGCACCCCGGACGCCTTCATCGCCGCCACCCGCTTGAGCATCTCGTCGCGGATGCCGCCCTCGTACAGGTCGCTGATCAGCACGACCACCGTCTCGGCCGGCCGGGTGATCTGCGCCTGGCAGTAGGCGAGCGCCCGGTTGATGTCCGTACCACCGCCGAGCTGGGTGCCGAAGAGGACGTCGACCGGATCGTCCAGCTGGTCGGTGAGGTCGACGACCGCCGTGTCGAAGACGACCAGCCGGGTGCTGATCGACCGCATGGAGGCGAGCACCGCCCCGAAGACGGACGCGTAGACCACGGACGCCGCCATCGAACCGGACTGGTCGATGCAGAGCACGACCTCCTTCTTCACCGACCGCGCGGCCCTGCCGTATCCGACCAGCCGTTCCGGCACGACCGTGCGGTACTCGGGCAGGTAGTGCTTGAGATTGGCCGCGACGGTGCGGTTCCAGTCGATGTCGTGGTGGCGCGGGCGGCTGACCCGGGCGCTGCGGTCGAGGGCGCCGGTGAGCGTGGCCCGCGTGCGGGCCGCGAGCCGCTTCTCCAGGTCCTCGACCACCTTGCGGACGACCGCGCGCGCCGTCTCCTTCGTTGTCTCCGGCATCGCCTTGTTGAGCGAGAGCAGCGTGCCGACCAGGTGCACGTCGGCCTCCACCGCCTCCAGCATCTCCGGCTCCAGGAGCAGGGCGGACAGCCCGAGCCTGTCGATGGCGTCGCGCTGCATGACCTGGACGACGGAGGACGGGAAGTACCGGCGGATGTCGCCGAGCCAGCGGGCCACGGACGGCGCCGAGGCCCCGAGCCCCGCCGAACGGTCCCGCCCCGGCTGCGGTCTGTCCCCCTTGCCGTACAGCGCGGCGAGCGTGCCGTCCATCGCCGCGTCCCGCCCGGACAGCGCGCACCCGGTGCCGTCGGCCTGGTCCCCGCCGAGCACCAGCCGCCACCGCCGCAAGCGCTCACCCGCCGGATCGCCGGTGCCGGTGCCGTTGTCGGTGTCGGCGGTCGTCGGCGTCGTCCATGTTGTCATGTACCCACCCCCGCGAGGCTGTCGTGTTCGTTCGCCGGCGGCTTCCCTTCTTCACGCGCCGGTGGCCCCCCGTCCAGGCCGAGCAGCAGCCGCAGCACCGGCAGTACGGCGTCGGCGCGCTCGGTGTCCGGCTCGGCGGCGAAGCCCGGTACCGTCGCCGACTGTGCCGCCCGGCCGGTGCTCCGGTCCCCGGGGCCGCGCCGGAGCAGTTCGCCGAGGGTTCTGCGCACTCCCGGCTCGTACGCCGCGAACGTGCGCCGCAGCAGCGGCAGTACGTCCGTGAACGCCTCCGCGGGCACCCCCGTCAGCCAGTTGTCGACCAGGCCGAGCAGCCGCTCGTCGTGCACCAGCAGCAGCCCGCCCCCGCCGCCGACGAAGCCCTCGATCCAGGCAGCCGCGTCGGCGGGCGGCGCCCCCGGCGACAGGGCGAGCCCCATCAGCCGCGCCGCCTCCTCGGGCCCCAGCGCGCCGTCGTCCAGCAGCAGCCGCACCGCCCGCCCCCGCAGCGCACCGGCCACGGTGTCGCGCAGCGCCAGCGTCCGCAGCACGGCCCGCCAGCGGTCCCGCAGATCGCCCCTCCCGGCACCGCCGCGCCCGCTGTCCGCGCCCCCGGTGCCGGACCGCGCGCCGGCCGGTGTCTCCGCCAGCAGTCCCACCGCCGCGTGCACGGCGTCCACATGGCCGCGCATCTCCTCCGCCGCGTCCGTGTCGAGGGCGGCGCAGGCCGGGGGCAGGCCGACGAAGATCCGCTCGGCGAGGCCCGCCGCCACCCCGGCCAGCGCGCCGGTGTCGGTGCCGCGCACATCGCCGTAGCGCAGGGAGCGGACCAGGGCGGGCAGGGCATGGGCGAGGTGGCCGACGTCCGTGGCGAGCGCGGCCCGGTCGGCGAGCACGCGCATCACCACCGGCAGGGCCTCGGGCAGCCCGGCGAGCAGACACCGCTCGGCGAGCCCGGTGACGTCGGCGAGGCCGCTCGCGGCCGCCGCGTCCGCCTCCGCCCTGGCCCGCGCCGCGCCCTGTACGGTCGTCCCCCACACGCCCGCCTCGGCGACCCTGACCGACAGCTCCGGCTCCCAGCGCAGCCGCCAGGTCTCCCGGAACGTACCCGTGCTCCCCCGCGATCGGGCCGGCTCGCCCCAGCCGACGCCGAGCAGCCGCAGCCGGTGCAGCAGCCTGCTGCGGCCCGCGTCGGTCTCCCCGCGCAGGTCCAGCTCCAACTCCCGCTCCAGCGCCTCCGGTTTGAGCCGCAGGGAGCGCTGCTGCCGGGCCAGGTCGCGCTGGAGCGGCACCGCCGGGGCCGATTCCGGCACCTCCCCCAGCGCGTCCCCGACCACCAGCCGGTCGTGCACCAGCGCCAGCGGGACGTCGGAGCCGTCGCCCATCACCGCGCGCACGGCGTCGGTGGTCTCGCTCAGCCCGGGCAGCGGACGGCCGCGCAGCGCGGCCAGGGTCTCGGCGAGCCGGACGGCCTCGATGACATGGGCGGAGGAGACGATCCGGTCCTCCTCGCGCAGCAGCCCCGCCACCTTGGTCAGCCAGCGCTCGACCGGCCGGTCGGGGGCGTGGAAGAGATGGCCGTACCACCCCGGCGAGTCGATGCCCGCGCCGTATCCGCCGGACCGGGCGAGCCTGCGGTGCGTCCACGGCACCCAGGTCACGTCGGCCTTGATCCTGGGCAGCCCCTTCAGCAGGGCGCGGTCGGCGGTGACCGTGGTCCTCGCGCGCAGCGCCGGCACGTGCCAGGCCCCGCAGACCACCGCGACCTCGTCCCCGAACTCCTTGCCTGCCGCGCGCAGTTGGATCCGCATGTACGCCTCGCGCACGGGGTCGCGCGCGTGCCCGCCCGCGCCGTACCGCTCGCGCAGCGCGCTCATGGCCTCCTCCAGCGCGGCGAACGGCGCGAAGGGATCCCGCTCACCCGGGCCCCGGTGCTCGACGACGTCCTCCCACCAGCGCTCCGGATCGTCGTACCCGGCGGTCTCGGCGAGCACGGCGAGCGGATCGACCCGGACCTGCTCCCGCGAGCTGCCCCCGGCAGGGGCCTCCCCCTCTTCCTGCCGCTCGCCGCGGCTGTCGCCCTCCTCCCAGGCGAGCGTGTGCGTGGCCGGCAGGTCGATGAAGCGGGCCGGGACGCCCCGCTCCAGCGCCCATCGGATCGCCACCCACTCGGGGCTGAACTCGGCGAACGGCCAGAACGCCGAGCGGCCGGGCTCGTCCACGGCGTGGGCGAGGAGGGCGACGGGGGGCCGCAGTGCGGGGTCGGCGGCCAGCGGGATCAGCACGTCGGCCTCGGGCGGGCCCTCGATGAGAACGGTACGGGGGCGGGCGGCGTTCAGCGCGGTCCGCACCGCGCGCGCGGATCCGGGCCCGTGGTGCCGCACGCCGAGCAGGAGCGGCCCGGGATCCTGGGCCCGGGGCCGGCGGGTGTCGTCGGTCATGCGCTCACCTCCCGGCACGCGCGGTAGAAGTCCGTCCAGCCCTCGCGCTCGCGGACGACCGTCTCCAGGTACTCCTGCCAGACGACCCGGTCGGCCGCGGGATCGCGGACGACCGCGCCGAGGATGCCGGCGGCCACGTCGGCCGGGCGCAGCACGCCGTCGCCGAAGTGCGCGGACAGGGCGAGGCCGCCTGTCACGACGGAGATCGCCTCGGCCGTGGACAGCGTGCCGCTGGGCGACTTCAGCTTCGTGCGGCCGTCGGCGGTGACACCGTCGCGCAGCTCGCGGAAGACCGTCACGACCCGGCGGATCTCCTCGATGCCGTCGGGCGCGGCCGGCAGGTCGAGGGAGCGGCCGATCTGCTCGACGCGCCGTGTGACGATGTCGACCTCGGCGTCGGCGCTCTCCGGCAGCGGCAGCACCACGGTGTTGAAGCGGCGGCGCAGCGCGCTGGAGAGGTCGTTGACGCCTCTGTCGCGGTCGTTGGCGGTGGCGATGAGGTTGAAGCCGCGCACCGCCTGGACCTCCTCGCCCAGCTCCGGGATCGGCAGCGTCTTCTCGGACAGGATCGTGATCAGCGTGTCCTGCACGTCGGCCGGGATGCGGGTCAGCTCCTCCACCCGTGCCGTCATGCCCTCGGCCATGGCCCGCATGACGGGGCTGGGCACGAGGGCGTCGCGGCTCGGGCCGTGCGCGAGCAGGCGCGCGTAGTTCCAGCCGTACCGGATCGCCTCCTCCGGCGTGCCGGCCGTGCCCTGGACCAGCAGCGTGGAATCGCCGCTGACCGCGGCCGCGAGGTGCTCGGACACCCAGGTCTTGGCGGTGCCCGGGACGCCGAGCAGGAGCAGGGCGCGGTCGGTGGCGAGCGTGGTGACGGCGACCTCGACGATGCGGCGCGGGCCCACGTACTTGGGCGTGACCACCGTGCCGTCCGGCAGGGTGCCGCCGAGCAGGTACGTCGCCACCGCCCACGGCGACAGCTTCCAGTGGGCCGGGCGCGGGCGGTCGTCCTGCCGGGCGAGCGCGGCGAGTTCGGCGGCGAAGGCGTGCTCGGCGTGCGGCCGCAGCGCCTGCGGCTCCCGGTGGCTCCCGTTCGCTTCGACGGACGCCGCGTCGACGGACGGCGTTTCCACGGACGTCGCTTCCACGGACACAGTCATGGCTGAGGCCCCCTCCAGCTCGGCCGGTTCGGATCTGCCACCAACCGTGCACCACGCCACTGACAATCGCTCTGACCTGGGCAGAAGCCCGCGCCGGGCCGATTGTCAGTGGCGGGACCTACCGTCGGAGGCATGACTGAGCAGGGGGTGCGCTGGACCGCGGAGCAGGTGCTGGCACTGGCGCCTGACGCCGCGTCACGCAAAGCGGGGAGCAAGCTCGGCACGGCAGGTCCGTGGTCCGGGACGGGGAGCGGAGAGGGGACGGTGTGGGGGCTGTGCAAGGGCAGTGGCAGCAGGCCGTACCAGACGGCGGTCGACCTGACCGGACCGGCGTGCACGTGCAGTTGTCCGAGCCGTAAGTTCCCGTGCAAGCACGCGCTCGGGCTGCTTCTGCTGTGGGCGGACGGCGACGGCGCTGTGCCGGTGTCCGCCGAACCGCCGGAGTGGGCCGGGAGGTGGCTCGCGGGCCGGCGCGAACGCGCCGAGGGCGGCGCGGCGCGGGTGGAGGGGGGTTCAGCGGCCGGTCCCGCCGATCCGGAGGCGGCGCGGCGGCGGGCCGAGCGCCGCGCCGAGCGGGTCACCGCGGGCGCGACGGAGCTGGAGCAGCGCCTCGCCGACCTGCTGCGCGCCGGCCTGGCCTCGGCTGAGCAGGCGGGGTACGGGGCGTGGGACGAGACCGCGGCCCGCATGATCGACGCGCAGGCCCCCGGACTCGCCGCGCGAGTGCGGGAGTTGGGGGCCGTACCGGCGTCCGGGGCGGGCTGGCCGGCCCGGCTGCTGGAGGAGTGCGCGCTGCTGCACCTGCTCGACCAGGGCTGGCTGCGCCGTGACACGCTGCCCGGCGCCCTCGCGGCGACCGTCCGCTCCCGGCTCGGCCTGCCCGCCCCGGCGGACGGCCCGCCGGTGCGCGACCACTGGCTGGTCCTCGCCCAGTACGACACGGCGGACGCGAAACTGACGACGCGCCGGATCTGGTTGCACGGCGCCGTCTCGGGCGACACCCGGCTGCTGCTGTCCTACGGCGCGGCGGGCCGGGCCCCGGAGCTGTCCCTGCCGGTCGGCCTGGCCGTGGACGCGGAACTGTCCGGCCATCCGGGCGCCGGGCGGGTCCGGGCCGGTCTGGGCGAGCGGTACGCCCCGCCGGCACCGGCCGGGTTCCGCCCGCCGGGTGTGTCGACGGCCGAGGCGGTGGCCCGGTACGGCCAGGCGCTGCGCGAGGACCCCTGGCTGGAGTCGGTGCCGGTGACCCTGGAGGAGGTGATACCGGTCCCGGACGGCGAGACGTGGCAGCTGGCCGACGCCGGCCCGGACACCGCCCTGCCGCTGACCCGGGCCGCCCGCTCCCGCCCCGGTCTGTGGCGGCTGGTCGCCCTGTCCGGCGGCGCCCCGGTGACGGTGTTCGGCGAGTGCGGCCACCGCGGCTTCACCCCGCTCACGGCCTGGGCGGGGACGGACGAGGCGGTGCCGCTGTGCTGACCGGCGCCGAGACGACCGGGAACGCCCCGGATCATCAGGAAGGGAACGGCATGAACGGGATCTCGGCCACCTCCACCGCCCCGGTCGGCACGGCCCCCACCGACGCCCTGAACTCCCTGGACGCCGCGGGCTCCTGGGACGACCTGGTCACCACCGCCCTGCTCGGCACCGACCGGCGCCCCTGGCCCGCCGTGCCCGGCCGGGAGACTCCGCTGGCGCTGCTGGACGCGGCCGCCGTGGCGACCGTACGGCGGCGGGCCGGGCTGCGGCCCGCTCGGGCGGCCCGGCGGCCGGAGCCGGCGCCCAGGGACCCGCGTCCGGCGCTGCCCGCCGCCGCGGCCCGTCGCCTCGCGACTCTGCTGGCCGACCGCTCCGGCACGGCGGGCGGCGGCCGCCGGGGCAGCGCGCCCGACCTCATGGAGCTGCTCCCGCAGTGGCTCTCGGCGGCCGTCGAGCACGGGTACGCGGCGCCGCCGCAGGCGCTGCCCGCCCTGCTCGACGCGGCCCGCGGCCGCACCGACCTGCGGCCGGCGGCGCTGGCGTTCGCCGGCCCGCGCGCACTGTGGCTGGCCCGGCTGAACCCGGACTGGCGCTTCGCCCTGCGCGCGGCCCCCGGCGGCGGCGCCGCGCTGCCCGGCCCCGACGACGCCGAGGCGGTGCGGCGGCTGTGGCGGGAGGGCCTGTTCGCGGAGCGCGTGGCACTGCTGGGCGAGCTGCGCGCGCGTGCGCCCGTGGCCGCACGCGAGCTGCTGGCGTCGACCTGGCCGAAGGAGCGGGCGGAGGACCGGCTGATGTTCCTCGACGCGTTGCGCGCGGGTCTCGCCGCCGGGGACGAGCCGTTCCTGGAGCAGGCGCTCGGCGACCGCAGCCGCAACGTGCGGGCGACGGCGGCGGAACTGCTGTCGGCGCTGCCCGACTCGGCGCTCGCCGCGCGCATGGCCGTACGGGCCGCGGCCTGTGTCGCCCTCGACCGTACGGGGACCGCGCCGGCGATCGTGGTCGAGCCGCCGCTCGAGTGTGATTCGAGCATGGAGCGCGACGGTGTGGTGGCCGTACCTCCCACTGGCAGAGGGGAACGCTCATGGTGTCTGGGGCAGTTGGTCGAGGCCGCCCCGCTCGGCATCTGGCCGGAGCGGCTCGGCGGCCGCACGGCGCGGGAGATCGTGGCGCTGCCGGTGGCGGACGGCTGGCAGGGCGAACTGCACGCGGCCTGGTGCCGGGCCGCGGTGCGGCAGCGGGACGCCGACTGGTCCAGAGCCCTGCTGGGCGCGCCGTCGGCACCGGAAGCGGGCGGGCCGGGGGCGGTGTCCCTGGCCGAGCGGGCGAAGCTGCTGGCGGCCCTGGAGCCGGCGGAACGGGCCGCGTGGGTGGCCGGGTTCATCGCGACGCACGGCCTGTCGGAGGCGTTCCAGCTGCTCGGCGGGTGCGCGGTGCCCTGGGCGCCGCCGCTCGGCCGGGCGGTGGTGGACGCGCTGAACATCGCGCGCGACGCGGGCAGTTACCCCTGGAGCTTCAGCGGCGTCATGGGGTTGGCCGAGCGCTGCCTGGATCCCGCGGAGGCGGCCCGGCTGGAGGGGCTGCTGGCGATGCCCGACGAACGGGAGGACGCGGCGCCGGGGGCCGGGGGCTACTGGGCGGAGGCCTTTCAGCGGCTGGTCACGACGCTGCGGCTGCGGGCGGCGATGGCGGACGAGTTGACGCCGCCCGGCACCGCCCGTGGGCCCCGCCCGGCCGGCCCGCCGGCTCAGCCGCCGGACGCGGCCGACTGACGGACGTTCTCGCGCACCCACTGCACGATCGACGCGGTCGTCGCGCCGGGCGTGAAGATCTCCGCGACGCCCTTCTCCTTCAGCGGCGGGATGTCCTCCTCCGGGATGATCCCGCCGCCGAAGACCAGGATGTCCTCGGCCTCGCGCTCCTTGAGCAGGTCGATCACCGCGGCGAACAGCGTGTTGTGGGCGCCCGAGAGGATGGACAGGCCGATCGCGTCGGCGTCCTCCTGGACGGCGGTGTCGACGATCTGCTCGGGCGTCTGGTGAAGGCCGGTGTAGATGACCTCCATACCGGCGTCGCGCAGGGCACGCGCGATGACCTTGGCCCCGCGATCGTGGCCGTCGAGCCCCGGCTTGGCGACCACCACGCGGATCGGACCGGCTGCCACACCCATCACTGCCTCCATCAAACGACCCCGGAAGCGTTCGCTTCCGGCCCCTTACGACAAGTACCGCACTTTTGGCGCGTCCCGCCACCCGTCGCGAAGTGAACGAACGTTATCTCCAGCATCCCGCAACCGGCAGTTTTACGGTGCGCAGCGAGGGGGAAATCACACGGTGGGACATGAGGGCACACGGGGGAGGGAGCCGTCCTCCGGCGTGCCGACAGGAGGTCGGCCCATGAAGGTCACCGGAGTACTGCCACTCTTCCTCCCGATCTGCCGCCGCCTGTGGCCGGGAAGACTCGCCGGACTGTCCATGGCGCTGCTGAAGGCGACCGCCCTGGAGGCCGCGATCCTGGCCGGCCACCTCCTGCTGTATCCGACCGGCCTGGCCGAGGAGCGCCGCATCCCGGCCCTGCCCGCTCCGGACGGGACCGCCGCGCTGCCCGTGCACCCCGGCCCGCCGGTCGTGCTCCTGCACGGCTTCATCGACAACCGCTCGGTGTTCGTGCTGCTGCGCCGCAATCTCGCCCAGCACGGCCGCCGGCGCGTCGAATCGCTGAACTACTCCCCGCTGACCTGTGACATCCGCACCGCGGCGGAGCTGCTCGGCCGGCACGTCGAGGAGATATGCGAGCGCACCGGCAGCCGGCGGGTCGACATCGTGGGCCACAGCCTCGGCGGGCTGATCGCCCGCTACTACGTCCAGTGTCTCGGCGGCGACCTGCGGGTGCGCACGCTCGTCACGCTGGGCACGCCGCACGCGGGCACCCGGGTGGTGCGGTTCGCCGACGCCCATCCGATCGTGCGCCAGATGCGGCCCGGCTCAGGGGTGCTCGAGGAACTGGCCCGGCCCGCACCCGGCTGCCGTACGCGGTTCGTCAGCTTCTGGAGCGACCTGGACACCGTGATGGATCCGGTGGAGTCGGCCTGCCTGGCCCACCCCGACCTCGCCGTGCGGAACGTGCGGGTGACCGGTATCGGGCATCTCGCCCTGCCCGTGCACCCGGCGGTCGCGGCCGGGATACGCGAGGCCCTCGACACGGCGCACCCCGAAGAGGCGCTCTCCGGCGGTCTGACGGTGGCGTGACCTTGAGGTGATGTTCGGGTGACCGAAGGTCGCCTCACCTCGAACGCTCGTCGAACTCTCGGCCAAACTCGTGTCGGGCGTCCCCCGAAAGACCGCCGAATGCCCGGTTCCGGCGAGCGCGAAACCGGCCGAAGATTGTCGCGCCCAGGTACCGGCGGGTACAGTCGCCGCACTGCTCTGGCAGCCCCTGTTGTCGAGGCGAAAGAGAAGTTGGTGAACGACCGTCACCCGTCGGGGACCATGACCACCCCGGCCCCGGCTTCCGACGCCTCCTCCGCGCGCTACGACCACGCGCCGTACGGCACCCATGAAGCCCCCCACGGTGACTTCACCACGTACGGCGGCTACGACGCCACCGGTTTCACGCCCGGTCACGGCCACACCGGCGCCTTCCCCGCCGACCCGCTCTACGGCAGCCCGGCCGCCGGACACGGCACCGGTGCCTACGACACGGCGCAGTGGCAGACCGGCCCCACACCGCACTACGACGGATACGCGGCCCAGCACCACGCCGCCTACGACTCCGGTGTCCACGACGCCACCGCCTGGACGATTCCGGCGCAGGCCACGGGCAACGACGTCAGCGGCCAGTGGGACGCGAGCGCCTGGCTGCAACCCGAGCAGCCCGACGGCATGACCCAGCAGTGGGAGTGGGGCACCCAGAGCTTCGGGACGGGAGCCTACGACGCCACTCAGTGGAACGTCGCCGGGCAGTCCGAGCACGAGCAGTCCGGCGAACGGTTCGACGGGACCGTGCCGTTCGACCAGCAGGCCACCGCCACGTTCGAGCAGGTCACCGACGCGGCGGCGGCCTTTTCGCACGTCGGGTACGAGGAGGCCCCGCCCTACGGGGACCCCGGCCCGTACGAGGACGCCGCCTCCTTCGGTGCGGCGGAGCACGCCGGCGCCGCTGCCGGGGAACCGGCTGCGGCGGGCGCCCTGTTGGAGGACCAGGAAGAGGTCGTCCCGGCACCGGCGACACGCTCGGGCGGGCGCGGCGCCGCGCGGTCCCGGCGCCGTACGCCCGCCAAGCGCTCCGCGCTGCTGACCGTCGCCGTGCCCTCGGCCTGTGTGATGGGGGTCGCCGGGATCGCCGTCGCCTCGGTGGGCGCGCTGAGTGACGGCGGCAAGGAGACCACCGCCTCCGCGCCGGACGCGCACGCGGTCAAGCCGGCGGTCGCCAACAGCAAGCTGGACACCCAGCTCAACACGCTCTCCGCCGGCGCCCACGACTTCGCCGACCGGGCGAGCCGTACGCAGGAGCGGATCGACCTCAAGAACCAGCAGGAGCAGGAGCGCAAGAAGGCTCTGGCGGAGGCCGCGCTCAAGGAGCGGCTGCGCCCCAAGTTCGTCCTGCCGGTCACGCAGTTGGGGCTCAGCGCCTACTTCGGCCAGGCGGGCGTGAACTGGATGTCGGTGCACACGGGCATCGACTTCCCGGTCTCCTACGGCACCACGGTGATGGCCGCGACCGACGGCACCGTCACCACCAAGTGGAACAGCGCCTACGGCAACATGCTGATACTGACGGCGAAGGACGGCACGCAGACCTGGTACTGCCATCTGTCCAGCTACCGCGTCCCCTCCGGTACGACCGTCAAGGCGGGCCAGCCGATCGCCTACTCCGGCAACTCCGGCAACTCCACCGGCCCGCACCTGCACTTCGAGGTGCATCCGGCGGGCGGGGCGGCCGTGGACCCGCTGCCGTGGCTGCGCAGCCACGGGCTGGATCCGACCTGAGTCCCGCGGGACGTGACGGGGTGGGCCCAACCTGATCGGCGGGGCCCACCTCGTCCCCGGCTACAGCTTCTCGACCGGCGCGTACCGCAGCAGCAGGCGCTTCGGCTTGCCGTCGCCGAAGTCGATCGTCGCCTGCGCCTTGTCGTCCGCGCCCGCGACCGCGACGACCGTGCCGAGCCCGAACTGGTCGTGGGTGACGCGGTCGCCGACCGCCAGCGACACGACCGGCTTGTCCTGGGCGCGCCGCGTGGCGAACCCGGACGCGCCCGCCGCCGAGGAGCGCGAGCGGGAGGAGGACAGCGAGGCGGCGATCCCGGAGGCCGGGCCGGAGGAGAGCGGCGCGGCCGCGCCCGTCCGCTTCCACTCCACGTGGGCGGCCGGGATCTCCTCCAGGAAGCGGGAGGGCGGGTTGTACGACGGCTGGCCCCAGGCGCTGCGCAGCGCCGAGCGCGTGAGATACAGCCGCTCACGCGCGCGCGTGATGCCGACGTAGGCAAGGCGCCGCTCCTCCTCCAGCTCCTTGGTCTGGCCGAGGGCGCGCATGTGGGGGAAGACGCCGTCCTCCATGCCGGTCAGGAAGACGACCGGGAACTCCAGACCCTTGGCGGTGTGCAGGGTCATCAGCGTGATGACGCCGGAGCCCTCGTCGTCCTCGTCGGGGATCTGGTCGGAGTCGGCGACGAGGGCCACCTGCTCCAGGAAGTCCGCGAGCGTGCCCTGCTCGCCCTCGGCGCGCTCCTGCTCGAACTCCAGGGCCACGGCCGCGAGTTCCTGAAGGTTCTCGATACGGGTCTCGTCCTGCGGGTCGGTGGAGGCCTGCAACTCGGCCAGGTAGCCGGTGCGTTCCAGCACCGCCTCCAGCACCGTGGCCGGGCCGGCGCCGGACTCGACGATCGTGCGCAGGTCCTCCATCAGCGTGTTGAACCGCTTGACCGCGTTCGTGGAGCGCGCGGCCATGCCGTACGCCTCGTCCACGCGCTTGAGCGCCTGCGGGAAGCTGATCTTCTCGCGCTGGGAGAGGGCGTCGATCATCGCCTCGGCGCGCTCGCCGATGCCCCGCTTGGGCACGTTGAGGATGCGGCGCAGCGGCACCGAGTCCTCGGGGTTGGCGAGGACGCGCAGGTAGGCGAGGACGTCCCGGACCTCCTTGCGCTCGTAGAAGCGGACTCCGCCGACGACCTTGTAGGGCAGGCCGACGCGGATGAAGACCTCTTCGAAGACACGGGACTGCGCGTTGGTGCGGTAGAAGACGGCGACGTCGCCCGCCTTGGCGTCGCCCGCGTCGACCAGGCGGTCTATCTCGTCGGCGACGAACTGCGCCTCGTCGTGCTCGGTGTCGGCGACGTAACCGGTGATCCGGGCGCCCTGGCCGGCGTTGGTCCACAGGTTCTTCGGGCGGCGGGACTCGTTGCGCTCGATGACCGCGTTGGCCGCGCTCAGGATCGTCTGCGTGGAGCGGTAGTTCTGCTCCAGCAGGATCGTGGTCGCGTTCGGGTAGTCCTCCTCGAACTGGAGGATGTTGCGGATCGTCGCGCCCCGGAAGGCGTAGATCGACTGGTCCGCGTCACCGACGACGCACAGTTCGGCGGGCGGGATGTCGTACGCGCTCGGCGGGGTGTCGGCGTCCTGCGCGGAGCGCTCGGCGGTCCCGACGAGTTCGCGCACGAGCGCGTACTGGGCGTGGTTGGTGTCCTGGTACTCGTCGACCAGGACGTGCCGGAAGCGGCGGCGGTAGTGCTCGGCGACGTCCGGGAAGGCGCGCAGCAGGTTGACCGTCGTCATGATCAGGTCGTCGAAGTCGAGCGCGTTGGCCTCGCGCAGCCGCGACTGGTAGAGCGCGTACGCCTGCGCGAGGGTCTTCTCGAAGCCGTCGGCGGCCTGGGCGGCGAAGTCCTCCTCGTCGATCAGCTCGTTCTTCAGGTTGCTGATCTTGGCGCTGAAGGACTTGGGCGGGAAGCGCTTGGGGTCGAGGTCCAGGTCGCGGCAGACCAGGGCCATCAGGCGCTTGCTGTCGGCCGCGTCGTAGATCGAGAACGACGAGGTGAATCCGAGCTTCTTCGACTCCCGGCGCAGGATGCGCACGCACGCGCTGTGGAAGGTCATCACCCACATCGCGTTCGCGCGCGGGCCGACGAGCTGCTCGACGCGCTCCTTCATCTCGCCCGCGGCCTTGTTGGTGAAGGTGATCGCGAGGATCTGGCCCGGGTGGACGCCGCGCTCGGCGAGCAGGTGGGCGATGCGGTGGGTGAGCACCCGGGTCTTGCCGGAGCCGGCGCCGGCGACGATGAGCAGCGGGGAGCCGGCGTGCACGACCGCGGCGCGCTGGTTGTCGTTCAGCCCCTGCAGCAGCGCCGCCGTGTCGATCGGGGGACGCGGGGCGCCGTCGCGGTAGTGGGTGTCCCGGTCCGGCGGCACGTCGAACTTCCCGCCGAACAGATCGTCCGGAACCGGCTCCGGAGCGTGATCGTCCTCGGGCGGTGGCGGAGGCTCCTCCTCGTGCCCGCGAGGGGGCTGGAGGTCCGCCAGGAAGCTGTCGTCAAAGAGGCTGCTCATCGCTCTCCGAGTCTAGGGCGCCGCACTGACAACCGGTCGCCGTCCCGGGAAGACGGCCCCGCGGGCGGAGGGCAGAACCTGGGACGAACTCCCCTCACACTGCGGAATCGCCCGATGACAGCCGCGTGATCCGGACCTCGGGTCACGAAAATGTATCGGACATATCACGCGCCAACCTTCACACCAGTCACACGAGTTGGCTAGTTTGCCGTCGGGCCGCGTGCGCGGCCCCCGCCGAGTCCGGCCCGCCCCGCAGGGCGCCCGGAGCCGGGGACCCACCGATCTCGGGGTGAATCGGCCGACTCCCGTCCGGGACGACGCCGTAGGGCAACCCTTCCGAACCGCCGCCCGAACCCGACAGCCAACCCGGTAGGCGGCGCATGGGAAGGAGTCGCCTGTCTTGGCGTCGCACCGCAAGCCCCGCCCCGGCGGGGCCGGCCCGGCGGGTCTGCGCACCCCCGCCATCGCCACCGCCGCCCTCACCTCCATGGCCGTGCTGTCCCAGACCGCCGAGGCCGTCCCGGGCACCGACCACGCCCGGCCGAGTCCGGAGGAGGTGGAGAAGAAGGTCGACGACCTGTACCGGCAGGCGGAGTCGGCGACCGAGAAGTACGACGCGGCCAAGGAGCGCACCGGCAGGCAGCGCGGGCGCGTCGACGCCCTCCGGCAGGAGGTCGCCCGCCGCACCGACCGCCTCGACAGGGCCCGCGAGGAGCTGGGTTCCTTCGCCACCGCCCAGTACCGTACCGGCGCCGCCGCGCCCGGCACCGCCACCTTCCTGCTGGCGGACGGCCCGCAGGGCTACTTCGACCGGACCCAGCTGATGAACCGGCTGACCTCGCGCGAGAAGAGCGCGGTCGACGCCTACACCGGCGAGCATGCCGCCACCATGAAGAAGCGGCGGGAGGCGGCCGAGAGCCTGCGGACGCTGACCGAGTCGCAGCACGACCTGCAGACCGCCAAGGCCACGGTCCAGAGAAAACTCGCCTCCGCGCGCGAGCTGCTGTCCCAGCTCACGGCCGAGGAGGAAGCACGGCTGGCGAAGATCGAGCAGGCCAGGCAGCAGGAGGCGGCACGCAGGGTGGCGGAGCCGGCGCAGCAGCAGGCCGCGGCCCGGCAGCGGAACGGCCCGGCCGACGCGGGCGGATCCTCCGGCACGGGCTCGACCGGCTCCGCCTCGTCGGGGTCCTCCGGGTCCGCCGGCTCCTCCGGCGCCTACGACGCGAAGGCCGAGAAGGCCATCGCCTTCGCCCGCGCCCAGATCGGCAAGCCGTACGTGTGGGGCGCCACCGGGCCGGGCTCCTACGACTGCTCGGGCCTGACCCAGGCCGCCTGGAAGGCGGCCGGCGTCACGCTGCCGCGCACCACGTACGACCAGGTCGACGCCGGCACCACGGTCTCCCTGGCGAACGCGCGCCCCGGCGATCTGATCTTCTTCTACGACGACATCAGCCACGTCGGCGTCCACATCGGCGACGGCATGATGATCCACGCCCCCGAACCGGGCGCGTACGTCCGCGAGGAGTCGGTGTACTACGGCGGCGAATCGATCATCCACAGCGTGGTCCGCCCGGGCTGAGCCCTTACGCCATGCACCGGCAGCGCCGGCGCACGCGCACACACCCACCGTTGCCTTTGCCTTCACAGCCGTGCCACGCGCGCGTACCGGTGTTTTCCCGCCCACGCGCGCGTGGCCTTCGCCGGGGGACGCGCGCGGCTGCCTAGCATCGGCGCGTGTCCGGCATCTCGGCTCTGCGCGCATGGTGGGCGGAACGGCCGCCCGCGGCCGGGTCCGCCGTGATGGCGACGGGCATCGTGTCGACGGGGCTGTCACTGGCCGGCGCCGAGACGGTGTCCCGGGTGACGCTGGTCCTCGCCGGTGTCGCCTGGGCGGCGCCGGCCGCCGACTTCGTCCTGCGGCTGGTCCGCGACCGGGGGCGGTGGCTGGCCGAGGCCAGGAAGCCGGTGGCGCTCAGCGCCGTCGCGGGGACGACCGTGCTGCGCAGCCGGCTCGTGCCACTGGGCCGGCACACCCTGGCCGGGGCGCTGCTGGCACTCGCCGCGCTGCTCTGGCTGGTGCTGCTCCCGCTCGTCGTGAGCCGCTGGACGCCGCGCATGCCGGGGGCGGTCTTCCTGTGCTGCGTGGCGACCGAGGGACCGGCCGTGCTGGCGGCCACGCCGGCGGCGGCGGAGCGGGCGGCGTGGCTCGCGCACACCGCGCTGGTGCTGTGCTGGCTGGGGCTGCTGCTCTACGCCCTGGCGCTCACGCGCTTCGACATGCGCCAGGTGCTGGTGGGGGCCGGCGACCACTGGATCCCGGGCGGTGCGCTGGCGATCCCGGCGCTGGCCGGGGCGAGGCTGCTCGTGGCCGGCGACGGGGGCGTGTACCTGTGGAACGGGGACGACCGAGGCGTACTGCGCACGGCGACGGTCGTGCTGCTCGTCCTGGACCTGGCCTGGTACGTCGTGCTGCTGGCGGCCGAGGCGGCGCGGCCCCGCACCGGCTACGACGTGCGGCGGTGGTCGACGGTGTTCCCCTTGGGGATGACCGCGGTGGCGACGCTGTCGGTCGCGGCCGCCGTCGGCGTTCCGTCGCTCCGTTGGCCGGGAGGGTGCTGCTGTGGGTGGCGGTGGCGGTGTGGCTCGCCGTCGCAGCCGGCGCGGTGCGCGCGGCCCGTACGGCGACGGGGACGGCCGGGGTGACCGTCAGGTCCACAGAACGGCGATGAAGATGTTCGACATGGTCAGCAGGCCGACCACCCCGAAGGCGCCCTTCTCGACCTTCTCCTCGTCACGCTTCACGTAGACCAGGCCGAGGATCACGATCAGCAGGGCGAGCTTCAGCCCGATCTTGATGGTGTTGACGTGGTGGTCGCCGGCCTGGTTGAGGCCGACGAGTGCGACTCCGGTGACGAGCATGGTGAGCGCGCCGTGCAGCATCCCGGGGACGAAGCGGGCCGTGCCCTGGCCCATCGCCTTCATCTGGGTGAGGAAACCGCCGAGCAGCGCGGCGATGCCGATGATGTGCAGGCCGACGAAGAGATGGATGAGTACGTCCATGGGCCGGAGCCTAACCAGGGCATTCGGGGCCCCTGTCACCGGGCCCGGCCACATCCGTCGCGGGCGGCTCCGCGGACGCCTTGATGGACGGCTTGGACGACGGTTCGGCGGACCGCTTCGGTACACGCGATGGATCGTGCATAAATGCGGCCTATAGCACCTGCCTCCGCCCGCCTGTCCCCCCTTTCCGCGCATCGGTCACCACGCTGCGTGAAGAGGGCGCCTCAGGACAGGACGCTCGATCACATGCGGACACACCACGGTCGATCGACGCCACTTCCGTACAGTGCGTTACCTGCTCGTCACACAGCGGCCTAGCGTCCTGCCCAGGCGACCGGCTCCCCGTCGCCGCCCGGGCCAGGGGCGGCGGCCGGGCACCAGCGCCGAGAAAGGTCCGGCGGCCACCCGCTCCCCTGTGCGGACGGCCGCCGGACACCCGGACCCGTGTCCAGTCGTACGGAAGGACGTGACGCTCCAGGTGGCAGCGCACCGCAAGCCCCGGCAACGCAGGATCGGTGGCCCTACGGCCTGGACGGCCGCCACGCTCGCGCTGGCGGGCGCGGCCACCGCGGCGGGGCTGGAGGGTACGGCGGACGCCGAGCCGCAGCTGACACCGGCTCAGATGAAGGCGGAGGTGGACGCGTTGTACCAGCAGGCCGAGGCCGCGACGCAGAAGTACGACGGCGTCAAGGAGCAGGTGGGCACGGCCCGGAGCAGGCTCAACGCGCTGCGCGACGAGACCGCGCGCAAGCAGGACAAGCTCGACTCGGCCCGGGACGCGCTGGGTTCGTTCGCCACCGCGCAGTACCGCGTCGGCGGCTTCTCCCCCACTTGGCAGCTGGCCCTCTCCCGCGACCCCGACCGGTACCTGGCCGACGCCGCGCTCGCCGAGCGGGCCGGCGACCGGCAGGCGGCCGCCGTGTCCCGGGTGCGCGAACAGCTGCGGGAGATCGAGCGGTTGCGCGGCGCCGCACGCGTCCAGCTGGCCTCGCTGCGCTCCCGGCAGGCGGAGCTGCGGCGGCAGAAGGAGACCGTCACCGGCAAGCTGGCCGAGGCTCGGCGGCTGCTGGCGCGGCTCACCCCGCGGCAGCGGTCCGAGGTCACCGGGGCCAACGGCACCCAGGGCCACGCCTCCCGGTCGGCCTCGGACGTCCGGGACGCCCTGGCGCAGGCCGGGTCCGTGGCGGCCCCCGACCCGCGTGCAGCGGCGGCCGTCGCCTACGCCTACGCCAAGCTCGGCAGCCCTTACGTGTGGGGCGCGACCGGCCCGAACGCCTTCGACTGCTCAGGCCTGGCCCAGGCCGCCTACCGCTCCGCCGGGATCGCCCTGCCCCGCACCACCTACGCCCAGATCAACGCGGGCCGACGCGTCTCCCGCTCCGAACTGCGGCCCGGGGACCTGGTCTTCTTCTACTCCGGGATCAGCCACGTCGGCATCTACGTCGGGGACGGGCAGATGATCCACGCCCCGAACCCCTCGGCACCGGTCCGGCTGGCCCCCGTCGACCTCATGCCGTTCGCCGGGGCGACCCGGGTGGCCTGAGGGCGGCCCCGTAAGGATCAGACCAGGCGGCGGGCCGTCGCCCAGCGGGTCAGCTCGTGGCGGTTGGACAACTGGAGCTTGCGCAGGACCGCCGAGACATGGGACTCGACCGTCTTCACCGAGATGAACAGCTGCTTGGCGATCTCCTTGTAGGCGTAGCCACGCGCGATCAGCCGCAGCACCTCGCGCTCGCGCTGGGTGAGGCGGTCCAGGTCCTCGTCCACGGGCGGGGCGTCGGTGGAGGCGAAGGCGTCCAGGACGAACCCGGCGAGCCGCGGCGAGAAGACCGCGTCGCCCTCTTGCACCCGGAAGATCGAGTCGACCAGGTCGGTGCCGGTGATGGTCTTGGTGACATAGCCGCGGGCGCCGCCGCGGATGACGCCGATCACGTCCTCCGCCGCGTCCGACACGGACAGCGCGAGAAAGCGGACGGGCTGCTCGGCGTCCGCCATCAACGCCGCGCACCGGCGCAGCACTTCGACGCCGCCGCCGCCCGGGAGATGGACGTCCAGGAGCACCACCTCGGGCCGGGTCGCGGTGATCACCGTGACCGCCTGGTCGACGTCCGCGGCCTCGCCGACCACCTCGACCCCCGTCTCGGCGGTCTGGCCGATCTCGGCCTGGACGCCGGTGCGGAACATCCGGTGGTCGTCCACGAGCACGACCCGTACGTGCCGTCCGGCCGCGCCGGTCCCCGTCGTGCCCTTCGCCTCGGTCGCGTCGCTCATGACGTCTTCTCCGCCCTCTCCATCTCCAGCTCGACCTCCGTGCCGCCGCCCGGCACCACCCGCAGCCGGGCCGTGCCGCCGTGGCGCTCCATGCGGCCGATGATCGATTCTCTGACGCCCATCCGGTCGGCGGGTATCGCGTCGGGGTCGAAGCCCGGGCCGCGGTCGCGCACGGACACGAAGACCGTCCTCCCCTCGACTTCGGCGTAGACCTGCACGGCACCGCCCTCGCCACCGTACTTGGCGGCGTTCACCATCGCCTCGCGCGCGGCCTGCATCTGCGCACCGGTCCTCTCGTCCAGCGGGCAGTCGCCGACGATGACGACCTCGATGGGCACGCCGTGCTTGTCCTCCACCTCGGCCGCGTTGCGCCGCACCGCCTCCGCCACCGTGTCCGGCTCGTCGGCCTCGTCCTTGCCGGTGCCCTCCGGTTTGTACAGCCAGGTGCGCAGGTCGCGCTCCTGGGCGCGGGCCAGGCGGCGCACCTCGTTCACGTTGTCGGCGTTGCGCTGGATCAGGGTCAGGGTGTGCAGCACGGAGTCGTGGACATGCGCCGCGACCTCGGCGCGCTCCTGGGCGCGGATGCGCATCAGGCGCTCCTCGGACAGGTCCTGGGTCATGCGCACCAGGTAGGGGCCGGCGAGCAGGGTGATGCCCACGAGGACGGCGAGCGCCGCCTGGAGGACGGCGCCGAGGTGGGCGGCCGATCCCTGCAGCACGAAGATGGCCGAGACACCCGCGGTGACGAGCAGGACACCGCCGGCCGCGCGCAGCAGCGTGAGCGTACGGCGCCGGCGGCCGACCTCGACCCAGCGGGCCCGGCGCGCGTTGTCCGCCTGTCGCCACACCAGGGCGACACCGGCGGCGACGAGCACGGCCGGCACCAGGTACGCCTTGGCGGCGCTGCCGAGGTTGACGCTGCCCACGAACACCATGGACACGACGACCATGAGGAGCAGCGCGACGATCTGGCCGCGGTCCGGCTTGCGGGCCACGAGTCTGCGGCGGCCGTCGGGCGCCGTCTCCGTACCGACCAGGGACGGTGGCTTCTCGCCGACGCCGCCGAGGCCGAGGGGTACGAAGAACCAGAACGCCGCGTACAGCAACGCCCCGAGCCCGTCGGCCATGAACAGGCCGACGAAGACGAGCCGCACCCAGATGACGGGCAGCCCGAGATGCCCGGCGAGGCCCCGCGCCACTCCGCCGAGCCAGCGTCCGTCGCTGCTGCGGTAGAGCTTGCGCGGCGGCCGCGGGTCGTCGACTGGCAGGCTTGCGGCTTCCGGCATGCCAATGATGGTCACATGGCCGGCGGGGCCGGGCATCAGGGTCTGCCCCCGAGACGCCCCTGATCTTCGGCGGGACGGGGTCCGGGGGCACCGGGCGGTGGCGCTCCCGTGCTGCTCGAACGCTTCCCCGCCCCGTCTCAGGGCCGATTTCAGGGTTCGCCCAGGGTCGTCCCGACTGCCGCCGCGGCGGGCGGGCCGTCACCATGGACGCATGACGGATCACGAGCACGCCGCGACGGGTCCGGGACCCGGCCCCGGCCCGCGCCCGGCCCCGGGCACCGGACCGACGGATGCCGGGCCCGCCGCGACGCGGAAGACGGGAGCGGCCGGCCCCGGCACCGACGCCCACACCCGGGAAGAGGAGCAGGACCAGCAGGCCGCCACGGTCTTCGAGCGGTTCCGGCGCGACCGCCGGCACAAGATGATCGCGGGCGTGTGCGCGGGCCTGGGCCGGCAGACGGACATGGACCCGGTGATCTTCCGGATCACCCTGGCCGTGCTGTCCGCGACCGGCGGCATCGGCCTGATCTTCTACGGTTTCGTCTGGCTCCTCGTGCCGTACGAGGACGAGGAAGAGAACGAGCTGCGCAAGCTCCTGACGGGCCGGGTCGACGGACAGGCGCTCGCCGCCGTGCTGTTCGCCCTGGTCGGCTGTGGCATCTTCCTGACCATGCTGAGAAACGGCGGGGTGCTGACCTTCGCCGCGGTGCTCTCCCTGCTGCTCGCGGGCGCCGGGTACTGGTCGCGGCGCCGAGGCGCCACAGACCCCGACCCCCTCGCCGCGCAGGCCGTCGCCGATGCCCCGCCGGAGGCCCAGGCCCCCCCGGTCGTCACCGCCTACCTCTCCTGGTGGCGCGATCCGATCGTCAAGGACGGCACCCATGTCGGCGGCACGGGTTATCTGTGGGGGCCCGGTGATGCCCGCGAGCGGGACCTGACCTCGGTCGTCGACGTCCGACTCGCCACACCGTGGCCGCACTCCGGTTCCGTACAGCCGCGGCCCGCCGCGCCCCCGAGACCGCGCGGGCCGCGCTGGATCGGCGGCTGGGTGTTCCTGCTCGCCCTGGTGGCGGGCGGCCTGGGCACCGGGCTCACCTGGGACACGCACCCGCTGGGCACCAGCCTCCAGACCGGCCTCGCCGGTGCGCTGGCGGTGTTCGGCCTGGGCCTCGCGACCAGCGCCTTCCTGGGGCGCACGGGTGCGGGGACGGTGTTCCTGGCACTCGTCACGGCGGCGCTGCTCGCCGGGGCGACGGCCATGCCCAAGGACATCACCACCCACTGGAGGGACACCTCCTGGACCCCCTCGGCCACGGCGCAGGTGCAGCAGCGCTACGACCTCGGCACCGGCCGCGGCACCCTGGATCTGACGCGGGTGCGCCCGGCCAAGGGGCGGACGGTCACGACGGACGCCCATGTGGGCGCGGGACAGCTGAGGGTGATCCTCCCGGCGGGCGGGACCGTGCGCATGGACATCGAGGTGGGAGTCGGTGACATCCGGCTGCCGGGGGACAGCAGAAGGGACGTGGACGTGCAGCCGCGCAGGCTCCGGAACGTGACACTGACGCCCGCCAGGGGCGCCGGGGACACCGGGACGCTCGACCTCAGGCTCGGGGTCGGTGTGGGACAGGTGGAGGTCAGCCGTGCTGCGTCATGAGTTCCAGCCCGGGAGGCTGGTCGCCGGACTCTTCCTCACCGCCGCCGGCGTGGTCTACGCGGGAGACGCGGGCGGGCTGTGGGAGACGCGCTGGTCCGCGATCGTCCCGCTGGTCGTGGGCGGCCTGGTCCTGGCCGGTGTGACCGGGGGCGTGGCGCGGGCGATACGCAGACGCGGCGGCGCGGAGAGCGGCTGACGGCGGCGGGCCGCCGCCCCGGGCTACCGGTAGCCGCCCTGCCGCCGACGGGATCGCCAGGCCGCGTCGAGGGAGAGGTAGGGGGCGCCGGCGAGGACCAGGGGGAGCCAGGCCATCAGGTAGGCGAGGTCGTTGCCGTAGTAGTAGGGGGTCGACGCCCAGCTCACGGTCAGCCACAGGCTGAGCGAGATCAGCGCGCCGCCGAGCGCGGCCAGCCGGGCGAGCAGGCCGAGCAGGGTGCCGATGCCGACGGCCAGTTCACCGAGGGCGATGCCGTAGCCGAAGCTGACCGGGCTCTTCAGGGCCAGGTCGACGAGGGCGGGGATGGCAGAGGAGTCGCGGGCCGCGCGCATGGTGTCGCCGATGGAGCCGGCGCCGCCGGACTTCATGAAGGCGCTGTCGGTGAGCTTGTCCAGGCCGGCGTAGATGAAGGTGACGCCGAGGAAGACGCGCAGCGGCAGCAGGGCGTAGTGGGTGGCGTTGTCGCGCCAGCCGCGGGGGCCGTTCAGCCGGTTCATGTGCGTGTCCGTCCGAATGCCATGGGTCATCGTCGCCAGCCGCCTCTCGCCCACCGTGCCCGCCCCTCACTCGACGATACGTATGACAACTGGGGCCGGTTCAATCCCCGGCCGGAGCTTTTCCGGATTTCGGGTGCGCGTGTGGCGAGGAAAGGAGGAGGACGGTGACGAAGAAGACGGCGGCGCGGCGGCAGGGAGCCGGGCTACTCGGTCACCTGGACCGGGTGGCGGTTGGTCGCCACCCCGGCCGCGGTGACCACCTGGACCTCCACGGCGCCGGGCTCCACCTCGGCCGGTACGGGGACGGTCAGGACGGTGTCGGTGGGATTGCGGAAGCCGCCGGTGACGGGGACGAGGGGGACGTGCACGTCGACGGTGCCGATGCGGACCACCATGCGGGAGAGCCGGTCGGCGGTGCGGGCGCCGGGCGGGACGAAGCCCGCGCCGCGGATCTCGATGTCGTCGCCGGTGCGGATCGGCCCGTCCAGGTCGCCGGGTTCCCGGGCGCGGACCACCGAGAGGACGACCGGGCGGCCGCCCTCGGCGTACTTGCCGGCCAGGTACGTCGCGGCCGAGATCAGCACGATGACGCCCAGCCCCCAGGGCAGGTCGGGGAGCTGGTCGGGGCGGCGGGCGAGCCGTACGGCGGCGAACAGCAGGGCGACGCCGCTGATGACGACGTACTGGATGTCGCTGAAGGCGCCCCGGCCGGAGTCGTCGGTGAGCAGGTCGGCGGCGCGCGGACGGTGGGCCGGGACCTTCTGGAGCCGCTGGGCGAGGATGCGCAGGCTCACCACCCGGCGGACCAGGACGGCGATGCCGCACACCACGGCGAGGACGGTCACCACGCCGATGCCGCGCGCGAGGTCGAGGCCGGAGATCAACGCGTCCCGTCCGGCGTGATCGGAGGCGGCGGCGAGCCGGGCGGCGAGCAGCAGGACGGCGTAGCCGACGAGCAGCACCCAAGCGGCGGCCACGGTACGGGAGGTGGACAGCCGGTTGTCCTCGCCGATCAGCGGGGCGAGGGCGCCGCCGCGGGCGCGGTGGAGCCGGCAGGCCGTGGTCAGGGCGACGGCGACGACCAGTGCGGCGAGCAGGGCCGCGGTGCGCGCGGTGGTCCAGCCCGCGCCGATCGCGGTGAGCGCCTCGCCGAGCAGCAGGGCGACGACCGCGCCCCACACCGCGACCACCGTGCGCAGCCACAGCGCGGCCAGCCACGCCTCGCCCTCGGCGCGGCCGCGTTCCGCGACGGCCTCCGCGCGCTGGGTCAGTTCCTCCGACACCCACTGGCGGGACGCCGAAGCCGAGTGGGCCACGGCCGCCGGCAGGCCCTGCCCGGCCGCGAACTCGTCACGTCGGCGCAGGAACGCGGCGACGGCCCGGCGATGCCCCTCCCGCGCGCCGCGCGGGCAGTCACCACAGGTGCAGCCGCCCTCATGGGCCCCGTCGGCACCCGTGTCCTGTCTCGCCTCCTGCACCGCCACGCCGGACGCCCGCCTTCCCCACGACGTGTCGACACGGCCGGCGGCCCCTCGGCAGGCCGTCCCGCTACCGTGCAACTCCTTTGTGTCGTCTGCGAATTGTGCCCTACGGCGGGCCGTCCGGGCTCGCCGGGCCGGGTCAGGGCGGGTGAAGCGGGGACCGGCGTGTTGACCCGGCGGGGAGAATCCCCTCATGGCCGAGATCATCGGGCGGGACGGGGCCGGGGCCTTCGACGCCTGCACGATCCGGATCGCCCCGGGACCGCACCGCTGGGTGCCGCTGGTCCGGCAGACGTACGGGGAGATCGCCGAGCCACTGCAGGCGGTGGCGGGCGTCGTCCACGAGTCCGAGCGCAGGCGCGGCCGGCTGAGGATGCGGATAGGCGAGGGCGCCGACCCGCTGCTCCAGGCGACCGGCGGCCGACTGCCGGGCCCGGCCGGCCCTGTCGGCCGGCGGTGGGCGCCGGCCGCTCGGGGGGGGGCGCGGAGATCGTCGCGGAGGAGATCCGTCACGTACTGCTGCTCGCACGGGCGGTGCCGGCGACGGCCGCGGCAGGCCCCCGCGGGCGTACCGGCGCCGGCCGGCCTCCATGACGTGTTGCCGGGCAGACCGCGGGAGTCGGGCGAGCCGCACCGAGACGGGTGCGCAGGGACGAGGAGTTCGCGATGACCGAGGCGGCCGGGCCGCGGGGTTCGGCCGAGCAGCGCCCGGGGTCAGCTGAGCAGGTCGGGTTCGCTGCGGCTGATGTCCTGCCACAGCGGCTGGTAGTTGATCCAGGCCACGAGGTCGCCGCCGAGCTGTTCGCGGGTGGCGACGGCCAGCTTGTGGTCGATCAGGACCGGACGCCCGGCGGCCCGCGCCGTGAGCTGCACCTGGCAGGAGCGCTCCATGGACAGGAACCACCAGGCCGCCGCGTCGACCGAGTCGCCGACGGTGAGCAGTCCGTGGTTGCGCAGTACCAGCGCTTTGCGGGAGCCGAGGGCGGCGGCGATGCGGCGGCCCTCCTCGGCGTCGACGGTGACGCCGGTGTAGGCGTCGTAGAGCGCCGCGTCCTCGTAGAAGGCGCAGCTCTCCTGGGTGATCGGGTCGATCAGTTCACCGAGGGCGGCGAGGGCGCGGCCGTACACGGAGTGGCAGTGGGCGACGGCGACGACGTCGGGGCGGGAGGCGTGGACCTGGGCGTGGACGGTGAACGCGGCCTGGTTGACGTGGTAGCGGCCCTCGACGACCTGGCCGTCCTGGTTGGCGAGGACGAGATCGCTGACGGTGACGTGCCTGAAGGGCATCCCGAACGGGTTGACCCAGAAGCAGTCGGTGAACTCCGGGTCGCGCGCGGTGATGTGGCCCGAGACCCCGTCCTCGAAGCCGCTGCGCCCGAAGATCCGCAGGGCTCCGGCCAGGCGCTCCTTGCGGTGCCGGCGTTCGTCCTCGACCGAGTCGTGCATCGGCGGCATGGCGAACCGGAGCTGGTCGGTGGGCAGCGGCAGGGGCGGGGTCGGCCCGTGCATAGGTCCTCCAGCGCTGGAATTGCGGTACGGGCCGGAAGTTACCGCCGGTCAGCGCAAAAGGGCAGAGCTGTTTTGCAAAGATGACGTACGCAGCGAATTCACGACAGAGGATGTCCGGTTTGCCGGTGAGACTGCGCGTATGACACCTGTGACACCGATGAGCTGGGGAGCCTTCGTCTCCGCCGAACCGGAGCTGGCGCGGATCACCGAGGAGCGCTTCGGCGTCCACCGGCACCATGTGCTCGCGACGCTGCGCGCGGACGGTTCGCCGCGCACCTCGGGGCTGGAGGCCGACTTCCGCCACGGCGAGCTGTGGCTCGGCATGATGGCGGGCTCACGCAAGGCCTTCGACCTGCTGCGCGATCCGCGCTTCGCGCTCCAGGCGAATCCCGGCGGGGGCACCGGCATGCAGGGCGGGGACGTGCGGATCGCCGGGCGGGCGTACGAGGTCGAGGGCGAGCGCAAGTCCGGGTACGCGAAAGAGGTGGAACCGCCGCAGCCGTTCCACCTCTTCCGTACCGAGCTGACGGAGGTCGTGCGGACCTACGTCGAGGACGAGCGGTATCTGGTCGTCCAGGTCTGGCGGCCCGGTGAGCCCCTGCGCACGCTCAAGCGCGCGTAGGGGCCGGGGGGGTCACTCCCACTCGATGGTGCCCGGGGGCTTGCTGGTCACGTCGAGGACGACGCGGTTTACGTCCCGGACCTCGTTGGTGATGCGGGTCGAGATGCGGGCGAGGACGTCGTACGGCAGCCGGGACCAGTCGGCGGTCATGGCGTCCTCGGAGGAGACCGGGCGCAGGACGATCGGGTGGCCGTAGGTGCGGCCGTCGCCCTGGACGCCGACGCTGCGGACGTCGGCGAGCAGGACCACCGGGCACTGCCAGATGTCGCGGTCCAGGCCGGCCGCGGTCAGCTCCTCGCGGGCGATCGCGTCGGCGTCACGGAGCAGGTCCAGGCGCTCCTTGGTGACCTCGCCGACGATGCGGATACCGAGGCCGGGACCCGGGAACGGCTGGCGCTGGACGATCTCCTCCGGCAGGCCCAGCTCCTGGCCGACCATGCGGACCTCGTCCTTGAACAGCTTGCGCAGCGGCTCGATCAGCTGGAACTCGAGGTCCTCGGGCAGGCCGCCGACGTTGTGGTGCGACTTGATGTTGGCGGTGCCGGTGCCGCCGCCGGACTCCACCACGTCCGGGTACAGGGTGCCCTGGACGAGGAACTCCACGGCCGGGCCCTCGTCGGCGATGATCTCGGCCTGCGCCTGCTCGAAGACGCGGATGAACTCACGGCCGATGATCTTGCGCTTCTCCTCGGGGTCCGAGACACCCTTCAGCGCGGCGAGGAAGCGCTCCTCGGCGTCGACGACGACCAGCTTGACGCCGGTCGAGGCCACGAAGTCCTTCTCGACCTGCTCGGTCTCGCCCTTGCGCATCAGACCGTGGTCGACGTACACGCAGGTCAGCTGGTCGCCGATGGCCTTCTGCACGAGGGCTGCGGCCACGGCGGAGTCCACGCCGCCGGACAGGCCGCAGATGGCGCGCTTGTCGCCGACCTGCTCGCGGATCGCGGCGACCTGCTCCTCGATCACATTGCCGGTCGTCCACTCCGGCTTCAGGCCCGCGCCGCGGTACAGGAAGTGCTCCAGCACCTGCTGGCCGTGCGTGGAGTGCATGACCTCGGGGTGGTACTGGACGCCGTAGAGCTTCTTGTCGTCGTTCTCGAAGGCGGCGACCGGGACGACGTCCGTGGACGCGGTCACGGTGAAGCCCTCGGGGGCGGCGGAGCAGGCGTCGCCGTGCGACATCCACACGTGCTGCTCGGCCGGGGTGCCCTCGAAGAGGGTGGAGGCCGACTTGGAGACGTGCAGGTCGGTACGGCCGTACTCGCGGGCGCCGGTGTTGTCCACCGTGCCGCCGAGGGCCTGCGCCATGAGCTGGAAGCCGTAGCACATGCCGAAGACGGGGACGCCGGCCTCGAAGAGCGCGCGGTCGAGGCGGGGGGCACCCTCCTCGTAGACCGATGAGGGGCCGCCGGAGAGGATGATCGCCGCGGGGTTCTTGGCGAGCATCTCCTGGACCGGCATGGTGCTCGGCACGATCTCGCTGTAGACCCGCGCCTCGCGGACGCGACGGGCGATGAGCTGGGCGTACTGCGCACCGAAATCGACGACCAGGACGGTGTCGGGGGCGGCGGCAGCGGGGTTCGCTGATGACACGGGGTGCCTTCTGGTGGTCGGGCGGGGGTCTGTGTTCACCGATTCTACCGGGGTGGCCGCGGGTGACCCGGACGTCCTCGGGCGCCCGTCCGGGCACCCGGACCCTCGGCCCCGAGGCGCCGTGGCATACTGACGCCATGCTTCAGCACGCGACCTTCGTCTTTACCTATGGCATCCGGCCCGCCGGCTGCCATGGTCGTGCTGCTTGAGCGAACCGCCAAGCGACTTCCCAGGCGCCCCGGGCCGACAAGGCCCGGGGCGCCTGTCGTTTTCCGGGTCGCGGCGTTCCGGGGCACCCCACCCATCTCACCGAGATCACCGAGATCACCGAGATCACCGAGGAGCCCAGCATGACCACCACCACACCGGAAGAGACCATCGCCGACGCCCGGGAACGCATCGACGTGCTCGACGACCGGATCATCGGCCTCATCCAGGAGCGGATGGCCGTCTCCGCCGTCGTCCAGCAGACCCGAATCGCCTCGGGCGGGCGGCGGGTGCACCTCTCCCGCGAGATGGAGATCCTCGGCCGCTACCGCGAGGCCCTCGGCAAGCCCGGCACCTCCCTCGCCATGACCCTGCTCGAACTGTGCCGGGGTCGCATCTGAATTCGAGCGACGTCTCACCCGTACGGCGCGTGACCGGCCCGCGCACCGCTTCGTTGAGGGGGTGTCCGTGCCAGCCAGGGGCGGGCCCGACAGAACCACGCGTGGCTCGCTGGAGCGATGAGGCGTACGGGTCGTGCCGTACGCCGTGGGACCTCGCTCCGGAGAAGTGACCGGACGGCAGGGGACAGCAGCCCGGTCACCCAAGAGAACGGTCGGCTCCGGGGACGCCCGGGGCCGACCGGCGGAAAAACTGCACATCTACGCCGGTGCCGGATCGCACGGTGCGCGCGCACGCCCCGAGTCCCCGCGCAGCCGGCGGAGCACGGCACCACGGCACCTCCCCCGTCACCGGACCAGCGGCGCGCCCCCCAGCGCCGCTCCCCGGCACCGACGCAGCCCTGACGTCGGTGCTGACCGAGCGAAGGGCCCCGCGGCCACTCCGTCCCGCGGGGCCCTTCGGCCTGCCACAAGGACCCGTCCACCGCGAGTGACTCAGGTCACACGAAAAGCGCGCGTCCTGCGGGCAACCCTTCACACTCCTCGCTGATCAAACCTGCCGAGTCGTAAGGGGGACCTGCTTTCGGAGGGGGACGCAGGTCCCTCTTCGCACGCCCGCGAGGTCCGTCCTCGCGGGCCCTCGCGCCGGTTACTTCTTCGGCGGTACCGCCGGTATCCCCAAGAACGGCAGGCGCAGCGCGCCGAAGGCGTTCGCGGGGACCGCCGGGGACAGCGGCTCGACCGGCTTCAGGCGCTCGTACGCCGCTCCCGGCGCCGGACGCGGGTCCTCCTCGCCCTTGTTCGGCCAGAAGGACATCGCGCGCTCGGCCTGCGCGGTGATCGTCAGCGAGGGGTTCACTCCCAGGTTCGCCGAGACCGCGGCGCCGTCCACGACCGATATGCCGGGGTGACCGTAGAGGCGGTGGTACGGGTCGATGACCCCCGTCTCCGGCGAGTCGCCGATGGGACAGCCGCCGAGGAAGTGCGCGGTGAGCGGGGTGCCCATCAGCTCGCCGACGTTGCTGCCCGCGAAGCCGTTGATCTCGGCGGCGAGTGCGCTCGCGGCCTCGGTCGCCGCCTTGATCTGCTTGGGGTTGGGGGCGCCGTGACCCTGGCGGGCGGTGAGCAGGCCCTTGCCGACTCCGTCCGGTTTCAGGTACGTCGTCAGGGAGTTGTCCAGCGACTGCATGACGAGGCCGATGATGGTCCGCTCCGACCAGCGCCGGTTGGACAGCGAGCGGGCCACCAGCATCGGGTGGCGGGCCGCGTTCGCCAGCCACGCCAGCACGCGGGACGAGCCCTCCGCGTACGGCACCTGGAGGATCGACAGGCCGCCCATCGCGTTGGAACCCTTGCCGTACCGGACCGGCTCGATGTGCGTGTTCTCGTCCGGGTGGATCGAGGACGTGATCGCGACGCCCTGGGTGAAGTCGGCCCTGGGCGTGCCGTGGGCCCTGCGGTAGCGGCGGTTGTCGGTCTGCGCGCCGACCAGCGCCTCGGAGTTGGTCCGGGTCAGGTCGCCGAGCCGGGCGGAGAGGTACGGCAGCTGGCCGCCGGCCCTCATCCGGTGCAGCAGGGTCTGGGTGCCGTAGGTGCCGGCCGCGAGGACGACCCTGCGGGCGGTGAACAGGCGGCCCTCGCCCTTCCTCCTGCGGTGCGTGGGCAGGGTCGCCACCGCGTACCCGCCGCGCGAGTCGTCCGTGACCGACACGACCGTCGTCATGGGGTGGACGACCGCGCCGGCCTTCTGGGCGAGATGGAGGTAGTTCTCGTTGAGGGTGTTCTTCGCGCCGTGCCGGCAGCCGGTCATGCACTCGCCGCACTCTGTGCAGGCGGTGCGGGACGGCCCGGCCCCGCCGAAGTACGGGTCGGCCACCCGCTCCCCCGGCCGCGCCCGCACCGTCTTGTCGGCGTCCTCGCCGTCGCCGAAGAACACGCCGACCGGGGCGAGGTGGAAGGTGTCGCCCACACCCATCCGCTGGGCCGCCGCCTTCAGGTGCACGTCGGACGGCGTCATCGTCGGGTTCAGCCGGACGCCGAGCATGCGCCGGGCCTGGTCGTAGTACGGCTGCAGCTCCTGCTGCCAGTCGGTGATGTCCCGCCACTGCGGGTCGTCGAAGAAGGCCTGCGGCGGTACGTAGAGGGTGTTGGCGTAGTTCAGCGAGCCGCCGCCGACGCCCGCGCCGGCCAGCACCATCACATTGCCCAGCAGATGGATGCGCTGGATGCCGAAGAGGCCGAGCCGGGGGGCCCAGAGGTAGTTCCTCAGGTCCCAGGAGTTGCGGGGCAGGCTCTCGCGGGTGAAGCGGCGGCCCGCCTCCAGCACGCCGACCCGGTATCCCTTCTCGGTCAGGCGCAGGGCACTCACCGCGCCGCCGAATCCCGATCCGACCACGATGACGTCGTAGTCGTACCCGTCCTCGTCCCGGGTCTGGACAGACTTCTCCTGCGACACGTGCTCTCCTCGTCGAGAACGGGCTTTTCGGGGACAGGGATCGGTCAGCGGAAGCGGAAGGCCTTCATCAGCCTCAGACTCCGGCTCATGAACGCCGCGTAGCTCGCGTCGTCCATCCCGAGCGAGGGCGCCATCGGCAGCAGCCGCTGCTGGGCCACCGTCTGGGCCTCGGTGTACTTGAGGATGCCCTCGGAGCCGTGGCGGCGGCCGAGACCGGAGTCCTTCATGCCGCCCATCGGGGACTGGACGCTGCCGTAGGCGGGTGCGTAGCCCTCGTTGACGTTGACCGTGCCGGTGCGCAGGCGGGCGGCGACCTCGCGGCCGCGCCGGGCGTTCGTCGTCCAGACCGAGGAGTTCAGGCCGTACGGCGTGGCGTTGGCGCGCTCGACCGCCTCGTCGTCGGAGGCGAAGCGGTAGACCGAGACGACCGGGCCGAAGGTCTCCTCCTCGCAGACGGCCATGGAGTCCTCGACGCCGTCGAGGATCGTGGGCTCGAAGAAGTACGGGCCGATGTCCGGGCGCGCCGTGCCGCCCGCGATCACCTTCGCGCCCTTGGCCACGGCCTCCGCCACGTGCCGCTCGACGGTCTTCAGCTGGCGCTCGCCGACCAGCGAGCCCATGTCGGCGCCGTAGGCGAGGGAGTTGCCGAGCCGCATGGCCCGGGTGCGGGCGGCGAAGCGCTCCAGGAAGGCGTCGGCGACCGACTCGTGGACGTACAACCGCTCGATGGAGATGCACAGTTGGCCCGCCGAGGAGAAGCAGGCGCGTACGGCACCGGCGGCGGCCTTCTCGATGTCCGCGTCGTCGAGGACCAGCATGGCGTTCTTGCCGCCGAGTTCGAGGGAGACGCCCACCAGCCGGGCCGCGGCGCCCTGGGCGACCTCGCGGCCGGTGCGGGTGGAGCCGGTGAAGGAGACGTAGTCGGCGTGCCTGACCACCTCGGGGCCGACGACCGGGCCCTCGCCGAGGACGACCTGGAAGACGCCCTCGGGCAGGCCCGCCTCGATCAGCAGGTCTCGCGCCCACAGCGCGGTCAGGCAGGTCTCCGTGTCCGGCTTCATCACGACCGCGTTGCCGGCCACGAAGGCGGGCAGGGCGTCCCCGACGGACAGCTCCAGGGGGTAGTTCCAGGGGGCGATCTGGCCCACGACCCCGCGCGGGTGGCGCAGTTCGGTGACCTTGGTCAGGGTGGGGATGGCGCCGGTGTGCCGCTTCGGCCTCAGGTACGAGGGCGCCGTGCGGCCGTAGTGGCGGGCCGCGACGGCGACGGCCTGCACCTCCTCGTGCGCGTGCAGCCGGGCCTTGCCGGTCTCCAGCTGGATGAGGTCGAGGACCTCGGCCTGCCGCTGGAGCACCAGGTCGTGGAAGCGCAGCAGCACAGCGGCGCGCTGCCGCACCGGGGTCTTCTCCCACACGGACTGCGCGGTGCGGGCGGCCGCGAAGGCCTTCTCGACGTCCTCGGGGGTGGACTCGGGCAGGTCGGCCAGCTTCTCGCCGGTGAACGGGGTGTGGTTGGCGGTCCGGCCGGAGCCGGCCACGCCCTTGGTGAGCCGGGCCACCAGTTCCGGGGTGACCACGTCGGCGGCGGTGCGGGCGCCCTCGGGGGCGGGCGCGAGGGGGTTGGTACCGGCGATGTCCGAGGCCTGCGTGTCCGTCATGAGGCGCAGGGTATGCCGGAGCGCAGGCTTTGTGTACCCGTCGGTAACGGGGATTCACGACCTGCACACACACCGCCAGTGATCACTGGCAGTGAATGCGCTGATCAGGCCGTTGACATTCCGCCGAACAGAACGATCATTCGAGTCCGGCCTTTTTCGCCAGGAGCAGCCCGAGCGCGGTGCGGGGAGCGCGGCGGCGCGGGGCCGGGCCGGAGGTGGCCGCGGTGGCGGTGGCGGGTACGGCCTCGGGGGCGTGCTCCGGCTCCGGTACGGGGGCGAGCCCCAGGTAGTCGCGGAGTGCCGTGGCGACCTCGGCGGCGCCGGGGCGCGCTTCCGGCTCGGCGGCGTGCAGCCGCTCCAGCAGCGGGCCGAGCGCGCCGAGCCGCGCCGGGTCCGTGTCCTCGCCCACCGCTGCCCGCAGCAGCGCGCCCAGGGACCACAGGTCGGAGGCCGGACCGGCGCCGGGGCCCGCGGCACGCTCGGGGGCGACGAACCCGGCGGGTGCCTCGCCCGGGTGCCCGTCACCCGTCCCGAAGTCGGTGACGACCACCCGGCCGGTGCCGGACTCCAGCAGGACGTTCGCCGGTTTGACGTCCCGGTGCACGATCCCGACGGCGTGCGCGGCGCGCAGGGCACCGAGGACGGCGAGCCCGATCCGGGCGGCCTCGGCGGGCGGCAGCGGTCCGCGCCGCAGCACTTCGCGCAGCGACTCGCCCTCCACCAACTCCATGACGATCCAGGGGACATGGCCCTCGGTGACGACGTCCAGCACCGTGACGGCACAGGGGTGGCGGACGCGGGCGGCGGCGCGGGCCTCCGTGGAGAGCCGGTGGGCGATCCGGCGGCTGCCCTCGTCGCCGGCCGGATCACCCGTCAGCAGCGGTTCCTTGAGGGCGACCTGGCGCCTTACCTCGTCCGCTTCCTCGTCCAGAGCGCGCCAGACGGTTCCGGCGGGCCCGGACCCGAGGCGCCCGGCGAGCCGGTAGCGGCCCCCTATGCTGCTGGACCTGCTGCTGGTCTACATGATCCGCGCCTGGGCGGCCCGCGCCCGCACCACGGGCTGGCCCGGTGCCCTGGCCGACCCGGTGACGGCCGCCGCCCTGCGCGCCCTGCACACCGCGCCGGCCGCACCCTGGACGAACGCCCTGCTGGCCGCCCGCGCGGGCGTCTCCCGCGCCACCCTGTCCCGCCGCTTCACCGCCCTGGTCGGCCGCCCGCCGATGGCGTACCTGACCTCGTGGCGGCTGACTCTGGCGGCGAGCCGGCTGCGCGCGACGGACGCACCGCTCGCGACGGTGGCCCGCGAGACCGGGTACGGCAGCCCGTACGCGCTCTCGCACGCCTTCCGCAGGGAGTTCGGCATCACGCCGGGCCGTTACCGCCGGCTCCACACCTGAGGAGGAGCGGGTCCGGCAGCGAGCGAGGAGCCGGTCCCGGACAAGGAGAGGACCGGTCAGGAAGGCGTGGGCGAGAAGGTGTCGAGGGCCACGTCGAAGTACTCCCGCGCCTCGTGCACCTTGCCGACCGGTGCCGACACCCACACGTCGTACAGCCGCCCGGACTCCTCCCAGCACAGGTCGTAGGTGTGCCGTGGGCCCTCCTGCGCGCTGTAGCCGTCCCAGCTGAACTCCCAGAGCGCGGCCGGGTGTCCGGCGTGCGTGGTGCGGGTGACCCGGCCGTCGTGGTAACCGGGGTTGGTGTCCGGCCCGTCGGCCGCCGACCGCTCCATCACGCCCTGGGGGCCGCCCGGTTGGGGGCCGGCGACCTTGATGCCCAGGCGGAAGGTCTCCCCGGGCGAGAGGTAGAAGACGCGCTCGCCCTGCGGGCTGCGGGTGAAGTCCGCGGGCACGGCGAGGGAGAAGCCGGCCGGGTCCCGGGCCGTGCGGTAGCCGGAGGGCGCCGGGTGCGCACCGGACGGGCCGGTGGCCGTCGGGCGGGTGGTGGAGGGCACCGGGCCGGTCGTCGTGGCCGGCGCTGAGGAGCCCGGACTCGCACCGGTGCCGGTCGCCGGGGACGTCGCCGTACCACCGGGGCTGCCGCCGCCCCCGCCGCCGTCCCCGTGCAGCAACAGGGCGGCCGACACACCGGCTCCGGTCAGCGCGGCGACGAGTACCGCCGCGATCAGCGTCCCGCGCGTGGCGGTCCTGGGCGGCGGGCCGGGCAGATCAGGATGACCGGGGGGGCCGAGAGTGCCAGGAGTGCCAGGGGGTTCGGGGAGGTCGTAGAGGGCTGCCAGGTCCGGCCCGCCGGGGGATCCCGGCACGTCGGTCACGCCGGGAGCGCCCCCGGGCACGGCAGGCGCACCGGGCACGCCTGACACATCCGGGACGTCCGGCGCGTCGCGCACGTCCGGCTCGCCGGGCGGGTTGCCCGCACGCCCGCCCGGCAGCCCGAGCCACCCCGTACGCCCGCCCGGCGCTCCGGACCTCGTCGTGCGGCCGCCGGTCGTTTCCGGCCGCCCCGTACGGCCGCCGCCGATCCAGTGGCCGAGCACACCGGCCGCGCCGCCCGCCGCACCGCCCGCCGTATCGGCCGGGCCCGGGGCCTGCGGGGTCCGGCCCGTCCGCAGGTAGGCCCGCAGCATCTGCTCGGCGTCGGCCGCGCCGAGCCGGCGGTCGGGGTCGCGTTCGAGCAGCCCCCGTACGACGGGCAGCAGGGGCTCGGCCTCGGCGGGTGGCCGGATCTCGGCGGCGACGACGGCGTGCAGGATGCCGCCGATCGAGTCGCGCCGGAACGGCGACTCGCCACTGAGCACCGTGCACAGCAGCGCGCCCAGCGACCACAGGTCGGACTCCGGCCCGGTGCGCACCCCCGACATCCGCTCGGGCGCGGTGTACTCGGGCGAGCCGACGAAGGAGCCCGTCTCGGTGAGCGTGGTGGCGCCCTCCACCTGGGCGATGCCGAAGTCGGTGAGCACGACCCGGCCGGTGCCGGACTCGATCAGCACGTTCGCGGGCTTGATGTCCCGGTGCAGCACCCCCGCCTCGTGCGCGGTGCGCACCGCGCTGAGCAGGGCGATACCGATGCGGGCGCCCTCGGCGGCGTCGACCGGACCGTCCCGGGCGATCCGGTCGGCGAGGGAGCCGCCCTCGATCAACTCCATTACCAGATAGGGCCGTTCGTCGTGCTGGACGACGTCGTGGACGACGATGATGTGCGGATGGCGCAGCTGGGCGACCGCCCGCGCCTCGCGGAAGGTACGGTCCCGGCGGCGCCGCGCGTCGTCGTCCGGGAGCGAGTCGTCCGGCAGGAGTTCCTTGACCGCGACCTGCCGGCCCAGCAACTGGTCGCTCGCCCGCCACACGACGCCCATGCCGCCGCGCCCGATGCGTGCCTCCAGCCGGTAACGGCCCGCGATCACCCGGAAGTCGGCGCCCTCGGTCCCCATGCGCCCCATCATGCCGCACCGGGCCCATCCGCTCCGGGGTGCCGATCAGCCAAGCACAGCCGATGGACCAGCGTTTTTCGGCCGTGTCGGCCACCGGCGGAACCGCGGTGCGGCCCTCAGCCGTTGGCCGGCTGCTGCCAGCTCTGCAGCACCCACTTGAACTGTCTGCTGGTGCGCTCCCAGTCCGCGGCCGGCGTCGACATGTAGAGGGCGTACTCGACGCCCGCGCGCGAGAAGTACGTCTCCTCGATCGCGTGCCGCGGCCCGGCGACGAACGGCGGATCCTTCTTCAGCGCGGTCCAGGTGTACTCCCACAGCGCGCCCCTGCGGTCGCGGTAGATGTTCTCCTTCATCTGCACGTTCTTGTAGTCGACCAGCCGCTGGAGCTGCTGCTGCAGGTCCTGCTGGTGCTGCAGGGGGGTGGCGAAGTCCGGGGAGCTGTCGATGGCGATGCGGACGAAGTGCTTGCCGCCGTCCGGGGTGTAGTCGATCTGCTTGAGGGGGCCCTTGACCTCGTAGACCTTCCGCGTCCAGCCCTTGGGCAGGGAGAGGCTGAAGCCGAGCGGGTCGTGGTACTGCACCCAGCTGGCGGGGATCGTGCCGTCGGGGACCGCCGTGCTCGTGTCGCCCCCGGAGGGGGTCGCGGCCGGGCCCGCGCCGCCGCTCGCCCCGGTGTTCTGCTCCGAGCCGCCCCACTCCTGGTAGGCGACCGCCGCACCGCCGCCGAGCACGGCCGCGACGGCGACCACGAGGGCGAGGGTGCGCAGCCGGCGCCGGGGCCGGCCCGCGCCGCCCCGGCCCCTGGAGCCCGTCGTCCCGGTCGGCGGATGGGGTGCCACGGCCGTCGGGCCGGTCATCGAACGGCCGGCGCCCGCCGCCTTTGGGGCGCCGTGGGCGGAAGCGACCGCGCCGGTGCCGTACCCGTTCGCGGAGGCGTCGTACCCGTTGGCGGAGCCCCCCGGGCCGTAGCCCGAGGCCCCGGTGCCGGTACCGTCGCCGAGGCCGGACACGGTGGTGGTGGCAGCGGTGCGCAGGGCCGAGTTCTGGGTCGGGACGTAGGCCTGTGCCGCGTCGGGCCTGCCGCCCTCCGCCGCCTCCGCGAGCAACTGCTCCGCCTCCTCGGCGCTCGGCCGCCGCTCGGGTTCCTTGCGCAGCAGGGCCGAGATGACCGGGCCGAGCACACCGGCGTGGCGCGGCTCGTCGGCCTCCTCCTCGACGACCGCCTGCATGGTGCTCAGCGGTGAGGTGCGGCGGAAGGGCGAGCGGCCCTCGACCGCCGTGTACAGCGTGGCGCCGAGCGCCCACAGGTCCGAGGACGCGCCCGGGTCGTGGCCGCGCACCCGCTCGGGGGCGAGGTAGTCGACCGAGCCGACGACCTCTCCGGTGCGGGTGATGGTGGTGTCGCCCTCTATCTGGGCGATGCCGAAGTCGGTGAGCAGGACCCGGCCGTCCTTGCCGAGGAGCACGTTGCCGGGCTTGACGTCCCGGTGCAGCACACCGGCCTTGTGCGCGGCGCGCAGGGCCCGCAGCACCCACAGGCCGATCCGCGCGGCCTCGCGCGGTTCGACGCGTCCGCGCTCCTTGACCTCGTCGGCCAGCGAGTTGCCCTCGACCAGCTCCATGACGATCCAGGGGCGGCCGTCGTGTTCGAGGACGTCGTGCACGGTGACGACGGCGGAGTGGTTGATGCGCGCGGCGGCGCGGGCCTCGGCCCGGGTACGGGCGAGCAGCACGGCCTGGTCGCTGTCCGAGACGTAGAGGGCCGCGGTCAACTCCTTGACGGCGACCGTCCGGTGCAGCACCTCGTCGTGGGCGCGCCACACCCGGCCCATGCCGCCGCTGCCGATGGAATCGGCGAGCCGGTAGCGGCCCGCTATGAGCAGGCCCTGCATCTGATTCACGTTGCCCCGCAATGCTCTTGACAGGGTCAGACTAAGGACCGGCCTGCCCCCAGGGAACCAGCGGGGTGCCAAGGTGACAGCACTGTGACGCTTGTCGCCCGCCCGGCCGCCTCCCGTCGGTCACCCCGCGTACTCAACCGGTGTACGTATACGTCGCGGTGGCCTGCTCGTACAGGCGGCTCACCGTGTCCCGGTCGGACTCCGGACCGCGGACCTGGATGATGTGGTAGCGGCCGTTCAGCAGGATCGCCATGTTGCGCACGAACAGGTCCCTGCCCTGCCCGTCGGTCCAGGTGAACTGCCCCTCGGCCATGGTCCGTCCGCCCACCTCGATGGTGCGCAGCCCGGTGGCCGTGGCCCAGCTGGAGTCGCGGTACGGCTGGAGTTCGCTCTCCTTGTCCCGCTGGTACGCCATCGGGTCACCGCCGTACGCCGCCGCGCTGTCCCTGCCCGGTACGACGATCAGCTCGAAGTCGCCGTGCGCGTACACGATCTGCCCGCTGCCGTTCTTCGGGGTGCGCTCCCACCCCTGGGCCACGGCGATCCTGAACCTGTCGGGGTCGGTGCGCAGGGTGAAGCCGTCGGCGACGGTCGGGGCGCCGCCGGTCTGGGTCTGGGTCCCGGTGGCGGGTGCGGAGGCGGAGGGCCCACCGTCCGCGGACTGCCCGGCGGAGAGCTGCTGGGTACGGGACGGGGCGGGACTCGCCTCGCCCGCGCTGCCGGTCCGGCCGGCGCCCGCCGCGCCGCCGTGCCCCTGCTTGGGCATGAACAGCATCGCGTAGGCGATCGCGCCGGCCAGCAGGAGCAGGATCAGCAGGAGCAGGGTCCGGCCGAGGCCGCGCGGCGAACGGCTCGCCTCGCGGGCGTCCTCGCGCAGCCGCTCCCGGGACCGCTCCGGGGCCCGCTTGTGCCGGCCGTGCGGCTGGCCCTGCGGGGGCCGCACGCGCCGGCGCCGCAGCCGCACCAGCTCGCCGCGGCGCCGGACGACCGGCAGCCGGCGCGGGTCGGCGGGCGGGACGGGCACCACATGCGTACCGGCGTCGGGCTCGGGCGCGGACCGCACCAAGGACCGCAGCCAGCCGCTCAGTTCCTCGAAGTCCAGCCGCTCGGTGGGGTCCTGGCGCAGCAGCGACTCGACGACCGGGCGCAGCGGGCCGCACTCCTCGGCGAAGGCGGGCGGCTCGGCGCACACCAGCTGCACCAGTTCGGCCGTCGACTCCTCGGGGTACGGAGCGTGGCCCTGCACGGCGCGGAAGAGCAGCGCCCCGAGTGCCCACAGGTCGGTCGCGGGTCCGATCGGCGCCGCCAGCTGCCAGTTCTCGTGCACGGGCCCGGCCTGCTCCGGCGCCCATCGCTCGGTCACCGGGCCGACGACGGTCATGCGGACCTGCCGTGCCCGCTCGGCGGCCAGCGCGGTCACCGGACCGCGCCGGGCCCCGGCCTGCGCGCCGGGGGCGTCCCAGCGGGGGGCGGCGGGGACGTGGGCCGGCTCCGAGGCGCCGTGGCCCTGGACGGGGCCGTCACCGGGCCCACCGGCCGCCCTGGGCAGGGCCGGCACCGCCTCACCGGAACCACGGCCGGCACCGCCCCCCGGCACCGGTCCCGCCGCCTGGCCCGGAACCACCGGGCGTCCGGAGCGCGGCTCCACGGGTGCCAGACCGGCACGCGCAACGGTGCCGCCGACGGCCGGGTTCCTGCCGCCGGGGGCCTGGCCAGGACCGCCGGGGATCGGGACCGCACCGCCCGGCGCAGGAACCGTGCCGTCCGGCGCCGGGGGCGTGCCGCCCAGGGCGGGAGGGGTGTCGTCGGCGCCGGCGTACCAGGGGGTGCTCTGGACGCCGTAGGGCGCGGTGATGCGGCCGGCCGGGGCAGTGCCGGGTCCGCCGGGGTACGCCGACCGCCCCGCGTCGCCGGCCTGCCCGGCGCCGGCACCGTCCTCGGCGGGTGGGCGGGCGCCGGGCAGGGCGGGACGTACGGCCTCCCGGGACTCCTGGACGCGGGCGGCGGCACGCGCGCCCGCGCGGTACGCCGCGATGGCCCCGGCACGGGCGGCACGGATGTCCGCCCCGCTCGCCCCGCCGCCATCGCCGGACCCGACCGCCCCGCTCGACCCGTCGCCCCCTGCCGCAGGCGCCTGCCGCCCGGTCGGACCGTCGGCCCGCCCGGCGTCGCCGGCACCGCCCGACGCGCCGTTCGGCCCCGGCAGGCCGCCGGCCGCCCGGGCCGCCCGGGCCTGGATCGCGGCCCGGCGCGCGGCCTCGGGATCGGCGTCGGCGGACGGGAAGCCACCGGCCGGGCCACCGAAGGGACCGGGGCCGGTGGCCGGCGCCGGCCGTTCCACCGCCGGGGCCGCCGGCACGATCCCGCCCGGTTCCCCGTCCTCCCCCGGCACCGGGTCGTACCCGCACAGCGCCTCCTCCGCCGCGCCGACCGCGAGGCCGGTCAGCATCACGCGTCCGTCGTCGCAGACCAGCACGGTGCGCGCGGTGATGTTGCGGTGGACCCAGCCGTGGGCGTGCAGCACCCGCAGTGCCATGAGCACGTCGGAGGCGACCTCGGCCGCGCGGTACGGCGACAGCGGCTGCTCGGCGAGGAACGCGGACAGCGGGCGCGCCGCGACCCACTCGCTGACGATCCACAGGGAGCCGCCCTCTGCGAAGACGTCGAAGACCTGGTCCAGCCGGGGATGGTCGGGGATGCGGGCGGCCGCCTGCGCGGCCTCCACGGCGCGCCGTACGGCGGGGTCGGCCGGCCGGCGCGTCGCCGTACGGGTGTCCGGCGCCGTCCGCCGGGCCCCGCGCTCGCGCGCCGTGAACCCCTCGGGCAGCCCCTCCGCGTCGAGCACCTCGGCCTCGACGACCTCGGGCAACGGCACCTGCCGGACGAGGACTTCCTGTCCGCTGTAGGTGTCGAAGGCGCGCGTCTCGGTGAGTTCGTACGCGTCGGACGGCGGCAGCGGCAGGCGGTAGCGGTCGGCGAGCACCCGACCCGCGTAGTCGTCCACGTTGCCTCCCCCGGCCGCCCGGTTGGTCACATCCGTTCGCCTCGCGGCCCGTTTCGCACCCGCATGCGGCTGCGTACGGTCCGCGACCATTCACGATACGTGCCGGAGGCAACCCGCATTGAGCGGATGCCGGATTGTGACGCCGTAAACCACCGGGCGCGGATCACGACTTCGGCTCGAAGGAGTCCGTCAGCGTCTTCCAGGTGTCCTTGCGCAGCGCGCTGTCCCAGTCCGCGGCCTTCGCGGTGTACATCAGGCCGTAGCCGAGGTGGCCGTTGACCACGAACCCCCGGTCGATGGTGCGGTACTGCGTACCGCCGTCGACGTAGGTGAACTCCCAGTCGGCGGTGTTCCAGCTGCGGTAGTCCACCTTCTCTATGCGGACCTTGTGGTATTGGGAGCGCACCATGGAGCGCTCCTGGTTCTGCCAGTCCGCCACCGGGTCGTCCTTGGGCGTGGTCGTCCAGGCGACCAGCAGCTTCTGCCCGTCCGGCCCGGTGTAGCGGTCGCCGGCGCCGTCGCTGGTCCGGTACGACCAGCCCTTGGGCAGTCCGATCGCGTACCCCTGGCCGCCCTTGCGGGTCGACACCGCCGGCGCGCTGCCCTCGTCCTTCGCGCCGGGGGCGCCCGATCCGGTGGCGGACGCGCTCGCGCCGCCGTCGGCCTTCGCGTCCGCGCCCGACGCCGTACCGGTCGCCGACGGGCTCGTCCCGTCCGTCGCGCGGTCCTCCTTGGCGGACGCGCTCGCGCTCACCGCGGCCTTGGTTCCGCCGCCGTTGGTGTCCTTGCCGTCGTCGCCGTTCAGCGCGAAGGCCAGGACGGTGCCGAGCACGGCCAGGACGACCACCACGGCGATGACGACCAGGGTACGCCTGGGCACCACGTCGGTCAGCGGGGCCCTCGGCACCGGCCGCGGCGGCAGGTCCAGGTCCGGCGGCGGCATCACCGGCCAGCCCGAACTCGGCTTGCCCGCGCCGGAGTTCGGCCCGCCCGCGGCACCCTGCGCCGGGCCGGCCGACCGCGCGCCGGGCACGCCGGCCGGGCCGCCGGCGGAGCCGGGCCGCGCACCGCCCGGGGCGGCGGAGCCGACCGCGCCGGTGCTCCCGGCAGTACCCGTCGTACCGCGCCCGCCCGTCGAACCGCTGGTACCGGCGGGACGGCTCGCACTCGCCGCTCCCGCGGCACCGCGGGCGCCCGCGGCGTCACCGGCCGTGGCCGGCGTGCTCGCGCCGCCGCCGCTCTTCGTCCGGGTCGCGGCCGCGGCGGAGGCGGCTCCGGCCGCCTTGCGGACCGACCGCAGCGCGCCGCGCAGCTTCTCCGCGGCCTCCTCACCCCGCCTGCCCTCGGCCGGTCCGGGCTGCGGCGGCAGCGGCACCACGCGCGTGGCGTCCATCGGCTCCGGTGCGGGCGCGTGGATGACCTCGTTGAACAGGGCCCGGGCGCCGGCGTCGTCGAGCCGCTTGGCCGGGTCCTTGGTGAGCAGGCCGTAGATGACGTCCCGCAGCGGGCCCGCGTTCTTGGGCTCCTCCAGCGGCTCGGTCATCACCGCGGTGAGCGTCGCGATCGCCGATCCCTTGTCGTACGGCGGGGAGCCCTCGACCGCCGCGTACAGCAGGCCGCCGAGCGACCACAGGTCGGCGGCCGGGCCCGGCTTGTGGCCGCGGGCGCGCTCCGGGGAGATGTAGGACGGGGCGCCGACGAGCATGCCGGTGGAGGTGATGGACGGGTCGCCCTCCACCTGGGCGATGCCGAAGTCGGTGAGCACGACCCGGCCGTCCTCGGCGATGAGCACGTTGGACGGCTTCACGTCCCGGTGCAGGATGCCCTCGCGGTGCGCCGAGCGCAGCACGTCGAGGACGGCGAGCCCGACCTCGGCGGCGCGCTTCGGCTCCAGGACGCCGTCCTCGCGGATGACCTCGGCGAGGGACTTGCCCTCCACCAACTCCATGACGATCCACGGCCGGTCGTCCTCGTCGACCACGTCGAAGACCGTCACCGCGCTGTTGTTGCGGATCCGGGCGATCGCCTTGGCCTCGCGCAGGGTGCGCGTGATCAGGCGCCGCTTCTCCTCCTCGTCGATGTTCGACGGGAACCGCAGTTCCTTGACGGCGACCGTCCGGCCCAGGGTCTCGTCCTCGGCCCGCCAGACCGTGCCCATGCCGCCGCGGCCCAGCACGTCTCCCAGCCGGTACCGCCCGGCGAGGAGACGACGCTCGCTCTTGTCCTGACGAGTCTCCTGACGAGAAGTGCCCGCCCGCTCCGCCTCCGACATGCGTCCCCTCATGCAACCCGCCCTGACAGAGCCTCCATTGTCTCTCACCCGACAAGTGCCCGACGCCCAGGGTGCCCACCTGAAGCCGTCGTTCCGCTTATCGGGATGAGGGGCTGCAAAAGGTCCGAAGCCACCCGCGCGGGCACGCCGTTGACCCGGCTTCAGGACCGGGCGGACGCCGCGGGCCGGCGCTACAGCGGCACGATGTCCGGCGCCCCCAGCCGGGCAGCGTCCGCCGTCAGGTCGTCGGGCTGGCGCTGGGACTCGCGCTCGGCCTCCACCCGCTTCTCGTAGTGCTCGACCTCGCGCTCTATCTGGCCCTTGTCCCAGCCGAGGACCGGCGCCATCAGCTCGGCCGCCTCTCGGGCGCTGCGCGTGCCCCGGTCGAAGGTCTCGATGGAGATGCGCGTACGGCGGGTGAGGACGTCGTCCAGGTGCCGGGCGCCCTCGTGGGAGGCGGCGTAGACCACCTCGGCGCGCAGGTAGTCGTCGGCGCCGGGCAGCGGCTTGCCGAGGGCCGGGTCGGCGGCGACGAGGTCGAGGACCTCCTCGGCCAGGGAGCCGTACCGGTTCAGCAGGTGCTCCACGCGGGCCACGTGCAGCCCGGCACGGGAGGCGATGCGCGCTCGCGCGTTCCACAGCGCCTGGTAGCCCTCCGCGCCCAGCAGCGGGGTCTCCTCGGTGACACAGTCGGCGACGCGCATGTCCAGGCCGTGCACCGCCTCGTCGACGGCGTCCTGGGCCATCACCCGGTACGTGGTGTACTTGCCGCCCGCGACGACCACGAGCCCCGGCGCGGGGTGCGCGACCGTGTGCTCGCGGGACAGCTTGCTGGTGGCGTCGGACTCCCCGGCGAGCAGTGGGCGCAGACCGGCGTACACGCCCTGGACGTCGTCGCGGCCGAGCGGGACCGCGAGCACCGAGTTGACGTGCTCCAGCAGATAGTCGATGTCGGCGCTGGACGCGGCCGGGTGGGCCTTGTCGAGGTCCCAGTCGGTGTCGGTGGTGCCGACGATCCAGTGCCGGCCCCAGGGGATGACGAACAGGACCGACTTCTCGGTGCGCAGGATGAGGCCGGTGGTGGAGTGGATGCGGTCCTTGGGCACGACGAGGTGGATGCCCTTGGAGGCGCGGACGTGGAACTGGCCGCGCTCGCCGACCATGGCCTGGGTGTCGTCGGTCCACACCCCGGTGGCGTTGACGACCTGCTTGGCGCGGATCTCGTACTCCCCGCCGCCCTCGACGTCGCGCACGCGCGCGCCGACGACCCGGTCGCCCTCGCGCAGGAACCCGGTCACGCGCGCCCGGTTGGCCGCCTTCGCACCGTACGACACGGCGGTGCGCACCAGGGTGGCCACGAAGCGGGCGTCGTCCACCTGGGCGTCGTAGTACTGCAGGGCGCCGACCAGTGCGTCCTTCTTCAGGCAGGGGGCGACGCGCAGGGCCTGACGGTGGGTCAGGTGCCGGTGCAGGGGCAGGCCCCGGCCGTGACCGCGCGCCATGGACATCGCGTCGTACAGGGCCACGCCCGAACCCGCGTACCACCGCTCCCAGCCCTTGTGCTGCAGCGGGTAGAGGAACGGCACGGGCTTGACCAGGTGCGGGGCAAGCCGCTCCAGCAGCAGCCCGCGCTCCTTCAGCGCCTCCCGCACGAGGGCGAAGTCGAGCATCTCCAGATAGCGCAGGCCGCCGTGGACGAGCTTGCTGGAGCGGCTGGAGGTGCCCGACGCCCAGTCCCGGGCCTCGACCAGGCCGGTGGACAGACCGCGCGTGACGGCGTCCAGCGCCGTACCGGCGCCGACGACTCCGGCGCCGACCACCAGCACGTCCAGCTCCCGCTCCGCCATCGCCGCCAGTGCCTCGGCGCGCTGCTCCGGCCCCAGATTCGCTGTCCTCACCGCTGCCTCCCGCTGTCGCACACTCGCTCGCGTCGGCCGCACCCGGCGGGCGAAGCCCGGTTCATCCCCTCCTCATGCCCAAATTCTGACCGGCCCGGCCGACTTCAGCCACCACGGACTCCCCGGCCTGTGGATAACTCGCGCACAACCTCCGGAAGACACACAAACACAATCACACATAACGGTCATATGTGTACCTAGTCTGGCAGTGCACTCGCTCATGCTGTCCACAGCGGTTGCGCACCTGTCCCACTTCGGCTCCTGGGAAGGACGGCCCACGCCATGCCCGCAGACCTCGCCGTCATCGGACTCGGTCCCTACGGCTTGCCGCTCGCCCAGGCCGCCGTCGCCGCAGGGATCTCCACCATCGGCTACGCCACCGGCCCCGAGGCGGGCTCGCTCAGCCCCGCCGAGCTGCGCCGGATGCACGCCGCGGGCTTCCGGCCCGGCACCGACCCCGCACAGCTCGGCCGGGTGCGCACCGCCGTGATCTGCGCGCCGACCCCGCGCGGCGCCGACGGCGGGCTCGACCTCGGCCAGGTGGAGGCGGCCGCCCGCAGCCTGGCCGAGCGGCTGCGCCCGCACACCACCGTCATCCTGGAGTCCCCCGTGCTGCCGGGGACCACCGAGGAGTTCCTGCGCCCGCTGCTGGAGCGGGGCTCGGGGCTGCGCGCCGGCCGCGACTTCCACCTCGCCTACGCGCCGAGCCGGGTCGACCCCGGCAACCGCGACCACGCCCCCGCCGGCACCCCCAAGGTCATCGGCGGCCTCACCCCCGCCTGCACCGAGTCGGCCGCCGCGTTCTACGGCCGGCTCACCGACAAGGTGGTCCGCGCGCGCGGGCTGCGCGAGGCGGAGGCCGTGCAACTGCTGGAGACCAACTTCCGGCACGTCAACATCGCGCTGGTCAACGAGATGGCCGTGCTCTGCCACGAGCTGGGCATCGACCTGTGGGACGTCATCCGGTGCGCGGAGACCAAGCCGTTCGGCTTCCACGCCTTCCGCCCCGGCCCCGGCGTCGGCGGACACGGCGTCCCCCAGGACCTGACCGGCCACGCCATCCGCACCCTGCGCATCGTCGAACTGGCCCAGCAGGTCAACCACCGCATGCCCCGCTACGTCGTCCAGCGCGCCGCCGCCCTCCTCAACGAGCACGGCAAGTCCGCCCGGGGCGCGCGCGTGCTCCTGCTCGGCGTCACCTACAAGGCCGACCTCGCCGACCTGCAGGGCACCCCGGCCCAGGAGATCGCGATCCGGCTGATGGAGCTGGGCGCCTCGGTGAGCTACCACGACCCGTACGTGCCGGCGTGGAGCGTCCTGGACCGCCCGGTGCCGCGCGCGGACTCGCTCTACGAGACGGCCGCCGACGCCGACCTGACGATCCTGCTCCAGCAGCACCGGACGTACGATCTCCAGGGCCTGTCGGTGAAGGCCCAGCTCCTGCTGGACACCCGGGGCGCGACCCCGACCGGAGCGGCGCACCGGCTCTGACGACACCGCGACCGGCGCCGCCGCGACCGGCCGGGCCGGTCACGGACGGAAAACTGCCAGGGGCGTTGTCGGCACCGGCTGTTAATCTCCCCCGGACTCGCCACGCACGCGCGTGCCGGGGGTTTTCGTTCCCGTCCTTCAGCCGCGTTCCACATCGGGGGGATTTCTGTCATGAGCCAGTCAGCACCACCGCCGCAGCCACCGCAGCCCGGTCCGTTCGGCGCCAACCCGTACGCCCCGCAGCAGCCGGGCCCGGCGGGCCCGAACCCGTACGCCCAGCAGCCGCCCGGTGCGGCGGGGCCGAACCCGTACGCCCAGCAGCCGCCCGCCGGTGCGCCGTACCCGCAGCAGCCGGGCGCCTTCGCGGGACCGCCCGCGCCGCCCGCTCCGGCCCGGAACAACCTCGTGCTCGGCCTGGTCGCCGCGCTCGTCGCCTCCGTGGCCACCGCCGCGCTCTACGGCCTCGTCATCGGCGCCACCAAGCACGAGATCGGCTATGCGGCCGTCGGCGTCGGCTTCGTCATCGGCCTCGCGGCCGGCAAGGCGGGCGGCCGCAACCCGGTCCTGCCCGTGGCGAGCGCCGTCCTCGCGCTCGGCGCGGTGTACGTCGGCCAGCTGGTCGGCGAGGCCATGATCGGCGCCAAGGCGCTGCACATCGGCTTCGGCGAGCTGTTCTTCCAGCACTTCTCCGTGGTCCAGGAGGGGTGGAAGCAGGACGCCGACCCGCTGACCTTCCTCTTCTTCGCCTTCGCCGCGTTCGCCGCGTTCTCGGGGGCCAAGAAGTCGGCCGCGTGAGCCACGCCGGCGACGGCAGCGGGAAGGGCCCGGCCACCTGCTCGGTGGCCGGGCCCTTCCCGCGCGGGTGCGTCAGCGGCGGTGCTGGCTGTCCGCGACGGTGACCTCGACGCGCTGGAACTCCTTCAGCTCGCTGTAGCCGGTGGTGGCCATGGCGCGGCGCAGGGCGCCGAAGAAGTTCATCGAGCCGTCGGGGGTGTGGGACGGGCCGGTGAGGATCTCCTCGATCGTGCCGACCGTGCCGAGGTCGACCTTCTGGCCGCGGGGCAGTTCCTCGTTGACCGCCTCCATGCCCCAGTGGTGGCCCTGGCCGGGCGCGTCCGTGGCGCGGGCCAGCGGGGACCCCATCATCACCGCGTCGGCGCCGCAGGCGATCGCCTTGGGCAGGTCGCCGGACCAGCCGACGCCGCCGTCCGCGATCACGTGCACGTACCGGCCGCCGGACTCGTCCATGTAGTCCCGGCGGGCCGCGGCCACGTCGGCGACGGCCGTGGCCATCGGGACCTGGATGCCCAGCACGTTGCGCGTGGTGTGCGCGGCGCCGCCGCCGAAGCCGACCAGGACACCGGCCGCGCCGGTGCGCATCAGGTGCAGGGCCGCGGTGTAGGTGGCGCAGCCGCCGACGATCACCGGGACGTCCAGCTCGTAGATGAACTGCTTGAGGTTCAGCGGCTCGTGCGAGGACGACACGTGCTCCGCGGAGACCGTCGTCCCCCGGATGACGAAGATGTCCACGCCCGCGTCCACGACCGCCTTGGAGAACTGGGCGGTGCGCTGCGGGGAGAGCGCGGCCGCCGTGACCACGCCGGAGTCGCGCACCTCCTTGATGCGCGCGCCGATCAGCTCCTCCTTGATCGGCGCCGCGTAGATCTCCTGCAGCCGGCGGGTCGCCCGCTCGGCGTCCAGCTCGGCGACCTCGTCCAGCAGCGGCTGCGGGTCCTCGTAGCGCGTCCACAGGCCCTCCAGGTTGAGGACCCCCAGACCACCCAGCTCACCGATGCGGATCGCGGTAGCCGGCGAGACGACCGAGTCCATGGGTGCGGCCAGGAAGGGCAGCTCGAAGCGGTAGGCGTCGATCTGCCAGGCGATCGAGACCTCCTTCGGGTCCCGCGTACGGCGGCTGGGGACGACGGCGATGTCGTCGAAGGCGTACGCCCGGCGGCCGCGCTTGCCGCGCCCGATCTCGATCTCAGTCACGTCTTGGCCTTTCCCTGATGCGTTTCAGCGTCTTCCAGTATCGCCGACGGGTACGACAGAAGCCCTCCGCAGGTACGACAACGGCGGCCCCGGAGTTTCCGGGGCCGCCGTCATGGGGGCTTCACGCACGCGTGGGACGCCGGGTCAGCTCGCGCCGCTGTAGTTCGGCGCCTCGACGGTCATCTGGATGTCGTGGGGGTGGCTCTCCTTCAGACCCGCCGAGGTGATCCGCACGAAGCGGCCCTTGGACTCCATTTCCTCGATGGTGGCGGCGCCGACGTAGCCCATGGTCTGGCGCAGGCCGCCGACGAGCTGGTGCAGGACGTTGGAGAGCGGACCGCGGTAGGGCACCTGGCCCTCGACGCCCTCGGGCACGAGCTTCTCGTCGGAGGTCACTTCGGCCTGGAAGTAGCGGTCCTTGGAGTACGACTTGCCCTGGCCGCGCGACTGCATGGCGCCGAGCGAGCCCATGCCGCGGTACGACTTGAACTGCTTGCCGTTGATGAACAGCAGCTCGCCCGGAGACTCCTCGCAACCGGCGAGGAGGCTGCCCAGCATCACCGTGTCGGCGCCGGCGGCCAGCGCCTTGCCGATGTCACCGGAGTACTGCAGGCCGCCGTCGCCGATCAGTGGGATACCGGCGGGACGGGCCGCGAGGGACGCCTCGTAGATGGCGGTGACCTGGGGGACACCGATGCCGGCCACCACGCGGGTGGTGCAGATGGAGCCCGGGCCCACGCCCACCTTGATGCCGTCCACACCGGCGTCGATCAGCGCCTGGGCGCCGTCACGGGTGGCGACGTTGCCGCCGATCACGTCGACGGACACGCTGGACTTGATCTTGGACATCCAGCTCAGCGCGTTGCTGTTGTGGCCGTGCGAGGTGTCGACGACCAGGAAGTCCACACCGGCCTCGGCGAGCGCCTGGGCACGCTCGAGGGCCTCCGGGCTCGCGCCGACCGCGGCACCGACGAGGAGCCGGCCCTCCGCGTCCTTCGCGGCGTTGGGGTACTGCTCGGCCTTGACGAAGTCCTTGACGGTGATCAGGCCCTTGAGGACGCCCGCGTCGTCGACCAGCGGCAGCTTCTCGATCTTGTGCTTGCGCAGCAGCTCCATGGCCTCCGGGCCGGAGATGCCGACCTTGCCGGTGACCAGCGGCATCGGGGTCATGACCTCGTGCACGCGGCGGCTGCGGTCGCTCTCGAAGGCCATGTCCCGGTTGGTCACGATGCCGAGCAGCTTGCCGGCCGGGTCGGTGACCGGGACACCGCTGATCCGGAACTTCGCGCACAGCGCGTCCGCCTCGGCGAGGGTCGCCTCCGGGTGCACCGTGATCGGGTCGGTGACCATGCCGGACTCCGACCGCTTCACCAGGTCGACCTGGTTGACCTGGTCCTCGACGGAGAGGTTGCGGTGCAGCACGCCCACACCGCCGAGCCGGGCCATCGCGATCGCCATACGGGACTCGGTCACCTTGTCCATCGCCGCCGACAGCAGCGGGATGTTCACCCGGACGTTGCGCGAGATGCGGGACGAGGTGTCGACCGCGTTGGGGAGCACCTCGGATGCACCCGGCAGCAGCAGCACGTCGTCGTAGGTCAGCCCGAGTGTCGCGAATTTACCGGGCACTCCGTCGACGTTGGCAGTCATGACACCTTCCCCAAATGGCCTTGATCGGTGCGGATGTCCATGCTAACGGGAAGCGTCGCTAGCAAATTCCACGGTACCGAGTGACTTCGGGCTTCGTATGTTCGTACGGAAGCGAGTACGTGCCTGTTCACGGCAGGACGACAGGGGCCGCGACCAAGGGGGTTACTGCTCGGCGAGGGCGCGCAGACGGCTCAGCGCGCGGTGCTGGGCGACCCGGACCGCGCCGGGTGACATTCCCAACATCTGCCCCGTCTCCTCCGCGGTCAAGCCCACGGCGATCCGCAGCAGGAGCAGTTCACGCTGGTTCTCCGGGAGGTTGGCCAGCAGCTTCTTGGCCCAGGCGGCGTCGCTGCTGAGCAGGGCGCGTTCCTCGGGGCCGAGCGAGTCGTCGGGGCGCTCCGGCATCTCGTCCGAGGGGACGGCCGTGGAGCCCGGGTGGCGCATGGCCGCGCGCTGGAGGTCGGCCACCTTGTGCGAGGCGATGGCGAAGACGAACGCCTCGAAGGGGCGGCCGGTGTCGCGGTAGCGCGGCAGGGCGAGCAGGACCGCGACGCAGACCTCCTGGGCGAGGTCCTCGACGAAGTGGCGCGCGTCGCCCGGCAGCCGGGACAGCCGGGTGCGGCAGTAGCGCAGTGCGAGGGGGTGGACATGGGCGAGCAGGTCGTGCGTGGCCTGCTCGTCTCCGTCGACGGCACGATGCACGAGCGCACCGATCGCCCCCTGGGCCGTGCCCGCATCGTCCTCGCGCATCGGTCCATGGTGCCTTGCGGCCGTCCGGTCCGTCGCATCGTGTTCGTGGTTGTGCACCGAAGCGTTATGAGCAGGTGCGCCGGCACTCATCTCCTGCGCCCTCCCCTTCCGCTCGACCGACTCGTCCCCGAGAGACTCCACAATCTCAAGGATGCGGCATCCGCGCCGAAACGAGCAGCGCGCGTCCGGCGGGCCGCCTTGCGCACCACCGCCGAGATGTCCGACGAGGTGGTGCGCCCGGAGCGTGCGCGCCCCAGGCATGTGCGCCCCGATGCGCCCCGTACGACACCGGCCACCGCTGCCCGCCCGGCCCGGCGGAACCCCGCCGACCTGCGCCTTGCCGTACGGCAGTTCAGGCCCGGCCCCGCGCGCGACGGCACCCTGCGCCCGGCGTACGGTCCGCTCCCGCGCGCCGGCGGACGTCTTGCCGACGATCCGAGGCAAACGCCCCGAAGTGTGACCGGGTCCACCTCTCGAAGAGCCCTCACTGCCGCCTCCAGGGGCCGTCGGATCACTCTGCCGGCGCAGGGCGAAGACACCGCGTGGGCCGGCCCGGTCGCACCCGACCGGGTCAGCATGAAGGGACGCGTCGACAGCCCTGCCTCCCAACGGCCGAAGGCACGACCGGGCCGCACGGCCGGACGGACCCACAGCCGTGCCTCCCAACGGCCGAAGGCACGAGCGCCCACCCGAGCGGACGGACCACAGGGGTGCCTCCCGACGGCCGGAATGCCGCCGCCGAAGGACGTGGGACCGGGTGGCCGGGGCGCAACTGACGCCAAGGCCGGACCGCCGCGTCGGACCGGGGATGCGAAGCGCCGCGGCCGGTCGGGCGCGCCAGTGGTACAGCGTCGGACGGGCGCCCCTGCCGTCGGGCGAGGGACGCTCCGGACGCGCCAGCGGCCGGTGAGGCCGAGCGACCGAGCGACCGAGCGACCGAGCGACCGAGCGACCGAGCGACCGAGCCGAGGATCGCCGCGCGTGATTTGCCGGGTGCAACGGCCGCGAGGGCACCGGGTACCGAGCGCGGCGTCGAGGGGTCGCCGCGTTCCGTCCCGCGCGGGCACACCGGCCGACGGCTGCCACCCGGGGGTGCGGATCCGCCGGTCGGGGAGGTGCGGAGCCCCGGGCACGACCGGCCGCCGCTTCGTGGGCGGCGCGCCCTGCCCGACACCGACGTATCCCGCCCACCCCGTCAGCCAGCGGCACCGAACCGCGCCGCCGGCCCCGCGGCCGGACACCGGCGACCGGCCCCACCGGCGTTCGAAGCCACCGGCGACCGGCCCCACCGGTTACCGCACCAGCCCCCACCGGAAGCCGAGTGCCACCGCGTGGGCCCGGTCGGAGGCGCCGAGCTTTTTGAACAGGCGGCGCGCGTGCGTCTTGACCGTGTCCTCGGAGAGGAACAGCTCGCGGCCGATCTCCGCGTTGGAGCGGCCGTGACTCATACCCTCCAGAACCTGGATCTCGCGCGCGGTGAGCGTGGGCGCGGCGCCCATCTCCGCTGAGCGCAGCCGGCGCGGGGCCAGCCGCCAGGTCGGGTCGGCGAGCGCCTGGGTCACCGTCGCGCGCAACTCCGCGCGCGAGGCGTCCTTGTGCAGATACCCGCGGGCACCGGCGGCGACGGCGAGAGCCACACCGTCGAGGTCCTCGGCGACGGTGAGCATGATGATGCGCGCGCCCGGGTCGGCGGAGAGCAGACGGCGCACGGTTTCCACGCCGCCCAGGCCGGGCATGCGCACATCCATCAGGATGAGATCGGAGCGGTCGGCGCCCCAGCGGCGGAGGACTTCCTCGCCGTTGGCCGCCGTCGTCACACGCTCGACACCGGGCACGGTCGCGACCGCGCGGCGGAGCGCTTCTCGGGCAAGCGGGGAGTCGTCGCAGACGAGGACGGATGTCATGACCGCCCTCCGCAGCTGATGCGCGTCACCTTGAGCCTCCAGGCTGGTACGGAATCGTCACCTGTGCGGTCGACCGCCTCGGACGCCTGCCCGAGTGCCGGTGTTCTCAACCGCCTCCGCACTCTCAACGACGGTCACTCGAAAGAGTTACGGGGCTGCATACCGTCATCGGCACTCTACGTGAGGGTCTCGACACGGTGCAGACATGGCCAACAGACCCTCAACTTTTCATCACAACCTATGCCCCATTCGGCCGCTTTTCTTCCCGTTTCGGGATGTCCGAGGCTAGATTCGCAATGAGTCATATTTTCATCTCCTTAGACCGGAGATGTACGGTCGTTGGCACCGTATCCGCCCAGAACGGCTGCAAGGGGTCACGTAATGGCAGATTTCTCCCGCCTTCCCGGACCGAACGCTGACCTGTGGGACTGGCAGCTGCTGGCTGCCTGCCGCGGCGTGGACAGCTCGCTCTTCTTCCACCCGGAGGGCGAGCGAGGGGCGGCTCGGAGCGCTCGTGAGAACTCGGCCAAAGAGGTCTGCATGAGGTGCCCTGTCCGTGCGGAGTGCGCGGCGCACGCCCTGGCGGTGCGCGAGCCGTACGGCGTGTGGGGCGGCCTGACCGAGGACGAACGCGAAGAGTTGATGGGGCGGGCTCGCAACCGGCTGGTGTCCGCATCGAGCACCACCGGGAACACCGCCGCAAGCCACTGAAGGAACGTTTCTGCACCTACTTTCCGGCGGGCACGCGCACGCGTGCCCGTGCCTCTCGCGGCCGCCGTCGCGCCGTCTTGCCCCTCCCCGCGCGGCCGGGTCCGCCCCTGCCCGCTACGCGCGCACCGTGAGGCTCTCCGGTCCGCGCGGCTGCCCCTGCGCGCGGGTGGCGGCGCGGGCGAGCTGCTCCAGGGTCGCCGCCACGGCCGGCACCTGTGCCAGGTCGGGCAGGGTGAGGGCGACGATCTCGCGCCGCACCGCCGGTTCCAGCCGGACGGTGCGCACGCCTCTCGGCCGTACCGACTCCACCGCGAGCTGCGGCAGCACCGCGACGCCGAGGCCCGCGCCGACCAGGCCGACCACCGCGGGGTAGTCGTCGGTGGCGAAGTCGATGCGCGGGGTGAAGCCCGCCCCCTCGCACACCTCGACCAGCTGGCCCCGGCAGCGCGGGCAGCCCGCGATCCAGGGTTCGCGGGCCAGCTCGCCGATGGCGACGCTCTCCGCGCGCGCGAGGCGGTGCCGCTCGGGCACGAGGGCCACCAACCGGTCCGTCAGCAGGGGTCGTACGACCAGGTCGTCCCAGTCCTCGGCGGCCGCCGCCCCGGCGTAGCGGAAGGCCAGGGCCAGGTCGCAGTCGCCCTCGCGGAGCAGTTCGACGGACTTCGGGGGCTCGGCCTCCTCCAGGGACACGCGGGTGCCGGGGTGGGCGGCGCGCAGGGCGGCCAGGGCCGTCGGGACGAGGGTGGAGCTGCCGCTGGGGAAGGAGACCAGCCGGACGCGGCCCGCGCGCAGGCCGGCGATGGCGGCGACCTCCTCCTCGGCGGCGGTGAGCCCGGCGAGGATGCCGGAGGCGTGCCGGACGAGGGCCTCGCCGGCCTGGGTCAGGCGCATCTCGCGGCCGGTGCGCACCAGCAGCGGGGTGCCGACCGAGGTCTCCAGGGCCTTCATCTGCTGGCTGACGGCGGGCTGGGTGCAGCCCAGTTCGCGCCCCGCCGCCGAGAAGGAGCCGGTGGCGGCGACGGCGCGCAGGACGCGGAGATGGCGGGCCTCGATCACCCTTCGAGCATAAGCCCCCCTTGGAGGGGATGCCCGATACTCGCTCGACGCTTTGAGGCGCTTCCCGTACCGTGCGCCCATGAAGGTTCTCTCGGTCAATCTTGGCCGCCCGCAGCCGGTGCCGTACACGGACCAGGCGGAGGGTGTGACGGGCATCGACAAGAAGCCGGTCGACGGGCCGGTGCGGGTGACGGCGCCGGGTCCCAAAGGGGCCGCCGGCAGCGGGCTCGCCGGCGACGCGGTGTGCGACCTGCGGCACCACGGCGGTGACGACCAGGCGGTGTACGCCTTCGCGCGCGAGGACCTCGACGACTGGGAGCGCGAACTCGGCAGACCGTTGGCCAACGGTTGCTTCGGGGAGAACCTGACGACCGGGGGCCTGGACGTCTCCGGGGCACTGATCGGCGAGCGCTGGCGGATCGGTGCCGAGCTGGTCCTGGAAGTGACCTCGGGCCGGATCCCGTGCCGCACGTTCCAGGGCCATTTGGGCGAGCGCGGCTGGGTCAGGAGATTCACACGGAAGGCGGCAACGGGTGCCTACCTCCGGGTGATCGAACCGGGCGAGATCCGCGCGGGCGATGCGGTCGAGATCGTGCACCGGCCGGACCACGGGGTGACGGCGGCGATGGAGTTCCGCGCGTCCACCACCGAGCGGGAACTGCTGCCGCGGCTGCTCGCGGCGGGCGCGGCGCTGCACCCGGAGGCGCTGGCGGCGGCCCGCAAGTACGTGGCGCGGCAGCGGAGCTGAGCGGCCGTCAGCCGGTCTCCACGCGGAAGCCCGCGGCAGCGGAGGCTGTCGGTCCGGGTCACTACCCTTGGGCCATGACAACGGCTCTGATTACGGGATCGACCGCGGGGATCGGCGCCGCGTTCGCGCGGCGGCTGGCGGCTGACGGGCATGACCTCGTCCTGGTGGCACGGGACGCGAAGCGGCTGCGCGAGCAGGCCACCGAGTTGCACGACCGGCACGGCATCGAGGTGGAGGTGCTGAGCGCCGACCTGTCCGAGGACAAGGGCATCGAGACGGTGGCGGACCGGCTCGCCGACCGGAAGAACCCGGTCGACCTGCTGGTCAACAACGCCGGTTTCGGCAACAAGGGCCGCTATCTGGACGTGGCCCTGGCCGACGAGCTGCGGATGCTCAAGGTGCACTGCGAGGCGGTGCTCCGGCTGACGTCGGCGGCGGCCGAGGCGATGCGCGAGCGGCGCCGGGGCGGGATCGTCAACGTCGCCTCCGTGGCCGCCTTCGTGCCGCGCGGCACCTACGGCGCCTCCAAGGCGTGGGTCGTGCAGTTCACCCAGGGCGCGGCGAAGGACCTGGCCGGCAGCGGCGTGCGGCTGATGGCCCTGTGCCCCGGCTTCGTGCGCACCGAGTTCCACCAGCGGGCCGGGATGGGCACGGACAACATCCCGGGCTGGATGTGGCTGGACGCCGACAAGCTGGTCGCGGCGGCCCTGGCCGATCTGGCGCGCGGCAAGTCGCTCTCGGTCCCCGACCCGCGCTACAAGGCCCTGATGGGCCTGGTGAAGGTCACGCCCCGGGGGCTGCTGGGCGGGATCACCTCGAAGACGGGGCGCAAGTACGGGCCGCAGTAGCCCGCCGAGGACGCGGGTGACGCCGTCGCCCCGATGCGTGAACGGGGCGAAAATGGGCGTGACGGAAAGACCGGGCCAGGGGGGCCGGGAGGCGGCGTCATGACCTTCGTACAGCTCATCGAGTGCAGGACGAGCCGGCTGGACGAGATGAACCGGCTCATCGACGACTGGGTCGCCGGGACGAAGGGGAAGCGGACGGCGACGCACGCGCTGGTCGGCAAGGACCGCTCGGACGCGGAGCACATCGTGGAGGTGGTGGAGTTCCCGTCGTACGAGGAGGCGATGCGGAACTCGAACCTCCCGGAGACCGACAAGATCTTCCAGGGGCTGCTCGCCCTGTGCGACGAGATGCCGGCGTTCACGGACCTGGACGTCGTGCGCGACGAGCGGCTGGCCGAGGAGACCGTACGGCGGTTCTTCGCGGCGCTCGAGTCACCGGGCGAACTGCCGCCGCTCAACGACCTGCTGGACGAGGACGTCCACAGTCACGATCCGATCAACCCGCAGGACACCATCGGGCTGGACAACGCCCGCGCCGAGTTCCGGATGTGGCGCGGCGGCTTCGACTTCGGGTTCGGTGTCGAGGACGCGCTCGTCCAGGGCGACCGGGCCTGCGCCCGCTGGACGTGGCACGCCACGCACAAGGGCGACTTCCTGGGCATCCCGGCCACCGGCCGGCAGGTCACCATGACCGGGATGACGCTGTTCCGGTCCACGGACGAGGGGAAGATCGCCGAGCTGTGGTGGCAGCACGACCAGCTGGGGCTGATGCAGCAGCTGGGGGCGCTGGACGAGTTGGAGCACTGAGCGCCGGGGAACGGGCGAAGGCCCGGCACCCCTTCCGGGGCGCCGGGCCTTCGCGCGAGTGCGCTCTGAGCGGCGTGGCTCAGTGGGCGTGGCCGTGGCTGTGGCCGTGGCCCGCGGTCTCCGGCTCCTCTTCCTTCTTCTCGACGACCAGGGTCTCGGTCGTGAGCAGCAGGGAGGCGATGGAGGCGGCGTTCTCCAGGGCGGAGCGGGTGACCTTCACCGGGTCGATGACGCCGGCCTTGACCAGGTCGCCGTACTCGCCGGTGGCGGCGTTGTAGCCGTTGCCCTTCTCCAGCTCGGCGACCTTGGAGACGATGACGTAACCCTCCAGGCCGGCGTTCTCGGCGATCCAGCGCAGCGGCTCGACGGCGGCGCGGCGGACGACCGCGACACCCGTGGCCTCGTCGCCGGTCTTGCCGAGGTTGTCCTCCAGGACCTTCACCGCGTGGACGAGAGCCGAGCCACCGCCGGAGACGATGCCCTCCTCGACCGCGGCACGGGTCGCGGAGATGGCGTCCTCCAGACGGTGCTTCTTCTCCTTCAGCTCCACCTCGGTGGCGGCGCCGACCTTGATCACGCACACGCCGCCGGCCAGCTTCGCGAGGCGCTCCTGGAGCTTCTCGCGGTCCCAGTCGGAGTCGGTGTTCTCGATCTCGGCCTTGATCTGGGCGACGCGGCCGTGCACGTCCTCGGAGTTGCCGGCACCGTCGACGATGGTGGTGTCGTCCTTGGTGACCGTCACGCGGCGGGCGGAGCCCAGCACGTCCAGGCCGGCCTGGTCGAGCTTGAGGCCGACCTCCTCGGCGATGACCGTGGCACCGGTGAGGATGGCCATGTCCTGCAGCATCGCCTTGCGGCGGTCGCCGAAGCCGGGGGCCTTGACCGCGACCGCGTTGAAGATGCCGCGGATCTTGTTGAGGACCAGGGTCGACAGGGCCTCGTTCTCGACGTCCTCGGCGATGATCAGCAGAGGCTTGGAGGTGCCGGCCTGGATGACCTTCTCCAGCAGCGGCAGCAGGTCCTGGATGGCGGAGATCTTGCCCTGGTGGATGAGGATGTACGGGTCCTCGAGGACGGCCTCCATGCGCTCCGGGTCCGTCACGAAGTACGGCGACAGGTAGCCCTTGTCGAAGGCCATGCCCTCGGTGAAGTCCAGCTCCAGGCCGAAGGTGTTGGACTCCTCGACGGTGATGACACCGTCCTTGCCGACCTTGTCCATCGCCTCGGCGATCAGCTCGCCGACCTGCTGGTCCTGGGCGGACAGCGCGGCGACGGCGGCGATGTCGGACTTCTCGTCGATCGGGCGGGCCGTGGCGCGCAGGTCGGCGGAGACGGCGGCGACGGCGGCGTCGATGCCCTTCTTCAGGGCGGCCGGGGAGGCGCCGGCGGCGACGTTCTTCAGACCCTCGCGCACCAGGGCCTGGGCGAGCACGGTGGCGGTGGTGGTGCCGTCACCCGCGATGTCGTTGGTCTTGGTCGCCACCTCCTTCACCAGCTGCGCGCCGAGGTTCTCGTACGGGTCCTCGATCTCGACCTCGCGGGCGATCGTGACACCGTCGTTGGTGATGGTGGGGGCGCCGAACTTCTTGTCGATGACGACGTTGCGGCCCTTGGGGCCGATCGTCACCTTCACCGTGTCGGCCAGCTTGTTGACGCCGCGCTCAAGGGCGCGACGGGCGTCCTCGTCGAACTTCAGAATCTTCGCCATGACAGCGGAAGCCCTCTCGGAAATCTGTGGGTGTAAAGACGACTGCGCCCCGGGCGCCCGGCTTCGTTATCGGTCGCGGGGGCCAGGGGCGCAGCTCAGGAGCAGAGGTTCGCTCGGGGTGATTACTTCTCGATGACCGCGAGGACGTCGCGGGCCGAGAGGACGAGGTACTCCTCGCCGTTGTACTTCACCTCGGTGCCGCCGTACTTGCTGTAGAGGACGACGTCGCCGACCTTGACGTCGAGCGGCAGGCGCTCGCCGTTCTCGAAGCGACCCGGGCCCACGGCGAGGACGGCGCCCTCCTGGGGCTTCTCCTTCGCGGTGTCCGGGATGACCAGGCCAGAGGCGGTGGTCTGCTCGGCGTCGAGCGGCTGGACCACGATGCGGTCCTCGAGCGGCTTGATGGCAACCTTGGAGCTGGTGGTCGTCACGATCCGACCTCCCCCTTCGGAGATCTCACGGGGTTAACTGTCTGAGGTGGCGACCAGGAGGATCCGTCGTCGCGGGTGCCGGACCTGCCCGTCGCTTTTGTTGGCACTCTCACGCGTCGAGTGCCAGAGCCGAGACTATGACCGCGATTAGCACTCGGTCAAGCGGAGTGCCAATGCGCACGGCGCGTCGGCCGAAGACGGTCCCCAGGCCGCCTACAGGTAGTCCTCCAGCCGCCCCACCGTCAGCCCCCTCTTCTGCGCCCGGCGCAGCACCCTGACCGTGCGGTCGCGCAGGATCCGGCCGCTCGCCCCGCCCGGGCCGACCAGGACGATGTCGCCGGGGCCCAGACGGTGTTCGCCGCGGGTGTAGGCCAGGTCGGTCGGGGTCGTGACGACGCGCCACAGGACGAGCGCGGAGATGCCGCAGTCGGCGGCGGCGCGCAGGGTGGTGGTGTCGTACGTGCCGTAGGGCGGGCGGAAGAGGCGGGGGCGCAGGCCGAGGCTGGAGCGGAGGCGGTCCTGCTGGCCGCAGATCTCGGCGCGTTGGCCGGCGTAGGGCAGTCCGGCCAGCGCGTGGTGGTCGAGGGTGTGGTTCTGGATGCCGGCGCCCAGTGCGCGCAGCCGGGCGAAGTGGTCGTAGCGGGGTCCGGCCACGCTGTCGGTGAGGAACAGGCTGACCGGCAGCCGCAGGTCGCGGACCATGTCGACGAAGCGGGGGTCCTTGTCGGCGCCGTCGTCGTAGGTGAGGAAGACGACCGGGTCACGGGTGGGGACGTGGTCCAGGACCCGGGGCAGGGAGTGGCCCGCGCTGTGCGGGGTGAGGGCGAGGCCGCGGGCGGCCGGCCGGGGCGGCCGGGCCAGGGGCTCGGCGAGGCCCCAGCGGCGGTACCCCTGGTCCGCGGCGGAGCGGTGCGGGGCATGCGACCGGACCTGTTCGGCGGCCTTCCTCCCGAGGCGTTCGATGGGGTCGACGGACTGCGCGCAACCGGCGAGGAAAAGGGCGGCCAGGAGTACACCGGCCAGAACCCGGCACCGACCACGCCCAGCGGCCACCGCGAGCCCGGCCTCCCGACACACCGGACCCAGGCCCCCGCACGGCACACGTCCAGCCCCGGTACACCCGCCACAGACGCTGTCCCACCAGCGACTGACGGCACGGAGGACAACGGCGGCCACGGGCCGGCGCGGGCGCTGCCCGGGACCGGCCGTGTGGCCGCGCCCCCGCGCGGCCGGCACGCTTGCGTCGTCCGTCCCGGGGGCACGCCTCGCGCGCGCGGCGAGGACTTGGGGTGCGGGGTTTCGGGGGGCCGGGATCGCGCCCTCGCGGGGGCTGGGCGGGGGCTCGGTGCGGGGGGCGGGAGTTCGCCGGCGGGGCGGGACCCACGGGCTCCTCCCGCGCGTCACAGGTAGTCCTCCAGGCGGGCCACGGCGTAGCCCTCGCGCGTGACCTTGTTCAGGAAGCGGCGCATGTCGTCGGCCATCGTGCCGTTCCACTCGGAGCGGCCGCGGAAATGGGTCAGGACGATGTCGCCCCGGCGCATCTTCTGGTCGTCCTCGCGGTACTCCCAGTGGTCGACGTACACCTCCTCGTTCCAGATCGGCGCGTACTTGATGCCGCAGGCCTTGGCGGCGCGCAGGCTGTCCTGGTTGTAGTCGCCGTAGGGGAAGCGCATGACGGTGGGTGCCCTGCCGAACTGCTTCTTCATGATCCGCTGCATGCCGCAGATCTCGTCCTTCTGCTGCTCGTACGACATGCCCGGCAGGTAGGGGTGGTGCAGGGTGTGGTTGTTCAGGGTGTGGCCCTGCGCCTGCATGGCGCGGAAGTAGCCGTAGTCGTCCTCGATCACGTAGTTGCTGAGGAAGGCGGTGTACGGGATCTTCAGCTCCCGCATCATCCGCAGGAAGTTCGGGTCCTTCTCCGAGCCGTCGTCGATCGTGAGGAACACGATCTTCTTGTCGGTGGGGACGGTGGTGAAGACCGGGGGCAGGTGCCAGTCCTCCTGGTGGTCCACCTCGAAGCCGGGCCGGGCGGTGATCCTGGGCTTCTGCCTGGGCGGCGGCGGGGGCGTCAGCGGGACCTGGTCCAGACCCCAGCGCTTGGCGGCGGCCACGAGGCGGGCGTGTTCGGCGGCCTCGCGGGCCTGCGGGCTCAGGGCCTGTCCGAGGCCGCGCGGGCCGGGTGCGGGGCGGGTCTCGGTGGGCCCGGCGCAGCCGGAGAGGAGGGCGGCGGCGCAGGCCAGGACGGCGGCTGTGCAGCCGAGGGCCGCGTGGTCGAGGCGGGACCGGTCACGGGAGCCGGCTTCGGCCGCATTTTTTTCATTTCGTCCTACTGTGCGCATGGTGCCGGATCCTCCCAGGCCCCCCTCCGGAACCCCGGCCGACACCTCCGCCGCGGGCGCCTCATCCACCGGCTGGCCCACAATGAGCCGGTGAACGACCTCGCTCTCCTGCTCACCCCCGAAGGCCGCGCCCTCCTCGACGAGGTCCGCGACATCGCCCCGGCCGACGAACTCGCCGTCGCCACCCGTCTGCGCCGCGACCATCCGGCCGACCTGGTGTCGGCCGCGCTGGGCCAGGCCCGGCTGCGGCAGCGGGCGGCGGCGAAGTTCGCGGCGGCGGACGCGCGGCGGATGTTCTTCACCCCGAACGGGGTCGAGCAGTCCACCCGAGCCGCCGTGGCGGCCTACCGCGCCGAGCGGTTCAAGGCCCTCGGCGTGACGTCCGTCGCCGATCTGTGCTGCGGCATCGGCGGGGACGCGATCGCGCTGGCGCGGGCCGGGATCCGGGTGCTCGCCGTGGACCGGGACCCGGCGACGGCGGCCGTCGCGCGGGCGAACGCCGAGGCGCTGGGGCTCCATGAGCTGATCGAGGTCCGCGAGGCCGATGTGACGGAGGTGGACACCGCCGGGTACGACGCCGTGTTCGCGGATCCCGCGCGGCGCGGCGGCGGACCAGGCGGGGCCGCGCGAAGCACGTCGGTGAGGGGCGGTGGCCGGGCGACGGGCGGGCGGATCTTCGATCCCGAGGCGTACTCACCGCCGCTGTCCTGGGCGATCGGCGCCGCACGTACGGCACCGCACGCCGCCCTGAAGATCGCCCCCGGCGTCCCGCACGAGGCGGTCCCCACCGACGCCGAGGCCGAGTGGATCTCCGACGGCGGGGACGTGAAGGAGGCGGTGCTGTGGTTCGGCACCGGCGCGCCCGGCGCCGTGCGGGCCACCCTGCTGCCCGGCCCGCGCACCCTCCTCGGCCGCGGCCTGCCCGACCCCGCGGTACGGCCGGTCGGCCGGTACCTGTACGAGCCCGACGGCGCCGTGATCCGGGCGCACCTGGTGGCCGAGGTGGCGCAGGAACTGTCCGGCGGGCTGATCGACCCCACCATCGCCTACGTCACCGCCGACGCGCACCGCCCGACGCCGTACGCCACCGCCTACGAGATCACCGACCGGCTCCCCTTCAACGTCAAGAAGTTGAAAGCGCTGTTGCGCGAGCGGGAGGTCGGCACGCTGACCGTGAAGAAGCGCGGCTCGGCGGTGGAGCCGGAGGAACTGCGCAAGAAGGTCAAGCCCCAGGGCCCGAACGCGGCGACGGTGTTCCTGACCCGGGTGGCGGGGGCGCCCACGATGCTGGTCGGCCGGCCCGCCTAGGCCGGCAGTTCGTCCGCCCGGCGCCGCAGCAGTTCCCGCTCCCTCTCGTTGCGCGCCAGCCCCGCCGCCCGGGTGAACTCCGCGCGGGCCTCCGCCGTGCGGCCGAGACGACGGAGCAGGTCGGCGCGGACGCTGGGGAGCAGGTGGTAGTCGCGCAGCGCGGGGTCGGCGCTCAGGGTGTCCACCAGTTCCAGGCCCTGTGCCGGGCCGTCCGCCATGGCCACGGCGACCGCGCGGTTCAGTTCGACCACCGGCGAGGGGGCGCGGGCGGCGAGCAGGGCGTACAGGGTGGAGATCGCGCGCCAGTCGGTGTCCTCGTAGCGGTACGCGCGCGCGTGGCACGCGGCGATGGCCGCCTGGAGGGCGTACGGGCCGGGGGGTCCGCTCGCGGTGGCCCTGGCGCGGTCCAGGGCGCTGACGCCGCGGGCGATGAGCGGCCGGTTCCAGCGGCGGCGGTTCTGGTGCTCCAGCAGGACCGGCTCGCCCCCGGGGCCCGTGCGGGCGGCCGTGCGGGAGGCCTGGAACTCCAGCAGCGCGGTCAGGCCGTGCACCTCGGGCTCCTCGGGCATCAGCGCGGACAGGAGGCGGGCCAGGCGCAGCGCGTCCTCGCACAGGCCGGGGCGCAGCCAGTCGTCGCCGGCCGTGGCCGCGTACCCCTCGTTGAAGACCAGGTAGATGACGTCCAGGACCGAGCCGAGGCGCGCGGCGCGGTCGGGGCCGTAGGGCACCTCGAAGGCGACGTTCCGCTTCGCCAGGGTGCGCTTGGCGCGGACGATCCGCTGGGCGACCGTCGGCTCCGGGACCAGGTAGGCGCGGGCGATCTCGGCCGTGGTCAGGCCGCCGACCATGCGCAGGGTGAGCGCGGTGCGGGCCTCGGGGGACAGCACGGGGTGACAGGTGGTGAACACCAGCCGGAGCAGGTCGTCGTCGATGTCCTCCGGGTCGGCCGGCGCGTCGTACGAAGGAGGCGCCGTCCGAAGGTCCCGGCCGATCTCGGCGAGCTTGCGGGCGTAGGTCTCGCGGCGCCGGATCAGGTCGACGGCGCGGTGCCGGGCGGTGGCCGTGAGCCAGGCGCCTGGGTTGTCGGGCACCCCGTCGCGCGTCCAGCGCTCCAGGGCGGCGACCAGGGCGTCCTGGGCCAGTTCCTCGGCGATGCCGACGTCCCGGACGAGCCGGGCGACACCGGCGACGACACGGGGGAACTCCAGCCGGAAGACGGTCTCGATGGCGTGCGCCACGGCCGCGTCCGGGGTGCCGGGCGGGGCCACGGCGGGCTGTGCTTCCACAGCCCACCATGCAACACCCCCGGCCGGCCCCGCGCCAGGACCGCTCAGCCCTCGGCGATCTGCCGCACCTCGCAGGTCACCGTCCAGTACTCCTCGTGGGTCTTCACGAACCGCTTGGTCCATTCCAGGGCCTCGTCCATGTCCTTGCACTGGGTGATGGCGTAGCCGCCGATGACCTCCTTCGACTCGGTGAACGGCCCGTCGGTGACGGTGAGCCGGCCGCCCTCCCAGCGCACGCGCTTGCCCTGGCTCTGCGGGGTCAGCCCGGCCGTGTCGAGCATGACGCCGGCCTTGGTGATCTCCTCGATGAGGGCGCCCATCCGCTCCCTCAGCTCGGGGCTGGGGCCCTCGGGGGGCGCGGTGGTCTCGTCGACGCGCACGATCGACAGGTAGCGGGGCATGGTGACTCCCTCGGGTCAGGCAGCGGGGTCCGTCCCCGCCGCTCACCCGTGCGTCGATCGGGAGGGCCCGGGATCGACACGTCCCCGGAAAACAATTCTTCTTCAGCGCAGCGACGCCCACAGCTCGCCCGCCGCCGGTTCCTTCGCAATCACCCGGTTGGGGTCGGAGGGGGCGGTGACGACCGGCATCATCACCGTCGTCACCCGGTCGGCCGTGAGGCCCTTCAGGCTCTGGCCGAGCCGCATGAGCGCGTTCAGCGAGTCCAGACCGGTGTCGGTGGTGAGGCTCGCGGTGGCCGCGTCGGCGACCCGGTAGAGCTCGGCCGGGTCGGTGAGCAGGCTGGTGTGCGCCATCTGCGCCAGCAGCGCCTTGACCAGCTTCTGCTGGAGCCCTATCCGGCCGAGGTCACTGCCGTCGCCTATGCCGTGCCGGGTGCGGGCGAGGGCCAGGGCCTGCGTGCCGCCGAGATGGTGGGTGCCGGCGTTCAGGTCGAGGTGGCTGTCGACGTCGTGGATGTCCTGGTCGGTGGTGACGGTGACCCCGCCGAGCGCGTCCACCAGCCGGGCGAAGCCGGAGAAGTCGACCCCGATGAAGTGGTCCATGCGGACGCCGGTGATCGACTCGACGGTCTTCACGGCGCACACCGGCCCGCCCACCTCGTAGGCGGTGTTGAACATCGCGCCGTACGCCACCGCCGTGCCGCGGCCCCCGGACAGCGGGCAGGACGGGCGGGTGACGAGGGTGTCGCGCGGGATGCTGACCACGGTGGCCCGGGTGCGGCCCGCGTCGACGTGCACGACCATCGCCGTGTCCGAGCGGGCGCCGGAGCTGTCGCCGCCGCCCAGCTCCTGGTCGGCCTTGCCGCTGCGCGAGTCCGAGCCGAGGACCAGGATGTTCAGCGAGCCGGACGGCAGCGGGGAGGCGGCCGTCGCGGCGGGGGTGGTCACCGCCCTGGCGGGCCGGTCGTCGCCGAGCGCGGTGTTGATGTCGACGCCTTTGATGTTGTGGTCCAGGTGCCAGTACGCCCAGCCGGTGACAGCCGCGCCCAGCACCAGGAACCCCGCCAGGGCGAGACCGACGGTCTTCAGCGCGCTCGACCGTCGGCCCACCCGTCCGCCCGTGCCGTCCCGCTCGCCCCGCTCCTCAAGTCGCGTCACGACAGGAACGTAAGTCCGAATTGTTAGGGGAGTGTGAGCGGAAGCGGTGAGAAACGGTTTTCTTCGGAATTTCTCATCCCAGCGTCACCGTGGGTGCCGGATTGCTGCCGCTCCAGGACCCGTTGAAGCCGAACGTCACCGAACTCCCGTCCGCGACGGTCCCGTTGTACGGGGCGTTCGCGCAGGAGACCGCCGCCGCCGTCTGGGTGCAGGTGGCGTTCCATGCCTGGGTGATCCGCTGGCCCGCGCCGAAGGTCCAGTCCGCCTTCCAGGACGACAGCGAGGCCCCGGTGCAGGAGATGGTCACCTGGCCGGTGAAGCCGGTGCTCCACTGGCTGCTCACGCTGTAGGCGGCGGTGCAGGCACCGGTCGGCGGAGGGGTGCCCCCGCCCGCGTCGCCGCCCCCGAGGGCGGTGGCGATGCCGTAGTACGCCGGTTTCGGCTGGTAGTTCTCGTCGTACGGCGTCGCCGCCCCGTACCCCGGGAAGGTGCCCGGCACCCAGGAGTCGGCGTCGGTGAAGCCCCACACCGTGACGTTGACGCAGCGGGTCACGGCGGCGCAGGCGGCGATTACGGAGTGGAAGTCGGCCTTCTGCTGGGCGAGTTTCGTGCCGTCGGCGGGCAGTTGCATGCGGATGTCCAGCTCGGTGATCGCCACGTCCACGCCGAGGTCGGCGAAGCGCTGGATGTTCTGCTGGAGCGTGGCCGGCACCTGGCCGAGGATCAGGTGGGCCTGGAGGCCGACGCCGTCGATCGGGACGCCCTGCGCCTTCAGCGACCTGACCAGGTTGTACAGGGCGTCGGACTTCGCGCCCAGGCCCTCGACGTTGTAGTCGTTGATGTACAGCTTGGCGGCCGGGTCGGCCGCGTGCGCCCAGGTCAGGGCGTCGGCGATGTAGCCCGGGCCGAGTCCGTCGTACCAGAGGGTGGAGCGGTAGCTGCCGTCCTCGTTGAAGGGCTCGTTGACCACGTCCCAGGAGGCGATCTCGCCCTTGTAGCGGCCGACCTCGGTGCTGATGTGGTTCTGGAGCAGGCCGCTGAGCTGCGCGGGGGTCCAGCTGCCGTTCGTCAGCCAGCTCGGGTTCTGGCTGTGCCAGACCAGGGTGTGGCCGCGCACCTGCTGGTGGTGGGCCTGGGCGAAGGCGACGATCCGGTCCGCCTCCGTCCAGTCGAAGGTCCCCCGGACGGGCTCGACCGTCCCCCACTTCATGGCGTTGCCGGGGGTCAGCGAACCGAACTGGGCCCCGGCGATGTCGCCGTAGGTGCCGGTGAGCTCGGAGCCGGTGACGGCGGTGCCGACGACCTTGCCCTGCGCGGCGGCGAGGTCGCGCAAGGGAGTGTCGGCGGCGTGCGCCGCGGGCGCCGTCAGCAGCAGCGCCGCACCGGTCAGCAGGGAAGCGAGCGGTAAGCCGATTCTCAGAGATCTCACGGGAAATACCTCCGAAAGTTTCGGTCCAGCAACCGATTGGCTTCGGAGGAGTGTGGGCGCGCGCACCCCACCCGTCAATACGTCACCTTCCGGCCACCGGCGTCACGGCGCCGCCGTGCTCGACCGCACCACCAGGCTCGTCGCCAGCTCCACGCGCGTCGCCGCCGGCTCCTGCTGCTCGCGCCCCAGCTCCAGCACCAGCCGGGCGGCCGCCTCGGCCATCTCGGTCAGCGGCTGGCGTACGGTCGTCAGCGGCGGGCCCACCCAGCGGGCCACCGGCAGGTCGTCGAAGCCGACCACGCTGAGGTCCTCCGGGATGCGCAGCCCCAGCTCGCGGGCCGCCTCGTACAGGCCGAGCGCCTGCAGGTCGTTGCCCGCGAAGACGGCGGTGGGCCGGTCGGGGCGGCGCAGCAGCTCCAGGCCGAGCCGGTAGCCGGCGTCGTGGTGGAAGTCGCCGCCCACGATCAGCGAGGGGTCGACGGGCAGCCCGGCCGTCTCCAGCGCGGCCCGGTAGCCGTCGACCCGGGCGCGGCTGCACATCATCCGGGACGGGCCGCTGATCGCGCCGATCCGGGTGTGGCCGAGTTCGATCAGGTGGCGGGTGGCGGCGAGGCCGCCCTGCCAGTTGGTGGCGCCGATGGAGGGCACGTCCGGGCCCGGGTCGCCGGCCGGGTCCATCACCACGAACGGGATGGACCGGCTCAGCAGCAGGGCCCGCTGCGACTCGTCGAGCCCGGACAGCACGAGCACCACCCCGTGCGGACGGCGCGCGGCGACCTGGTCGGCCCAGGTGCGGCCCGGGGTGAGCCGGCCGGCCGACTCCGAGAGCACGACGCTCAGCCCCGCGTCGCGGGCCACGTTCTCCACGCCCCGGATGACCTCCATCGCCCAGGCGCTCTCCAGCTCGTGGAAGACCAGGTCGATCAGCGGGGAGCGGGAGGCCTCGGCGCGCCGGCGCCGGTAGCCGTAGGCGCGCAGCAGTTCCTCGACCCGGGTGCGGGTCGCCGGGGCGACATCGGCGCGGCCGTTGAGCACCTTCGAAACAGTCGGAGCGGACACCCCGGCCTCACGGGCGATTTCGGCGAGCGTCGCCGTCTGCGTTTCTGTGGGCTTCGAAGGTTTCATGCCCGGGATCGTATCCCCGCCGGACCTCTTGACGAAGGCCTGTGCCCGCCATAGGTTCCCGGAACATTCGGAATACTCTACGAAACATTCGCGCACGCGATTCAGCCGAGCCAGCCGAGCCAGCCGAGCCAGCCGAGCCAGCCGAGCCAGCCGAGTCTGACGGGAGTCCCATGACCATCGCTCCTTGGCGCGACCCCGCCCTGCCCGCCGACGCCCGCGTGGCCGACCTGCTCTCCCGGATGACCCTTGAGGAGAAGGCCGCCCAGCTGTACGGCGTGTGGGTGGGCGCCGCCACGGACGGCGACGGCGTCGCACCGCTCCAGCGCGAGATGACGGCCGACGCCACCGCCGATGACTGGGACGAGCTGATCACCCGCGGCCTCGGCCAGCTGACCCGCTCCTTCGGCACCGCCCCCGTGGACCCGGCGCTGGGCGCGCAGGCACTGGCCCGCGCCCAGCGCCGGATCGTGGTGGCCGGCCGCTTCGGCATCCCGGCCGTCGCGCACGAGGAGTGCCTGGCCGGGTTCACCGCCTGGCGCGCGACGGCGTACCCGGTGCCGCTCGCCTGGGGCGCGGCCTTCGACCCGCCGCTGGTCGAGGAGGTGGGCCGGCGCATCGGCCAGGACCTGCGCGCCTGCGGTGTCCACCAGGGCCTCGCCCCCGTCCTGGACGTCGTCCGCGACCCGCGCTGGGGGCGGGTCGAGGAGACGATCGGCGAGGACCCGTACCTGGTCGGCACCATCGGCACCGCCTATGTGCGCGGCCTGGAGTCGGCCGGGGTGGTCGCCACGCTCAAGCACTTCGCCGGGTACGCCTCCTCGGCCGGCGCCCGCAATCTGGCGCCGGTGCGCGCGGGCACCAGGGAGTTCGCGGACGTCACGCTGGTGCCCTTCGAGATGGCGGTGCGCGAGGGCGGGGCCCGCTCGGTGATGGCCGCCTACACCGAGACCGACGGCGTGCCCGCCTCCGCCGACCCGTGGCTGCTGACCGACCTGCTGCGCGGGGAGTGGGGGTTCACCGGCACGGTGGTCGCCGACTACTTCGGCGTCGGGTTCCTGCAGAGCCGGCACCGGGTCGCCGGGGACGAGGCGGAGGCGGCCCGTCTGGCGCTGGCGGCGGGCCTCGACGTCGAGCTGCCGACCGTCAAGTGCTACGGCATCCCGCTCGTCACCGCCGTCCGCGAGGGCCGCGTCCCGGAGTCACTGGTGGATCGCGCGGCCCGCCGGGTCCTGAAGCAGAAGTGCGAGCTGGGCCTGCTGGACGAGGGCTGGCGGCCGGAGCCGGAGGGGCGGCTGGAGCCGGACTCGGCACAGAACCGGGCGCTGGCCCGGAAACTGGCCGAGGAGTCGGTGGTCCTGCTGGACAACCCCGACGGGATGCTGCCGCTCGCCCCCGACACCCGGATCGCGGTGGTCGGCCCGCGCGCGGCGGACGCGCTCGCCATGCTCGGCTGCTACTCCTTCCCCTCCCACGTCCTCACCCACCACCCGGAGGTCCCGCTCGGCATCGAGATCCCGACCGTCCTCGACTCGCTGCGTGCCGAACTCCCGGACGCCAAGGTCACGTTCGCGGCGGGCTGCGGGGTCGACGACCCGGACACGGGCGGCTTCGCGGAGGCGGTGGCCCAGGCGGCGGAGGCGGACGTGTGCGTGGCGGTGCTCGGCGACCGGGCGGGCCTGTTCGGCCGGGGCACCTCCGGCGAGGGCTGCGACGTGGCCGACCTCGAACTGCCGGGCGTCCAGGCGGCGTTGCTGGACGCGCTGGTGGCGACGGGCGTCCCCGTGGTCCTCGTCCTGCTGACCGGCCGGCCGTACGCGCTGGGCCGCTGGCAGGGCCGACTCGGCGCGGTCGTGCAGGCCTTCTTCCCCGGCGAGGAGGGCGGCCCCGCCGTCACCGGGGTGCTGTCCGGCCGGGTGAACCCCTCCGGCCGGCTCCCGGTGAGCGTGCCCCGGGTGCCCGGCGGCCAGCCCTGGACCTACCTCCAGCCGCCGCTGGGCCTGGCCGGCGACGTCAGCAGCCTGGACCCGACCCCGCTGTTCCCGTTCGGGCACGGCCGCTCGTACACGACGTTCGCCTGGGAGGACGTCGAGGCGCCCGCGGCCGAGATCACCACGGACGGCTGGTACGAGCTGTCGCTGACCGTCCGCAACGCCGGCGACCGGGCGGGCGCCGAGGTCGTCCAGCTCTATCTGCACGATCCTGTGGCGAGCGTGACCCGGCCCGACGTACGGCTCATCGGCTACCGGCGCGTGGAACTGTCCCCCGGCGCCCGGCGCCGGCTGACCTTCCGCTTCCATCCGGACCTGTCGTCCTTCACGGACCGCACGGGCACCCGCGTGGTGGAGCCGGGCGCCCTGGAGCTGCGGCTGGCGGCGTCGAGCGCGGACGTGCGGCACACGGCCCGGCTCGAACTGACCGGCCCGGTGCGGGTGGTGGGGGCGCGGCGCCGGCTGCGCTGCGAGGTGCGCGAGCAGGAGGTCTGAACGCCGCCCGGCGGAGGTGTGGGCCCAGGGGGCGCCACGCGGGCAAAAACCGACCCCTGTGCCGCGCGTGTTCATGACGCGTTCAGGTCGCTCCTGGGAGGGTCGGGCCGTACCCCACTCCCCCCACAGGAGCGCACCCCGTGACGACCACGCCCTTGACCACGACGACATCCGTCATGAAGAAGCTGCCAGAGGTCACCCTCGCGTTCTGGATCATGAAGATCGCGGCGACGACCCTGGGCGAGACCGCGGGCGACCTGTTCTCCCAGACACTGAAGCTCGGCTACTTCCTCACCACGATCGCCCTGTTCGGCGTCTTCGTGGTGACGCTCGTGATCCAGCTCCGCTCGACGCGCTACAACCCGTTCTTCTACTGGACGGTGATCCTGTCGACCTCCATGGCCGGCACCACCCTGTCCGACTTCATGAACCGGGACGCCAGCGCCGCGTACCTCTCCGGCGGCGCCACCTCGCTCGGCTGGGGCCCGCAGGGCCTCGGCCTCGGCTATCCGGAGGGCGCCGCGATCCTGGTCTCGCTCCTGCTGCTGATCTTCCTCGCCTGGAAGCTGAGCGGGATGACCTTCCAGATCACCGAGATCGTCACCTTCCGGGGCGAGGCCCTGTTCTGGTCGGCGATCCTCGTGTCCAACACCCTCGGCACCTCGATGGGCGACTTCCTCTCCGACAGCTCGGGCCTGGGCTACCTGGGCGGCGCCTCGCTGGTGACCGGCGTCCTGCTGCTCCTCGTCGCCCTGATGCGGGTTCCGGCTGTGCCGAACGTCCTGCTGTTCTGGATCGCGTTCGTGCTGACCCGCCCGCTCGGCGCCACGGCCGGCGACTTCCTGACCAAGCCGACCGCCAAGGGCGGGCTGGACCTCGGTACGGCGGGCTCTTCGGCGGTGCTGCTGACGGTGCTGTTCGGCCTGATGGCGTACGCGCGGCGCAAGGAGCGGCGGGCGGCGACGGCCCCGGCGGCCGCGGGCGGGACCGCGAAGGCGAAGGCGGACCAGCCGCAGCGAGCCGGCCACCGGTGACGGCGGCCCCCGCAACGGCGAAAACCGCCCCGGACATCCGGGGCGGTTTTCGGTCGAGAGCGCCGGGCAGGCCTTGCACCTGCATCTCCCCGCAGGAAGCGGGGCGTCTTTCCTTGGACCACCAACGCACTGCGATTCGGCCGGGGTTCCGGTTTCCCGGTTCCTGCCGTTCGCTGTGTGATGATCATAGCGCAGTTCGGCCGGGCGTCTCAACTCAGTCGCCGGCGACCGCCTCGAACCGCCAGCGGTGCACCGCCCGGGTCACCAACTCCGGGTCGGGCTCGGGCAGTTCGGGCAGCTCGGCGGTGTACGGCGCGTCCCACCACGTGATGACCAGCACCCGGTCCTGCGGCGCCCGCAGGGTCTCGCGGCGCAACGGCTCGACGGCGAGCGGCTGTTCCCGCACCCAGGCCAGCAGTTCCCCGCCCCGGCCCGCCACGGCCCGGGCCTCCCACATCAGCGCGACGGTCACGAGTACAGGTTCTCCTTGCTGACCTCGTGCACGTGGTCGTGGTCGTGGCCGTGCTCGCCGGGCACGTGCGGGTCGGTCACCGGCAGGGAGGAGTCGGCGGACAGGTCCCAGCCGGAGGCGGCGCGGCGACGGGCCACCATCTCGGCGCCGAGGGCGGCCACCATCGCGCCGTTGTCCGTGCACAGCTTGGGGCGCGGCACGCGCAGCCGGATGCCGGCCGCCTCGCAGCGCTCCTGGGCGAGAGCACGCAGCCGGGAGTTGGCCGCGACGCCGCCGCCGATCATCAGGTGGTCGACGCCCTCGTCCTTGCAGGCGCGCACGGCCTTGCGGGTCAGCACGTCCACGACGGCCTCCTGGAAGGAGGCGGCCACGTCGCGGACCGGGACCTCCTCGCCGGCCGCCCGCCGGGCCTCGATCCAGCGGGCCACGGCCGTCTTCAGACCCGAGAAGGAGAAGTCGTAGGCGGGGTCGCGGGGGCCGGTCAGCCCGCGCGGGAACGCGATCGCCTCGGGGTCGCCCTCGCGCGCGTACCGGTCGATGACCGGGCCGCCGGGGAAGCCCAGGTTCAGCACGCGGGCGATCTTGTCGAAGGCCTCGCCGGCCGCGTCGTCGATGGTCGAGCCCATCGGCCGGACGTCGGAGGTGATGTCCGTCGACAGCAGCAGCGAGGAGTGGCCGCCGGAGACCAGCAGGGCCATGGTCGGCTCGGGCAGCGGGCCGTGCTCCAGCTGGTCGACGCAGATGTGCGAGGCGAGGTGGTTGACGCCGTACAGGGGCTTGCCGAGGGCGTATGCGTACGCCTTGGCCGCGGAGACGCCGACGAGGAGCGCGCCCGCGAGCCCGGGACCGGCGGTCACGGCGATGCCGTCGAGGTCCCGGGCCGAGACGCCCGCCTCCTTCAGCGCGCGGTCGATGGTGGGGACCATCGCCTCCAGGTGGGCGCGGGAGGCCACCTCGGGGACGACACCGCCGAAGCGGGCGTGCTCGTCGACGCTGGAGGCGACGGCGTCCGCCAGCAGGGTGGTGCCGCGGACGATGCCGACGCCGGTCTCGTCGCAGGAGGTCTCGATGCCGAGGACGAGAGGTTCGTCAGCCATTGATCTCGGTTCCTTGTACTGAGGATGAAGGGTCGGTCAGGCGCATGACCAGGGCGTCCACGTTGCCGGGCTGGTAGTAGCCGCGCCGGAAGCCGATCGGCTCGAAACCGAAGCGCTCGTAGAGCTTCTGGGCGGCCAGGTTGTCCACCCGGCACTCCAGCAGCACCTCGTGGCACTCGAACGCGGTCGCCGCGCGCAGCAGCTCGGTCAGCAGCAGCCGGCCGAGGCCGGTGCCCTGGAGGTCGCGGGCGACGGCGATGGTCTGCACGTCCGCCTGGTCGCCGGAGGAGGCGAGGCCCGCGTACCCGACGATCCGGCCGGACCCGGCGCCGCCGGTGTCCTCCTCGGCCACGAGATAGCGGCGGGTCGCCCCGGCGCCGCGGGCGTGGGCCAGCTCGGACCAGAACATGCCCCGCGACCAGGCGTCCTCGGGGAACAGTTCCTTCTCCAGCTCCAGGACCTGGTCGATGTCCCACCAGCGCATCTCGCGCAGTCGCACGGTCACTTCGGCGTGACCACCTTGTAGTTCTTGGGCACCTGGGCGTCCGGGCGGCGCAGGTACAGCGGCCGGGGCGCCGCCAGTTCCTCGCCGGCGGCGAGCTTGTGCGCGGCGAGCGAGGCGAGGGCGGCGGCCGAGACGTGCTCGGGCTCGTGGGCGCGCGGGAACGTCTCCGGGTAGAGCAGCGCGCCCGCGCCGACCGCGGGCAGGCCCGCGACCTGCTCGGCGATGTCGGCCGGCCGGTCCACCGCCGGGTCGGTGAGCCGGGTACGCGAGTCGGCGTACGTCGCCCAGTAGACCTCCTTGCGCCGGGCATCGGTCGCCACGACGAAGGGGCCCTTCTCGATGTCGGCGGCGTAGGCGAGGCCGTCCAGGGTGCACACGCCGTGCACCGGGACGCCGAGCGCGAGGCCGAAGGTGTCGGCGGTCATCAAGCCGACGCGCAGGCCGGTGTAGGGGCCGGGCCCGACGCCGACGACGATCCCGGTGACGGCGTCCAGCGCGATCCCGGCCTCGGTGAGCACACGGTCGACGGCCGGCAGCAGCAGCTCTCCGTGCCGGCGCGCGTCCACCTGGCTCGACGAGGCGACGACGTCCGTGCCGTCGTGCAGCGCGACGGTGACGGCGGGGGTGGCGGTATCCAGAGCGAGCAAGAGCACGCGAACAGCCTACGGCGCCCACGGCTCGTGCATCGCCGTCCGGGTCGGACGGTCACCGGCTGCTACGGTCTGTACGAAGTACGACATATCGCATGAAGCAGATGAGGCGACGAGGCAGAGGTGGGACACGTGGCAGGGACCAGCTCGGGAATCGTGGCCGGCCTGACCGCGGTGGCCCTCGGTGCCGTCGGCTTCCTCGCCTACCAGGCCCGTGCGAACGCACCGGCGAGCGTGTCCGGCCGCCCCGGCGCGACGGCGTCACCGGCGTCGCCCTCGGTGTCCGCCGGCGAGGCGCAGCGGGACCGCCGTGACACCACGGCCCTGCCGGCCGGCTCCGGGAGGGGGGAGCGGGTCGTGTACGCGCTGGCCGACGACCGGGTCTGGCTGGTCGACCGCGCGAACCGGGTGGAGCGCACCTTCCAGGTGACGCCGGGCACGATCGGCCCGCCGCCCGGCTCGTACTGGGTCACCTCCCGCTCCAGCGCGGTCACCGGCACCGACGGCACGCCGGTCGAGCACGTCGTGCGGTTCACCAGCGTCGACGGGCTGGCGATCGGCTTCAGCGCGGCGATCGCCGCCCAGTCTTCGGCCGATCCGACGGTGCGCACGGGCGGAATCCGGGAGAGCCGGCCGGACGGGGTCGCGATGTGGAACTTCGCGACGATCGGCGTGCCGGTGATCGTGATCCGCTGAGCACTCCGCTGGGCGCTCCGCCGGAAGCGCGGCGACCTGCCGCGTCGGAGGCTGCGGCCCACCCCGACCGAGCGCGCGCCGCACTCCGCCGGACCCGCTCAGGCGGCCTCGCACTCCGGGAAGGCTCGACCGGCATCCACCGCGCCACCTCGACCGAGCGCGCGCCGCACTCCGCCGGACCCGCTCAGGCGGCCTCGCACTCCGCGGGCAGCCCGGGAGACCCGACCCGCATCCACCGCGCCACCGCGAGCGAGCGCCGAACCGGCTCAGGCGGCCTCGCGCTCCGGAGGGCGCCGGAGAGACTCGTCCGCCGTCGACCGCGCCACCCGGCCGGTCGCGCGGCTCCCCGCCCCCGCAGAGCGCTGCCGAACCGCACCAGGCCCCACCGAACCCGCCGCCAGGCCACCTCGCGCCCCCCGCGCGGCCGGGGAAACCCGACCGGCATCCACCGCACCGCCGCGACCGAGCGCGCGCCGCACTCCGCCGAACCGGCTCAGGCGGCCTCGCGCTCCGTGGGGGGCCGGGGAGGGTCGTCCGGTGTCCGCTGCGCCGTCGCGGACGGTCGCGGGCACGGGGTGGAGCCGCGCGGTGGTCGGGAGATGACGTCCGCCGCCGCGCACGACGCCAGCAGGTCGTGCATCGAGATCCCGGTCGGGCTGGGTGCGGTCATGGACGCCTCCTGAGGTGCGGGGGCGGGCGTAGTTAGGCACGCCTAACTACGGGCTGGCTCCCATGGGACCACGCCCGGGACGTCCTGCGCAATATCTTGCCGACGGCCTGTCGGAATCCCGTCGGGTCGTGGCCGTCAGGCGGCGAGCGTCTCCAGCCCGGCGTCCGTCCACCGCTCGCCGAGCCCGGTGAGCGTCACGTGCCGCACCTCGTCGGTCGTGTCGCCGACGGCGCGGTGGATGCCGACCTGGAGGCGGTCCTCGGTCAGCTCCTCGACCTTGCCCTCGCCCCACTCCACGACGATGACCGAGTCGGGCAGCGAGACGTCGAGGTCCAGGTCCTCCATCTCGTCCAGGCCGCCGCCGAGCCGGTAGGCGTCGACGTGGACCAGGGGCGGGCCGTCGCCGAGGGAGGGGTGCACCCGGGCGATCACGAAGGTCGGCGAGGTGACCGCGCCGCGCACGCCCAGGCCCTCGCCGAGACCGCGGGTCAGCGTGGTCTTGCCCGCGCCCAGCTCCCCGCTGAGCATCACCAGGTCTCCCGCGCGCAGCAGCTTGGCCAGGCGGCGGCCCAGCTCGCGCATCTGCTCGGGGGAAGTGATCGTCAGCCGGGTCTCAGCGGGGTCCCGCGGTGCTGCTGGTGCTGCCGGTCGTTCCATAGCCACTAACCGTAGCCCCTGCCGGCACCGCACCCGCGCGGGTGAGCAGGTCGGCGAGACGGTCGGTGACCACTTCCGGGTGCTCCAGCATCACCAGGTGACCGGCGTCCGGCACGAGCACCAGCTCGCACTCGGGCAGCAGATCGGCGATGGCCTCGCTGTGCTCGCTGGGCGTCACCAGGTCCTGCACGCCCGCCAGCACCAGCACGGGCTGGTCCCGGAAGCAGGAGAGCGCCTCGGTCTTGTCGTGGTCGGTGAAGGCCGGGTAGAACTCGGCGACCACGTCGATCGTCGTGGACTCGATCATCCGCTCCGCGAACCGCGCGACGGCCGGGTCGATGTCGCGCCCGGCGAACGAGTACCGCTTGATGATCCCGGCGAACAGGTCGGCGGTGGCCCGCCTGCCCTTCTCCACCAGCTCCGCCTGCTGCCCGAGCGCCTTCAGCACCCCCGGCAGGATCCGCCGCACCGCGTTGACGCCGGCGACGGGCAGTCCGAAGTTGACCTCGCCGAGCCGCCCGGACGACGTGCCGACGAAGGCGGTGGCGACGACCCGGTCCCGGATCAGCTCGGGGTACTGGGCGGCGAGCGCCATCATCGTCATGCCGCCCATCGAGTGCCCGACCAGCACGATCGGCCCCTCGGGCACGGCGGCGTCGAGCACGGCCTTCAGATCGCGGCCGAGCTGGTCGATGGTGAGCGGCACCCGGTCCCGCGTCTGGGCCACGCCCCGCCCGGAGCGGCCGTGGCTGCGCTGGTCCCAGTGCACGGTGCGGACGACCCCGCGCAGGGCGGCGCGCTGGAAGTGCCAGGAGTCCTGGTTCAGGCAGTAGCCGTGGCTGAAGACGACGGTGACCGGGGCGGGCGTCTTGCGGCCGAAGAGCCGGCGCCTGCGCGGGGAGACGTGCGGACCGTTGTCGGGCTCGGCCTCGTCCACCTCGTAGTACAGCTCCGTGCCGTCGTCGGCGATCGCCTTGCCGGCGGCGCCGCGCAGGGTGCCGTAGGGCCCGGCGGAGTCCAGGGCCAGCCGGGCCTTGCGGCGCATGCCACGCCCCACCGTCATCCGCTCGACCGCCACACCGGCCGCCGCGCCCGCGGCGAGCACGCCTATCGCGGCGCCGGCGATGCCGGTCGCCCGGCGCCAGCCGCCGACCGCTCCGGCGGCGGAGGCGGCGGCCGCCGAGGCGACGACGTCCGCCACGGCCTCCGCGCTGCTCTCGCTCACGTACCGCTCCTCTTCGCCGTTTCGTCCTCGCCGTCGCGGATTTCGCCCGGCCGGGTGCGACCGATGGTGCCGCCGTCGCCGCCGTCACAGGTATGACCGGCGTTACACGTGATCCTGGTCGCGCCCCGCTGCCGCGCCCTGTCTACGGGTTACCCGAGTCGTTCCGCGTTCACGTAGACGCGGGGCACCCGGGTTCCGATGCGTGTGACGATCTCGTACGCGATCGTGCCGCAGGCCTGCGCCCAGTCCTCGGCGGTCGGCTCGCCGCGGTCGCCGGGCCCGAACAGCACGGCCTCGCTGCCCACCGCCGGCTCGTCGCCGCCGAGGTCCACGACGAACTGGTCCATGGCGACCCGGCCTGCGACCGTGCGCCACTTGCCGTCGACCAGCACCGGGCCGGTGCCGGAGGCGTGCCGCGGGATGCCGTCCGCGTAGCCGACCGGGACGAGGCCGAGGGTGGTCTCGCCGGGCGTGACGTAGTGGTGGCCGTAGGAGACCCCGTGCCCGCCGGGGACGTGCTTGACCAGGGCCAGCGAGGCGCGCAGCGTCATCACCGGGCGCAGCCCGAAGTCGGCCGGGGTGCCCAGTTCGGGGCTGGGCGAGATGCCGTAGAGCGCGATGCCCGTGCGGACGAGGTCGAAGTGGGTCTCGGGAAGGGTCAGCGCGGCGGGCGAGTTGGCGATGTGCCGCACCTCGGGCCGTACGCCCCGCTCCTCGGCGTACGCCGTCATGTCCCGGAAGAGGTCGAGCTGGGCGGTGATGGAGGGGTGCCGGGGCTCGTCGGCGCAGGCGAAGTGCGACCACAGCCCGGTGACCTTCACCAGCCCGTCGGCCTCGGCGCGCAGGGCGGCGCCGACCAGCTCGGCCCAGTCGGCGCCGGGCTGGCAGCCGTTACGGCCGAGCCCGGTGTCGGCCTTGAGCTGCACGCGCGCGGGGCGCCCGGCCGCGCGGGCGGCCGCGACGGCCTCGCGCAGCGCCCACATCCCGCTGACGGACACGTCGAGATCGGCCTCGATCGCCTGCCGCCAGGGCCCGCCGGGCACCCACAGCCAGCACAGGATCCGGCCGGGCAGCCCGGCCGCGCGCAGCGCGAGTGCCTCCTCGGGCGTGGCCGTGCCGAGCCAGGTCGCGCCCGCGTCGAGGGCCGCGCGGGCACAGGGCACCGCCCCGTGGCCGTACCCGTCGGACTTGACGACGGCCATCACGGCCGCGCCCTTCGCCCGGGCACGCAGGGCCCGCGCATTGGCGCGCAGGGCACCCAGGTCGATCTCGGCCCGGGCGCGCAGGGGGGCGGTCGGCTCAGCTGCTGTCTCACTCATGGCGCCCCCAGTGTCTCATCAGGGCTCGGCGGGCCCCGGTCGCAGTCTCAGGTACCCGGCCTGCGCCCCCATACGTAGACATGGTCGCCCTTCCCCACCACGTTCCACAGCGTGCGCGCGTCCCCGAGCCTGAGATTGACGCAGCCCCAGGAGCCGACGGTGGTGTGGATGCTGCCGTAGACGGCGTGGAAGGCCTCGGCGCCGTCGAAGAACTGGGCATACGGCATGGGCTGGTTGTAGAGGGGCGACGCGTGGTTCTTGTGCCGCCAGTAGACCGTGTGCCAGCCCTCGCGGGTGACGTGCCCCTTGCGTCCGCTGCGCATCGGCACCGGCCCGAACAGCACCTCGGAGCCCTTCTGCACCCAGGTGAGCTGCCGGTCCAGATCGACACAGGCCACCTTGTACGACCGCACCGGGCACCTGCCGGCGGCGTTCGGGTTCTTCCGGGCCGAGACGAGCGTCATGGTCGACCAGGTGACGGGCCCGGCGAAGCCGCTCGCGGGCCTGATCCCGTACTTCAGCTGGAAGGCCCGGACGGCCCTGCAGTCGGCGGCGGACTGCCGGCCGTCCGCCCTCAGCCCCAGCCACCGCTCCACCCGGCGCTGGTACGGCCCGGTCCGGCTGCTGCACGAGACCTTGGCGACGGCGTCGGAGAGCGGCACGTACTCGACGAGGTCGTACGCCCCCGCGGGCGCCTGCCGGGGCTCGATGCGGTCTTCGCGCAGCGGCGGCGCGTAGACCTTCGGGGGCAGCACCTGGTCGGGCGTGTCGAGCTGCCCGGGCTGACCGGTGAGGGCCTGGCCGGGGACGAGTCCGGGGGCGGGTCCGGGAGCGGGCGGCTTCCGGGCGGCCCGGGGCACGGCGGCCGGGGCCGGGGACGCGGCCGGGAGGGTCACTGCGGTGGCGAGCAGCACAGCGACGGCCGTGGACGCCATTCGTCTGCTGATCATGCGATCAGCCAAACGCGCGGCCCCACCGGACCGGCGGTGCCGCGCGGGGGGATCACCCGTGTCGCCTACCGGCTCGGGAAGGGGGGCGGGGCACCGCTCCGGGGTCGGCTACGGCGCCGTCACATCCCGCCACGCCTCCGGGATCCGCGCCGCCACGTCGTGCGCCCCCGCCGGCGCTCCGCGCGCCGCCAACCTCCCGGCCAGCCCGTGCAGATACGCGGCCACGCTCCCCGCGTCCAGCACCGGCAGCCCCGCTGCCAGCAGGGACCCCGCGAGCCCGGACAGCACGTCCCCGCTGCCCGCCGTGGCCAGCCAGGAGGTGCCCGTGGCGTTCACCCGCACCGGCCCGCCCCCGGCGGTGGCGACCAGGGTCGTGGAGCCCTTCAGCAGCACGGTCGCCCCGTACACCGCCGCCAGCTCCCGCACCGCCGCCAGCCGGGCGCCCTCGACCTCCTCGCGCCGTACGCCCAACAGCGCGGCCGCCTCCCCGGCGTGAGGGGTCATCAGCGTCGGCGCGGTCCGCCCGCGCACCGCGTCCCGCTCGGCCAGCCGCAGCCCGTCCGCGTCGAGCAGCACCGGTACGTCCGTGCCGAGCACCTCGGCCACGGTCGCCGCGTCCTCCCCCGCACCGGGGCCGGTCACCCAGGCCTGCACCCGGCCCGCCTTCGCCGGCCCCCGGTCGGACACCAGCGTCTCCGGGAAGCGCGCGATGACCGCGTCCGCCGCGGGACCGACGTACCGTACGGCCCCGGCCCCGCCGCGCAGCGCGCCGGAGACGGCGAGCACGGCGGCCCCCGGATAGCGCGCGGACCCGGCCGCGATCCCGACGACGCCGCGCCGGTACTTGTCGCTCTCCGCGCCCGGCACCGGCAGCCGCCGCGCCACATCGGCGTGCTGCAGGGCGTCCAGCTCGCCGGCGCCGGGCAGTTCGAGCCCGATGCCGACGAGCCGGACGACCCCGGCGTACTCCCGCGCGGGATCGATCAGCAGTCCGGGCTTGTACGTGCCGAAGGTGACGGTCAGGTCGGCGTGGACGGCGGCCCCGCGCACCTCGCCGGTGTCGGCCTCGACCCCGCTGGGCAGGTCCACGGCGACCACGGCGGCCCGGGACCGCCCGGCCGCCTCGGCCAGCGCGGCCGCCTCGGGCCGCAGGCCGCCCTTCCCGCCGATCCCGACGATGCCGTCCACGACGAGGTCCGCGCGCTCCACCAGTTCCTCGGCACCGCCGGAGGCCACCGCGCCACCCGCCCGGCGCAGCGCCGCCAGTCCGCCGGCGTGCGCCCGCTCGGGCGCGAGCAGCACGGCCGTGACCCCGGCCCCGCGCCGGGCCAGCCGCGCCCCCGCGTACAGGGCGTCCCCGCCGTTGTCCCCGCTGCCCACGAGCAGCACCACCCGGCTGCCGTACACCCGGCCGAGCAGTTCCGCGCAGGCCGCGGCCAGTCCCGCGGCGGCCCGCTGCATCAGCGCGCCCTCCGGCAGCCGTGCCATGAGGGCCCGTTCGGCCGCCCTTACCGTCTCCACGCTGTACGCAGTACGCATGGCACCGAGTCTGCCCCGGAACCGGCGCGGGCCACACCCGTAACCGGCCGTGGCCCGGCCGGGCCGCCGCCCCGGGACGCTCAGCCCTCGGCGACCACCACGGCCGAGGCGACACCGGCGTCATGGCTGAGCGACACGTGCCAGGACTGCACGCCGAGTTGGGCGGCCCGCGCCGCCACGGTCCCCCGCACCCGCAACCGGGGCTGCCCGCTGTCCTCGACGTACACCTCGGCGTCGGTCCAGTGCAGTCCGGGCGGCGCGCCCAGGGCCTTCGCCAGCGCCTCCTTGGCCGCGAACCGGGCCGCGAGCGAGGCGATCCCGCGCCGCTCCCCGCTGGGCAGCAGCAGTTCCGACTCCACGAAAAGCCGCTCGGCCAGCCCGGGGGTGCGCTCCAGCGACACCCGGAACCGGTCGACCTCGGCGACGTCGATCCCCACTCCGATGATGCTCATGCCGGGCAGCCTACGGTCGCGCGGCACCGGCGCGCGGTGTGGTGCCGGGCGTGCCCCGGCCAGGCGGGTTCGGCGGAGTCCGGTGCGGTTCGGCAGCGCCCCGAAGGGGCGCGGGGCTGGGCCGATGTGCGGCTCCGCCGCGTGGGCGCGACCGGCCACGGCGGACCGCGGCCGCCCGGCGGCACGGCACGGCGCTCCCGGCGGAGCGCTTAGGCTCCGCCCATGACTTCCGAGGCCTATCTCTCCGACCTGTTCGCGCTGGACGACCGCACCGCCGTGGTGACCGGGGGCAGTTCCGGCATCGGCCGGGCCATCGCCAGGGCGCTGGCGCGGGCCGGCGCCCGGGTGGTGGTCGTGGCCCGCGGCAAGGGGCAACTGGCCGACACTGTCGCCGAGTTGACGGACGCGGGCGCGCGGGCGGCCTGGGTCGCGGGCGACCTGGGCAGCCGGGACGGGGTACGCGCCGCCGCCGAGGAGGCGGCCGCGGTGTTCGGCGAGCCGGACATCCTGGTCAACTCCGCCGGGATCAACCTCAGGCCGCCGATGGACGAGCTGGGCGACGACGTGTGGGACGCCACGATGGCGGTGAACCTTCAGGCGCCCTTCCTGCTGGGCCGGCGCTTCGGGCCCGGTATGGCGCAGCGCGGCTTCGGCCGGATCATCCACATCACCTCGCAGCAGGCCCACCGCGCCTTCGTGCAGAGCGGCGCCTACGGCGTCTCCAAGGGCGGTCTGGAGTCGCTGGCCCGGTCCCAGGCCGAGGCGTGGTCGCCGTACGGCGTCACCGTGAACACACTGGTGCCCGGCTTCGTGATGACCGCGCTGAACCGGCGGCTCTCGTCCGACCCCGAGAAGGTGGCCGCCCTGGCCGCGCGCACGATGATCGGGCGCAACGGGCTGGCCGAGGACTTCGAAGGCGCGGCCGTCTTCCTCGCGAGCCGCGCCTCCGCCTATGTCACCGGCCAGTCGATCTTCGTGGACGGCGGTCTGTCAGTGCACTGAGCCGGCCGGCTACTCGACCGTGACCGACTTCGCCAGGTTGCGCGGCTGGTCCACCTCGTTGCCCCGCGCGGTGGCCAGCTCGCAGGCGAAGACCTGCAGCGGCACGGTCGCGACCAGCGGCTGGAGCAGGGTCGGGGTGGCGGGGATGCGGATGAGGTGGTCGGCGTACGGCACCACCGCCTCGTCGCCCTCCTCCGCGATCACGATCGTGCGGGCGCCGCGGGCCCGGATCTCCTGGATGTTGGAGACGATCTTGTCGTGCAGGACCGAGCGGCCGCGCGGGGAGGGTACGACCACGACGACGGGCACGTCCTCCTCGATCAGCGCGATCGGCCCGTGCTTCAGCTCGCCCGCCGCGAAGCCCTCGGCGTGCATGTACGCCAGCTCCTTGAGCTTGAGCGCGCCTTCCAGCGCCACCGGGTAGCCCACGTGCCGGCCCAGGAACAGCACGGTGTTCTTCTGCGCCAGCGTCCGCGCGAGCGCCCGTACCGGCTCCATGGTCTCCAGGACCCGCTCGACCTCCTCCGAGATCCGGGACAGGTCCTTGATCACGGCCTGGATCTCGTCGCCCCACTTGGTGCCGCGCACCTGGCCCAGGTACAGCGCCACCAGGTAGCAGGCCACCAGCTGGGTCAGGAACGCCTTGGTGGAGGCGACGGCGACCTCGGGACCGGCGTGCGTGTAGAGCACGGCGTCCGACTCGCGGGGAATGGTCGAGCCGTTGGTGTTGCAGATGGCCAGCACCTTCGAGCCCTGCTCACGGGCGTGCCTGAGGGCCATGAGCGTGTCCATGGTCTCGCCGGACTGGGAGATGGCGATGACCAGGGAACGGTTGTCCAGGATCGGGTCCCGGTAGCGGAACTCGCTGGCCAGCTCCACCTCGCACGGGATGCGCGTCCAGTGCTCGATGGCGTACTTGGCGATCAGCCCGGCGTGGAAGGCGGTACCGCAGGCGACGATGACGACCTTGTCGATCTCGCGCAGCTCCGAGGGCGCGATGCGGACCTCGTCCAGCGTCAGCGAGCCGGACGGGTCGATCCGGCCGAGCAGGGTGTCGGCGACCGCCTTGGGCTGCTCGGCGATCTCCTTGAGCATGAAGTAGTCGTAGCCGCCCTTCTCGGCGGCCGACGCGTCCCAGTCCACGTGGTAGCTGCGTACCTCGGCCGGGCGGCCGTCGAACCCGGTGACGGTGACGCCGCCGCGGCGCAGCTCCACCACCTGGTCCTGCCCCAGCTCGATCGCCGAGCGGGTGTGCGCGATGAACGCGGCGACGTCGGAGGCCAGGAACGCCTCGCCCTCGCCGACGCCCACCACGAGCGGCGAGTTGCGCCGCGCGCCCACGACCACGTCCGGCTCGTCGGCGTGCACCGCGACCAGCGTGAACGCGCCCTCCAGCCGCCGGCACACCAGCCGCATGGCCTCCGCGAGGTCCGCGCAGGAGGAGAACTCCTCGGCGAGGAGGTGGGCGACGACCTCGGTGTCCGTCTCGGACGCCAGCTCGTGGCCGCGTTCGGCGAGTTCGGCGCGCAGGAGGGCGAAGTTCTCGATGATGCCGTTGTGCACGACGGCGACGCGCCCGGCGTTGTCGAGGTGCGGATGGGCGTTGGCGTCGGTCGGTCCGCCGTGCGTGGCCCAGCGGGTGTGACCGATGCCCGTCGCGCCCGTCGGCAGCGGCCGCTCGACCAGCTCCTTCTCCAGGTTGACCAGCTTGCCCGCCTTCTTCGCCGCGGCCAGCCCGCCGTCCGCGAGCACGGCGACCCCCGCCGAGTCGTACCCCCGGTACTCCAGCCGCTTCAGCCCGGCCATCACGACATCGAGCGCCGACTGCGCCCCTACGTATCCCACGATTCCGCACATGCGCGGCAGCCTACGGCCCGGCCGCCGCCCGATCACCGCCCCAACCCGCTCCCGTCTGCCCGAATTCGGAAATTTTCAGCTGTCTTTGATCAGCTGCTCGCACCAGATGGTCTTGCCGGCCGCGCGGTGCCGGGTGCCCCACCGGTCGGACAGCTGGGCGACCAGGAGCAGCCCGCGTCCGCCCTCGTCGAAGATCCGGGCCCGGCGCAGGTGCGGCGCGGTGTTGCTGCCGTCGGAGACCTCGCGGATGAGCGCGCCCTCGGCGGAGTCGCCGTTCGCCCTGGTACGGATGAGCCGCAGCCGGATCGGCGGGGCGCCGTAACAACGGATGGCGTTGGGCACCAGCTCGCTGACGACCAGCTCGGTGACGAAGGACGACTCCTCCAGCCGCCAGGCGTCCAGTTGCCCGGTGGTCAGGGCCCGGACCCGGGGGAGGTGCTCCGGGTCGGCGCCGGACGTCCCAGGTGACGACCTGGTCGGACGAGAACACGCGGGTCCGGGCGAGCAACAGGGTGACGTCATCTGAGCCGTCTTCCAGGGGCCGAGGAACGCGCCCCGCCGGGAGATGACGTAGCCGCGCTGGTACGTCTCGATGTCGAGGACGAGGTTGTCGACCAGCCTCGCCTGGTTCTCCGCGGCCACGGAATGCCGCTCGGCGAGGCTCGCCTGCCGCATGCCGTGGATCGACCAGAACAGCACCCCGAAGGCGACCGCGACCAACCGCGACCAGCAGGGCGAGCAGGGCCCTGTCACCGCCGTCAGCGCGACCAGACCCGTGGCGCGCGCCTGCCCCGCCGGCCCGTGTCCGCCATGCGTGCCCCACACTTCGCCGCCGCCGAGCGGCGGCAGCAGTCCGGAAAGCGGACCCACCTCGAATTTTAGTGGCCGCCGGCCGCGCGTGACGGAGCCCACCCTCCCGCCTGTTCAAACTCCGTTAACAATGGACTGTGATCTCTCCGGTCTCCCCCAGGAGCGCCCACCGGCACAGGCCGGAGGCGACTCCCTACGTCGACCTCACCCGCGCCGAGTGGAGCGCGCTGCGCGAGAAGACGCCGCTGCCGCTCACCGCCGAGGAGGTGGAGAAGCTGCGCGGTCTGGGCGATGTCATCGACCTCGACGAGGTGCGCGACGTCTACCTCCCGCTCTCCCGGCTCCTCAACCTCTACGTGGGCGCCACGGACGGCCTGCGCGGTGCCCTGAACACCTTCCTCGGCGAGCAGGGCTCCCAGTCCGGCACCCCGTTCGTCATAGGCGTCGCCGGCTCGGTGGCCGTGGGCAAGTCCACGGTCGCCCGCCTGCTGCAGGCCCTGCTCTCCCGCTGGCCGGAACACCCGCGCGTCGAGCTGGTCACGACGGACGGCTTCCTGCTGCCCACCCGGGAGCTGGAGGCCCGCGGCCTGATGTCGCGGAAAGGATTCCCCGAGTCCTACGACCGCCGCGCCCTCACCCGCTTCGTCGCCGACATCAAGGCCGGCAAGGACGAGGTGACCGCCCCCGTCTACTCCCACCTCATCTACGACATCGTCCCCGACCAGCGGCTCACCGTGCGCCGCCCCGACATCCTCATCGTCGAGGGCCTCAACGTGCTCCAGCCCGCCCTGCCCGGCAAGGACGGCCGCACCCGGGTCGGCCTCGCGGACTACTTCGACTTCAGCGTCTACGTCGACGCGAGCGCCGAGGACATCGAGCGCTGGTACCTCAACCGCTTCAAGAAGCTGCGCCAGACGGCGTTCCAGAACCCCAACTCGTACTTCCGCACGTACACCCAGGTCTCCGAGGAGGAGGCCCTCGACTACGCCCGCACCCTGTGGCGCACGATCAACAAGCCCAACCTGGTCGAGAACATCGCCCCCACCCGCGGCCGGGCCACCCTGGTGGTGCGCAAGGGCCCCGACCACAAGGTGCAGCGCCTGCGGCTGCGCAAGCTGTAACCGGTCGGGTTGGACGGGCGCATGCTGCATCTGCGCCTGATCACCCCGGCGGACCGCACCGACGAGGTGGTCCGGCTGATCGAGAGCACGGTCGGCACGGCCCATCTCGTGGTCCTGCCGGCCGCCGCCCGCAATCCCGCCGGAGACGTGGTGCTGTGCGACGCGGCACGCGAAGCGGGGGACGAACTCATCAGCGGGCTGCGGCGGTCGGGCCTGGACGACACCGGCTCCATCGCGGTGGCGAACATCGACCTGTCCCTGTCCCGGCGCGCCGACAAGGCCGAGGGGGAGGCGCCGGGCGAGGGCGCCGACGCGGTGCTGTGGGAGGGCCTGACCGAGGCCACGCACGAGGAGTCGGCCCTGTCGGTCACCTACCTCGCGTTCATCGCCCTCGCCACGATGATCGCGGCCTGCGGTGTGGTCCTGGACAACGCGATCCTGATCGTCGGCGCGATGGCGGTGGGCCCGGAGTTCGGCCCGCTGGCGGGCCTGTGCACGGCCCTCGTCCAGCGGCACCCCCGCCTCGCGCCGCGCTCACTGACCGCGCTGCTGGTGGGCTTCGCGGTGGCGATGACGGCGACGGTGGGCTTCACCTACCTCATGGACGCACTGGAGCTGTTCACGAAGGTCCGGCTGGAGGCGGAGCGCTCGAACACCAACTTCATCTACCGCCCGGACGCGTTCTCCTTCGTCGTCGCCGTCCTGGCCGGCGTCGCGGGCACGCTCTCCCTGACCTCCGCCAAGTCCGGCGCCCTGGTCGGCGTGGCCATCTCGGTGACGACGGTCCCGGCGGCGGCGAACGCGGCGGTCGCCTTCACCTACACCGAGCCTGCCAGGCCTGGGGTTCCACGGCCCAACTCCTGTTGAACCTGCTGGGCGTCGTCCTGGCGGGAACGCTCACGCTGGTGGCCCAGAAGTACTTCTGGAAGCGGCAACGACAACGTGCCCAAGGGTGCGGGGCCGTGCCCCCGCACAGCCCCGCACCCCCGGCCCGAACCGGCGAACTACCCCAACGCCGACTTCACGGCATCGGCCAGCCGCCCGGCAACCGTCCGCGCCTGCTCGATGTCCGCCGCTTCCACCATCACCCGGACCAACGGCTCGGTACCCGACGGGCGCAGCAGCACCCGCCCGGTCTCCCCGAGTTCCCGCTCCGCCTCGGCGACGGCGGCGGCGAGGTCGGCCGACGTGCGCACCCGCGCCTTGTCCACATCGGGCACGTTGATGAGGATCTGCGGCAGCCGCTCCATCACCGACGCCAGCTCCCGCAGCGAACGGCCGGTCTGCGCCACCCGCGCGGCCAGCAGCAGCCCGGTCAGCGTGCCGTCACCGGTCGTCGCGTGGTCGAGGATGATCACGTGCCCGGACTGCTCGCCACCGAGGGCGTACCCGTGCTCCTTCATCTCCTCCAGCACGTACCGGTCGCCCACGGCCGTCTGCACGAGCCGGATCCCGGCCCGCTCCATCGCCAGCTTGAACCCGAGGTTGGACATCACGGTCGCCACCACGGTGTCGGCCCGCAGCGCGGAGCGCTCCCGCAGGGCCAGCGCCAGCACGGCGAGGATCTGGTCGCCGTCGACCTCCTCGCCGGTGTGGTCCACGGCCAGGCAGCGGTCGGCGTCGCCGTCGTGCGCGATGCCGAGGTCCGCGCCGTGCTCGACGACCGCGGCCTTCAGCTGGTCCAGATGCGTGGAGCCGCACCCGTCGTTGATGTTGAGGCCGTCCGGCGCGGCACCGATCGTGACGACCTGCGCGCCCGCCCGGGAGAACGCCTCCGGCGAGACCCCCGAGGCCGCGCCGTGCGCTTCGTCCAGGACGATCCTCAGTCCGTCGAGCCGGTTGGGCAGCGCCGCCAGCAGATGCTCGACGTAGCTCTCGGCGCCCTCCTCGTAGGCGCGCACGCGCCCCACGCCCGCGCCCGTCGGCCGCTGCCACGGCTCGCCGTGCCGGTGCGACTCGTACACCGCCTCGATCCGGTCCTCCAGCTCGTCGGCGAGCTTGTGGCCGCCGCGGGCGAAGAACTTGATGCCGTTGTCCGGCATGGCGTTGTGGCTGGCGGAGAGCATCACGCCCAGGTCGGCGCCGAGCGCGCCCGTCAGGTGCGCGACGGCGGGGGTCGGCAGCACTCCCACGCACCGTACGTCGACGCCGGCGCTCGCGAGACCGGCGACCACGGCCGCCTCCAGGAACTCCCCGGACGCGCGCGGGTCCCGGCCGACCACCGCCGTCGGCTTGTGGCCCTCGAAAGTGCCCGCCTCTGCCAGCACGTGCGCCGCGGCGACGGAGAGGCCGAGCGCCATCTCCGCGGTCAGATCCGCGTTGGCGACACCGCGCACGCCGTCCGTGCCGAAGAGTCGTCCCACTTGTCCTCCTGAGGAAACTTCCGATCACACAAGCCGCCTAGCGGCTGAGCGTCTTGTGTCGTTATACGCCCTTGGCTGGGGTAAACGAACGCCCCGACGGCACATGTGGCGTGCCGCCGGGGCGTTCGGAGTACGAGCAGGCAGCTGCTGTTTAGCGCTTGCTGTACTGCGGGGCCTTGCGGGCCTTCTTCAGACCGGCCTTCTTGCGCTCGACCGCACGGTCGTCGCGCTTGAGGAAGCCGGCCTTCTTCAGCGGGCCGCGGTTGTTGTCGACGTCCGCCTCGTTCAGCGCGCGGGCGACACCGAGACGGAGCGCACCGGCCTGACCCGAGACACCGCCACCCGCGATGCGGGCGATGACGTCGTAACGGCCTTCCAGCTCAAGCACCTTGAAGGGCTCGTTGACTTCCTGCTGGTGCACCTTGTTCGGGAAGTAGTCCTCGAGGGTGCGGCCGTTGATCTTCCACTTGCCGGTGCCCGGGACGATCCGGACACGGGCGATGGCGTTCTTCCGGCGGCCCAGGCCGGCGGCCGGCTGGGGCTCACCGAAGCGCGAGGCGAGGGACTCGGAGGTGTACTCACCCTCCAGCGGCACCTCGGACTCGGTGGTGTAGCTGTCGATGTCAAGCTCTTCGAGCGGCTGCTCGGCAGTGGTCTCGGCCACGATTCTCCTCAGATTCTCTTCAGTCTTAGGGGGTGGCCGGACTTACTGCGCGACCTGGGTGATCTCGAACGGCACCGGCTGCTGGGCAGCGTGCGGGTGCTGGTCACCCTTGTAGACCTTCAGCTTCGAGAGCATCTGACGGCCCAGGGAGTTCTTCGGGAGCATGCCCTTGACGGCCTTCTCGATGGCCTTCTCGGGGTTCTTGTCGAGCAGCTCGTCGTAACGGACGGAGCGCAGACCACCCGGGTAGCCGGAGTGGCGGTAGGCCATCTTCTGGGTCCGCTTGTTGCCGGAGAGGTGCACCTTGTCGGCGTTGATGATGATGACGAAGTCACCAGCGTCGACGTGCGGCGCGTAGATCGGCTTGTGCTTGCCCCGGAGGAGGGTCGCTGCGGTGGTGGCGAGACGGCCCAGGACGACGTCCTGAGCGTCGATGACGTGCCACTGGCGCGTCACATCGCCGGGCTTGGGGCTGTACGTACGCACGGTTCGTAGCCTTCGCTTCGAGTGAATGGTCCTGAACAGGTCACCGAAACGATCACGACAGCCTTGACCGCACCGCGGTGACGCAAACCGCGTGCTGGTCGCTGGTCATCGGCCCGGTGGACCGGTGTAAGGGCCCGTCCCGTGAGAATGAGCAAGCCAATACACAACGAAGAAGCAGGTTACCCGCAGGCCCCCGGCAGGGTCAAAACGACCCTCTTCCCCGGCCCTCCGGCGGACAAACACCACATGCCGCCCGACGCGCTCCTGGGCCCCCGGCGCCCCGTCTAAGATGCGCCCCATGAGTTACGGGCAGGGGGGACCCCAGTCTCAGTGGGATCCCTGGAAACCGCATTCCCAGCAGCCCTGGAGCAGCGGCGGTGACGACGGGACCCCGGACTGGGCCGCGCTCGCCGAGGCCTCCGAGACCCGCAACAAGCGCCGCAAGCTGCTGTTCGTCGGCGGCGGCGCGCTCGCCACGATCGCCGTCGGCACCGCCGTGGCCATGGCCGTGGTGTCCGCGAACAGCAAGAACAGCGCCTCGGGCAACCCGACGAACCTGCCCGTCAGCGCCTCGCGGAGCGGCTCGGCCGCGCCCTCCTTCGCCCCCACCAGCGCCCCGCCGCCGCTGGACCCGAAGGAGTTCATATCCAGCGCCAAGAAGGACAAGGCCCCGCTCAGCGCCGACACCCTCTTCCCGGGCACCCAGCTGACCATGGGCAACCGCGTGTACAAGAAGGGCGCCACGGCCGACACCACCACCTGCGCCTCCGCCGCCGGCGGCAAGCTGCCGCAGATCCTCAGCGCGAACGGCTGCACCCGCCTGATCCGCGCGACCTACACCAGGGACGGCATCGCGGTCACCGTCGGCGTCGCCCTGTTCGACACCCAGGACGCGGCCACCCAGGCCAAGAAGCAGGCCGCCAAGAACGCCATGGTGCGCTCCCTGCCCGGCAAGGGCGTGGGGAACTTCTGCGACTCCGCGGTCTGCCTGACCACCGCGAACTCCGTCGGCCGCTACGCCTACTTCACGACGGTCGGCTTCACCGACGGCAAGAACGTCACCAGCAAGGACTCGAAGGTCTTCGACACCGGCAACGACCTGCAGCAGTTCACCTTCAACCAGATCTACCGCCGCGGCCAGGCCCAGGCATCGGCCGCCTCGAACGGCTAGCCGGGCGGTCCGGCACGGCACACCGCCGACTCCAGCCGGGTACGCGGGATCATCGTGGAGCCCTCGGCGCGCTCGGCGCACCGGATCGGGATCTCGACGGCCCGGTGCCCGGCGCGTACGGCCTTCGGCGTGGACGGCCTAACAGGTTTCGCATCCCGACGCACCGGGGAGCGAGCGCTTGTTCCGCGCCTCCTTGTTGCGCGCCGCCAGCAGCTCGTCGGCCGGGTAGCCGACCTCCTCCAGCGTCAGCCCGTGCGGCCGTACGACATGGACGGCGGAGTCCCGCACCCCCGCGGCCAGCACCTTCCCGGGCCACTGCGGTCCGCGGTGCCCGTCCCCGACGAACAGCAGCGCGCCGATCAGCGAGCGCACCATGTTGTGGCAGAAGGCGTCGGCGCGCACGGTCGCGGTGATGATCCCGTCGGACCCGCGCACGAGGCTCAGCTCCTGCAGGGTGCGGATGGTCGTCGCCCCCTCCCGCTTCTTGCAGTAGGCGGCGAAGTCGTGCTCGCCGAGCAGGTGCCGCGCCGCCTCGTTCATGGCGTCCACGTCGAGCGGCCAGTCGTGCCACAGGACATGGCCCCGCAGCAGGGGGTCCACTCCCCCGGGATTGTCCGTCACCCGGTAGGCGTAGCGCCGCCAGACGGCCGAGAACCGGGCGTCGAAGCCGCGGGGTGCCTCCCGGAGCGCCCATACCCGTACGTCCTTGGGCAGCCGCCCGGCGAGGCGCTTGAGCAGCTTCCCGCTCTGCTCCGCCCAGACCTCCCGGGGCAGATCGACATGGGCCACCTGGCCGCGCGCGTGCACCCCGGCGTCGGTCCGCCCGGCCACGGTCAGGTCGTAGGTCTCCCGGGACCGGGTGACGGTCCGCAGCGCGTCCTCGATCTCCCCCTGCACGGTCCGCTTGCCACCGGCCTGCTTGGCCCACCCGTGGAAGCCGGTGCCGTCGTAGGACAGGTCGAGACGGACGCGGACGTGCCCGGGCTGTACTTCGTCACTCACGTGGGCATCCTCTCAGGTACGCGAAAGCGGGTCCGCCCCGAAGGGCGAACCCGCTCCCGGCGTCAGGCGGAGCCTCAGGCGTCCTTGGACTCCTCGGCACCGGCCTCGGCGGCCTCGGTCTCCTCGACCTTGGTCTCCTCGACCGTGGCCTCCTCGGCCTCCTTGACCGCACGCTTGGTGGCGGCCTCGGCCTCACCGACGGCCTTCTGCTGCACCGTCAGCGCCTCGACCAGCTCGATGACGGCCATGGGCGCGTTGTCGCCACGGCGGTTACCGATCTTGGTGATGCGGGTGTAGCCACCCGGACGGTTCTCGTACCGCGGGCCGATCTCGGTGAAGAGCGTGTGGACGACGCCCTTGTCCGTGATGACCTGGAGCACCTGACGGCGGTTGTGAAGGTCGCCCTTCTTCGCCTTGGTGATCAGACGCTCGGCGTACGGCCGCAGGCGGCGGGCCTTCGCCTCGGTGGTGGTGATACGGCCGTGCTCGAAGAGGCTCTTCGCGAGGTTCGCGAGGAGCAGCTTCTCGTGCGCGGCGCTGCCGCCCAGACGGGCACCCTTGGTGGGCTTCGGCATGGTTCTTCTCCTGTGTGTCTGCCCCGGCCGTGTCAGGTACCGGGGTCAGTATCCGAGCGGGCGGTTGCCCGTCGGAGATCCGGGGTCCGCTGACGCGAACCCCGGAGGTGGTGGAGATCAGTACTGCTCGGTCTCCACGAAACCCGCGTCCGCGTCGTCGTCCGCGCCGAAGGCGTCGGCGGCGGCGGTCGGGTCGAATCCGGGCGGGCTGTCCTTCAGGGCCAGGCCCATGCCGGCCAGCTTCGCCTTGACCTCGTCGATGGACTTCGCACCGAAGTTGCGGATGTCCAGCAGGTCGGCCTCGGAGCGCGCGACCAGCTCACCCACGGAGTGGATGCCCTCACGCTTGAGGCAGTTGTAGGAGCGGACCGTCAGCTCCAGCTCCTCGATCGGCAGCGCCAGGTCGGCGGCCAGGGCGGCGTCCGTGGGGGACGGGCCCATGTCGATGCCCTCGGCGTCGATGTTCAGCTCGCGGGCGAGACCGAACAGCTCGACCAGGGTCTTGCCGGCGGAGGCCATGGCGTCACGGGGACGCATCGCCTGCTTGGTCTCGACGTCGACGATCAGCTTGTCGAAGTCGGTGCGCTGCTCGACACGCGTGGCCTCGACCTTGTACGTGACCTTCAGCACCGGCGAGTAGATGGAGTCGACCGGGATACGGCCGATCTCCTGGCCCACCTGCTTGTTCTGCACGGCGGAGACGTAGCCGCGACCGCGCTCGACGGTCAGCTCCATCTCCAGCTTGCCCTTGCCGTTGAGCGTGGCGAGGACGAGGTCGGGGTTGTGCACCTCGACACCGGCCGGGGGCGCGATGTCGGCGGCGGTGACCAGACCCGGGCCCTGCTTGCGCAGGTACATCACGACCGGCTCGTCGTGCTCCGAGGAGACGACCAGCTGCTTGATGTTGAGGATCAGGTCGGTGACGTCCTCCTTGACGCCCGGCACGGTGGTGAACTCGTGCAGGACGCCGTCGATCCGGATGCTGGTGACCGCAGCGCCGGGGATCGAGGACAGGAGCGTGCGGCGGAGGGAGTTGCCGAGGGTGTAGCCGAAGCCCGGCTCCAGCGGCTCGATCACGAACCGGGAGCGGAACTCGTCGACGACCTCTTCGGTCAACGAGGGTCGCTGAGCGATCAGCATCTGTTGATCAGATCCTTCTCTCGTGGACGCCCGCTATTTGACGTCCGACGGAAACCGCACCCGTGAGAAGTGCGGGTACTGCAAGGGTACGGGCGGCACGGCCCTTACGGAGCCGTACCGCCCGGACCCTGAGCCAGACGAAGGCCGTGCGTCAGACGCGGCGGCGCTTCGGCGGACGGCAGCCGTTGTGCGGGGTCGGGGTGACGTCCTGGATGGAGCCGACCTCGAGGCCCGTGGCCTGCAGGGAGCGGATCGCGGTCTCACGACCGGAGCCCGGGCCCTTGACGAACACGTCGACCTTGCGCATGCCGTGCTCCTGGGCGCGGCGGGCGGCCGACTCGGCGGCCATCTGCGCGGCGAACGGCGTGGACTTCCGGGAGCCCTTGAAGCCGACGTGGCCGGCGGAGGCCCAGGAGATCACGTTGCCGGACGGGTCCGTGATGGAGACGATCGTGTTGTTGAACGTGCTCTTGATGTGCGCGTGGCCGTGAGCGACGTTCTTCTTTTCCTTGCGGCGCACCTTCTTGGCAGCGCCCTGACGACCCTTGGGGGGCATCTACTAACTCCTACGGGAGGTGGTCGGTCCTACAGCGAAGACCGTGGACAGAGGTCCGCTGCGGACTACTTCTTGCCCGGCTTCTTCTTGCCGGCGATGGCGCGACGCGGGCCCTTGCGGGTACGGGCGTTGGTGCTGGTGCGCTGACCGCGGACGGGCAGACCGCGACGGTGACGCAGACCCTGGTAGCAGCCGATCTCGACCTTGCGGCGGATGTCGGCCTGGATCTCGCGACGGAGGTCACCCTCGGTCTTGATGTTGTTGTCGACGTACTCGCGGATCGCGACCAGCTGCTCTTCGGTCAGGTCACGAACGCGGGTGTTCGGGTCGACGCCGGTCGCAGCCAGCGTCTCCTTCGAGAGGGTCCGGCCGATGCCGAACACGTAGGTGAGGGCGACCTCCACGCGCTTTTCGCGCGGGATGTCAACACCGGAAACGCGTGCCATTCAATGGCTCCTGGTGATCTTTCGGAGGTCTTCCGCAGGACCGGCTCCCGGCCGCCGTACGAGGTACGAACCGGGTCCCCGGCCTCCGAACCGGGGGTGTCGAGCTGGCTGGCTCGGGTCCTGCGTATGAACATATTCAGCTCGCGTCGCGCGAAACTCTGCGATAGCGGTGCAGAGGGGGATGGTCGTGCGTCAGCCCTGGCGCTGCTTGTGGCGCGGGTTCTCGCAGATGACCATGACCCGGCCGTGACGGCGGATCACCCTGCACTTGTCGCAGATCTTCTTGACGCTCGGCTTGACCTTCATTGGGTGAGGTTCTCCGGGTCAGTTGCCGGCACCCCCGCGTCACCGCGGGGCTTGGGCAAGATCTACTTGTACCGGTAGACGATCCGGCCACGCGTCAGGTCGTACGGAGACAGCTCCACCACGACCCGGTCGTCAGGGAGGATGCGGATGTAGTGCATGCGCATCTTGCCGCTGATGTGTGCCAGGACCTGGTGGCCGTTCTGGAGCTCGACCTTGAACATGGCGTTCGGCAGAGACTCGACGACAGTGCCCTCGATCTCGATGGCACCTTGCTTCTTGGCCACGCTTCGCCCTTCGAATCGACTACCTTGATCGGCTCCGCCGCACGCGCACGCACGCAGGCATGAGGGTGCACAAGAGCCGACGAGTCAGTCTACGTCGGCGCACCAGGAAAGGCGAATCGAGGAAGTCTGCCCTACGAGGGAGATCGTTAAGCGAGCGGGTGCGTTTCTCAGCCGAGCGGGTCGGGAGCGGCCTGGATGCCGTACTCGGCCAGCTTGGCCCTGCCCCCGTCGGGCGCGGTCAGGACCAGCGGGCCCTGTGCCGTCAGGGCGACCGAGTGCTCCCAGTGGGACGACCACGTGCCGTCCGTCGTGATGACCGTCCAGTCGTCCGACAGGACCTCCGTGCGCGGGGTGCCGAGGGAGACCATCGGCTCGATCGCGAGGCAGAAGCCGGGCACCAGCTTGGGCCCCTTGCCGCGCCGGCGGTCGACGTAGTTCAGCAGGTGCGGGTCCATGTGCATCTCGGTGCCGATGCCGTGGCCGCCGTAGTCCTCGATGATCCCGTACTTGCCGCCGCCCGGCTTCGGCTGCCGACGGATGTACGTCTCGATCGCCCGGGAGATGTCCACCAGGCGGCTGCCCTGCTTCATGGCCGCGATGCCGGCCCACATCGACTCTTCGGTCACCCGGGACAGCTCGACCAGCTCGGGAGCGTGACCGGAGCCCACGAACGCCGTGTAGGCCGCGTCGCCGTGCCAGCCGTCGACGATCGCGCCGCAGTCGATGGAGATGATGTCGCCGTCCTTCAGGACGACGTCCTCGGAGGGGATGCCGTGGACGACCACGTCGTTCACGGAGGTGCAGATGGTCGCAGGGAAGCCGCCGTAGCCGAGGAAGTTCGACTTCGCGCCGTGCTCGGCCAGCACCTTGCGGGCGACCTCGTCCAGGTCCTTGGTGGAGGCGCCGGGCACCGCGGCCTCGCGGGTGGCCGCGTGGATGGCGGCGACGACCAGGCCCGCCGCACGCATCTTGGCGATCTGCTCGGGCGTCTTGATCTGCACCATGGGAAGCCTGCGCTCTCCGTCACTCACGTCGACTCGGTTATCTGTACAACACTACGGCCGCGGCGCCCCGAGAGGGCGACGCGGCCGGAACGGGCCGTCGGACTACTGGTCGTCCTTCTCGCGCCCCAGGACGTCCAGCGCCCGCTGCGTGATCTCTTCCACGGGGCCCAGCGACGAGATCGTCACGACCAGGCCCTGCGTCTTGTAGTAGTCGATGATCGGCTCGGTCTGCGTGTGGTAGACCTCCAGCCGCGTGCGCACGGTCTCCTCGGAGTCGTCGTCGCGCTGGTACAGCTCACCGCCGCAGACGTCGCACACGCCCTCCTTCTTCGGCGGGCTGTACGTCACGTGGAAGACGTGCGAGGAGTCGTTGCGGCAGATGCGGCGGCCGGCGATGCGCTTGACGACCTCGTCCTCCGGGACCTCCAGGTCCAGGACGGCGTCCAGCTTGATGCCCTCGTCCTTCAGCAGCCCGTCCAGCGCCTCGGCCTGGTCCACGTTGCGCGGGAAGCCGTCGAGCAGGAAGCCGCCCTCGGCGTCCTGCTGCTCCATGCGGTCCTTGGCCATGTCGATGGTCACCGAGTCCGGCACCAGCTCACCGCGGTCCATGTACGACTTCGCGAGCTTGCCCAGCTCCGTCTGCTGGCTGATGTTGGCCCGGAACAGGTCGCCCGTGGAGATGTGCGGAATCTTCAGCTCCGCGGCGAGGCGGACGGCTTGCGTTCCCTTACCGGCACCCGGCGGCCCGACGAGGACGATACGCATCAGCGGAGGAACCCTTCGTAATTGCGCTGCTGGAGCTGGCTCTCGATCTGCTTCACCGTCTCGAGGCCGACACCCACGATGATCAGGATGCTGGTCCCGCCGAAGGGGAAGTTCTGGCTTGCCCCGAAGCCGACCAACGCCATTGTCGGTACGAGAGCGATCAGACCCAGATACAGCGAACCCGGCCAGGTGATCCGGTTGAGCACATAGCTGAGGTACTCAGCGGTCGGTCGGCCAGCCCGGATGCCCGGGATGAAGCCACCATACTTCTTCATGTTGTCGGCGACTTCCTCGGGGTTGAAGGAGATCGCCACGTAGAAGAACGCGAAGAAAACGATGAGCAAGAAGTACAGAGTGATGTAAATCGGGTGGTCGCCCTTGGTCAGGTTGGTCTGGATCCACTGCTTCCAGCCCGAGTTGCCCCCCGCGAACTGCGCTACGAGCGCCGGGATGTAGAGCAGCGAGGAGGCGAAGATGACCGGGATCACACCCGCCTGGTTCACCTTGAGCGGGATGTACGTGGATGTACCACCGTAGGACCGGCGGCCGATCATGCGCTTGGCGTACTGCACCGGGATGCGGCGCTGGGCCTGCTCGACGAAGACGACCAGCGCGACCATGACCAGACCGACCAGGATCACGGTGCCGAACTCGATCCAGCCGCCTGCCAGGGTGCCCTGCTTCTTGATGGCCCACAGCGCGGACGGGAAGGTCGCGGCGATCGAGATGAACATCAGGATCGACATGCCGTTGCCGATGCCGCGGTCGGTGATCAGCTCACCGAGCCACATCACGACACAGGTGCCGGCGGTCATGCAGACGACCATCGTGATCGTGGCGAAGATCGCCTGGTCCGGCACGATGCTCGACGCGACGGAGCAGCCGTTGAAGAGCGCGCCGCTGCGGGCGGTGGCGACGAGGCCGGTGCCCTGGAGGATGGCGAGCGCCACGGTCAGGTACCGGGTGTACTGCGTGATCTTCGCCGTGCCGGCCTGGCCCTCCTTCTTCAGGGCCTCCAGGCGCGGGATGACCACGGTCAGCAGCTGAAGGATGATGCTGGCCGTGATGTACGGCATGATGCCGAGCGCGAAGACCGTGATCTGGAGCAGCGCGCCACCACTGAACATGTTCACGAGGCCGAACAGGCCCTGGTTGGCCCCTGCCTCGCTCACACACTGCTGGACGGCCTTGTAGTTGACGCCGGGGATCGGGATGTGGGTACCGACGCGGTAGACCACGATGATGCCCAGCGTGAAGAGCAGCTTCTTGCGCAGGTCGGGCGTCTTGAACGCCCGGGCGAACGCGGTGAGCACGGTGCCTCCTGCGACCCCCGCGCAACTGCGTCAAGGGTGACGGTCTTGAGGTTCGACGGATACAGACGAATTACTAACGGTCAACTGCCGCTCAGGGTGCCCCATGGGGAGCACCCAATGAAAGTGGGCAGTGCTGGCCACCTTACCGGCGACAGCACTTTCCTAGGAACGACCGACCGGGGATACCCCATATGTGGGGTATCCCCGGTCGGGATCGTTCACGTCATCGAGGGACCTGAGGGACTCAGACCAGCTCGGTGACCGTACCGCCGGCAGCGGCGATCTTCTCCTTGGCGGAGCCGGAGACGGCGTCGACCGTCACCTGCAGCGCCACGGAGATCTCGCCCTGGCCGAGGACCTTGACGAGGCTGTTCTTGCGAACGGCACCCTTGGCCACCAGACCCTCGACCGTGACCTCGCCACCCTCGGGGTAGAGCGCGGCCAGCTTGTCGAGGTTCACGACCTGGTACTCGGTCTTGAACGGGTTCTTGAAGCCCTTCAGCTTCGGGAGGCGCATGTGCAGCGGCATCTGGCCGCCCTCGAAGCGCTCCGGAACCTGGTAGCGGGCCTTGGTGCCCTTCGTACCACGACCGGCCGTCTTACCCTTCGACGCCTCACCACGACCGACACGGGTCTTGGCGGTCTTGGCGCCGGGGGCGGGACGGAGGTTGTGGATCTTCAGCGGGTTCTGCTCCGCCATGATCAGTCGACCTCCTCGACCGTCACGAGGTGGCGGACGGTGTGCACCATGCCGCGGAACTCGGGGCGGTCCTCCTTGACGACCTGCGTGTTGATGCCCTTGAGGCCAAGGGAGCGCAGGGTGTCACGGTGGTTCTGCTTGCTGCCGATGTAGGACTTGACCTGCGTGATCTTCAGCTGCGCCATGATCACACACCCGCCCCGGCACGCGCACGGAGCAGAGCCGCGGGAGCGACGTCCTCCAGGGGCAGACCACGGCGGGCCGCGATCTCCTCGGGACGCTGCAGACCCTTCAGGGCCGCCACGGTCGCGTGCACGATGTTGATCGCGTTGTCGGAGCCGAGCGACTTCGACAGCACGTCGTGGATACCGGCGCACTCGAGCACGGCACGCACCGGGCCACCGGCGATAACACCGGTACCGGGGGACGCGGGCTTGAGCAGCACGACGCCGGCAGCCTTCTCACCCTGGATCGGGTGCGGGATGGTGCCCTGGATACGGGGGACCTTGAAGAAGTGCTTCTTGGCCTCCTCAACGCCCTTGGCGATGGCGGCCGGCACCTCCTTGGCCTTGCCGTAACCGACACCCACGGTGCCGTCACCGTCGCCCACCACGACCAGCGCGGTGAAGCTGAAGCGACGACCACCCTTCACAACCTTGGCGACGCGGTTGATCGCGACGACGCGCTCAACGTACGCGGTCTTCTCGGCGGCAGCAGCGCCGCCGTCACGGCCCTTCCGGTCCCGCCGCTCGCCGCCACCGGCACCGCCACCGCGGCGCTGGGGTCCAGCCATTGGATTACCTCTCTCTTTCCGCTAGCTACAAGCGGCTCAGAACTTGAGCCCGGCCTCGCGGGCGGCGTCCGCCAGAGCCGCGATGCGGCCGGCGTACTGGTTACCACCACGGTCGAACACGACGGCCTCGACACCGGCGGCCTTGGCGCGCTCGGCGACCAGGGCACCGACCTGCTTGGCCTGCGCGGACTTGTCGCCCTCGCCGCCGCGGATCGACGCGTCCAGCGTGGACGCCGACGCCAGGGTGTGGCCCTTGAGGTCGTCGATCACCTGCGCCACGATGTGGCGGTTGGAGCGGGTCACGACCAGACGGGGGCGCTCCGCCGTACCGGAGATCCGCTTGCGGATCCGGATGTGACGGCGCTTGATCGCGGCGCGCTTGTAGGCGTCGCCCTTGAGGATCTTCTGCCCGTATGCCATGGCTTACTTACCCGCCTTTCCGACCTTGCGGCGGATGACTTCGCCCTCGTACTTGACGCCCTTGGCCTTGTACGGGTCAGGCTTGCGCAGCTTGCGGATGTTGGCCGCAACCTCGCCGACCTTCTGCTTGTCGATGCCCTCGACCGAGAAACGGGTCGGCGACTCGACCTTGAACGAGATGCCCTCGGGCGCCTCGACGACGATCGGGTGGCTGTAACCGAGAGCGAACTCCAGGTTGGAACCCTTGGCGGTGACTCGGTAACCGACACCGCTGATCTCGAGCTTCTTGACGTATCCCGTGGTCACACCGGTGATCATGTTCGCCACCAGCGTGCGGGACAGGCCGTGCAGGGCCTTGCTCTGCCGCTCGTCGTTCGGGCGGAGCACCTGGAGGGTGCCGTCCTCGCCCTTAGCGATGTCGATCGGCGCGGCAACGGTGTGGGTCAGTTCGCCCTTGGGGCCCTTGACCTTGACCGTACGGCCGTCGATGGTGACGTCCACGCCGGCGGGAACCGGGATGGGGAGCTTGCCGATGCGCGACATGCTGTTTCCTCCGTTCCCTTCCGTTACCAGACGTAGGCGAGGACTTCCCCACCCACGCCCTTCTTCTGCGCCTGCTTGTCGGTGAGCAGACCGTGGGACGTGGAGATGATCGCCACGCCGAGGCCGCCGAGCACCTTCGGCAGGTTGGTGGACTTCGCGTAGACCCGGAGACCGGGCTTGGAGATCCGCTTGATGCCCGCGATGGAGCGCTCACGGTTGGGGCCGAACTTCAGCTCCAGGACGAGGTTCTTGCCGACCTCGGCGTCCTCGACCTTCCAGCCCGTGATGAAGCCCTCCTGCTGGAGGATCTCCGCGATGTGCGACTTGATCTTGGAGTGCGGCATCGACACCGAGTCGTGGTACGCCGAGTTCGCGTTCCGCAGACGCGTCAGCATGTCTGCGATCGGATCAGTCATGGTCATGAATTGGCCTTCGGCCTCTCTCGCCGGGGTTTCCTGGTGCGCCATCCCTCTCCCCGATCCGAGACGGGACGGGTGCGGCGCGGTGGACCTACGGCGTAGTAAGTCGTACGGGCGGCAGACGCCCAACCCCACAAGCCTAAGGCATGCGAGGGAGGGCCTCTGCCGACCAGATGCTTACCGAGAGCTTCCGGAATCCCTGAAGAAGGGGATTACCAGGAGCTCTTGGTCACGCCCGGCAGCTCGCCACGGTGAGCCATCTCACGAAGGCACACGCGGCACAGGCCGAACTTGCGGTACACGGAGTGCGGACGGCCGCAGCGCTGGCAGCGGGTGTAGCCACGCACACCGAACTTGGGCTTGCGAGCAGCCTTGGCAATCAGAGCCTTCTTCGCCATCTCGCTCACGCCTCCTTGAACGGGAAGCCGAGGTGACGAAGGAGCGCGCGGCCCTCAGCGTCGTTGGTCGCCGTGGTGACCACGGTGATGTCCATGCCCCGGGTACGGTCGATCTTGTCCTGGTCGATCTCGTGGAACATGACCTGCTCCGTGAGACCGAAGGTGTAGTTGCCACGGCCGTCGAACTGCTTGGGGGACAGACCACGGAAGTCGCGGATGCGCGGCAGCGCGAGCGACAGGGTGCGGTCCAGGAACTCCCACATGCGGTCGCCACGGAGCGTGACGTGGGCACCGATCGGCTGGCCCTCACGCAGCTTGAACTGCGCGATGGACTTGCGGGCCTTGGTGACGGCCGGCTTCTGACCGGTGATGGTGGTCAGGTCGCGGATCGCGCCCTCGATCAGCTTCGAGTCACGGGCGGCGTCGCCGACACCCATGTTGACCACGATCTTGACGAGGCCCGGGACCTGCATGACGTTCTCGTACTTGAACTCGTCACGCAGCTTGCCCGCGATCTCCTCGCGGTACTTCTGCTTCAGACGCGGAGTGGTGGTGGTAGCCATCAGATGTCCTCACCCGTCCGCTTGGCAACGCGGATCTTGTTGCCTTCGTCGTCGAAGCGGTAACCGACACGCGTGACGACCTTCTGACCGTCCTTCTCCACGACCAGCTGAACGTTGGACACGTGGATGGGGGCCTCGGTGGTCACGATGCCGCCGGCCTGGGAGCCGCTGGCGGTCGGGCCGGCCTTGGTGTGCTTCTTGACCCGGTTGACACCCTCGACCAGGACACGCTCCTCGCGCGGGTAAGCGGCAATGACCTTGCCCTGCTTGCCCTTGTCCTTACCGGTGATGACCTGGACCAGGTCGCCCTTCTTGATCTTCATGCTTACAGCACCTCCGGCGCGAGCGAGATGATCTTCATGAACTTCTTCTCGCGCAGCTCACGGCCGACCGGGCCGAAGATGCGGGTGCCGCGAGGGTCGCCGTCGTTCTTCAGAATGACGGCGGCGTTCTCGTCGAAGCGGATGTACGAGCCGTCCGGACGGCGGCGCTCCTTGACGGTGCGAACGATGACCGCCTTGACGACGTCACCCTTCTTCACGTTGCCACCGGGGATCGCGTCCTTGACGGTGGCGACGATGACGTCACCGATGCCCGCGTAGCGGCGACCGGAGCCACCGAGCACACGGATGCAAAGGATCTCCTTCGCACCAGTGTTGTCGGCGACACGCAGTCGCGACTCCTGCTGGATCACGTCTATCTCCTGATCGTCTGCCGGTTCCCGGCAGGGGCTCTCCTTCTCAGGATGAGCCCCTGCCGAGCCTGGCGGAACTGACCTGCGGGGTTAGCCCCGCAGGAATTACTTGGCCTTCTCGAGGATCTCGACGACGCGCCAGCGCTTCGTCGCGGACAGCGGCCGGGTCTCCATGAGGAGGACGCGGTCGCCGACACCCGCGGCGTTCTGCTCGTCGTGCGCCTTGAGCTTGTTCGTACGGCGGATGACCTTGCCGTACAGCGCGTGCTTGACGCGGTCCTCGACTGCGACGACGACGGTCTTGTCCATCTTGTCGCTGACGACGAGACCCTCGCGGGTCTTGCGGAAGCCGCGCGCCTCGGTGTTCTCAGTCACGTTCTTCTCGCTCATCAGGCGTTCTCCACCGTTTCGATGCCCAGCTCACGCTCGCGCATCAGGGTGTAGATCCGCGCGATGTCCTTGCGGACCGCCTTGAGACGGCCGTGGTTCTCGAGCTGGCCCGTCGCCGCCTGGAAGCGGAGATTGAACAGCTCTTCCTTGGCCTCGCGGAGCTTCGCCAGAAGCTCCTCGTTGCCCAGCTCGCGCAGCTCGGACGCCTTGGTACCGGCCGACATCACGCTTCACCTGCCTCGCGCTTGACGATCCGGCACTTCATCGGCAGCTTGTGGGCCGCACGGGTCAGCGCCTCACGGGCGATCTTCTCGTTGGGGTACGACAGCTCGAACATCACGCGTCCGGGCTTGACGTTGGCGATCCACCACTCCGGAGAACCCTTACCGGAACCCATGCGGGTCTCGGCAGGCTTCTTGGTGAGGGGACGGTCCGGGTAGATGTTGATCCAGACCTTGCCACCACGCTTGATGTGACGCGTCATGGCGATACGAGCGGCCTCGATCTGACGGTTCGTCACATACGCCGGGGTCAGCGCCTGGATGCCGTACTCGCCGAACGCAACCTGCGTGCCACCCTTGGACATACCGTTGCGCTTCGGGTGGTGCTGCTTGCGGTGCTTGACCCTACGGGGGATCAGCATGTCGGTCAGGCCTCCGTTCCGGTGCTCTCAGCCGGAGCGGCGGGAGCCTCGGCCTTGGGGGCCTCGGCGCCGGCAGCCTGCTGCGGCTTGCGACCGCGCCGCTCGCCACCGCGGCCACCACGGGCCGGGCGGTCGGCACCGCCACGGGCCGGGCGGTTACCCGCACGGGCCGCAGCGTTCTCGGCGCGGACCTCGGCGATGTTCTTGACGTCGCCCTTGTAGATCCAGACCTTCACACCGATGCGGCCGAAGGTCGTCTTGGCCTCGAAGAAGCCGTAGTCCACGTTCGCGCGGAGCGTGTGCAGGGGCACGCGGCCCTCGCGGTAGAACTCCGAGCGGGACATCTCGGCGCCGCCGAGGCGGCCACCGCACTGGATCTTGATGCCCTTGGCGCCGGCCTTCATCGCCGACTGCATGCTCTTGCGCATGGCACGGCGGAAGGAGACGCGGGAGGAGAGCTGCTCGGCGACGGCCTGGGCCACGAGCTGAGCGTCGGTCTCGGGGTTCTTGACCTCGAGGATGTTCAGCTGGACCTGCTTGCCCGTGAGCTTCTCGAGGTCGCCGCGGATGCGGTCGGCCTCGGCGCCACGGCGGCCGATGACGATGCCCGGACGCGCGGTGTGGATGTCCACGCGGACACGGTCACGGGTGCGCTCGATCTCGACCTTGGAGATGCCGGCGCGCTCCATGCCGGACGTCATCATCCGACGGATGGCGACGTCTTCCTTGACGTAGTCCTTGTACAGCTTGTCGGCGTACCACCGGGACTTGAAGTCCGTGGTGACACCGAGCCGGAACCCATGCGGGTTAACCTTCTGGCCCATTACCGGGTTCCTTCCTTGCTGCTGACGACCACGGTGATGTGGCTGGTCCGCTTGCGGATCCGGTAGGCACGGCCCTGGGCACGCGGACGGAACCGCTTCAGGGTCGGACCCTCGTCGACGTACGCCTCGGAGATGTAGAGGCTGTCGGCGTCGGTGTGGTCGTAGTTGTGCGCGGCGTTGGCGATGGCGCTGTCGAGCACCTTGCCGACCGGCACGGAGGCTGCCTGCGGAGCGAATCGCAGAACAGCCTGGGCCTCCGTGGCGTCCATGCCACGGATGAGGTCCACCACGCGGCGGGCCTTCATGGGCGTGACGCGGATGTACCGCGCCTGGGCCCTGGCTTCCATGGTTGTCCCTTCAGTTACTTACGTGTCTGAATGCGATCCGCTACTAGCGGCGCTTCGACTTCCGGTCTTCCTTGACGTGGCCCCGGAAGGTGCGGGTCGGCGAGAACTCGCCGAGCTTGTGGCCGACCATCGACTCGGTGACGAACACCGGGATGTGGGTCTTGCCGTTGTGCACCGCGATCGTGTGGCCGAGCATGGCCGGGACGATCATCGAGCGACGGGACCAGGTCTTGATGACGTTCTTGGTGCCGGCATCGTTCTGGGCGTCCACCTTCTTGATCAGGTGGTCGTCGACGAAGGGCCCCTTCTTCAAGCTACGAGGCATCTCAACCCGTCCTTAGCGCTTCTTGTTCGTCTTGCGGCGGCGGACGATGTACTTGTTCGACGCCTTCTTGGGCGAACGAGTACGGCCTTCCTTCTTGCCCCACGGGGACACAGGGTGGCGGCCACCGGAGGTCCGGCCCTCACCACCACCGTGCGGGTGGTCGACCGGGTTCATCACGACACCACGGACGGTCGGGCGAACGCCCAGCCACCGCTTACGGCCGGCCTTGCCCCAGTTGATGTTGCTCTGCTCGGCGTTGCCGACCTCGCCGATGGTGGCGCGGCAGCGGACGTCGACCAGGCGGACCTCACCGGACGGCATGCGCAGGTGGGCGTAGGCGCCCTCCTTCGCGAGCAGCTGCACGGAGGCACCGGCGGAGCGGGCGAACTTGGCACCGCCACCGGGACGGAGCTCGATCGCGTGGATCGTGGTACCGACCGGGATGTTGCGGAGCGCCAGGTTGTTGCCCGGCTTGATGTCGGCCCCGGGACCGTTCTCGACGCGGTCACCCTGCTGCAGGTTGCGCGGGGCGAGGATGTAGCGCTTCTCGCCGTCGGCGTAGTGCAGCAGCGCGATGCGCGCGGTGCGGTTGGGGTCGTACTCGATGTGCGCGACCTTCGCCGGCACGCCGTCCTTGTCGTGACGACGGAAGTCGATCACTCGGTAGGCGCGCTTGTGTCCGCCACCCTGGTGGCGAACGGTCACACGACCGGCGTTGTTACGGCCGCCCTTGCTGTGCAGGGGACGGACCAGCGACTTCTCCGGCGTGGACCGCGTGACCTCGACGAAGTCGGCGACGCTGGCGCCACGACGGCCCGGCGTAGTCGGCTTGTACTTGCGGATTCCCATTTCTCAGTCCTCGTCCGATATCGGACGATCCGACCCGCTTACGCGGTCGGACCGCCGAAGATGTCGATACGGTCGCCCTCGGCGAGGGTCACGATCGCGCGCTTGGTGGCGGCACGCTGGCCGAAGCCCGTGCGGGTCCGCTTGCGCTTGCCCTGTCGGTTGATCGTGTTGACCCCGGTGACCTTGACGTCGAAGACCGCCTGGACGGCCTGCTTGATCTGGGTCTTGTTGGCGTTCGGGTCGACGATGAACGTGTACTTGTTCTCGTCGAGGAGCGCGTAGCTCTTCTCGGAGACGACCGGCTTCAGCAGGACGTCACGGGGGTCCGTGTACGACTTGCTCAGCGGGGTCTCGACGGTGTTCTTGCCCTCGGTGGCGTGGCGACGCGCCTTGGCGACGCGCGCGGCCTTGGCGGCCTTGGCGGCCTTCGAGGCGATAGCGGGGTGACGGATAGCCATCAGGCCTCGCTCCCTTCGGTGTCAGCGGCCTTGGGGCCAGACACGAAGGACTCGAAAGCGGCCTGGGTGAAGACCACGTCGTCCGAGACGAGAACGTCGTACGTGTTCAGCTGGCCCGGCTCCAGGATGTGGACCTGGGGCAGGTTGCGGGCGGACAGCCACGCGGCCTCGTCGGAGCGCTCGACGACCAGGAGCAGGTTCTTGCGCTCCGAGATCTTGCCGAACAGCGTCTTGGCGGCCTTCGTGGAGATGTCACCCTCGACCACGCCGGAGACGACGTGGATGCGGTTGTGACGCGCCCGGTCGGTGAGGGCACCGCGCAGGGCGGCGGCCTTCATCTTCTTCGGGGTGCGCTGCGAGTAGTCGCGCGGCACGGGACCGTGCACGACGCCACCACCGGCGAACTGCGGCGCGCGGGTCGAACCCTGACGGGCGCGACCGGTGCCCTTCTGGCGGTACGGCTTCTTGCCACCACCACGGACTTCACCGCGGGTCTTGGTCTTGTGCGTGCCCTGGCGGGCAGCGGCCAGCTGCGCGACGACGACCTGGTGGATCAGCGGAACGCTGACCTTGGCGTCGAAGATCTCCGCGGGGAGCTCGACGGAACCGGCCTTCTCGCCCGCCGGCGAAAGGATGTCAACAGTGCTCATCGGTTACCTCAGGCCCCCTTGGCCGCGGTGCGGACCAGGACGAGGCCGCCGTTCGGACCGGGAACCGCGCCCTTGATGAGCAGCAGACCCTTCTCCGCGTCAACGGCGTGGACGGTCAGGTTCTGGGTGGTGACCCGCTCGTTGCCCATGCGACCCGCCATGCGGAGGCCCTTGAACACGCGGCCCGGGGTGGCGCAGCCACCGATGGAACCGGGCGAGCGGTGCTTGCGCTGGGTGCCGTGTCCGGCGCCGAGGCCACGGAAGTTGTGGCGCTTCATGACACCGGCGAAGCCCTTGCCCTTGCTCTTGCCGGTCACGTCGACCTTCACGCCGGCCTCGAACACCTCGGCGGTGATCTCCTGGCCCAGCGTGTACTCGGAGGCGTCCGCGGTGCGGATCTCGACGAGGTGGCGACGGGGGGTGACGTCGGCCTTGGCGAAGTGGCCCTTGAGGGGCTTGTTCACCTTGCGCGGGTCGATCTCGCCGAAGGCGATCTGAACGGACTCGTAGCCGTCCACGTCGTTCGTGCGGACCTGGGTGACGACGTTCGGGCCGGCCTTGACGACGGTGACCGGAACAACACGGTTGTTCTCGTCCCACACCTGCGTCATGCCGAGCTTCTCGCCCAGGATGCCCTTGATCTGCTTAGCCATTCTCAGCCCACCAGCCTCAGAGCTTGATCTCGATGTCGACACCGGCCGGGAGGTCGAGTCGCATCAGAGAGTCAACGGTCTTGGGGGTCGGGTCGAGGATGTCGATCAGGCGCTTGTGCGTGCGCATCTCGAAGTGCTCGCGCGAGTCCTTGTACTTGTGCGGCGACTTGATGACGCAGTACACGTTCTTCTCAGTGGGCAGCGGCACCGGGCCCGCGACCGACGCACCAGTGCGGGTCACCGTCTCGACGATCTTCTTCGCCGAGGAGTCGATGACCTCGTGGTCGTAGGCCTTGAGCCGGATGCGGATCTTCTGTCCCGCCATGGCTACTCAGTAGTCCTGTCTCTCTTACGCTCTGGAACCCGGCGGATTCCTTCTGCTGCCTTCGTTCCTCCGACCCACGCGGTCGGGCGTGTCGCACTCTCGCTGACACAGATGTCCCTTGTTCGAACATCCCTGCAGGGGAATGCACACGGCCCTTCCGGAACCGCAAGCCGGGGGCGAAGGCCCACCGGGCGCCTGGCCGGTGCCGCACCGCACTTCCCGGAAGATTCCCGTACGTCCGCCCCAGCGCTGCCCGCAGGCAGTTAGGGCGACGAGTACTGTGGGACTCGCTTCCGGTCCCCCCGGCGGGAGGCGCGCAGCATCAACACTCGACCGAGCAACTCGGACAGTCTGCCATATGGGGCAGGCGGGGCGCCAATCGGGCCGAAGAGATTACCCGGAGGGTGACGTAGGTCAAACCGGGGGCGGAGAGACGCCCGTACGGGGGCGCCACGAGTTTCCACGCAACGTTATCGAGTGACTACTTTGTGCAGCCGAATTGCTTGGTTTCCTTCGGTACGAAGGCATCGATGAACCGCTGCAGCTTCGTGTAGCCGGCAGGAGTGTTCTCGACGCGATCGCCGAAGAAATAGACCCCGAACATCATGTATGCGTTCCGGGAGGAGCAGGTCGCCTGGACCACGGCGCGGTCGCTTCCGATGGACGCGTGTCCCGGGAAGGAGACGGTCCGCTCGGCGGCGTACTTGTACGACGAGCCCTCCGTTTTCCAGTTCACCGGGTCCGGCGCCCGGTCCCAGCGCGTGATATCGACATAGAGCACCCGGTGACCGTCGGCACTCAGGGCGCAGGCCGCACCCGGTTGTGCCTCGAGGGCCGTGTACGTCTGCTTCACCGATCCGCCTTGCGGGATGAGCGGTGACAGGGCCTCCTTCGGCACCGGGACCTTGCAGAACTCGGCGGAGGTGCTGGCCTGGGTCGTGCTGCCGCTGCAGCCCGCCGCCGCTGCCAGGGCGGCGGCACACATCAGGGCCGCCGCCCCACGCCTCGTTCCCGTCCTCATCACTGCGCTCCCGCCATGCCACGGGCGCGTGCGTTGCCGTCGTTGGCCGCCCCGTTGATCTGGTCGTATATGCCCTGGTCGTGAGAGTAGTCGGTGTGGCTGTCAGCCCAGTGCGAGTTGGCCGCGTACCACTTGTCGGCGATTGCGTTGAGCTGGTTCTGACGCAGGTGGAACGTCGCCTGACTGTCACTGGTCAGCTTGGCCGCCTGATCGCGCTGTTCGTCCATGACCCACGCCGTGGTGAGCGCGTCGGCACCGCGCTGGGCGATGTCCCCGTACACCGGGATGAAATTCAGGAATGTCCCGGTCGCGTGGTAGCTCCACGTCTTGTCCCAGGTGTAGTCGTGCTGGTCCCCCTTGAGTGCGAGGTACCGGCCCTCCTCCATGAAGCCGATCGCGGCGCCGGCGGAGTGCAGGGTGTCCTCCGGACGGCGCGATGGATCATGGATGTCGGCCGTGATCGCGTAGTTCATGCCCTCGTGCAGCATGTTGTACGAGTCCTGGCTCCGCGAGATCTGCTTCGTCATCTCCAGGACCTGGTCACGGTCCAGGTACGGGCCATCGGCGGGGTGCCGGCCGCCGCTCGGGTCGCTCATCGCCACGTATGTCTCCTGGCCGTGGTTGACCATGATCTTCGCCATGTCGTCGCGCAGCGAGGCCGGCATGTCGTCTCCCTGCTTGGAAAGAACGTCCAGCGCGTGCACGAACACCCGGTTGTTGGCGTCGGTGTGCGACGTCGGGCTCATAGGACGCGGGCCGTTCGGGTCAACGCCTGTTGCTGCCGCGGCCAGGGCGTCTCCGAAGCCCTTCCGGTTGTCGCCGTCCTCCGCCATCACCGGAATGCCGGTCGTCGTACCGCCGGGCGGGGTCGCGAAGTGGTCCTCGACGATCTTCCAGTCTCGCCCGTGGAGCAGATAGTCAAGGTTGTCGTTGTGCGCCGGGTCCAGGTACTCCGCGCTGGTCTTCGGGTCGTGGGACATGATCCCGAGCACGCCGTCGAGCGGGTCGTTGGCGAACCAGCCGCGGTCCTTGCCGCTGAACTTGTCCCGCAGGGCCCAAATGGACCCGGTCGGGTTGTCCCCCTTCGGCATGTACGACTCCTCGGCGTGCCGGATGTCGTCGGCGGTGTCCTCCAGGAACCTGCCGTTGTAGCCGTGTCCCTGCTGCATCAGCGTGACGAGGCTCTGGTAGCCGCGGACCTTCTCGTCCGGGATGGGGCTGAGGCCGTCGACCTTGAACTGCTCGGTCCCGGCCTTCTGCATGTCGGCGCGGAAGCTCTTGTAGAAGTCCGAGTTCGGGTCCTGGGTGGCGGTCGCCAGCGTCATGGCGAGCCCCTTCTGGATGTCCAGGTACTGCCCGCTGTGCTGCTTGTCGCCGTGGTAGGCGAGCCCGTCGAGGCTGTTGGAGAGCTGCAGGGTGCCCTTGGCGCCCAGCTCGTCCAGCAGGGTCTGGCTGAACGCCTTGTCGCCGGAGTTGTCGCGGAAGACGCGTTGCAGCTCCTGGTAGTCGGCCGCCGAGGCCGTGCCGGAGTTGACGCGCTGCGCGATGTCCCTGACCTCGTCCGCCTCGTACTTCTCGATGTCGCCCTGAGCTTTGCCGTTGAAGTCGGGGACTGTACCGAAGCCCTGGTCAGGGCCCTGCACGACGCCGGTGAACGCCACCTCGACGCCCTTGTCGGCGTCGTCCACGTCCTTCACGCACTGGTCGATGCGGGCCTGCCAGGAGGCGACGGCCTTGCGGATGCTGTCCTGGTAGTCCGGATCGTGGGCGAGCGCCTGCTTGTCCCCCTGGCTGAGCTTGCCCGTGTCGTACGAGACGACGCCCTGGTCCGAGACCTTCATCCCCTGGGCGACGGCGTCGTCCCGCGCCGACTCCAGCTTCTTGCGCAGGTCAACGAACTGGGTGTGGGCGTCGCGCAGGAGCGAGGCGATCGCCTTGGCCTCGATCTGGGCGTTCCGCAACTCGGTGAGCCTTGTCCCGAAGCGCGCGTTGGCAGCCTGCTGGCTCTCTCCCACGAACGTCGGGCGCAGGGTGATCCCGTGCACGTCGCGCTGGTACGCGGTCTCCTGCTTGTGGAGTTCCCCGGCCATGCCGTCCCAGCGTTCGGCGGCCGTGGTGAGGGTGGACAGGTCGGTCGTCAGGATCTCGTGATACGTCGGCATGGGTCCCCGTCGGTGGTTCCGGTGGCGTGCGAAAGGCGCGGCTGTCGGTCACTGCCCCGTCGGCGGTGAGTACGCGTCGAAGACCGACACCTTGCGTGTCGTGCCGGCCACTCCGAGGTCCGTTCCGGTCAGCAGGGTGTTGTTCTGCCGCAGCGCGGACTCGTCACCCGCCAGCTTGCTCAGAAGGCTCTGGACCTGTTCACCCCAGGTCTTGTGCGCCTTGGCCACGGCGCCGGACGTGAGCCAGCCGTGCCCGTCCTTCGCGTCGAACGCCTTCACCACGGCGCCCGTCTCCTCGTCCGCCCAGGCACCCGCCTTCTTGGTGTCCGGCTCGATGTCCTTCTGGAGCGCGTCCGCCGCGCCCTTCTTCTCGTCCGGACAGTGCGCGAGATCCGGCCCGCCACCGCCCACGTCGTCCGCCACGTGGTCCAAACGCATGCCCACGGCGTGTCCGCCGCCACTTCCTGCCATGCTGCCAACCCCCGTTTGCTGATCTGGCGTGCACTCGTCACGCTAGCAACAGGACATATCGCTCCGGCCGGTTGAGCTGCGGTCTTTGATGTTCTCTTTACGAGACCGGGGTTGATACCGACGGCTCCGATTGGCTCACTCGCAGCAGCCGGGATGGGATCTTGGGGTGGCCTCAGGAGTTGCCTAGCGTGTTCGTGCATGACTGTCCCCGCCCCGCCCGAGAGAACCGGTCAGAACCCGCTGCCGACGGACGACGCGATGTGGCCGGGCGGCCGGAGCCTGGCCTGGCTGGTGGCCGGGGTACTGGTGATGGACGCCGTGGTGCAGGGCGTCCATCTGCTGAACATGAGCGTCGTCTACGCCTTTCCGGACCACCCCCGGGCCCGTATCGCGTCCGTGTACATGACGTCCTACCATCTCGGTGGCGCGGCGGGCTCGGCGCTCGGCGTCACCGCATACCGGTTCGGCGGGTGGGCGGCCGTGCCGGCGACGGGGGCGGCGCTCATGGCCGTTGCCCTGGCGGCGTGGGCGGTCGGCCTGCGGCGGCGCGCATGACGAGGGCGGCCCCGCCGGAAAGGGTCACGCCTGGGCTGACAGACCGCGCAGGGCCTCAGGTCCGCGAGACCGTCCCGCAGCCCTTGGTGTTGTCCGGCGTCAGGGACTTGCTGCGGTCGTAGGGGTCGGTGACGGGGCCCGTGGCCGGGGCGCCCGTGGGGGAGGTGTCCGGGAAGACGGGGTGGTAGTAGCCGTCATGGACGCCGCACTCGGTGTTGTAGAACTCGCTCTCGGACGACCGGATCGTGAGCTTGCCGTCGGTCGCCAGCCACTTGGCCGGGTCGAGCAGGGCGATGGTCAGGTCGCGGCGGATGATCGTCCGCGCCACGACGTCACCGGCACCGGCACCGCCGCCCTTTCCGCCGGCCCGGACCAGCGGGTAGACGAAGGTGTAGTCCGCGTGCACCCGCACCTCGCCCGCCCCGGCGGCGGCGTACGTCATGTGGCCGCGCACCTTGACCACGTCACCGGCGGGGGCCGCCTCCGCCGGGTCGAAGCGGGTCACCAGTCGCAGGGGGTCGTGCTGGGCGTCCGGGGTGCGCAGCGAGCGCCGCAGGTCCGGGAGCACATGGGGCTCCTGCGGATCGAGCAGGGCCAGCGCCGCGTCGGGCTGTCCGCCGCGCAGCACGGCCGGGTCCAGGTTGGTGTCGACCAGGAACTCCTTCACGCGGCGCAGGGACTTGGCCACGGCGCTCTGGCTCATCCAGCTCACGGCCTTCGCCTGCGGCACCTCGATGGCGTCCGCTCCGTCGGCCCACCGCAGGGCGGGCGAGCCGCGGAAGGGGTCCTTGCGCGTGGGCGGTCCCGCCTGGTCGACCGAACCGGGCGCGCCGGAGGGCAGCGCCGTCTCGCCGGGCAATGGCGTGGAGGAAGAGGCGGCGGAGTCATGGCCGTGCCCCGGCAGCCGGTCCAGCAGCAGCGACGGCCGTACGGCGACGACGGCGAGCGCCACCGCCAGCACGACCCCGATCACCGAGCCCACGGTACGGCGCCGGCTGCCGCGCCCGTTCATCTCCCGCCAGGCCGGACCGGTGCGCCAGCCCGGCGGCGTCCACGCCTGCCCCTGTGCCTGCGGCGACTTCTTCCGCCGCCACCAGCGCCGCCGGTCGCCGCGCTCGCCCTCACCCTCGATCACCCGCAGCCGGTTCGCCACCATGCGCGCCCGCGCGGACGGCTCCTTCGGCGCGTTCCCGCCACCGTCCTCGGCGGCCTCGCGCAGGAACGCCTCCCACTGCTCGTCGGGTATGGAGGACTCGTCGGAGTGGTCCGGGGGCGGGACGGTGCTCACGGGTTCGCTTTCGGTCGCACAAGATCACTGGACGGGGCAGTGTTCTCCTCCGACGCGGGCCTTGCACAGAGGGTGCGCCGGATTGTGCGTAAGCCGTGATGGAACCGGTCCGTCAGCGTCAGATCGTCCGCACGAACTCCGCCCAGGCCTCCGGCGCGAGGGCGAGGCGGGGGCCGGTGGGGTTCTTGGAGTCGCGGATGTGGATGGTGGTGGGGGCTTCGGCGACCTCGAGGCAGTCGCCGGGTTCGTTGCTACTGCTGTAGCTGCTCTTGAACGAGTGCAGTTCGGCGGTGCTCACAGTCTCTCCGGCGCTCGCTCGATGAAGGCCTGAGACTCCCTCGGAGTGAGAGCCTGCGCCCGGATCATGCCATAGCGCAGTTCAAGGATCCGGAGGCCCTTGGGGCTTGAGACCGGGCGGCCGTTGAACGCGCCGTCGGAACGCCCGATTGCTGTGCCATCGGCGAACTTCAGCACCTCGATCATGCCTGCCGCTCCGGCGTGCTCCTCGCGATCGGTCGGCATAACCTGGAGCGTGACGTTCCGCAACTTGCTTACCTCCAAGAGGTGTTCGAGTTGACGGCGCAGCACCACCCTCCCACCGCAGGGGCGTTCGAGCGTCACCTGTTCCTGGACGAAACCGAGCGTCGGGGCGGGCTCCCGCTCGAAGACGGTCTTACGAGCCACGCGCGCTGCGGTCTCCCGCTCCACGACGTCTTCGGCGAGCGCGGGCTGCCGCATCTCGAAGATCGTTCGGGTGTACTCCTCCGTCTGCAACAGGCCATGGATGTTGTGGTTGCCATACATCAGCATCTCCACCGCCCGCCCTTCCATATCCGCCAGCTCCCGCACCTTCTTCGGATACCGAGCCCTCCGCATGTCCTCCATGAAGGCCCTCAAGTGCCCCTGCGCCTTCAGGATCGTGTCCGCCTTGTCCAGGCACTCCGGCTGGGGAATCCGCGCCCCGCGCTCGATCTTGCGGATCGTGTGCTCGCCGTACCCGAGGGCCACCCCCAACTCGGCCGCGCTCACCCCCGCCGCCTCCCGGCACACCTTGAACAGACGCCCCACCGCCTGTACGACCGGCTCGATCTCGTCGCCCGGCTCGACGTCCCAGCCCGCCTCGTCCACGCCTCCTCCTTCGCCTCGCCCTCGTACCCGTGCCAACGCCCGAGACAGCCGAGACAGCCGAGACAAAGCGGGGACAGTCACGGGCCGCAATGACCTTGTCGCCTACCCGAGCAAGCACACTCGGCCACGCTGAGTGATGTGAACCAAGAAACCTCCATCCCCCACTTCACGGTGCTGCTGTCCCCCACGCCTCGCGGCGCCCGCCTCGCCCGGCTCCTCGTCGCCGCACAACTCCGGGAGTGAAGCTCCCGTTGGAGGCCGCGGAGCACATCGTCGCCGAACTGGCCGCCAACGCCGCCACCCACGGCAAGGTGTACGGACGGGACTTCCGGCTCACGCTCTACGTCGTCGGCGCGACGCTCCGCCTCGAGGTGACCGACGCGCGCGGTGACTGTCTGCCCTGCGTGCGACCCGCCTCCCCCGACGCCGAGTCGGGCCGCGGCCTGCTCCTCGTGGCCGCGCTCGCCGACCGGTGGGGAGTGGCGGAGGGCCCCACGCCGCGCAAGACGGTCTGGGCCGAGATCACCGTCCGGGAAACGGATGGGGCACCGGAAGCGACACCGACGCTCAGCGCGACACCACCGCAGACATGCGACGGCCCTCGCCGGGACTGGCATCCCGTTGCGAGGGCGTGACCACCGAGGAAGGTAAGGACTTCCCCGATGGACACCCAGCACCTTAGCGCGCCCGCACGCCCAGTCCGGTCTTGCGGGCGACAAACACCCGAACCGGGGCCCCAGGCCGCCGCCCCCTCCGGCGGGCTCGTCCAGGGCGTCGCCGCCTGGCTGGAACGCGACGTCAGCCCTGCCGCCGTACGCCACGCCCTGACCACCGGCCTGCCCGACGCACCCCTGTGCCGCCCGGCCGCCCTCCTGGCCCACCGCCTCACCGCCCAGCTGCCGCCCCCGCCCCCGCTCCGCGCCCCGACCGCCGCGCCACCCGTACGGCACCCGCTCCAGACCTGCGACGGCTGCGACCGCGCCTTCCGCGCTCCACACCCCGGCCGCTGCCGCGACTGCCGAACCGATCTCCTCAAGGCCGCCTAGCATGCTCTACGGGTGACCCTCGGCCACCCGCCGGCTCTCCACCGGCCCCAGGTACAACTCCGGCATCCCGCCCGCGTCGATCACCAGCCGCTGCACCACCACCGTCGGATCCACCATCCAGAACCTCAGCCGGTGCACCCCGGCCGAGCCCACGGAGTGGACCGTCGAGGACCGGTTGACGTTGTCCGACGTGTTGCGGGCCCACACCGCGTTCAGCGCCCCGTCGTCCGCCCCCGCCGTGATGTCCACCGTCCGGATCGGACCGTCGTCCAGGGAGACCCCGTAGCTCAGCCCCGTGACCCCCGGCAGCGCCGGGTTACGGGGGGAGACGTACGCCCACACCGTCACCTCACCGGGGCCGGACAGCAGGGTCACCTCGTACTCCAGACGCGGCGACGCGCCTCCCGGCACCACGCTCGGCGCGGTCACCGGCCACGGGGTCATGCCCGCTCCCGTGCGGCCGATGCCGTCGAGGCGGCGCCAGTCGCCCACCGCCCGGTCGTAGTGCTCCGCGTCGATCGCCACGTAGCCGCCGGCCTCCACGAAGCCGCGCGCGCCCGGAGCCCTCGCCCCCTCCGACACGCACCTCACCGCCACCGACGTCCCGGCGCCCGTCACCGTCAGCGTCCCCTCCGCCCGGCCCCCCGGAGCCCTCCCCCAGTCCACCCGGACCTCGACCCGCACCTGCCGCGCCACCCGCCCCCGGGGCCGGTCCACCACCAGCCACGGCACAGACGAGCGCACCTCGTAGTCGAAGGCCGCCCGCCCCCTGTTGAAGATCTCCACGTACTGCGGCGGACGCGTCTGGTACCGGCTGAACGACGGGAGCGAGGCCTGCCCGGCCGCACCGCCCGGCCACCACTGCCCCGCGTCCTCGGCACCGTCCACCGACACTCCCAGCTCGGCCCCCTCCGGCACCTCGATCCGCCGCACCGCCGGGAACAGCACGTCCGGCAGCGCCACGTTGTCCTTCTCCGGCTGCTGCCAGCCCGCGTCCGGGCCGTAGCGGTCCACGTCCCCGTAGTCGATGTGCGGCTGGGTCTGGAAGCCCTTCCACTTGCCGCCCACCACCCGGGAGTTGAAGCGGTCGGCGAGGGCGAAGTCCTTGGCCAGGGCCGCCTCCGCCGCCGCCGCGCGGTCGTTCGTCGCCGCTCTGCCCTGGGCGGCGTACAGGAGGTTCGTGAACTCGGCCGCCCGCAGCGCGTACAGGTTCGCCGTCGCCGTCACCTCGTAGCCCGCCAGTTCGTACCAGGCGTCCTGGAGTGCGGGCGGGAGCCGGCGCGCGACGCGCTCCGCCCGGGCGCCCAGCTCCCGCCACTCCTCGGTCACCCGCTCCAGCTCGCGGTGCGCGAAGTAGTACGGGGTCTGCCGGTCGTCGTACACCACCTTCCCGCCGGACAGCGTGATGCGGCGGTTGAGCAGCTCCGGTTTGCGGCGGGCCTGGAGGCGGCCGTACGCCGCCAGCAGCGAGGCGATCTCCTTCGCCTGCGCCTCGCCGAAGTTCTGGCGGGCGTAGCGCTCCTCCCACGTGCCGAGCCGTTCCAGCGGCCACGCCCGCGGGTTCCAGGCGTACGACAGGAAGAACTCCGCCGGCAGCTCGTTGCCCTTCAGATCGCCGACGTTCGCCACCCACAGGCCGTGGTTGCCGTAGGCGTGGGCCTGGTGGAGCTGCTCCCAGACGTTGCGGAGGTCGGCGGTGTCGACCCACTTGTAGTTGCGGCCCGCGCCGACGTAGTCGAAGTGGTAGTAGAGGCCGAAGCCGCCGGTGCGGGCGCCGTCCGGGTGCTTGCGGATGTTGCCCCAGTTGTCGTCCGTGAGGACCACCGTGACGTCGTCGGGGGCGCGCAGGCCCCGGTCCCAGTAGCGCTGCACCTCCTTGTAGAGGGTCCACACCTGCGGGGTCTCGGCGGCGGGCCTGCCCGTCACGTCCTCGATGATCCGCCGCTGGTCGGCGATGATCTGCTCCATCAGCTCGATGCCGTCGCCGTCGGGCAGGCCCGTGTCGCCGTTGCCCCGCATGCCGAGCGTGACGACGCCCTCGAAGCCCTGGTCGACCATGCGCTGGATGCCGGCCCGCCAGTACGCCCTGATCGCCGGGGCGTTGCGGCGGTACGACCATTCGCCGGTGCCCCCGTAGGGGTCGTGTCCGGGAGAGGCGTGGCGGTTCCACTCCTCGATGCCCCGCATCATCGGCGCCTCATGGGATGTGCCCATGACAATGCCGTACTCGGCGGCCCGCCGGTGGTTCTCCGGGTCGTCCTCGGCGAAGGCCCGGCCCCAGACCGCCGGCCAGAGGTAGTTGCCCTTCAGGCGGAGCAGGACTTCGAAGACCTTCGCGTAGAACGCCGAGGTGAAACCTCCGGGGTATCCCGGAGCCTTCCCCGGGCCGAAGTACGCCGGGGCCCAGGTGCCGAGCGCGGGATTCTCGTCGTTGACGAAGAAGCCGCGGTACCTCACCACAGGGGTGCCCTGGGTGTACCGGCCCGGCCGCACCCACACCGCGGACCGGCGCACCGGCGGCACGTCGTCCCACCAGTGCCAGGGTGAGACGCCGATGCCGTACGAGACGTCGTACGCCCCGAAGATCGTGCCCCGCGGATCACTGCCCGCGATGACGAACGCCCGCTCCACCCCGGCCATCGGATGGTCCACGACCGTCTGGAGGGAGGTCTCCCACCGGCCGCGCACACCCGTCACGTCCAGCTTTCCCGAGCCGACCAGGCCGTCGATGAGCGGGCTGCGGCCGATCGTGCCGACCAGCACCGGGAAGCGTCCGAGCGCCGCGCCGGACCGGACGCCCGTCACGCGGGCGAGGTCCTCGCGCAGGTCGCCCGCCACCCGCACGACTCCGGGGTGATCCTCCGGGCTGACCACCACGGGGGCGCCGACGAGGGAGAACGCCCCGCCCGTGAAGGAGATGTACGCCCCCGGGTCCGTGATCAGCGGACCACCGCCGGCACCAGCTGCGAACGGGGCCCCCGAGGCCCACACCGGCACACCGGCCAGCCCCGCACCCAGCACCGTTCTACGCGCCACGGACATGCGTCCCCTCCGCTCCCTATTTGCTCAGCGGCATGACAAATAGTGGGCGGGGCGGACCGCGGAGGGAACCGGTCGTACGCGACGAATACTTTCGACAACGCGGAAGAGGCCCGTACGACCGAAGTCGTACGGGCCTCTTCGCTAGGTCAGGCGATGACCCTCAAGCAAGCGGAACTTACTTGACGATCTTGGTGACCTGGCCGGCGCCCACGGTGCGACCACCCTCACGGATGGCGAACTTCAGGCCCTCCTCCATGGCGACGGGCTGGATGAGCTCCACCTTCATCTCGGTGTTGTCACCCGGCATGACCATCTCGGTGCCCTCGGGGAGGGTCACGACGCCGGTCACGTCCGTCGTACGGAAGTAGAACTGCGGGCGGTAGTTGTTGAAGAACGGCGTGTGGCGGCCACCCTCGTCCTTGGACAGGATGTAGGCCTGCGCCTCGAACTCGGTGTGCGGGGTGACCGAGCCCGGCTTGATGATGACCTGGCCGCGCTCGACGTCCTCGCGCTTGATGCCGCGGAGCAGCAGACCGACGTTCTCACCGGCCTGGCCCTCGTCGAGCAGCTTGCGGAACATCTCGATGCCGGTGACCGTGGTGGTGGTCTTCTCGGTCTTGATGCCGATGATGTCGACGGTCTCGTTGACCTTCAGGACACCACGCTCGATACGGCCGGTGACGACCGTACCGCGACCGGTGATCGTGAAGACGTCCTCGATCGGCATGAGGAACGGCTTGTCGACGTCGCGCTCCGGCTGCGGGATCGACTCGTCGACGGCGTTCATCAGGTTGAGGACGGAGTCCACCCACTCCTTCTCGCCCTCAAGGGCCTTGAGAGCGGAGACCTTGACGACCGGAACGTCGTCGCCGGGGAACTCGTACTCGGAGAGGAGCTCACGGACCTCGAGCTCGACGAGCTCCAGGATCTCCTCGTCGTCCACCATGTCGGCCTTGTTCAGGGCGACCACGATGTACGGAACGCCGACCTGGCGGGCCAGGAGCACGTGCTCCTTGGTCTGCGGCATCGGGCCGTCGGTCGCGGCGACCACCAGGATCGCGCCGTCCATCTGGGCGGCACCGGTGATCATGTTCTTGATGTAGTCCGCGTGACCCGGGCAGTCGACGTGGGCGTAGTGACGCGCCTCGGTCTGGTACTCGACGTGCGCGATGGAGATGGTGATACCGCGCTGGCGCTCCTCGGGCGCCTTGTCGATGTTGTCGAACGGGGTGGCCTCGTTCAGGTCCGGGTACGCGTCGTGCAGCACCTTGGTAATGGCGGCCGTGAGGGTCGTCTTACCGTGGTCGATGTGACCGATGGTGCCGATGTTGACGTGCGGCTTAGTCCGCTCGAACTTCGCCTTCGCCACTGGGGTCCTCCTGTGGAGTGGTTCTGTACGCCTTACTTCATCGGCGCCAGGTGATCTTTGCTGTAAAGGCCCGGAACCGGGGGCATTCCTCCGCGTTTACGGCGGAATGCCCCTTGAGGCTCCGGAGTCAAGCCTACGGCGTGTGAACGCGGAGCGTTACTCGCCCTTGGCCTTCGCGATGATCTCCTCGGCGACGTTCCGCGGAACCTCGGCGTAGGAGTCGAACTGCATCGAGTAGCTTGCGCGACCCGACGTCTTGCTGCGGAGGTCGCCGACGTAGCCGAACATCTCCGACAGGGGCACGAGGCCCTTCACGACGCGGGCACCAGCCCGCTCCTCCATGGCCTGGATCTGGCCACGGCGGGAGTTGATGTCGCCGATGACCTCACCCATGTAGTCCTCGGGCGTGGTGACCTCGACGGCCATCATCGGCTCGAGGAGCACGGGCGAAGCCTTGCGCGCGGCCTCCTTGAAGGCCTGCGAACCGGCGATCTTGAAGGCGAGCTCGGAGGAGTCGACCTCGTGGTAGGCACCGTCGTGCAGGATCACGCGGACACCGGTCATCTCGTAACCGGCGAGGATGCCGAACTGCATGGCCTCCTGCGCACCGGCGTCGACCGAAGGGATGTACTCCTTCGGGATGCGACCACCGGTCACCTTGTTCACGAACTCGTACGAGGTGTCGCCGCCCTCGATCGGCTCGATGCCGATCTGCACCTTCGCGAACTGACCGGTACCACCGGTCTGCTTCTTGTGCGTGTAGTCGACGCGCTCGACGGCCTTGCGGATCGTCTCGCGGTAGGCCACCTGCGGCTTGCCGACGTTGGCCTCGACCTTGAACTCGCGCTTCATGCGGTCGACGAGCACCTCGAGGTGCAGCTCGCCCATACCGCCGATGACGGTCTGGCCGGTCTCCTCGTTGGTGTGCACCTGGAAGGAGGGGTCCTCCTCCGCGAGACGCTGGATGGCGACACCCAGCTTCTCCTGGTCACCCTTGGACTTGGGCTCGATCGCGACCTCGATGACCGGCGCCGGGAAGTCCATGGACTCCAGGATCACCGGGTTCTTCTCGTCGCAGAGCGTCTCACCGGTGGTGGTCTGCTTCAGGCCCATGACGGCGACGATGTCGCCGGCGCCCACCGACTCGATCTCCTCACGCTTGTTGGCGTGCATGCGGTAGATCTTGCCGATGCGCTCCTTGCGGCCCTTGACGGAGTTCAGCACGGCGGTGCCGGACTCCAGACGGCCGGAGTACACGCGGACGAAGGTGAGCTTGCCCAGGTGCGGGTCGCTCATGATCTTGAACGCCAGCGCCGACAGCGGCTCGTCGTCGGACGGCTTGCGCTTGACGACCTCCTCCGGGTTGTTGACAGCGTGGCCCTCGATGGCCTCGATGTCGACCGGGGACGGCAGGTAGCGCACGACCGCGTCGAGCAGGGGCTGGACGCCCTTGTTCTTGAACGCGGTACCGCAGAACACGGGGGTGACGGTGGTGCCGCCGCCCTTGCCGGAGGCGATGGTGATACGACGGATCGCGGCGTACAGCTGCTCCACGGAAGGCTCCTCGCCCTCCAGGTACAGCTCCATGATCTCTTCGTCGTTCTCGGCCACGGCCTCGATCAGCTTGCCGCGGTACTCCTCGGCAGCCTCGGTGTGGGTGTCCGGGATGTCGACGACGTCGTACATCTCGCCCTTGGTGGCCTCGGCGGACCACACGAAGGCCTTCATCGTCACCAGGTCGACGACGCCCTTGAAGTCCGCCTCGGCACCGATCGGCAGCTGCATGACGATCGGCTGCGCGCCCAGGCGGTCGACGATCATGTCGACGCAGCGGTGGAACTCGGCACCCGTGCGGTCGAGCTTGTTCACGAAGCAGATGCGCGGAACGCCGTAGCGGTCCGCCTGACGCCACACCGTCTCGGACTGGGGCTCGACGCCGGCGACGCCGTCGAACACCGTCACGGCACCGTCGAGCACACGCAGGGAGCGCTCCACCTCGACGGTGAAGTCGACGTGACCCGGGGTGTCGATGATGTTGATGGTGTGGTCGACGTTCTCCAGCGGCCAGTGACAGGTGGTGGCAGCAGAGGTGATCGTGATGCCACGCTCCTGCTCCTGCTCCATCCAGTCCATGGTGGCAGCGCCGTCGTGGACCTCACCGATCTTGTACGAAACGCCGGTGTAGAACAGGATCCGCTCGGTGGTGGTCGTCTTGCCCGCGTCGATGTGGGCCATGATCCCGATGTTCCGGACCCTGGCCAGGTCAAGTGAAGTGGTAGCCATAAGGCTTCAGTCTTCTCTCGGTCTCGATGTGGGTAGCGACTACCAGCGGTAGTGCGCGAAGGCCTTGTTGGACTCGGCCATCTTGTGGGTGTCCTCGCGCTTCTTCACGGCCGCACCGAGGCCGTTGGAGGCGTCGAGAAGCTCGTTGAGGAGACGCTCGGTCATGGTCTTCTCGCGACGGGCGCGGGAGTAACCGACCAGCCAGCGCAGCGCCAGGGTGTTGGCACGGCCGGGCTTGACCTCGACCGGGACCTGGTAGGTGGCGCCACCGACACGGCGGGACTTGACCTCGAGGGTCGGCTTGATGTTCTCAAGAGCGCGCTTGAGCGTGATGACCGGGTCGTTGCCGGTCTTGTCACGCAGGCCCTCCATGGCGCCGTAGACGATGCGCTCGGCGGTGGAGCGCTTGCCGTTCAGCAGCACCTTGTTGATCAGGGAGGTCACCAGAGGAGAACCGTAGACCGGGTCGATGATGACCGGGCGCTTCGGGGCGGGGCCCTTACGAGGCATTCTTACTTCTCCTTCTTGGCGCCGTAACGGCTGCGGGCCTGCTTGCGGTTCTTGACACCCTGGGTGTCGAGGGAGCCGCGGATGATCTTGTAGCGAACACCCGGCAGGTCCTTCACACGGCCGCCGCGCACGAGCACGATGGAGTGCTCCTGCAGGTTGTGTCCCTCACCCGGAATGTAAGCGGTGACCTCGATGCCGCTGGTCAGACGCACACGCGCGACCTTACGCAGGGCCGAGTTCGGCTTCTTCGGGGTGGTCGTGAACACACGCGTGCAGACGCCACGACGCTGAGGGGACCCCTCGAGTGCGGGCGTCTTGTTCTTCTCGACCTTGTCCTGCCGGCCCTTACGGACCAGCTGCTGGATCGTAGGCACTACTTCTCCGGTTTCTGTGTGCCGATGGGTACAGCTAACCTGGAACGTCGCCGACCCACGCGGTCGGGTGTGTCGAATCCGGCAGACCCTGCCGCAAGGCGAGAAGGGCGCAGATCACGGTGGCCATATCACGGCTCGACGTGCGGTTGAAGGCACGCACGAGAGCCAGGGCACACCCCAGGCACAAGGTCTGAGCGTACCTACCTCACGGACTTCGGTCAAAACAAATGGAGCGGGGCCCGACACGCCGGACTTCTCACCTCGTAAGCCAGGTTTCGTCCCGGTTGTCCACCGGCCGGCGAACGGCCGCACGGGCACCGCGTGACGCCTGGTCGCAGCGGTGGGACCGGTCGCGGACGCCGTTCGGACAATCCTGGCCGGTTTCCGCTCTTGCCGGGGGTGGGGGTGGTGGGCTTTCAGTACGTTGATCCGTCCGCTGCGGGTGAACAATTCGGGGGAGCGGCATGACGAGCGCGTGGACGACCGCCTCGGCGCGGGACGACGGCGGCCTGGACGACAGGGTGCCCTTTCTGGCCCGGCTGGAGAAGGAGGACCGGGCGACGCTGCTCGCGCTCGGCCGGGAGCTGGCGTTCACGGCCCGGACGGTGCTGATCCACCAGCACGAGCCGTCCTCGCACGTGCTCTTCCTCGTGCAGGGCTGGACCAAGGTGACGGCGGCGGCCGCCAACGGCTACGAGGCGCTGCTCGCGCTGCGCGGTCCGGGAGACATCGTCGGCGAGTCGTCGGCGCTCACCGGACGGCCGCGGTCGGCCACGGTGACCGCGCTGGAGCCGGTGCGCTCGCTGGCCGTGGAGCACGAGCGGTTCCGCGACTTCCTGCGGCACTCCCCCGCCGCCGCGTTCGCCCTGCTCGGCCTCACCGCCGACCGCACCCGGGCCGCGGACCGGCGCCGCCTGGAGTTCGCCTCCATGAACGTGCGCGAACGCCTCGCCGTCCTCCTGCTGGAGCTGGCCCGCACCCACGGCCGCCGCACCGAGGAGGGCATCGAGGTCTCCGTCCCGCTGAGCAAACAGGAACTGGCCGGCTCGGTGGGCGCCTCCCGGGAGATGGTCCAGCGCCTGCTGAAGGAACTCCGCGACAAGCAGGCGGTCACCACAGGCCGCCGGACCCTCCTGATCCACCGCCCCGACATCCTGCGCCGGATAGCGTCGGAGACATCGGGAACGACCGCCCCCGCGGGCCGTGACGTGCCGGGCGGGACATCGAGTCCGCGGGGCACTGCGGTGGGGTCCGGGCAGGTTGGGCAGGGCACTGCGGCGGGGTCGGGGCCGGGTGGGCCGGGCACTGGGGCGGGGTCGGGGCCGGGTGGGCAGGGCACTGCGGGAGCGCCCTCGCCGGACACTGCCCTGACGGCCGCGCCGGACACGGCGGGGGCGCCCGTGCCGGGAACGCCGGGCGCCGCGGGAACGCCGGGCGCCGCGGGGGCGCCCGCGCGGGGTATGCCGGACACTGCGGGGGCGTCCGGGCCGGGTACCGCCACGTCACCCGCGCCGGGAACGCCGGGGGGCGCCCTGCCGTCCGCGCAGGGTGGGCCGGCGCCGAGCGGGTTCCCCTCCGCCCCGTGGATCCCCTCCCCGCCGGGGCCGCCGGAGGAGGGACGACGGTCGGCGGTGCCGCCGGAGGCCGGCGGCGATCGGCCGAGGACAGCGGGGCCATCCGGCCGAGGTCGGCAGTGACCCCGGCGGCCGGCTCCCGCCCCCCGGAGACGGTGCCGGGGACTGGTGTGCTGTCCGCGCAAGGTCGGCGGTGACCCCGGAGGCCGGCGGTCGGCCGTGGTCGGCGGGCAGCTGACCACGGCCGGCCGGCTCCCGCGCCCCGGAGACGGTGCCGGGGACTGATGTGCTGTCCGCGCAGGACCCCGGCGCCGACCGCCCCCACCGTCTCGCGGCAACCGGAGCACAGGCGATGGCCGACGGCCGTCAAACGAGGCCGTCGAGCAGCTGGCCAACGCCGACCGCCCCCCCCCTCAGCCCCTGGATCCCTTGGATCCCTTCACCGCCCACAACGCCCGCGCCGACCGGTGCCGCGGCCGCCTCCGGCACCCCGGAGACGGTGCCGGTGCCGGTAGCCCGCCGCGCCCACCGCGCGGCCCTCAGCGCGCCCGTCCCCCGTCTGCGCCCTCGCGGCGACTGCGGTCCCCGGGGTCACTCTGTGCACACGGTCACACTTCGACTGCGTCATCCGCCCTCACGGTGGGCCGCGCCGGGCGGTCACTCTGCTGCTCTGCACGGCGGAACCCCCCGAGAGGCGACCATGACCGACCCCGTGAGCCGGACCATCCTCCTGCTGGACATCGAGAGGTTCAGCGACCGAGACGACGTGGAGCAGGCGTATCTGCGGCGCATGCTCTACGACCTCGCCGACCGTGCCCTGGAGCGGGCGGGCATCGACGAGACACGGCGGCTGCGGGCCGACCGCGGGGACGCGGTCATGGAACTGATCGACGCGGGCGCCTCCGTCACCGCCCTGCTGCGCGTCCTGCTCAGCGAGGTCCCGGCCGAGCTGCGCGCCGTCAACCGCATGGCGTCCCGCTCCGCGCAGATGCGGCTGCGCGGCGTCGTCGCCACCGGCTACGTCGCCGTGGACGAACACGACGGCTGGGTCGGCTCCGACCTGAACCACGCCTGCCGGCTGCTGGACGCCGGCCTGCTGCGCCAGGCCCTGCGCGAACGGTCCGACGACTTCGCGCTGTGCGTCTCGGACGCCCTGTACGCCGGGGTGGTGCGCCACGACCACCCGGGCGTCCCCGCCGACGATTTCCGCCCGGTGACGGTCGACAGCAAGAACGGCCCGCTGAAGGCCTGGCTGCACGGGCCGCTCCCCGTCGGCCGCGACCGGCGTCACGACCACGGTGACACGGGGGAGGTGCCGGGCGGTTCGGGGGACCGCCCGGCACCGGGGCCGGCCGCACCGGGCGCCCCCGCCGACAGCGCCCCCGCGCCCGGCACCCGCGACACCGGCACGACCATCACCATCCAGGGCGGCACCGTCAGCGGCGGCGTACTCGGCGGCGACCAGTACGGCGGCATCAGCGGCGGCCACTTCAGCGGGAACGTCACCTTCGGCGAACGCGGACACGACCGCCCACGCGACCGCCGGGGTGAAGGCGCATGAACGCGTCCGAGGCACAGGCACCACCCCACCCGGCCGGCGGCCCGGCATCGGCACCGGCAGCCGCCCCGTCCCCGGAACCGGCCGCCACGGACGAGGCCCGGCCCGCAGACGGCAGCCCCGCCCCGGACGAAGCCGAGGAGCGGGACCAGCCGCAGGACGCCTGGTCGGCCCGGCGCGACCTGGTCGACCACAGTCCGCGCACCATGAACGTCCGCGCCCGGACCGGTATCAGCGGCGGCCTCCTCGGCGGTGACCAGCACGGCGGCATCAGCGGCGGGCACTTCTCCGGCGATGTCTTCCTGGGCGGCAAGACCGAGGTCTACCGCTTCGCCGTGCCCACCGGCAGCACCGCCCCGGCCTCCGGCGAGGTGCCCGAGGCCACCCTCGCGGAGCTGGAGCGCGGCTTCGCGGCCGACGAGCGGCTGATGGACCGCCTGCTGCGGCGGCTGCGCGCGGAGCGGGTCCTGGTGCTGTCCGGCGGCCGCTTCACCGGCCGGCGTACGGCCGCGCTGATGCTGCTGCGCCGCGTCGGCGCCCTGCCCGTGCGCACCCTGGTCCGCGACACCGCCGTCGGCAGCCTCGCCGACCAGTTCGGCGACCCGTCCGGCGACCCTTTCGGCGACGGGCAGACCGCGTCGGCCGAGCCGGGCGCACCGGGCCGGAGCGCGGCGCGCGGGCACGTGCTGTGCGACTTCGCCCCGCGCCGCGACCAGCCGCTGCGCTGGACCCATCTGCTCGCCGTCCGCGAGCGGCTCGTCGAGAAGGACGCCTACCTCGTCGTCACCCTCGACCCCGGCGCCGCGCTGGACGACGTGACCCCCGAGGAGTGGCGCCCGCCGTCCGCCGCCGACATGCTCGCCGCCGGGCTGCGCGCCGGCACCGACGACGAGACAGCCGTCAAGCTCCTCGGCCTGCCGCAGGTGACCGAGTTCCTGGAGCACAGCCACCAGCCGCGCGAGACGGCCGAGTTCGCCCGGCTGCTCGTGCGGTACGCGCGCGGCGAGGTCGCCGAGGACGCGGTGGCGGGCTTCTCACTGGTGTCCCTGGAGAGCCAGGTCCAGGAGTGGTTCGAGGCCCAGGAGTCCGAACTCCACCTGCGGGACAAGGCGTTCCTCGTCGCCCTCGCCGCCTTCGACGGAGGGCCGTACGCGCTCACCGCCGAACTGAGCGACCTGCTCTACCGCCACCTCCAGGAGACCGAGAACCGCCTGCGCGTCCCCGAGGTGCCCGTCTTCGGCACGCACGTCGGCAAGCGGCTGCAACTGGCCCGGGCGAAGCTGTACTGGGAGCCCGAGCACACCGAGTGGGGACCGGTCGACCAGCAGAAGGCCGCGTTCCGCGACGAGCGCGCCGCGCTGGTGCTGCTGCGCGAGGTGTGGACGGGCCACCCCTCCGCCCGCCCGGCACTGATCGACTGGCTGCGCCAACTGGCCGACGACGGGCGCCCGTTGGTGCGCACCCGGGCCGCCTCGACGGTGGCTGTCCTCGCCCGCACCGACCTGCCGTCCGCGATGGCGCTCGTCATCGAGCCGTGGGGCACCTCCAGGCGGTACCGGCACCGGCTCGTGGCGGTCAACGCGCTCGCGCTGGCCCACCTCGTCGGCACCCCCAACATCCCGCGCGTCCTCGACGCCTGGTGCGAGGGCGACGACCCGAGGCTGAGCTGGGTGGCCGTACGGGCGTACGGGCTGATCGGCGCCGAGCGCCCGGAACAGGCCCTGGCCGCCCTGCGCCGCGCCGTACGACGGCTGTACGAGGACCAGCCCGACGGCACCGACGGCGAGCTCGCCCGCGAGCTGACCGAGACCGTGGAGCTGTTGCTGCTGTCGGCGGCGAGCGAGCGGGTCCTCGGCGAACTGCGCGCCCACCTCGACGACGACATGGCCGTACGCACCATGACGCTCGCGGGCTTCGTCGGGGCGTGCCGGCGCACCGAGGACGACGAGCGGTACGGCCGTCCGCTGGTCCTCGACTGGTTCGCCCGCGCGAGCGCCGACGGCGGCCCCGCCGCGCAGGGGGTGCCCTTCCTGTGGCGGGCCGCGCTGAACCACCTGGGCAGCACGCGGGAGGCGTTGAAGGTCCTCGGCGGGTGGGTGCTGATCGCCGACCGGTCGCAGGCCGTCGAGTGGGCCCTGGCCGCGCTGCTGCCCAGGCTCGTCACCACGGCCACCGAGCACGAGCGGCTGAGCCATCTGCTGCGCACGATGCCGGGCGAGGACGGCACTCCCCCGCCCGAGGTCGCGGCCCGCCTGCTGACCGTGCTGTCCGCCCACTGACCCACCCGTACCGTCATCTGAGACCGACCCCGGGAAGACACACCATGCCCTCCTTCCGGCAACCCGAGTGGCAGCAGCCCGCCGACCGGCACACCGCGCTGGTCGACCCGGTGCTCACCGTGCGGCAGCTGTCGCGCTTCGAGTTCAACTTCCGCTCCCTCGTCCGCATCGACCACGCGCTCGTCTTCTCCACCCCGAAGGGCACCTACGAGCCCTATCTGCCCCCGCACCGGCCGACGCGCGCCGAGATCACCGCCAGGCGGTACTCCGCCGTCTACGAGGTGGACATGGGCGTCCACCCGCACACGTCCACGCTGACACTGCCGAGTGACAACGACGCCTTCGAGTTCACCGCCGAGGTCGACCTGAACTGGCAGGTGCTCGATCCCGCCCGGTTCGTCGCGAGCGGGCACCGGGACGTGCCCGCGCTGGTGCTCGGCGAACTCCAGCAGGCGGCGCGGCCGGTCACCCGGCGCTTCCGGGTCGCACAGAGCGCCACGGCCGAGCGGGAGCTGCTCCAGGCGGTGAGCGTGCTGGGGCCGCTCGGGGCGACGGCGGGCCTCCAGGTCACCTGGACCCTGCGGCTGCGCCGCGACCAGGCCGACATCGAGCACCAGCAGCGGCTGCGGGCCATCGACCACTCCGCCACCGAGCAGACCTTCGCCGCGCAGCGGGGCATGGAGGTCGACGTCGAGGTGGACCGCCGGCTGCGCCAGCAGGACGCCCTGCAGATCGAGCGGGCCGCCACGTACGGCGCACAGCAGCACGAGCTGCTCCTCCAGCAGCAGCGCTGGCAGCACGAGCAGGCCATGCTCGCCGGCGGCCAGCACCATGAACTCGCCCTCCAGCAGGGGCGCCAGCAGATCGAGCTGCAGCAGATCGAGGCCCAGAAGATCGCGTTCTACGAGTACCACCTCCAGCAGGGCGGCGTGCACTCCTGGGCCCTCCACCTCGCCCAGCACCCCGAGGACTCCCGCCTGGTGATGTCCAGCATGCGCGAGGACCAGCTGCGCATGATCCAGGCCCAGATGGACCTGGTGAAGCAACTGCTGAGCGGCGACACGGCCGAGAACTACGAACTGGAGGGTCCCAAGCAGCTGGCCCTGCGCACCGTCAGCGACATCCTCAACCAACGCCTCCCGGGCGTCCCCCAGAACCCCCCGCTGCTGCCACCGCCGGTGCCTGGAGCGGGTGACCACGGCGCCCCGCGGACACCGGCCGCACAGACCCCGGCCCCCCAGCCGGCGGCCTGGGAGGCGGTACCGACGGAAGGGGTGCCCACGGAGGCCTTCCCGGCCCAGCCCGCGCCGCCCGCGGGCACCACCGCCGCGCCTGCCGTGCCCGGGAGCCCACCGCCGCCGGTGCCGCCCTTCCCCCCGCCCGCCTTCACCCCGCCCGCCTTCACCCCGCCGGGCCTGCCCGGTCCGTACGCCGCCCCCGGCTTCCCGGCCCCGCCGCCTCCGCCCGCCTACGCACCGCCGTCCCCGTCGTGGCAGCCGCCTCCCGGGTACGGCACGACGCCGACGGTGCCGGACGCGCGTGCGGCGGCGGAACCCGAGGACGCGAAGCCACCACAGGCACCCGCGCCCAGCGACGGCGGCGCGGGCGAAGCAAGCGGCACCTGACCGGCCCACCGCCGTCCCCACCCCACCCGAAGGAACGAACGACCGCCATGACCTCACCACCCGCGTCACCCCCGGACCAGCCCGAACCGGCCGCCCAGACGCCACCGCCCCACCCGGAGCCCCCGCGGTACCCGCAGTACCCGCAGGCAGCCCCCCCCGCGTACCCCCAAGCCGCGCCCGCGTACCCGCAGGAGGCACCGGCGTACCCGCGGGCAACCGCGTCCCTCCCGCCGCAGTACCCGGGAACCGCCCCGCCGTACCCGACGGTGGCGCCGCCCGCCGCGCCGCCGCTGCCGCCGGGCCCGCCGGATCCGGCCCAGCACCCGCACCACATCAACACCGACCGCGGCCGCGTCTTCCTCTCCGACAAGCAGCGCAGGACGGACGCCACGGCCGTGGGGAACCTGCTGCTGCACGTGCCCAACTTCGTGTGCAGCCTCTTCGTCGTCGCCCTGTTCTCCCTGTTCTTCGGCGGCTTCGGCGTCCTCGTCATACTCGCCTGGCTCATCAGCGGCGCACTCGTGTTCCACCGGCCCGCCGAAAGAGCCCTCGCGCGCCATGTGCTCCGGCTGCGCCACCCCACGCCGCAGGAACGCGCCACTCTCGAACCGGTCTGGCGCGAGGTCACGGCCCGTGCCGGAGTCGAGGGCCGGAACTACGAACTATGGGTGGAGGACAGCGACAGCCTCAACGCGGTAGCGGCCGCCGGCCACATCGTCGGCGTCACCCGCTTCGCCCTGCACAGCCTGCCCAACGGCGAACTGGCCGCCGTCATGGCGCACGAGCTGGGCCACCATGTCGGCGGCCACGCCTGGTCCTCGCTGCTCGGCTACTGGTACGCGCTGCCCGGCCGGATCGCCTGGCGCGTGCTGAAGGTGTGCTCCGGCTTCCTGTTCAAGGTCTCGCGCGCCTTCGGCTGCGTCGGCGGCCTCGCCCTCGTGGGCGTCGTCGGCGCTGTCACGATGGCCACCGTCGCCACGCTGTACGGGCTGCCGCTGCTGGTGCTGGCCGTGCCGTACGCCCTGGCCGCCGTGGGCCGCCGGGCCGAGCTGCGGGCCGACGAGCACGCCGCCGCCCTCGGCTTCGCGCCGATGCTGGCAGCCGTCCTGCACAAGCTGCACCAGCAGGAGCAGTGGGAGCAGGCCCAACTGGTCGCCCAGGGCGGCGGCCGGCCCGTCGAGGAGGGCGCACTGGCCCGGCTGCTCTCCTCCCATCCGGACCACACCACCCGGCTGCACCACCTCCAGCCGTACCTCCAGCCGCACCCGCAGCCGCCCACGCCCTGAACGCGCCGAAGGGCGGCCACCCCCGCGAGGGAGTGGCCGCCCTTCATGCTGCTCGCTTACTGGTTGTACGGACCGTAGTCGTAGTCCTCCAGCGGAACGGCCTGGCCGGAGCCGGTGCCGAACGGCGAGTAGTCGATGTCGTCGTAGCCGACGGCCGAGTACATCGCGGCCTTGGCCTCCTCGGTCGGCTCGACCCGGATGTTGCGGTAACGGGACAGGCCCGTACCGGCCGGGATGAGCTTACCGATGATGACGTTCTCCTTGAGGCCGATGAGGCTGTCGGACTTGGCGTTGATCGCCGCGTCCGTCAGGACTCGGGTCGTCTCCTGGAAGGAGGCGGCCGACAGCCAGGACTCCGTCGCCAGCGAGGCCTTGGTGATACCCATCAGCTGCGGACGACCCGAGGCCGGGTGACCGCCCTCCTGGACCACACGACGGTTCTCGGTCTCGAACTTCGAGCGCTCGACCAGCTCGCCGGGCAGCAGCTCGGCGTCGCCGGACTCGATGATCGTCACACGGCGGAGCATCTGCCGGATGATGATCTCGATGTGCTTGTCGTGGATCGACACACCCTGCGAGTTGTACACCTTCTGGACCTCGCCGACCAGGTGGACCTGGACGGCACGCTGACCCAGGATGCGCAGCACGTCGTGCGGGTTGGTGGCACCCACGGTGAGCTGCTGGCCCACCTCGACGTGGTCGCCCTCGCGGACCAGGACCTTGGCGCGCTTGGAGATCGGGAACGCCGTCTCGTCGCTGCCGTCGTCCGGGGTGACGATGATCTTCTTCGTCTTCTCCGTCTCCTCGATCCGCACGCGGCCGGAGGCCTCGGAGATCGGGGCGACACCCTTCGGGGTACGGGCCTCGAAGAGCTCGACGACACGCGGCAGACCCTGGGTGATGTCGTCACCGGCCACACCACCGGTGTGGAAGGTACGCATCGTCAGCTGGGTACCGGGCTCACCGATGGACTGGGCGGCGATGATGCCGACCGCCTCGCCGATGTCCACCAGCTTGCCGGTGGCCAGCGAACGGCCGTAGCACATCGCGCAGGTGCCGACGGCGGACTCGCAGGTCAGGACCGAGCGGGTCTTGACCTCCTCGACGCCGCGGGCGACCAGCTCGTCGATGAGGACGTCACCGAGGTCGGTGCCGGCCGGGGCCAGGACCTGGCCCTCGACCACGATGTCCTCCGCGAGGCAGCGCGCGTACACGGACGTCTCGACGTCGTCCGCCTTGCGCAGCACGCCGTCCGCGCCCCGCTCCGCGATCCGCAGCTTGAGGCCGCGCTCGGTGCCGCAGTCCTCCTCGCGGATGATGACGTCCTGCGAGACGTCCACGAGACGACGGGTGAGGTAACCCGAGTCGGCGGTACGAAGGGCGGTGTCCGCCAGACCCTTACGGGCACCGTGCGTGGAGATGAAGTACTCCAGCACGGACAGGCCCTCACGGAAGGACGCCTTGATCGGACGCGGGATGGTCTCGTTCTTCGCGTTCGACACCAGACCACGCATACCGGCAATCTGACGCATCTGCATCATGTTGCCTCGCGCACCCGAGTTCACCATCATGAAGATCGGGTTGGTCTTCGGGAAGTTGTCGTTCATCGCCTCGGCGACCTCGTTGGTCGCCTTGGTCCAGATCGCGATGAGTTCCTGCGTGCGCTCGTCCTTGGTGATCAGACCGCGCTCGTACTGCTTCTGGACCTTCTCGTCCTGCGCCTCGTAACCGCGGACGATCTCCTTCTTCGCCTCGGGAACGACGACGTCGGAGATGGCGACGGTGACGCCGGAACGGGTGGCCCAGTAGAAGCCGGACGCCTTCAGGTTGTCGAGCGTCGCCGCCACGATGACCTTCGGGTAGCGCTCGGCGAGGTCGTTGACGATCTCGGAGAGCTGCTTCTTGCCGACCTCGTAGTCGACGAACGGGTAGTCCTCGGGCAGCAGCTCGTTGAAGAGCGCGCGGCCCAGCGTGGTGTTCAGCCGGAAGCTGTCACCCTGCTGCCACTCCGGCTCGCCCTCCTCGCGCGCCGGCGGGGTCCAACCGCGCGGCGGGATGGTGCCCACCGGGAAGCGGATGTCCACGCGCGACTGCAGCGACAGCTCGCCGGCGTCGAACGCCATGATCGCCTCGGCCACGGACGCGAACGAACGGCCCTCGCCCTTGACGCCCCGCATCTCGCCGTCGGTGGTGAGGAAGAACAGACCGAGGACCATGTCCTGGGTCGGCATCGTCACCGGGCGGCCGTCGGCCGGCTTGAGGATGTTGTTCGAGGACAGCATCAGGATGCGGGCCTCGGCCTGCGCCTCCGCGGACAGCGGCAGGTGCACGGCCATCTGGTCACCGTCGAAGTCCGCGTTGAACGCGGTGCAGACGAGCGGGTGGATCTGGATGGCCTTGCCCTCGACCAGCTGCGGCTCGAAGGCCTGGATGCCGAGGCGGTGCAGGGTGGGCGCACGGTTCAGCAGCACCGGGTGCTCGGCGATGACCTCTTCGAGGACGTCGTACACGACGGTGCGGCCGCGCTCGACCATGCGCTTGGCCGACTTGATGTTCTGCGCGTGGTTCAGGTCGACCAGGCGCTTCATCACGAACGGCTTGAACAGCTCCAGCGCCATGGCCTTGGGCAGACCGCACTGGTGCAGCTTCAGCTGCGGGCCGACGACGATGACGGAACGCGCCGAGTAGTCGACACGCTTGCCGAGCAGGTTCTGACGGAATCGACCCTGCTTGCCCTTCAGCATGTCGCTGAGGGACTTCAGCGGACGGTTGCCGGGGCCCGTGACCGGGCGACCACGACGGCCGTTGTCGAAGAGCGCGTCGACGGCCTCCTGGAGCATGCGCTTCTCGTTGTTCACGATGATCTCGGGCGCACCGAGGTCGAGAAGGCGCTTCAGGCGGTTGTTGCGGTTGATGACACGGCGGTACAGGTCGTTCAGGTCGGAGGTCGCGAAGCGGCCACCGTCCAGCTGCACCATCGGACGCAGGTCCGGCGGGATGACCGGGACGCAGTCCAGGACCATGCCCTTGGGGCTGTTGGACGTCTGCAGGAACGCGGAGACGACCTTCAGCCGCTTCAGGGCGCGGGTCTTCTTCTGGCCCTTGCCGGTGCGGATGATCTCGCGGAGCCGCTCGGCCTCCTCCTCCAGGTCGAAGGACTCCAGGCGCTTCTGCAGCGCCGCGGCACCCATCGAGCCGTCGAAGTACGTGCCGAAGCGGTCACGCAGCTCGCGGTAGAGCAGCTCGTCGCCCTCCAGGTCCTGGACCTTGAGGTTCTTGAACCGGTTCCAGACCTCGTCGAGACGGTCGATCTCGCGCTGCGAGCGGTCGCGCAGCTGCTTCATCTCGCGCTCGGCACCCTCGCGCACCTTGCGGCGCACGTCGGCCTTGGCGCCCTCGGCCTCCAGCTCGGCCAGGTCGGACTCGAGCTTCTTGGCGCGGGCCTCGAGGTCGGCGTCGCGGCGGTTCTCGATCTGCTGGCGCTCGACCGAGACGTGCGCCTCCAGCGAGGGCAGGTCGCGGGTGCGGCGCTCCTCGTCGACGTACGTGATCATGTACGCCGCGAAGTAGATGACCTTCTCCAGGTCCTTCGGGGCGAGGTCCAGCAGGTAGCCCAGGCGGGACGGGACGCCCTTGAAGTACCAGATGTGCGTGACGGGCGCGGCCAGCTCGATGTGGCCCATCCGCTCACGGCGCACCTTGGCGCGCGTGACCTCGACGCCACAGCGCTCGCAGATGATGCCCTTGAAGCGGACGCGCTTGTACTTGCCGCAGTAGCACTCCCAGTCCCGGGTCGGACCGAAGATCTTCTCGCAGAAGAGTCCGTCCTTTTCCGGCTTCAGGGTGCGGTAGTTGATGGTCTCGGGCTTCTTGACCTCACCGTGGCTCCACTGACGGATGTCGTCAGCGGTGGCCAGGCCGATCCGGAGCTCGTCGAAGAAGTTGACGTCGAGCACTATGCGTCAATCCCTCTCAGGGTCGTAAGTCTGTGGTCTGAAACGGGGGCCTGGGGGTCGGCGGGGGCCTCGCACGGTGGCGAGACCCCTACCGGACTCCCGTCAGACCTCTTCGACGCTGCTCGGCTCGCGCCGGGACAGGTCGATACCGAGCTCCTCCGCAGCGCGGAAGACGTCCTCGTCGGTGTCGCGCATCTCGATGGACATGCCGTCCGAGGACAGCACCTCCACGTTGAGGCACAGGGACTGCATTTCCTTGATGAGCACCTTGAAGGACTCGGGAATGCCGGGCTCAGGGATGTTCTCGCCCTTGACGATGGCCTCGTAGACCTTCACGCGGCCGGTGACGTCGTCGGACTTGATGGTCAGCAGCTCCTGGAGGGCGTACGCGGCGCCGTAGGCCTCGAGGGCCCACACCTCCATCTCGCCGAAGCGCTGGCCACCGAACTGGGCCTTACCACCCAGCGGCTGCTGGGTGATCATCGAGTACGGACCGGTCGAGCGGGCGTGCAGCTTGTCGTCGACCAGGTGGTGCAGCTTCAGGATGTACATGTAGCCGACCGAGATCGGGTCCGGGAACGGCTCACCGCTGCGGCCGTCGAACAGCCGCGCCTTGCCGGACGGGAGCACCATGCGCTCGCCGTCGCGGTTCGGGATGGTGTGCTGCAGCAGACCCGCCAGCTCGTCCTCGCGGGCACCGTCGAAGACCGGGGTCGCGACGTTGGTGCGCGGGGCGACCTGGTCGGCGCCGATGGCCTGCAGGCGCTGGGCCCACTCGTCCGCGAGGCCGGAGACGTCCCAGCCGCGGCTGGCGAGCCAGCCGAGGTGGATCTCCAGGACCTGTCCCGGGTTCATTCGGGACGGCACACCCAGCGGGTTGAGGATGATGTCGACCGGGGTGCCGTCCTCCAGGAACGGCATGTCCTCGATCGGCAGGATCTTGGAGATGACACCCTTGTTGCCGTGACGGCCGGCGAGCTTGTCACCGTCGGTGATCTTGCGCTTCTGCGCGACGTAGACGCGGACCAGCTGGTTCACGCCCGGCGGCAGCTCGTCGCCCTCCTCGCGGTCGAAGACGCGCACGCCGATGACCTTGCCGGTCTCGCCGTGCGGCACCTTCAGCGAGGTGTCACGGACCTCACGGGCCTTCTCGCCGAAGATCGCGCGCAGCAGGCGCTCCTCGGGCGTCAGCTCGGTCTCACCCTTCGGCGTGACCTTGCCGACGAGGATGTCACCGGCGATGACCTCGGCACCGATGCGGATGATGCCGCGCTCGTCGAGGTCGGCGAGGACCTCCTCGGAGACGTTCGGGATGTCCCGGGTGATCTCCTCGGGGCCGAGCTTGGTGTCACGGGCGTCGACCTCGTGCTCCTCGATGTGGATCGAGGAGAGGACGTCGTCCTGCACGAGGCGCTGCGACAGGATGATCGCGTCCTCGTAGTTGTGACCCTCCCACGGCATGAACGCCACGAGCAGGTTCTTGCCGAGGGCCATCTCGCCGTTCTCGGTGGCCGGGCCGTCGGCGAGGACCTGGCCCTCGATGACGCGGTCGCCCTCGTTGACGATGACCTTCTGGTTGACCGAGGTGCCCTGGTTGGACCGGGAGAACTTGGCCAGGCGGTACGTGATGTACGTGCCGTCGTCGTTGGCGGTGGTGATGTAGTCCGCGGAGACCTCCTGGACCACACCGTCCTTCTCGGCCTTGACCACGTCGCCGGCGTCGACCGCGGAGCGGTACTCCATGCCGGTGCCGACGAGCGGGGCCTCCGACTTAATCAGCGGCACGGCCTGGCGCATCATGTTCGCGCCCATGAGGGCACGGTTGGCGTCGTCGTGCTCCAGGAAGGGGATCATGGCGGTCGCGACCGACACCATCTGGCGCGGCGAGACGTCCATGTAGTCCACGTCCTCGGGGCCGACGTAGTCGACCTCGCCGCCACGACGGCGGACCAGGACGCGGCTCTCCTCGAAGCGGAGTTCGCTGGTCAGCGGCGCGTTGGCCTGCGCGATGACGAAGCGGTCCTCCTCGTCGGCGGTCAGGTAGTCCACCTCGTCGGTGACCTGGCCGTCGACGACCTTGCGGTACGGCGTCTCGACGAAACCGAACGCGTTGACCCGGCCGTAGGAGGCGAGCGAGCCGATCAGACCGATGTTCGGGCCTTCCGGCGTCTCGATCGGGCACATACGGCCGTAGTGCGACGGGTGCACGTCGCGGACCTCGAAGCCGGCCCGCTCACGGGAGAGACCACCCGGGCCGAGGGCGTTCAGACGACGCTTGTGCGTCAGCCCCGACAGCGGGTTGTTCTGGTCCATGAACTGGGACAGCTGGCTGGTGCCGAAGAACTCCTTGATGGAGGCGACGACCGGCCGGATGTTGATCAGGGTCTGCGGCGTGATCGCCTCGACATCCTGGGTGGTCATGCGCTCGCGCACGACGCGCTCCATACGGGCGAGACCCGTACGGACCTGGTTCTGGATCAGCTCACCGACGCTGCGGATACGGCGGTTGCCGAAGTGGTCGATGTCGTCGGTCTCGACCATGATCGTGCGACCGGTCTCGGTCACCGTCTCGGCCTCGCCGGCGTGCAGCTTCACCAGGTACTTGATGGTGGCGATGATGTCGTCGGTGGTGAGCACGCCGGCGTCCAGCGGCTCGTCCGCACCGAGCTTCTTGTTGACCTTGTAGCGGCCGACCTTGGCGAGGTCGTAGCGCTTGGGGTTGAAGTAGAGGTTCTCCAGCAGCGTCTGCGCGGCCTCGCGCGTGGGGGGCTCGCCCGGGCGCAGCTTGCGGTAGATGTCGAGCAGCGCGTCGTCCTGGCCCTGGGTGTGGTCCTTCTCCAGGGTGGCGCGCATCGACTCGTAGTCGCCGAACTCCTCGAGGATCTGCTCGGTGGTCCAGCCGAGCGCCTTCAGCAGCACGGTGACCGACTGCTTGCGCTTGCGGTCGATGCGGACACCGACCATGTCGCGCTTGTCGATCTCCATCTCCAGCCAGGCACCCCGGGACGGGATGATCTTGGCGGAGAAGATGTCCTTGTCGGACGTCTTGTCGATGGTGGAGTCGAAGTAGACACCGGGGGAACGGACCAGCTGAGACACAACGACACGCTCGGTGCCGTTGATGACGAAGGTGCCCTTGTTCGTCATGAGCGGGAAGTCGCCCATGAAGACCGTCTGGGACTTGATCTCACCGGTCTCGTTGTTGGTGAACTCGGCGGTGACGAAGAGCGGGGCGGCGTACGTGAAGTCGCGCTCCTTGCACTCGTCGATGGAGTTCTTCGGCGGCTCGAAGCGGTGGTCCCGGAACGTCAGGGACATCGACCCGGAGAAGTCCTCGATCGGGGAGATCTCCTCGAAGATCTCCTCCAGACCGGACTTGGTGGGGACGTCCTGACCGTTCTCCAGAGCCTCCTCGACCCGACTCTGCCAAGCGGTGTTGCCGAGCAGCCAGTCGAAGCTCTCGGTCTGCAGCGCGAGCAGGTTCGGAACCTCGAGAGGCTCCTTGATCTTTGCAAAGGAGATGCGCAGCGGGGCGGTGCTGGCGCCGTTGTTCGTATTCGCGGTCGAGGCATTGCGCGAGGCGGCCAAGAGGGGGTCCTTCCGAGGGCTCGGACTCACTACGCGCGTACCGGCCCCTCTCCCGTACACGGAGACAGAAACCCCAGGTCATGGGAGCTTTTGTCATCGATGCTCGAGTGAGGGCAGACCCCTGGTGACGGGCAGGGGACAGCTAACAGGCAGCGCAAAGGGTCAGTGTAGCCACTTGGCCCACTGATGTCCAGTCCCGGGTTTTGGAGACCCTCGTTGTTCTCAACGCCTTCGTCAACGCCCTCGGCATGCTGCCCTCAACGCACGTTGATACTGCCCTCTTCGTCGTCGATCCATGCCTCGGATTCGGATCCTTGTGACGACGCGTCCTGAGAATTGCGCGCTGCGTGCGGTTCGTCAAGGCCCCCCTTGCCCGAACCAGGCATCCGGAGACACGACGAAGATCACCTTACCCCTCACGAACACAGGTGCAAGGCAGCCCGGGCCGCACCCCGGGGAACGCCGCAGGGCGACCACCCGGTTGGATGATCGCCCTGCGGTGCGTTCGCGTTACAGCCCTACCGGGCCGCTCCTGCGGTCGCGAAGGTCTTACTTGACCTCGACGGAGGCACCGGCGCCCTTGAGGGCCTCGGCGGCCTTGTCGGCGGCCTCCTTGTTGACCTTCTCCAGAACCGGCTTCGGGGTGCCGTCGACCAGGTCCTTGGCCTCCTTCAGGCCGAGGGAGGTCAGCTCACGCACGACCTTGATGACCTGGATCTTCTTGTCGCCGGCGCCGGTGAGGATGACGTCGAACTCGTCCTTCTCCTCCTCCTGGGCGGCCTCGGCGCCACCGGCGGCACCGCCGGCGACGACGACCGGGGCGGCGGCAGCGGCGGTGACGTCGAACTTCTCCTCGAACGCCTTCACGAACTCGGAAAGCTGGATGAGGGTCATGTTCTCGAACTCGGCGAGCAGTTCGTCCTGGGTGAGAGCCACGATGGCTTCCTTCCACTAAGTCGGCAGGTGCCGGATGTACATGTCTGGCGGGCGTACGTTGGCCCGCTACGACCGCTGCCCGGGATCAGGCGGCGGTCATGATGCGAGCCGAATTACTCGGCACCGCCCTGCTCGTCCTGCTTGGCGCGCAGCGCGTCCACGGTGCGGACGAGCTTCGACGGCAGCGCCTGGAAGACGGAGGCAGCCTGGGACTGCTTCGCCTTGAAGGCACCGGCCAGCTTGGAGAGCAGAACCTCGCGGGACTCGAGGTCCGCAAGCTTCTTGATCTCGTCGGCGTTCAGCGCCTTGCCATCAAGGACACCGCCCTTGATGACGAGATTCGGGTTGTCCTTGGCGAAGTCACGCAGACCCTTCGCCGACTCCACCGGGTCACCGGTGACGAAGGCGACGGCCGTCGGGCCAGCGAAGAGCTGGTCCTCCAGCGTGATCCCGGCCTCCTTGGCCGCGATCTTGGTCAGCGTGTTCTTCACCACGGCGTACTGGGCGTTCTCACCGAGCGACCGGCGCAGCGTCTTGAGCTGCGCCACGGTGAGACCGCGGTACTCGGTCAGCACGGCGGCGTTGGAGCTGCGGAACTTGTCCGTCAGCTCGGCAACCGCGGCAGCCTTGTCGGGCCTCGCCATAGAGCCTCGGCCTCCTTCCGGGTGATTCTGACCGCGCGGACCCGAAGGAGGACTGGGTAAAACGAAACGCCCCGGCGCAGGCGCACGGGGCGGACTCGACCGGCCGCACGCGCGCGTGGCGCGCGCACTGCCGGGAGTGCTTCCACTGTCACCTGCGCGGGTCGCCCACTTTTCAGCGGATCCTTCGGCCACCGCGCCCTCGTGGGAGCGCACGGCAACGACCAGCGGTCTTTGGCTTCGGGAAGAGAGTACGGGAACGGGCCGCACGGGAGCAAATCCGGCGGCCCGGACCGCCCGGGCTCAGTGCCGGCCCGGGCTCGGGCGCCGACCGGCGAGGTGCAGGCCCGGCCTCAGGAGACACCGGCGGAGCCGCTCGCCGTGTTGCCCGAGCCCGGGGTGCCGAGGGACTTCATCAGGTCCTTGAAGTCCTTGGTGTCCCCGGCCGGGGGTGCCTGGACGGAGACCTGCGTGCCGTAGTCGCTGTAGTAGGCCGTGTTGGTCATGAGGCCCTTGGCCGTGTCGCCCTTCTCGGTCTTCTTGACCAGCAGGTTCTGGTCGTTGATCCAGAGGTCGATGGTCTCGGTGGTGATGCCCGCCTTGTCGAGCTGCTCCTTCAGGGCCGTCAGCTGGGCCGCGCTGAGGTTGCTGTTCTTGCCCGCGAGGTCGGCGACGTTCACCGAGCCCGAGTAGTGCCTGGTGTGGACGCCAAAGACCGTCTCCTCGCCCACCTGCTTCACGTCGCCGGAGGCCAGCAGCATCTTCACGGACTGGTTGGGCGTGGCGGTGCGCAGCTGGTCCCTCGTGTACGCCCCGGAGGCGCCGCCGAACTTGGCGAGGTCGTCGTACGCGTACTTGATCCAGTGCTTGCCTGCCATGTGCTCGGCGGACGTGCCGCCGATGTTCACGTACATGGCGTCCGGCAGGTAGCGGGCATGCATCGTCGCCCCGTCACCGGCCTTCTGCATGGCTTCGGCCAGCGTGCCGCCGGTGTAGGAGAGGGTGAGGTCACCCTCGAGGCCACTGCCCCAGCGCACGGCGCCGCTCGACGACACCGTCATCACGTCGCCGACGGACATGGTGGAGCGCACCTTCGCCGATTCCGCCTTGTCCGTCGACTGCTCGGCGGTGCGCAGCACGGCGGCGACGGGGCTGACGTGGATCGCGCCGCCACCGGCCGCCTTGTCGTCCTTGCCGGAGCCGGAGGAGGAGCCGCAGGCCGCCACCGAGGTCAGCGCGGCTGCAGCCGCTATGGAAAGGGTCGTACGACGGACGATCGTGCTCTTCATGTGGTCCCACCCCTGGAGCGATTTCGTGTGCCCTGCACCGTAGCCCAGGGCACTGACAGTCACGGACAAGGCCGTACACAGAAAGGACGGACCCCGCACCGTGAAGGTTGCGGGGTCCGCCCTCTGTTCGACGCGTCCGTGACGCGGCTACCGGGCTGAGCGGGAGACTCAGACGGCGGCCGGGTCCTCCTCGACGAGGAGGTTGCGGGTGCGGTTCGGGTCGACCGGGATGCCGGGGCCCATGGTGGTGCTGACCGCGGCCTTCTTGAGGTAGCGGCCCTTGGCGGCGGACGGCTTCAGACGGAGGATCTCCTCCAGCGCGGCGCCGTAGTTCTCCACCAGCTTGGCGTCGTCGAAGGACGCCTTGCCGATGATGAAGTGCAGGTTCGAGTGCTTGTCGACGCGGAACTCGATCTTGCCGCCCTTGATGTCGGTGACGGCCTTGGCGGTGTCGGGGGTGACGGTGCCGGTCTTCGGGTTCGGCATCAGACCACGCGGGCCGAGGACGCGGCCGAGGCGGCCGACCTTGCCCATGAGGTCCGGGGTGGCGACGACGGCGTCGAAGTCCAGACGGCCCTTCGCCACCTCGTCGATCAGCTCGTCGGCGCCGACGATGTCGGCGCCCGCGGCACGCGCGGCCTCGGCACGGTCACCGGTCGCGAAGACCAGGACCCGGGCGGTCTTACCGGTGCCGTGCGGAAGGTTCACGGTGCCACGGACCATCTGGTCGGCCTTGCGCGGGTCGACACCCAGACGGAAGGCGACCTCGACGGTGGCGTCGAACTTGGTCGTGGAGGTCTCCTTGGCGAGACGGACGGCCTCGAGCGGGGCGTACAGCTTCTCCCGGTCGACCTTGGCGTCCGCAGCGCGGAGAGCCTTGCTGCGCTTGCTCACAACTTGCTCCTGTGTGTTCTGAAAGGAGTCGTGGTCCCTGGGCCGAGCAGGCCCTGCCACGTGCGACCGGTCACGGCCGCATGACTGCTGGGTGGGTGAGGTCAGCCCTCGACCGTGATGCCCATGGAACGGGCGGTGCCGGCGATGATCTTCGACGCGGCGTCCAGGTCGTTGGCGTTGAGGTCGGGGAGCTTCGTCTGGGCGATCTCGCGGACCTGCGCCTCGGTGATCTTGGCGACCTTGGTCTTGTGCGGCTCGCCGGAGCCCTTCTCGACACCAGCGGCCTTGAGGATCATCTTCGCGGCCGGCGGCGTCTTGGTGACGAAGGTGAAGGAGCGGTCCTCGTAGACCGTGATCTCCACCGGGATCACCCAGCCACGCTGCGACTCGGTCGCGGCGTTGTACGCCTTGCAGAACTCCATGATGTTGACGCCGTGCTGACCGAGCGCGGGGCCGACCGGCGGGGCCGGGTTCGCCGCACCGGCGTTGATCTGGAGCTTGATGAGCCCCGTGACCTTCTTCTTCTTGGGAGGCATTGCTCTCCGGGTCCTTTCATTCGGGTCCATGCCCGCGCGCGGAGCGAATCCTGACGCAGGCATACCGCACAACGATAGCGGGTATGGATGCACGGCTTAAAACCGAGCAGGTCAGACGGGGCTGAGGCAGCCCGCCTGACCTGTTTCGGAAGCGGTGGTTCCAGAAGGAGCTAGTTCTTCTGGATCTGGTCGAAGGACAGCTCGACCGGGGTCTCGCGACCGAAGATCTCCACCAGACCCTTGACCTTCTTGGAGTCGGGGTTGATCTCGTTGATGGTCGCCTGGAGCGTGGCGAACGGGCCGTCGGTGACGGTGACCGAGTCGCCGACCTCGAAGTCGAGCACCTGGACCTCGACCTTGCGCTGCGGGGCGGGCTTGCCCTCGGCCTCGGCGGCCTCGCGGGCGGCCTTCTCCTCGGCCTCCGGAGCGAGCATCTTGACGATCTCGTCCAGGGTCAGCGGGTACGGGTCGTAGGCGTTGCCGACGAAGCCGGTGACACCCGGGGTGTTGCGGACGACGCCCCAGGACTCGTTGGTCAGGTCCATGCGGACCAGGACGTAACCCGGCAGCTTGTTCTGCTTGATCGTCTTGCGGTCGCCGTTCTTGATCTGGACGACCTCTTCCTGCGGCACCTCGGCCTGGAAGATGTAGTCCTCGACGTTCAGCGAGACGGCGCGCTGCTCCAGGTTGGTCTTCACGCGGTTCTCGTAACCGGCGTAGGTGTGGATGACGTACCACTCGCCGGGCAGGGTGCGCAGTTCCTCGCGCAGGGCCTGGACGGGGTCGACCGGCGCGGCCGGCTCTTCCTCGGCGGCCTCGGCGACGGGCTCTTCGCCGCCCTCGGCCTCCTCGCCGTCCTCGTCCTCGACGTGCAGCGCGCTCTCCTCGGCCGGCTCGCCCGCCTCGGCGTCGGCAGCCTCGACCTCGTCCAGGTCCTCGTCCGCACCCTCGACGATGTCGAGCTCGTCGTCCACGGACTCGACGTCCTGGCCGTGGGGCTCGATGGCGTCGTTCAGGTTCTGGTCAGACACGGTGGCTGCTTCTTCCTGGATACATAGGGGTGGAACATGCGAAAACGGGCGCCGGTACCACGGCGCCCTTCGCTGTTGGCTCAGCCGAAGACGTACTTGGCCGCGTGGTTGAGCCCATAGTCAATCACGGTCACCAGAGCGATCATGATGGCGACGAAGAAGATCACCACGGTGGTGTACGACGTCAGCTGGTTGCGAGTCGGCCAGACGACCTTGCGGAGTTCCGCGATGATCTGGCGGTAGAAGGTGGCGAGGCGCTTCAGCGGGCCCTTCTTGGCGCGCTTGCCGCCCTTGCGGGCCTTCTTCTTGGACTCGGACACCTCGTCCTGGGCGTCAGGCGTGTCGATGGAGCCCACGGCGTCCGTCATGCATCCTCACCTGGTCCCGGGTCCTGGCCGTGCCGCGCCCGGTTTCTGGAGCCGCACGGCGGTGCATTGCTGTACGTACATGCGCACACATCCTGGCGGTGTGTGTAGCAGGGCCGGAGGGACTTGAACCCCCAACCGCCGGTTTTGGAGACCGGTGCTCTACCAATTGAGCTACGACCCTTTGTGTGTCCCCCAACGTACCGCATCCGGCCGGGTGCGGGGTGTGCACCGGTGGCGGCGGCTGCTGAAGGCCAACGAGGTGTGAGTGTACGTGGTCCGCGGCCCGGCGTCGAACAGAAAGCGCCCGTCCGGGGTGGGACGACCGAAGATCGTCCTGGCCGGAGGGCGGACGGGACCCGGATTCGGACCCGTGTTCACGTGCCGACCCCTGGCTGTTCAGTCTGTGAAACCCGCGTGCCGGGGACATTTCCGGTCTGGAACGATGGGCCGCATGAGCGCTGCAACCCCACCCACCGAGCGCCGGGTCTCCGCCCGAGTCGGCGCGATCTCCGAGTCCGCCACCCTCGCCGTGGACGCCAAGGCCAAGGCCCTGAAGGCCGCCGGGCGTCCGGTGATCGGCTTCGGCGCCGGCGAGCCCGACTTCCCGACCCCGGACTACATCGTCGAGGCGGCCGTCGAGGCCTGCAAGAACCCCAAGTACCACCGCTACACGCCGGCGGGCGGCCTGCCCGAGCTGAAGGCCGCCATCGCCGCGAAGACGCTGCGCGACTCCGGCTGGGAGCCCGACGTCTCGCAGATCCTCGTCACCAACGGCGGCAAGCAGGCCATCTACGAGGCCTTCGCGGCGATCCTCGACCCGGGCGACGAGGTCATCGTCCCGGCGCCGTACTGGACGACGTACCCCGAGTCGATCCGCCTCGCGGGCGGTGTCCCGGTGGAGGTCGTCGCCGACGAGACCACCGGCTACCGCGTCAGCGTGGAGCAGCTGGAGGCGGCGCGCACGGAGAAGACCAAGGTCGTCCTCTTCGTCTCCCCGTCCAACCCGACCGGCGCGGTGTACTCCGAGGCCGAGACCGAGGCGATCGGCCGCTGGGCCGTGGAGCACGGCCTGTGGGTGCTGACCGACGAGATCTACGAGCACCTCGTCTACGGCGACGCGGCCGCCGTGTCCCTGCCGGCGCTGCTGCCCGAGCTGCGCGACAAGTGCGTGGTGGTCAACGGTGTCGCGAAGACGTACGCCATGACCGGCTGGCGCGTGGGCTGGGTCATCGGCCCGAAGGACGTCGTCAAGGCCGCGACGAACCTCCAGTCGCACGCCACCTCCAACGTCTCCAACGTGGCCCAGGTCGCCGCGCTCGAGGCCGTCTCCGGGGACCTGACGGCCGTCGAGAAGATGCGCGAGGCCTTCGACCGCCGCCGCAGGACGATCGTGCGGATGCTCAACGAGATCGACGGCGTGGTCTGCCCGGAGCCGGAGGGCGCCTTCTACGCCTACCCGTCGGTGAAGGCCCTGCTCGGCAAGGAGATCCGCGGCAAGCGTCCGCAGGACACCGTCGAGCTGGCCGCGCTGATCCTGGAGGAGGCCGAGGTCGCGGTCGTCCCGGGCGAGGCCTTCGGCACGCCGGGCTACCTGCGGCTGTCGTACGCGCTCGGCGACGAGGACCTCGTCGAGGGCGTGAGCCGGATCCAGAAGCTGCTGGCGGAGGCCCGGGACTAGGTCCCGTCTTTGCGTTCCACGCGCGCGTGCGGGCCGTCTTCCCTGCGGGGAGGCGGCCCGCTCCTGTGTGCGAGCAAGACCACGAACGGGGAAACGGCTACCGGTGGGACGGCCGCGTACGGCAGGATCCTGGGATGGAGCGTGTACGTGACCTCTCTGAGCTGCCGAAAGCCCATCTGCACCTGCACTTCACCGGCTCGATGCGACCGGGCACCGTGCTGGAACTGGCCGACAAGTACGGCGTACGGCTGCCCGACGCCCTGACGGACGCGCTGACGAGCGGCGAGCCGCCGAGGCTGCGGGCCACGGACGAGCGGGGCTGGTTCCGCTTCCAGCGGCTGTACGACGCGGCGCGCTCCTGCCTGCGCGCGCCGGAGGACATCCAGCGGCTGGTCAGAGAGGCGGCCGAGGAGGACCTGCGGGACGGCTCGGGCTGGCTGGAGATCCAGGTGGACCCGACGTCGTACGCACCCCGGCTGGGGGGTCTGATCCCGACCCTGGAGATCATCCTGGACGCCGTGGACACCACCGCCCGCGAGACCGGGCTCGGCATGCGCGTCCTGGTCGCCGCCAACCGGATGAAGCACCCGCTGGACGCGCGCACCCTGGCCCGGCTGGCGGTGCGGTACGCGGATCGGGGGGTGGTGGGCTTCGGGCTGTCCAACGACGAACGGCGCGGCATGGCGCGGGACTTCGACCGGGCCTTCCACATCGCGCGCACGGGCGGCCTACTGTCGGCCCCGCACGGCGGTGAGCTGACCGGTCCGGCGTCGGTGCGCGACTGCCTGGACGACCTGCACGCCCACCGGATCGGGCACGGGGTGCGCGCGGCGGAGGACCCGCGGCTGCTGAAGCGGCTGGCGGACCGGCAGGTGACCTGCGAGGTCTGCCCGGCGTCCAACGTGGCGCTCGGCGTGTACGAGAAGCCCGAGGACGTGCCGCTGCGCACGCTCTTCGAGGCGGGCGTCCCGATGGCGCTCGGCGCCGACGACCCGCTGCTGTTCGGCTCCCGGCTGGCGGCCCAGTACGAGATCGCCCGGCACACGCACGGCTTCACGGACGCCGAACTCGCGGAGCTGGCACGGCAGTCGGTACGCGGCTCGGCCGCCCCGGAGGACGTCAGGACACGGCTGCTGGCCGGCGTGGACGACTGGCTCGCCCGCCCGGCCACCTGACAGGCCCTCCCGGAGGCGCGGGGGCCCGGCGAACCGGCCGTGTTCCCGGCGTGGCCCGTGGTCGCTCATCCGGAGGCCGGCGCGACGGCGATGCCGCCCAGCAGGGTCCGCGCGAGCCGCGCGGCGAAGTCGTCGACCGGGGGCCGCTCCCCCGTGACGGTCGCGTCGTAGGCGAACGCCCGCTGGGCGCAGGCCCCCAGCAGCAGCGAGGCGGCCGCGAAGGTGTCGGTGTCGCCGCGGACCCGGCCCGCGGCCTGTTCGGCGCGCAGATAGGCGGCCAGGTCCTCGATGGGCCGGTGCGGGCCGGAGCCCAGCTCGCGCAGGACCTCGAAGTGGCGCTCCCTGAGCTGGGGCTCGGCGTACAGGGAGGCGGCGATCGGGAAGCTCTGCTCGTAGAAGAGGGCGGCCTGGCGCGCGATCTCGGTGAGGTTGCCCTCCAGGGTGCCCTGTCCCGGTTCGGCGGCCAGGCTGCCGAGCAGCGGCGTGAGGCGGGGCAGCCGCTCTCTGAGCACGCGCACGAACAGCTCTTCCTTGCTGTCGAAGTACTTGTAGAGGGCCGCTTCCGAGCAGTCGGCCGCGCGCGCGATCTCCTTGGTGGTGGCGCGGGCGAGTCCGACGGTGAGCATCAGCTCGTGTGCGGCGTCCAGGATGCGCACGCGCGCCGGCTTGGGCTCCATGGGGCGTCCTATCGGGCTTGACGAGTGGGTGAGTGCTTACTCACTCTAGAGGGACACAGAGGTGAGTGAACACTCACCCACCCATCCCGAGTACGGGAGCACTCATGAACCTCACCGTTTTCGGCGCCACCGGCGGCATCGGCCGGGAGCTCGTCCGGCAGGCGCTCGACGCCGGCCATCGCGTCACCGCCGTCGTCCGTGATCCTGCCCGGCTGGCCGTCACGGGCGGCGCGCTGGAGGTGTTCCAGGCCGACCTGGGCGACCCCGAGCGGCTGCGTGCCGCCGTCGCGGGCCGGGACGCGGTCCTGTCCGGCCTGGGCGCGCGCAGCCGCAAGGACGCCGGGGTCGCCGCGCGGCTGACCCGCACGGTCCTGCGCGCCATGGAGGCGGAGGGGGTACGGCGGCTGCTGGTGGTCAGCGCCGGCCCGGTCGGCCCCGCGCCCGTGGACGACGGCGTCCTGGACCGCGCCGTGCGGGGCCTGGTGAGGGCCGCCCTGAAGGACGTCTACGCCGACCTCACCGCGATGGAGGCCGAGCTGGCCCGCAGCGGCACGGACTGGACGTCGGTACGGCCCCCGCGCCTGCAGGACAAGCCGCTCACCGGCCGCTACCGCACCGCCGTCGGCGGCTTCCCGCGAGGCGGCCGCTTCATCGCGCGCGCGGACGTGGCGCACGCGATGCTGTCGATGATCCGCGACGAAGGGACGGTGAAGCAGGGCGTCGGCGTGGCCTACTAGTGCCCCGGCAGGCAACGCTTACCCGTCAAGGAGCGGCGTCCGGTGCGTGCTGTCGGCGTGCCGGCCGGAAGTCCTCGTACTGGGCGTACCTGGGCTATCGGCCGGTGCGGCGAGTAGGGGCACCTCCCGCGCGGCGGGGGAGCGTGCCGGGCGTCGCGACGCGGCGAACGTCGCCTGCCCGGGCACTAGGCCCCTGCGCCGGAGCCATCGAGGCTGACGCCCACGGTGACCGGTTCGTTGACCAGGGTGATCCCGAAGGCCTCCCGGACACCGCCGACGACCTCGCGGGCCAGCGCCAGCAGGTCCTCGGTGGTGGCGTCGCCGCGGTTGGTGAGGGCGAGGGTGTGCTTGGTGGAGATGCGGGCGGCCCCGGTGCCGTAGCCCTTGGTGAAGCCGGCCTTGTCGATCAGCCAGGCAGCGGAGGTCTTCGTACGGCCCTCACCCGCGGGGTACGCGGGCGGCTCGGCGCCCTGCCCCAACCGCTCGCGCACGCGCGCGTGGAAGGCGGAGAACTGCTCGTCGGTGAGGATGGGGTTGGTGAAGAAGGACCCGGCCGACCAGGTGTCGTGGTCCTCAGGATCGAGGACCATGCCCTTGCCGGCCCGCAGCTTCAGCACGGTCTCGCGGGCATCGGCCAGCGGGACCCGGTCCCCGGGCCCGACACCGAGCGCGCGGGCGGCCTCGGCGTACTTCACCGGCGCCGACAGCCCGTCGGCGTCCTCCAGCCCGAAGCGGACGCGCAGCACGACATAGCGCGCGGGGTCGGCCTTGAAACGGCTGTGGCGGTACGAGAAGGCGCACTCCTCGTTCGTCAGCGCGACCGTCTCGCCGGCGCGCCGGTCGTAGGCGATCACCTCGGTGATGGTGGAGGAGACCTCCTGGCCGTAGGCACCGACGTTCTGGATCGGGGTGGCTCCGGCGGAGCCCGGGATGCCGGCCAGGCACTCGATCCCGGCGAGCCCGGCCTCGACGGTGCGGGCCACGGCGTCCGTCCACACCTCACCGGCGGCCAGCTCCAGCGTCGTACCGCGCAGCTCGGCACCGCGCGTGGCGATGCGCAGGGCGGTGCCGTCGAAGCCCTTGTCTCCGATGACCAGGTTCGACCCACCACCGATGACCAGCAGCGGAGTCCCGCTGTCGTCGGCCTCGCGGACGACGTCGATCACCTCGGCATCGGTCTCGGCGGTCACCAGCCGCGTCGCGGGACCACCCAGGCGGAACGTGGTCAGCGGGGCAAGGGGGGCGTCGTGGAGTACCTGCACGGGCCCAAGACTACGAGACGCCCCGGACAGCCCGGCACGGGCCGCGGGAAGCTCACCGGCCACCCACGCCCTACGTCACGTCGGCAGCGAGAGCCCGCCCGGTTCGGCCCGGGGCCCCGCGGTGCGGTCCGCACGCCGTTCACATGGCGCCCTCCGGGCCGACGGCTCGGCGGCCGTGCCCCGAGAGCGGCGCCGTAGGCACCGCGCGCGTGGCGGCCCCGAACCCATACCTCAGGGGTACGGACGAGAGAGGCGGAGACGTATGCGTCGGCGTCCCGCGGAGGCATGGTCCCCGCGGTCGACTCGGTCGGCGTGGCCCGGGGAGACACGGGCAGCGCGGGCTCCTCAGGCGTGCGGTCCCGGGTCGGGGGGCGGGGGCTTCCAGAAAGGCGGCTGCCGGGACCTGGCCGGACGCCCGCTCCTCGTCGTCCGCATCGCCCGGAACAGCCCGGCGCGCCGGGATCACCAGAGCCGCCGGCGCGGCGGCCGCGACCACCGCCGAGCCGGTGACCAGGGCGGCCGCGGGCCGTCCACGAAGCTCTGGGCGCTCTGGTAGCCGCCCCGCGCGGAGGAGACCGACGACATCACGGCGATGCCCGGCGCGCCACCCACCTCACGCAGCCGAGTCCGACCGCCTGGAGGAACAGTCCGGCGGCGACGACCGGTCGGCCGCCGACGCGTGCCGGGACACCCGGATGCAGGTGAGGGGCGCCCCACCAAAGAGGGCGCCCCTTACCGCAGCGGTCCAGTGCCGGTGTGCCGGTTGCCCCAGCACCGCACGCGATTTTCTCGCCGCCGTCAGGCCAGTCGTACGAGCGCCCGGGACATGCCGAGCACCTTCTGGCCGCCGCTGGTCGCCGTCAGGTCCACGCGGACGGTGTTGCCGTCCAGCT